>NZ_JAVHYL010000001.1:0-584449 GCF_031118795.1 Chryseobacterium sp. CFS15 | reverse complement strand
CCTTAAATAATAAACGGATAGAAATAAAGCTTTGCGTTGAAAAAATAAGAATTATAAAGTGCCATTTTGATTTAAAAATAATCTTTTTAATTATTCAGAAATAGATAAAAGGTATGTTTACACCTAAAGAAATAAGAATGAAAATGCATGGAACTTCTGAAGTTCCGTCTAAAATTATTGATCAGATTCACGAGGAAAGATTGCTTCAGATCTGGGTTCCGAAAGTGTATGGCGGATTGGGATTACGCTTAAATCAAGGTTTGCAACTCCTTTTTGATTGGTCAAAAATCGACGGAAGTTTAGGTTGGATGTTGACATTATGTTCTGGCGCCAACTTTTTTTCAAGAAATTTAAAACCCAATATTGCGAAAGAACTTTTTTCTAATCCCAAAACCTGTTTCGGAGGAAGTGGAATGATTGGCGGAACTGCAGAAAAGCAAAACGATGGAACTTTTCTGATCAACGGACTTTGGCATTTTGCAACTGGAGCACCACATTTAAGTCATTTTACTTTAAATGCGAGATTGACGGAGAATGGAAATCCTTTGCTTGGTGAATCAGGAAATGAACTGATCAGGTCTTTTGTTATTTCTAAAAATCAGGTTGAAATAATTCCAAACTGGAAATCGACGGGAATGAAAGCAACCGGAACATATTCTTTTAAAGTTGAAAATATAAAAGTCCCGGAAGATTACAGTTTTATTTACGATGAATTTTTCACTGGTGATGCGATGGACAAAATCCCGTTCAGAGTTTTTGCAGATTTAACTTTATTGGTTAATTATCTTGGGATGGCTTCTCATTTTTCTGAAGAAGCAATTAAAATAAGACCTTATTTAGATATAAAATTTTTCGATGAAAAAATAAATAAAGCGATGGTGAAAGTGATTGAATTTGCTGACGAAGTTGAAGGTTTACTGAATGAGTCTAAAACGATAACTCCGGAAAAACAATTAGAAATTCATGATTATTCTTCAGATTTGGTCGACAGTTTATCGCATCAGATTTTGCAGATTTATATTCAGTTAGGAATTAAAGCAAGTCATATTGATTCTGAGGTTTATCAGGTTTTCTGTGATTATTTTACGGCAACACAACATTCCAATTTTAGGAGGGAGTTTTAATGATTACAATGGAAGAATATTAGTTCACAATGCTCCAATATTAATTTGCATTTCAAAAATATAACTTTACAAGGTGAAAATATAGTTTAGCAATACAAGAATATAACTTTACATCGTGCCAATATTGTTTAACATTACAAGAATATAATTTTACATCGTGGCAATATTGTTTCAGAATGGAAGAATGTAAAAACATTTAACTTGAATATTCAATTACTATCTGAGAATATTGAATAACCTCAGTTCGGGATAAGAGATTTTGATAATATTTTTTAAATTATTAAACGCAAAGATTTTATAATTAAACTTTCTATTTTAGAAAGCAAAGGCAAATAAATTTGCTTCGCAAAGCTTGAGCAAAAGTTTGATAAAATCAACTTGTTAATTCTTCTTTGCTTACTTTATAAATGGATAAAATTCACCTTTGAATTAAATATATAATGGACTCAAAGTTAATAATTTACTATTGTTGCTTAACCCGAAATCAGGTTAAATAAGGATTGTGTTATTTTAAAAGCCTGTTTAAAGTTGTGTAAAAACTCTTTTTAATTTTGCTATATCAGAACAATCTTCAGATTCTTTTAATTATCAGCTTTTATTGCGACAAAGTTTATCTTTACCAAGATTTTAATTAATGAAGAAAGTTTAATTTTTCGTTAAATAACTTAAATTTTAAAATTTCAGATTGCCCAGGAATTTCTACAATAACCCAATAATAGTTGCTTTCTTTATTTATTATTTCATAAAAATATTTATCTCCTTTTTTACTAAAGTTCTTTCTTGTGTTGTTATTACTTTCAATAAATTCTAATTCGAATTTGTTTTTACCTAGCCATGTATAAAGTAATTTTGAGCTCGTTCCATCTTCAAAAATTTCTGTCCAATATTTTTTGTCTGTATTTACCAACGTTTTTTCTCCAGAATATTCAAAATAGTAAAAATTTGAATTGTTTTTAAATTGATTAATTTCTTTATCAGATACTTTAATTTCAGGTTTTGCATTTAGCTTCATCCAATTTTCACCTTGTGGAGGACTTATTCTTTGCAAATAATCTCTGAAATATTCACAACGTTTCTGAAATCTGAAGTATAGATTTTCCATTTTATTTTCATAATCTGAATCAGAAAATTGACTTAAATAAGGAAAAATGAATTTTTGGGTTAAAGATTCTATTCTTAAAGAATCGTTTAAGTTTTCAGTACTTTTAAAGTTTAAGCACATTTCATCAATTATTTTATCAGTCTTGTCTAATTCATTTTGTGCATTTATAAATACAGAAAATAGCAGCAAGGGAAATAATATTTTACTTTTCATTACAAGTGGGTTTTATTTTCGCAAATTTCCAAATATACGAAGATGAGCTAATCAAATCTTTATAAAATAAATCTTGATTTTCTTTATATATCCATTTTCAAACGACTACAAACGAATTTAAATAGTTTATCACCGACTAATTTTTTCAATCTGATGAATCTTTGCAACAGAGATTTGAGAAAACAAGTGAACGTCTCTTATCTAAATCGCTAATCTAAAAAATATAATGTCATGTCACTAAGAAACAAAGTAACCTTAATCGGTTTTACAGGTAAAGAAGTTGAAATAGTAAACTTCGAAAACGGCGGAATGAAAGCTTCGGTATCACTCGCTACAAACGATCATTACACCAATGCAAAAGGTGAGAAAGTAGAAGAAACACAATGGCACAGTTTGGTAGCTTTTGGGAAAACGGCTGAGATTTTTCAGAAATATGTTCAAAAAGGAAAAGAGATTGCCATTGAAGGGAAATTAACGTACAGATCGTACGACGATAAAGATGGGGTGAAAAAATATATTACCGAAATCAGAGTAGATGAACTTCTGCTTTTGGGTGGTAAATAATATCCGTTTATCAACCTACACTTTTTTTATGATAAACTTTTAGTTCTTTGCTAAGTTTACGCCTTTGCGAACTTGAATACAGCGAGTTGTCAAGAAGAGCTTTGCACACTTTGCGTTAAAATAATTGTAGGATTAAAAACGGAGAATCAAATAATTGATAAACTTTAAAAGCACAAATGATGAAAATAAAAGTTTTAAAAATCAGAATTGCAGATGAATTTCTGCGTGAAGACCAAAGAGAAATCGATCATTTTCTTGAACATCATGAAATTATTAAAACTGAGACTGCATTTGTACACGACGAACAGTTTTGGTCGGTAGTATTGTATTTTAATGACATAGAATCTGCCGTTAATAAAACAATCGTGAAAGATTCTAAAGTAGTTAAATATTCAGCGGATGATGAAATGTTAAACGAAGACGAAGGTAAAATTCTGGATGCTCTGAAGCTTTGGCGCTCCGAAAAAGCAAAAGAACAAGATCTTCCGACGTATTTTATAGCAACCAATAAAGAGCTCGTATCTGTTGCGAAATATAAACCTGCTAAAAAAGAAGAGTTGCTAGACATCAAAGGTTTCGGAAAACATAAGATTGAAAACTACGGCGAAGAGATTTTAGAAATCCTGGAAAGCGTGTAAAATAAAAACGACTAAAAACATAAATGATGAAATGAAAGGCCGGAGAAATAAATTCTACGGCTTTTTTATTGATTTAAAAGTCCTTTCAATTCCTTATTTTTGCAACCAATTACACATTACTTATTATTCATTACCCATATCATATGAAGCCAAGCTTAGCAAAAGGAACGAGAGATTTTACCTCACTGGAAGTTTCGAGAAGAAAATACATCATCAATATATTACAGAAGAATTTCGAATTATTTGGGTTTCAGCCTTTAGAAACTCCTAGTTTTGAGAATCTTTCTACTTTGACCGGAAAATACGGTGAAGAAGGAGATCGTTTGATTTTTAAAATTTTAAATTCAAGCATCAACGAAGCTAAAGAAGAAAAGAAAACTCAAATGTTGAACGATTTTCAGAAAGCTTTAGATAAACCGTTTAGTGCCGAAAGTCTTACAGATAAAGCACTTCGTTATGATTTAACGGTTCCTTTCGCAAGATTTGTAGCAATGAATCACGGGAAACTAACATTTCCGTACAAACGTTACCAAATTCAGCCGGTTTGGAGAGCAGACCGTCCACAGAAAGGAAGATTCAGAGAGTTTTATCAGTGTGATGCCGATGTTGTAGGAAGCGAAAGTTTGTGGCAGGAAGTTGATTTGGTTCAATTATATTTAAAATCTTTTGCTAAGTTGAAAGTTTCGGTAACCATTCATATCAACAACAGAAAAATTCTTTCAGGTTTGGCAGAATATGCCGGAATTACAGATAAACTGATCGATTTCACCGTTGCTCTTGATAAATTAGACAAAATAGGGAAGGATGGAGTAGTGAAAGAACTTTTAGAAAGAAATATTTCTCAGGAATCGATTGATAAATTAGATTTCCTTTTCAATCAGTCTAATGATGCTTTAGAAAATCTTCTTCAGCTGAAAGAAAAGTTTGCCGGAAATGAAATTGGTTTGAAAGGTGTTGAAGAACTTGAATTTGTGATTACTCAATCTCTGAATTTGGGAGTTAATATTCAGAATCTTGTTTTTGATATTACTTTGGCGCGTGGTTTAGATTACTACACCGGAGCAATTTTTGAAGTGAAAGCAGATGAAGCGCAAATGGGTTCTATCGGTGGTGGCGGAAGATATGACAACCTTACTGAAGTTTTTGGAGTGAAAAATATTCCCGGAATTGGAATTTCTTTTGGCCTAGACCGAATTTATCTGGTCATGGAAGAGCTTAATCTTTTCCCTGAAGAAGCAGCTTCAAATGTAGAATATCTATTTGCCAACTTTGGCGGAGAAGAAACCTCAGAAGCTTTAAAACTAATTATCCAATTAAGAGAAAAAGGAATTTCTGCAGAGCTGTATCCTGAAAGTGCAAAAATAAATAAACAGTTTACTTACGCTGAAAAGAAAGGAATTAAAAATTTGGTTTTCTTAGGTGAAGAAGAGGTGAAAAACAATACGGTTACTTTTAAAAACTTGGAAGCCGGTGAACAGAAAACAGTTTCTTTGGAAGAATTTCTTAATCTATAATTTCATTTGCTAATGAGTACTTTTCACATCCTGAATGGCGATTGTTTAGCCGAAAAATTTCCAAAAAACTTGGAAGGTGGAAGTATTATTTGGCGTGAAGCTTTAATTGATGGACCTGTTTCAGACAATAATTTCTTTGAAAATCGTAAGAAATTTATCACAGAAAATTACGATTCAGAAAGCGATTATGAAGAATTGGTTGTAAAAGAATTTCAAAGGATACAAAATATTCCAGAGGATTCTTCTGTGTTTTTCTGGTTTGAAGACGACTTGTTTTGTCAGGTAAATTTTTGGTTTTTAGTTTCAAGTTTGAATTTAAATAAATCTACGGTTTTCAGAGTTTTCCCAAAAGATAAAGAAAAAGGATTTGCAGAGAGTAATGAAATAGATTTGTTGGAAATGTTTGATTCTGCAAAAGAAATTAATCTTGAAGAAAGCAAATTAATCTCTAATCTTTGGATAGATTTTCAACAAAATAATTTATCGAAAGATGTTTCATCAGAAATTGTGAGAAACCTTGAAGAATTGGTCGTTGCAAACGAAAATAGGTTTAATGGAATCTTGGAAAATCAGATAAAAGATATTCAAAAGACAGCAGAAATCTTTGATGAAGTTTTTAGAGTTTTTAATCAAAAATATGCGATTTATGGTTTTGGAGATCTGCAATTAAAGAGATTTATTGATCAGTTTTCTGAATGATTTTCAGAAATATTAGAGTATTATTTAGATAATTTTTACAGATAAATATTAAAATTCCGGCTTTATTACAGCCGGAATTTTTTCTGTTATTTATTGGAAGTAAAGGACAAGGATTGTTGTGAAGCTTTTTTTCGTGATTTCCTCCATTCCCAAGGCGCCACCGGATTTTTGTCTTTCCATAATCCTAATTCTAATTTTTTTGCCTGTTTTTCCAAATCATCATAACTATTATCTTTCGAGTATCTTTTGAAATGCCAAGCCAAACCATTTTTTACAAGCTCTTTATTAAGATTTTTGCCGTTTGATAATATAATCTCGGCCAGCAATCTTTTATTGCGATCTTTTTTCCAGCCTGTAGAAAGTTTAACTTTTTTTCCAAAACATACATCTGATACAAACTGTTTTGCATTGTTTCCAAACGGCTGTTTTTTTTCCGGACAATCAATGTGTGAAAGCCTTACGACCTGTGGTTTCCCGTCCATTAATATCTCTACAGTATCACCGTCTTTTACCCCGATTACTTTATAAGATTTACTCTGCGAAAAGATAATCATTGGGAAGAGAAAGAGGAGAAAAGTTTTATAAATCATTTTAATATAATTACATTGTCATTGTTATCCATCTTCAGTAATATCAAAATTTACAGATAAGATTTTACGACAAAAATATCAAAAGAAATGATTAAATACTCAGGATTTTTGCAAACTTAAAGATTAGCTAATAAAATTTTATTTCAATGATCTGCAGTTTGATAAATGTCTGTTTCAGCTACATTTTTGTGAGAAGATTCCGAGTAGAATGGTATTTTTAGTAATGAATCTTTTCTTATTAAAACTCTTTTTGAATCGAACGCATCAGGGTTTTCTTTAATCAAATCATCTGCATAATCACTCTTTTGAAATTGATATACATCTTTGATTATCTTATTTTTTTCAAAGATTAAATCTACAATCTCTTCAACATGTGTTGTGCTGTCCGTAAGCTTACTCAATTCTAAGTTTTTGTTATTTGCATTTAAAGCAATTTCATTTGGCACAGGATTAAGTTTGCTTTTCCAAACGTTTTCGTTATCAGAAGTTTCATTGACAGCTGTTTCCTGATGTACAGGAGAAACGTCTGGAATTACTTCCTGTTTCTTTTCCTTTTCGTAAAACATTGTGAAAAATACCAATGCACCGATCAATAAAATATTCAACACAAAAGAAATAATCAGAAAGACTGTATTTTTACTTTGCTTTTCTTCTGTATGATGAGGAAATTCTGATAAAGACGGTCTTTGTAAAGGAAAAGAACTCTGATTTCGATGATTACTGAAAGAAGAAATTTGAGCCGGATGATCTAATTTTCTTTTTTCAGCATAAAATTCTTTCTCAATTTGTTTGATAGAATTATTGACTTCTTCCAGTTTTTTTCCGGATTCCAAAGCAGAAATAAACTCATTGAATTTTCGTAAAAAATTTGCGTGTAAGCTATTTAAAGCTGTCAGATTTTTATCTGCTTTCTCTATTTTATGACCATTCTCAACATGTATTTTCTTGTCTTGCTCTATTTGCTTCTTTAAATTTTCATATTCGTTTCTTCCGTCATCTTCAATTTTTTTACTTTGTTTTTTAAATTTTGAAATCGTATTGAGAATCTGTTGTTTAATTTCAGTTTGAAAATTTTGTATTTCTTCTTCTAAAATATTGACATCAATTAATCTGAAAAGTCTCTTTTGAGAAACAAATTCAGCAATTTCTTTACTGTCGATAAAAAACAGAGTATCATATTTTGGTAAAATCTCCAACGCTTTCTTAAATAGATTCTGAATGGAATTACTGTCTAATTTATTGGTGAAAATAACCAGATTTTTATCTGAACCTTCCCAGTCTATAAAGCTTACTTTTCTACTGTTGTATTCAATTTTTTCGAAATCCTGATCAAAAACATTCGTGAGATTAAACTCTTTTGAATGATTGATATTTAAAACATTATTGCTTACATTATTATTTTTTAAGTTCTGGTGAATCTGATGCAATGAGTTTAAGATTAAATTTTCATCAGCTACTTCATCAGAAAAGATCAAACTTGTACCGATAAAAGTGCCTGTTCTGTTAGAATTTTTCTCTTTTGCGTAGGTATAAACAGAGTAAGAGATCAAAAACTTATCGGTAACACCTTCTTTTCTGATTGAGTAAATACGGTCATTGGGAGATAATAATTGTATGGCATCTGTTTTTAGATCGAAGGTTTTTAAAGCTTTTTCTAAATTTTTATTTCCATAAATACAGGATTGTGTAAAACCGTTTGGAGTTCCAAATGTTGCAAAGCCGAAGACATTTATTTTTTTCATCTATTTTGAAAAGCTAAATTTTATTTTTTCCCAGAAAGTACCTTCATAATCCAAATCGTAGCCAACGATATTGTTATACAGCCATTTTGCAATAACTTCTGCTGACTCCAGATTCAGGAGTGTTATTTTTTCAATTCCGGCCTGATTCTGCACATTTCCTATGGTAAAATAGGTTTTGCTGAGGTTGTAAGTGTCAATTCGGTTATTGGTCATACTCAATCTTTCGCTGATGAAATTTTCAAGATGCTGCTCGTTATCTACGCCTGTATTTCCGGATTTATCCCATTTGGAAATCACAAGAAGTACATTTACATTTTTCAGATTTTTTCCTTTTTTTTCCAGATAATCTAAAAACTCCACGATTTTAGAATCTTCATGATGCGCTTTGTCATAGCTTGTTACAATCAAAAAGTTCAGCGGAATGTCTGAGTTTAAGTAGGCTTCAATATCTGCGTGATATCTTCCGCCTCTTGATATTTCGTTATGATTTTCTCCAGCAGTTTCTAAAAATGAAATATTAATGGAAGGAACTTTTTTCGATTGATTATTCGGGTCAAATACAAAATCTAATCTTGTGACCTGATCTCTCGTACTTCTATTGGGAAGGATACCTTTTTTTATATTTTCAAAAAAATCAGCCAATAAAATTTGTGCTTCTCTGGAATTTGGGCTTCCTAATTTCGGTCGCAAAACTCCGGCATAAGAATTCAGATAATACAAAATCGCTGATAAAATAACCGATTTTCCCGAGGCAGAGGTTCCGTAAAAGAAAACGAAATTGCTGTCTTTATTTTTTACAGTGGTTGTGCTGCCGTTTGAGGTGGGAACAAAACCATCATCTTCTATTTCAGGAAGCGTGTAAATATTTTCATTCGTTACAATCTCGTTTTGAGGCTCTGTAAAGTCATCGAATTTTTTAAAATCGTTGTCATAATCATAGTTATCAAAAGAAAAAGGTTTGTCATTATTCATCATGGTAATTTATTTATTAGGGATTAACGTTCTGCCTTTTTTTCTGTTTCCTAAAACGCTGTTATTGGTTCTGTTATCGGGACTTGTCACCAACAAAATAATGATCACAATAACGAAGTCTAATAAAATACATCCTGCCAAAACAACGAACTGATACATTCCGAAGTTTTTAATTGCGTGCTCAAAAGCATAACCGATTTTTCCAACGTTTTGTGTCTGAGAAAGTAAAGGTTCGAATTTAAATTTATCTTCTCCTAAAATGTTACTGCCTCGGTTTCCAAGTTTATTATAATCTGTTAAGGCATTATCTATAAGCGATTGTGCCAAATCATCCTTCTCTTTTTTAGGTAACAGTAAAAACTCCTGTACTCTTTTATTCCATTTCAGAACAGAATTATTGATATCTGATTTTAGATTTTTTTCATCCGGTGACAAATCCATTACCATATTATCGATTTGACTTCCCATTCTTTGTGCTAAATCTTCATAATCATTTCCAATTGGCGTTAAAAGATCTACTTTCTGACCCGTCATTTTCTCGATGTCTCTAATCAATGATTGCGCTCTTGTCCCGATTCCCTGGTTTGCGGGATCAACAATTTGAGCCATTAATTGTTTTTTCTTAATCTCAATATTCCGTGTGGTTTCTTTCGGGTATTTATAATTTAATTTTGCTTCTATATTGTTTTCCAATGTATTAAAATCTTCATTAATTGTTTTTAATTCGTTGGTATAGATGTCGGTACGCATAAATCTTGTGTACAAAGCGTTGAAATTGGCAATAAAACAAAATGATGCAATGAATATGTAAATTCCCACCAAGCTTCCGGTAGATTTACTTTCAAGTTTTGCCGCACGAAGCATCCAGCAGAGAAATAATAAAAGCAAAGAAAGCACGAGTGCGATTACAAATGATGCATTGCCAAAAATTTGCTCAAGCCCAACCCAGGTTTGATAAAAGCTCACGCTGATTAATAATATTGCGAGCACGCCTAGAAATAGATCTGATGCTCCTAAAGAATTTTTACTCATGGTTGATAGATATTTATAATATTGTTTTTTTCTTTTTTGTAAAACAAGAATCGGTATTCTAATTTTCTCCAAAACTACAGTGGCATTCTTGTTTTTTTTTACGGGAAACCATAAAGCATAGAGGTTTCCGGAAAAAAATTATATTTACAGAAAAAAAACGATGGAAAATTATTTAGAAATTAACAGGAAATCCTGGAACGCTAAAGTGGAGCCGCATTTGAAATCTGATTTCTATTTTGTAGATGAATTTTTGAAAGGAAGAACTTCATTAAATTCAATAGAATTAGGACTTTTAGGAGATGTAAAAGGTAAAACAATCCTTCATTTGCAGTGTCATTTTGGGCAGGATTCTATTTCGCTTTCGAGAATGGGAGCAAAGGTTACCGGAATTGATCTTTCAGATAAAGCAATTGAAGCGGGAAGAGATTTGGCGAAACAATGTAATACAGATACAGAATTTATTTGCTCTGATGTGTATGATTTGCCTACTATTTTAAATGAAAAATTTGATATAGTTTTCACGAGTTACGGCACAATTGGCTGGCTTCCCAATCTTGAAAAATGGGCGGGTGTAATTGATCATTTTCTAAAACCTGGCGGGCAGTTTGTCATGGTAGAATTTCATCCTGTTGTTTGGATGTTTGATGATGATTTTAAAGATATTTCGTATAATTATTTTAATGAAAAACCCATTGCTGAAACGTACGAAGGAACATATGCAGATTTTTCTGCCGAAATAGTTCAGGATTATGTGATGTGGAACCACTCCTTATCTGAAGTAATGCAAAATTTAGTTGATAAAAATATGGTTATAGAAAAGTTTCAGGAGTTTGACTGGTCACCATATCCGTGTTTTAAACACATTGAAGAGTTTGAAAAAGGAAAGTGGCGAACAGAGAAATTTGGAAATAAAATTCCTATGGTTTATGCCCTTTCAGCACAAAAAAAGTCATCGTAATGATGACTTTTTGTATATGAATGTTAAATTTTTAAGTTTATAAATTCAGATCTTATATATTAGATGCAGAATCTTCTACTTTTGTTTTCGCTTCGTCAAATTTACTTTGCGCCTGGGAAGCCACTTCATTTGCCTTATCTTTCAAATCATTTCCCCATTTGTTCAAATTATCCTTCGCAGAGTTGATTTTGTCTTTTACAGCTTGCTGCTGCTCCGGAGTAGATTTTTTGTATTTCCAATATGCTAATGCACCTATTCCTAATAAAGCTAATAAACCGTTTGTCTTATTTCCCATGATTTCTGATTTTAAAAGTTATAATATTAAATTTGTTATTAATAACTATGTAAAATGTGTGCCAAAAATTTTTCGGGAATAATAAAAATATGTTAAAATTATTTGAAAATATCAAATTGATTTCCATCAAAGCTTGCAAAAACCATGGTAGGATAAGAATCCTGATGATAAATATTTCCGTTTTTATCAATGGCGATAGCTCCGGCAAAACCATCGATTGTCTTTAACTCTGCAAAAGTTTTGTCAAAAGCTTCTTGTAAGCTCATTCCGTCTGTCACTCTGGTTACAATTTTCGCTGATGTAGCATTGCTTACAATATCTTCACCAACTCCGGTGCAGCTTACGGCACAAAATTCATTGGCATAATTTCCGGCTACCGTTGCAGAATCCGAAATTCTTCCCGGAATCTCAAAACCTTTACCTCCTGTAGAAGTGGCAACAGCTAATTTTGCGTTTTTATCGATGGCAACACAACCAACAGTTCCTTTTCCGCCATTATGTAATTTGGCTTCGTATTCTTTTCTTCTTTGAGGAATTTCTGTTGAGAAGTTTTCAAAACCGTTATTGTTAGCATAAATTTTAGCTCCATTTCCGCCTAAAACTCTGTCATCTTCTTTCATCAGTTCCTTTGCTACAAAAATCGGATTTTTCACATCCTGAATATTGATAACACCGCTCATTTTCTGAGTTTCACCATCCATCAATGCTGCGCTCATTCTGATAACGCCGTCACTTTGAATTTGCGAACCGATTCCAGCATTATACAATTCATCATTTTCCAAAAGAGAAACTGCGTACGCAACAGTATCGACCGCAGAATGGGTTTCTAGATATTGATATGCTTTTTCAGCAATGCTTTTTAAAGAATCTTGTTTGGCAATTTTCACTTCATTGCTTTGGTCACTTTCAGAGAAAAAACCTCCGTGGATAATGATTTTCATAAAAAGGATAGTTGATTATTGATAAATGATAATTGATCTAAGTTTTTGATTTTAAATGATTTTAATTTTTAAATACAAATCAAAATCATTTATTATTTATCGATTATCAATGATTATTTATTTTATGTCTGAGGTATCGGATTAAACTGAGAGTTTTCTATCGTCAGTTTTCTTGTCGTCAAATCATAATGATCATTCATCGACATGACATGAACGGTAAGATTATCTATTGAGATAGGTTCACCTAAATTGATGTTGGTAAGATTGGTGTCTTTAATAAATCTTCCATCAACAATAATTACCAATCCAGATCCTACAGCGGTCATGGTATCATTGTGAATGAAAAGTCCGGTATCTTCACCTAAACCGATGCCTAAAGTTCTAGGATTGTTTACAACAGCCTGAAAAAGTCTTCCGATTCTTCCTCTTTGTACGAAGTGCGTATCTACAATCACATTATCGATTAAACCTAAACCTTGAGTCGTTTTAATTTCACCTTTCAACAAAGCCTCAGAACTGCTTCCTTGGTAAATCATATTCTCAGAAGCTGCAGCAGCTCCTGCTGAAGTCCCGGAATAGATAAAATCCTGCTCCTGATATTTAAGTAAAATAGCATCGTGAAATCTTGTTCCGCCCAAAATGGAAGTCAGTCGTAGTTGATCGCCGCCTGTAAACATGACAACGTCGGCTGCATTTGCTCTTGCAACAATAGCATCCGAATTGGCTTCTTCACGGTTGTGAATATCCAATATATTTACGTTTTTGGCTCCTAAAAATTCAAAAGCTTTTTTATATTCAGAACCCACTATTTGCGGGATCTGCGAAGCCGTAGTAATGACTTCGATAACTGAGTTTTCTTTATTCTTAGATTCAGTAATGATTTTTCTTAAGATTCCTCTTTCAAAAAAGTTAAGATTTTTTTCAACATTCTGATCGTAATCGGTTTCAGAAAAACTGCCTTTATTAACAGCTCCACCGATAATAATTAATTTTCCAACAGGTTTCATAGCTTGCAAATTTAAAAAATAATAAATTGTTAATGAAATGTAAACCGCTTTTTAACGTATTTACTTTGATTTATAATTAATTACAGAAAGTGTATTTTTTTAATAAATCTTTAATAGCGCTATGGTTTTGTTTGAGGTTTTGCATTATCTTTGATTTAGAAAGATGTTTTTATTAATAAAATAAGGTATAGCTAAACTATGAAAATTGAGAAGATACAGGCGTTGCGTGGTCCAAATATTTGGAGTATACGAAGAAAGAAGCTGATACAGATGCGTTTGGATCTGGAGGAAATGGAAAATTTCCCTACAAATAAAATTGAAGGTTTTCGTGAAAGGATAGAACAGCTTATGCCGTCACTCATTAGTCACCGTTGTTCTGAAGGTACAAGAGGAGGTTTTTTTCATAGAATAGAAACCGGTACCTGGATGGGGCATGTGATCGAGCATATCGCTTTAGAAATTCAGACTTTGGCGGGTATGGAAACCGGCTTTGGGCGTACTCGTGAGACAAAAACTCCCGGAGTTTATAATGTAGTGTTTGATTATATCGAAGAAAATGCCGGAATTTATGCTGCTGAACAAGCGGTAGAAATTGCTTTAGCTTTAATTGAAAATAAAGAATACGATATCAATGCTTGTATTCAGAAACTGAAGGAAATCAGAGAACGGGTAAGATTGGGACCTTCAACAGGAAGTATCGTTGAAGAAGCGGTTTCAAGAAAAATTCCTTGGATAAGATTGGGAAGCAACTCTTTGGTGCAGCTAGGTTACGGTGTTAATCAGCAAAGATTTCAGGCGACAATTACGGGAAATACAAGCTCGATTGCTGTAGACATCGCATGTAATAAAGAACTGACAAAAAGAATGCTTCATGATGCTGCGATTCCTGTTCCGATGGGAGATTTAATTGTAGATGAGGAAGAACTTAAAAATGTTATTAAAAAGATAGGCTATCCAATTGTGATCAAACCTTTAGACGGAAATCACGGAAAAGGTTCATCAATTAATGTTAATGATTGGGTTTCATCGGTAACGGGGTTAGAGCACGCTCAGAAATACTCGAAAAAAGTAATTGTTGAAAAATACATTACCGGATACGACTTCAGAGTTTTGGTCATCAATAATAAAATGGTTGCTGCAGCGAGAAGAGTTCCTGCTCACGTTGTGGGTGATGGTGAATCTAATCTTAAGAAACTAATTGAAAGAGAAAATCAAGATACGAGAAGAGGATATGGCCACGAAAATGTCTTGACCGAAATTACGGTTGATAAAGATACTTTAGAATTACTTGAAAAACTTCAATATACTTTAGAAACGGTTCCTCAAAGAGGAGAAGTGGTTTATCTGAAATCTACCGCTAATCTTTCTACAGGCGGTACTTCTATTGATGTAACCGATATGGTACATCCTGAAAATATTACAATGGCAGAAAGAATTTCAAAGATTATTGGTTTAGATGTCTGCGGAATTGATATTATGGCAGAAAATCTTACCCAACCTTTGAAAGAAAGTGGTGGAGCGATCATTGAAGTAAATGCAGCACCTGGTTTCAGAATGCATTTGGCTCCGAGCGAAGGTCTTCCGCGAAATGTTGCTGCTCCGGTTGTCGATATGCTGTATCCGCAAGGAAAACCGTTTACCATTCCGATTATTGCAGTTACGGGAACCAATGGTAAAACGACAACCACAAGATTAATTTCCCATATCGTTAAAAATAACGGCTACAGAGTAGGTTTTACAACATCCGATGGAATTTATATTCAGAATACGATGTTGACGAAAGGGGATACTACCGGACCTGTTTCAGCAGAATTTATCCTAAAAGATCCAACCGTAGAATTTGCTGTTCTGGAAA
Organism: Chryseobacterium sp. CFS15; assembly: GCF_031118795.1. Lineage (NCBI taxonomy): Bacteria > Pseudomonadati > Bacteroidota > Flavobacteriia > Flavobacteriales > Weeksellaceae > Chryseobacterium > Chryseobacterium sp. CFS15. Next base: position 569,203 of record NZ_JAVHYL010000001.1, on the reverse strand, counting down.
CCGCCCGTGGTGGAATTCTCCGCTCAGGATTAGGGTTTTCTCAATGTGATATCGGCGTTTTAACCAATATTAAAGAAGATCATTTAGGAATGAATGATATTCACAATCTGAAAGATTTAACCAAAGTAAAAAGAGTTGTATTAGATAGCGTAAAGAAAAACGGATGGAGTGTTTTGAATGCTGAAGATGAGTATTCAATGAGAATTATCAATGATTTGCCGAGTAATGTCGCGATTTTTAGTTTGGACGAAAATAACGAATACATCAAAAAATTCGCTAAAGAAGGCCGCATAACCTGTGTTTACGAAGAAGGTTTTGTAACCATTAAAAAAGGGGACTGGAAAATCAGAATCGGCAAAGTAAAAGATTTCCCGATTACAATGGAAGGGAAAGCAAAATTCATGATCGATAATGTTTTGGCAGCGAGTTTGGCTTGTTATCTTTATGGTTTTGGGATTGAAGATATTTCCAATTCACTACGGACATTTATTCCAAGTGCGCAGCTTACTCCGGGAAGACTGAATGTATTTAAATTCAAAAACTTTAAAGTTTTAATTGATTTTGCACACAATCCTGCAGGCTACGAAGCGATTGAAGATTATCTTAAAAATGTAGAATCTACCAAGAAAATAGGAATAATTTCCGGTGTGGGAGACAGAAGAGATGAAGATATCAGATTATGCGGAAAAATTGCCGGAAGAATGTTTGATCATATCATCATCAGAAATGAAAAACACCTTCGTGGAAGAACAGAAGAAGAAATCAATGGTTTGATTATAGACGGAATGCAATCTTCGGGAAGAGATGTAAGCTACGAGACAATTCCTAAAGAAATTGATGCGTTGAAACACGCAATGGGAATGGCAGAAGAGGGAACTTTTATCACTGCCTTAAGTGATGTAATTTCCAATGCAATCGACCTTGTTCAGGATTATCAGGCAAGAGAATTGCTCGAAGACGATAAATTTTAAATAAAGAAAAGGAGTAAAGTTAATTTACTCCTTTTTGATTTCCGGTTGTTCAGAATTAGCGTAAATCATGCCTAAAGTAAGATTTTTGTAATCCTTTAAAATCTGTGCATTAGATTTATTTTTTAAGCTGTCTCTATAAAATCCGATCCTTTTTGTTTCAGAATAAAAAAGTTTATTGGTTTCAACGTCTTGTTCTTTAATGAAAAGCGTTAATCTTGCGGGTTTAATTCCTTTTTGCTGAAGTTGATATTCATCTTTTCGATTATTAAATCTTAAAACAATGAAACTCATTTCTTCAGACCAGCCACCGCCAACATATGCTATCTCAAAATTTACTTTCAGGTTTCTTAAAATGTCTTTTACTTTTTTATTGAGGTAAAATTGTTCATTTTCTTTAAATTTTCCGATTTCCTGTTTAGAATAAACTTTTTGTTGAGCATTCAGCTTAAAAGTCAAAACTAAAATAATTGGCAAAATGATTTTTAATACATATTTATTCATGTTTCATAAACTATTCTTCCCCAAAAAACGCATGAGAACTTCCAATCCAAATTGCATCTTTTTTATTAAAATCTACATTTACCATTGCGGCTTTGGTCATTCTGGAAAGGTTTTGAAGTAAAATAGGTCGCTCTTCATTTTCTTTCCAGATATATAGTAAACGGATTTCTGCTCTTGAAAAATCTCCATTGATATCTTCAAAAATAGGTTCGTAATTTACTTTTCGCTGCAAGATATAATTTTCTTTATCTAAAATAGCATCAGTAATTTCTTTTGTTGGATTTAAATTTACACCGCTTCCTGCAAAAGAAAACAGAGGTTTTAAAACAAAATTTTCAAGTTTTTCATTTTCAGGAAATTCGTGTAGAAAATAGCTTTTCGGAACAAATTCGTGCTTAAGTAAAGGCAGAATATATTTAGAAATCTTAAAAAACCAATTAGGATGAGTAACCCATTCTACATCGGCCTCTTCACGGAAATTAAATTCAGTTTTTAGATCAGGAATTTTATCTAGCTCATCGAAAATTACGCGGTTATAAATTCTTTTAATTCTGATCAGTTTTCCATTATGTTCGTAAAATAATTGATTTTCCTGCTTTTTTACTTTTGTAAGACAAACTGTTTTTATGCCCAAAAGTTTCTCGGTTAAAGTAAAATCAATTGCGGTTTTCTGTTTTTCAGGATAAATTTCAAGTAAAATAACGTTTTCAGGATTTTCTTTACCAACGATCAGTTCATATAAATGCTTTTGATAATCTTCATCCGAAATATTGTTTCTCAATTGATTTAAGAAAGGATAAACTTCACAAAAAGTACCTTCATAAACATTCTGAAAAGCATAAAGAGAGGGGAAGGCCTGCAATTCTATCAGTTGAGGTTCTATTTTTCCGTTTTCACTTCTGCAGATTCCAAAATCTATGGTAAAAAAATGAGGCTGTTTGGTATCATTGGGAACTTTACAGTTTTCCGGAATTGAATTTTCTAAAGTTCCTTCAGGAAAATTTTTAATCTGATCAATAATACTTTCACTTGCAGAAACTAATTTTTCTTTGAATTGATGAGTTAAAAAAATAGGACTTTCAGACAATCTGAATGTTGGCAATAGGCCGCTTTTTTCTTTTAATATTGATTGAAGCTGATTGTACTTTTCGCTGCTGAATTCTTCGTTAAACTGTTTTCTGTATTTAGGGATCATATATTTTTCTTTTTGTGATTTAAAAAATCGAGCATTAATGCTCGATTTTAATTGTTTTTATTTGAATTTTTCATCAGGCTGTTGCCTTCTTTTGTTTCAAAATATTTTTTTTAGCATCGCTCAAAAAGCGAGGTAAAATTTGAGATTGTGTAAGAACGATTTTATCTTCGTCATTAATGCGGTCTACGGTTTCGAGATATTTTTCCATACCGTAATTTTCAATCATTGCTTCTTTATTTTTCTCGTCTTTCAGATTTTCAATCATTCCATCGGGATTAGCTTCAGGATGAAACTGTGTTCCGAAAATTTCATCAGAAAAACGAACTGCCATAATTGCCCGTTCCAGATCAATATGAGGACGAGATTTTTCAATAGCCACCATTTTCATTTCCAATTCTTCAAAACGCTCCACATTAGGCTCAATAAACTGATAGGCTCTGGAATCTACTGCATAAAAAGGATCTGGTAAGTTTCTGAATAAGAATTCCTCTTCGCCTTCTTCCGTCTTATGAATTGGCATTATTCCAAAAGAATAAGATTTTCTTTTACAGATATTTCCTAAATTCCAATGAATACTCGCCAATTGAAAAGAATGACAAATCAGAAAAAGATATTTTTTTGCCTCATTATGCTTGTTATGTTCATAAACTGCATTCAAAAAATCTGCAAATTTCTGTTCCCATTCAAAACCTTCACGGTGCGGATTTCCCGGTCCGCCGGAAGAAATGAATATATCAAAATCTTCAATATTTGGAATTTCGTTTTTATATCTTACATCAAAACCTGTAATGCTTATATTTTCGTCTGATTGCTTCTTAAAATTTTCAGAAATTTCTTTAATATTTTTAAACCCTTGATTCGCCTGATTGTTATTCATATCCAGCAAAGCAATTCTTACATCTTTCATAACTTCATAATTTCTGCAAAGTTATGAATTTATAATGAAGCAAATTCACCGTGCGTAATGCCGTATTCTGTCTCAGATATCATATAATCAACGACTTTCTTCAGATCTCCGGTTTCTTTATAGACCGCCAATTGTCGATCTGCACCCGTTCCGTTTTCCAGAATTTTCCAGGCATATTCTACTTCTTTTCTGCATCCCAAATCATCAACCACATCATCAATAAACTCTAAAAGTTCCTTTAAAAGATCAGGATAAGGCACCGATTCTTCTTTACCAAAATCAATCAGTTTAGAATGAACCCCATCTCTGGAAGCACGCCATTTATTTTCGTTAAGTAAGAGTCTTCTGTAGCTTCTGAAACTTAAATTTTGCTGATGTAGTTTGTAGATTTTAGCTACTAAGCTTTGCATAATCGCCGCAAGACAAACTGTTTCTTCAATTCTTAAAGGCATATCACAAATTCTGAACTCAATCGTAGGATAAAACGGATGAACACGCAGATCCCACCATATTTTTTTGGCATTATCAATAGTTCCTGTTTTCACCAAAAGATCTACATAACTGTCAAATTCAGCCAAAGAATTAAAGTAACTTGGAATTCCGGTTCTTGGGAATTTTACGAAAATTTCCTGTCTGTAAGACTTAAAACCTGTACTTCTGCCGATCCAAAAAGGTGAATTCACTGAAAGCGCATAGACATGCGGCAAGAAATAACGCATGACATTCTGTATTCTCACGCCTTCTTCACGATTGGGAATTCCGATATGAACATGCAGTCCGAAAATAAGATTTCCACGGGCAACATCGCCCATATCGTCTACAATTTTGTTATAACGTTCGCCGTTTGTAATGGTATTGTGTTCCCAGTTTGAAAAAGGATGAGTTCCGCCGCCAGAAACACGAAGTCCCTGTTCATGGGCTGTATTGATCAGATGTCTTCTTAGATTGGTGAGTTCAGCCTGAGCTTCCTGAATGTTTTGACAGATTCCTGTTTCCATTTCAATCATTGATTCGTGCATTTCGTGTTTTAAATTTTCACTTAAAACAGCCTTTCCGCCTTCAATGATTTTTGAAACATGAGAGATTAAATCGCGGCTTTCAACATCGATGATCTGATATTCTTCTTCTATTCCTATTGTAAATTGATGCATTTTTTTTTCAGTGTTTTTTTAATTTTTTATTTTACAGAATCTTTTACAAAAGTTCCCCACGAGATATTAGGTTTTCCGGGAACGTATTCTTTAGCTTTTTCAATGGCTAATTTTGCAGAATGTTCTACAATCCATGCGAAATTTTCTTCTCCAACAGAGTTCTTGTCTGCATCAGGAGCTGGATTACAGAAATCAATCGCATACGGAATTCCTTCTTTTACCGCAAATTCAACGGTGTTGAAATCATATCCTAAAGCCTGGTTCATTTTAATCGTGTAATCATGAATTGTTTTCAGTAATTTTTTTAAATCTTCGCCTTCTGTCTGATGCGTTGTTTCATATCTCAGATGAGGTGCATTTCTTGGCTCGTAAGGCATAATGTGAACGTATTTTTGCCCTAAACAATACACTCTGTAATAATCCTGAAAAACAATTTCTTCCTGAACCATCATGACCAATTGCTCTGTTTCGCTTAGTTTATCCCAAAGATCCTGCGGATTTTCTACTCTGTAAACGCTTTTCCAGCCACCGCCGTCGTGAGGTTTCATGTATGCCGGAAATCCTACATAATCAAAGATGTATTCCCAATCGTGTGGAAATTTTAAATTTCTGAATGAAGTTTCTGAAGTGTCGGTAGGTCTTTCATGTGAAGGAAGCAAAACTGTTTTAGGCAAAGGAATTCCTAGTTTTGTCATTAATGCATTGTTGAAGAATTTTTCATCAGCGCTCCACCAAAAAGGATTATTAATGACATAGGTTCCATTTAAAGCTGCGTTTTTCAGATAAGCTCTGTAAAAAGGGACATCCTGAGAAATTCGGTCAATAATTACTGCATAACCATAATCTGCGCCTTGCTCCAGTTTATCTATATTCACTGCTTCAGCGATAATTTCTCCCTTTCCGAGCTCGTTTACTTTATCAATAAATGCCCACGGAAAAGTGTCTTCCATCCCGAATAAAATTCCTACTTTTTTTGCCATAATTTTGTTTTTTTATTAGTATTAATATTTTGAATTATTTGATTAGAAAAATGTGCCTATATATGTTGGGAAAGTCATTCTCCAGAGAGGCCAGTCGTGATTGATCCATCTTTTTTCATCGTACCAGAAATCAATTCCTTTGGAGGCTAAAATAGCTGCCATTTCCACATTTTTATCTTTACAGATGTCTTCATCTGAGGTGCTCAAAACAATATGCATGTGTTTGTATTTCCAGGCGTCATCATTTTTAACAAACTCTCTCGGACAGTTAAAATAAACCAGATCATCATCATATCCATCCATAAAATTTCTGATGCTGAATGCGCCCGAAAGACAGAATAAATGAGAAATCACATCAGGAAATCTGAATGCAAAATTCGCTGCATGATAACCCCCGAAACTTGCGCCCGCAATAGCAACTCGATGTACTTGATGAATCTTTTGAATGTAAGGAACGAACTCCTGAATCAGAAACTGCACATATTTTTCATAATTTCTGATTCTTTGCTGAGGAGAAATTTTTTCGTCATAAAAACTCCACGAATCAATCGTCTGTATATTGTATAGTTTCACTTTTCCCTGCTCAATAAAATAATTGATACTGCTGTTCAGGTGAAAATCATGGTTTTGAGTATATAAACCCTGAGAAGTCGGAAACATAATAATCGGATAGCCATAATGTCCTGTAATTTCTACTTTTAGGCTTGTTCCTAATATGTGTGAGTAATAATCAGTATGTTCTATGTGTGGCATATTTTTTATAATTGATAAGTAATGAGTAATAGATAATAATTTTGCATCTAGCATCTAGCATCTAGCATCTAGCATCTAGCATCTAACATCTTAGCTTGATGGTTTGTCTTTCGGCGGAAGTACATTCAGCATTTCAGCGTGAATCTTTTCTGCTGCAAAATCTAATCTTTCCTGAACAATAGCAGAATCGCTTGATTTGTAAACAATTCCTACATGATAATCAATTGGAAGAAATTTTACGACCTCCTCACACTCAAAATCCTTATAATTGGGAGCTAAATCTTTTATTAATGCGACAATTAATCCTGAATAATATCCTGTAGGTTTTGAAACTTCATAATGATTTCCTCTTAAAAGCGAATCTTCAATTTTTGCCCATTCGCGCCAAATATTAATATTGCTCGAAGCCTCGACTAGATCAGGAATATGAGCGCCTCCCACTCTTGAAGAGGTTTCAAGGAAATACCATTTTCCATCTTCTTTACCACGAATAAACTCTGTATGGGTAGCCCCGTTCTGCAAACCGAAATTCGATAAAACTTTTGCATTGGCTTCTTCTAAAGCTTTGAATTCTTCTGAATATCTACCTAAAGTTTTGGTGCGGAAAACGCCACCTTCGTGAGAGACCTGCATCGGAGGAGCAAGATATTTTGAAGCCGAGGTAAAAACAATTTCTTTATTAAATGTTAAGCTGTCAACGTGATAAACGTCACCGGGTTTAAAGCTTTCGAGAAGAAATAAATGTCTCTCTTCGCCCAGCTTTTCAAGTGCTTCCCAAAGTTCTTCCTGGTTTTTTAACTTTTTGATTCCTGAGGCCGAAGCTTCTGATCGTGGTTTTAACACCCAGGGCGGAGAAATTTTATCGCAGAAATCTTTTACTTCCTGATCATTAAACACGGCGATGAATTCAGGAACATTGATTCCGGAATCTTTTGCTTTCTGCCGCATGGCCAGTTTATCTCTGAAATAACGATGCGTTGTCTGTCCCATTCCAGGGATACGGAATGTCTCACGAATCAGTGCGGCTTTTTCAACATCATAATCATCTAAGGCGATAACCGCATCTACTTTTCGGCTTTTCATCAAATGAGAAAATCCCTGAATAAGATGGTCGAGATTCCAAACCGAAGGTTTAAGTTCGGGCATGTAGAAAACTTCATCAACAGCGTGCCATGGCCAGTTTTTGTCTTTTAAATTCTCCGACGTAATGAGGATAATTTTATTTCCGAGTTTTTTCATCTCATCCATAAAATCGTAACCTTTATAGTAGCACGAAATGCACACGATGGTTTTCTCCTTCATATAATGATTTTTAATTTTTATTAAATTATAAAAAATAAAAGCTTATGATTATTGATTATTTAATACTAAAAACTAGTAATCGATATGCTTTTGAAAATTACTAATCAAGTATAAGAAGAAAATTTTTAAAAAACTAATTTTTAATGATAATTTTCAATTAAATCGGCCAATAGTTGTACTCCAAAGCCGGTTGCCGCTTTATCTTTAGCATATCCTACGTTTCCAAACGCCACTCCTGCAATGTCGAGATGTGCCCAGTTTGGATGACCTTCGATAAACTGCTCCAAAAATTTTGCGGCGATAATACAATCACCCAGAGGCTTCATTGATATATTTTTAAAATCGGCAACATCAGATTTGAAATCATCCAACCAAACATCCCATAAAGGTAGATTCCAAAGGCGCTGATTGGTTTTATCGCCAGTTTTAATCAACAGGTTTTTCAAGTCTTCATTGTTCGAAAACATTGCCCCGCACGTATCTCCAAACATCCTTACCGAACTTCCTGTAAGGGTTGCAAGATCGATCAAAATATCGGTTTTATAATTTTTTGAAAGATAAGATAAACCGTCTGCAAGCGTCATTCTTCCTTCTGCATCGGTGTTTAAAACTTCAATTGTTTTTCCGTTGTAAGCAGTAATTACATCGCTGGGTAAATAGGCATTTTCTGAAACTGCGTTGTCTGTAATCGGTAAAATCGCGGTAATGTTAACGGGAAGTTTCATTTGTGATGCATAAATGAGAGCACCAATCACGGCTGTTGCGCCTCCCATATCAGATTTCATGTAGTGCATATTGTCTGACGCTTTGATGGATATTCCTCCTGTATCAAATAAAACGCATTTTCCTACAAGCCCGAAAGTTTTGGCATTTTTCTCCGTTGTTTTATATTCTAAAATGGTAAAAGCCGCATCGTAAGCACTTCCCTGATTTACCGAAAGGAAGGCTCCCAGACCCAATTCTTCGCATTTTTTTCTATTAAAAACGGTATATTTCAATTGGTTTTTCTTGGCTAGATCTTTAAGATAAGTATTGAAAATTTCAGGCTTTTTTAAATTAGCTGGTTTATTAAGCCAATCCTGACAAGCTGCTTGTCCATCGCAAATGGCGTCTATTCTTAAAGAAATAGTTTCAAGTTTTTTCTGACTTAAATTTCCGAAGTGAAGCTCAAAAGACTCGTTCCAAAAAGGATGATTTTTATCAAATGGATAGGCGTAAGTTCCCAGGAGCATTCCTTTTGCGAACTCTTCAAACTGTTTTTCGTTAATAAATTCAGAGATCAGTAGGGTAGGAACGGTTTGTATGTTTTTTTTCTGAGTCTGGGAGAATTTCATTCCATTCTGTTGAAATTCAAAATTCTGTAAAGTTTCTTTTCCTAGACCTATATAATAAATAATATTTTCTTCACTGGTTTCAATGAAAATTTCGTGTTTTTTACCTGCGAAAAGCAGTGTTATATTTTTGTTGAAATTTTTAGAATGTAAAGCCCAGGTTTCTTCTGTAAATAATTGAAAGATCTGTGTGTACTGTTTATTTTTTTTGTTGAATAATTTCATAATCTAATTTTTAATAGTGTCTTGATGAGGTTTTACTTCTACAGGGTTTTCGGTATTATTATAAAACAACCATTCGATTGCCCTCGGAAATTCCTGAGACCAGTGAAATTCGCTGTGAGAACCTTCGGGATTTATATTAGTTTTAAATTCAAAATCAAAAAGATTTTTCTTTTCCCATCTTTCCAGATAATTTTCGAATAGCTGGATTCTTTTTACCATTTTAGAGCCTTCCTTTTCGCCCCCGTACAAATAAATTTTCATTTTATAGGGAATTTTAAAACTCATCATCGGAAATCTGTTGTTGGGTTCCACCCAAAGTGAAGGCGAAAAAATCAACAGTTTTGAATAAACTTCTGGATACAAAAATCCGCTGTAGATACTGATTAAAGCGCCTAAAGAACTTCCGCCGATTCCTGTGTTTTCGCGGTCTTTTTTGGTGCGGTAATGATCATCAACGAAAGGTTTTAATGTATCTGCAATAAAACGGATGTATTTTTTTCCTTCGGAACCTTTTGTGATATTGTCGTTATCAAAAATATATTCCTTAATTCGGTCTTCACTGCCGTGTTCTACTGCAATTACAATAACGTCTCCACGACCGTATTCAGCAAGTATAGATAGTTTTTTGTCGATTTCCCAATTTCCGTACTGACTTCCTTCGTTAAATAAATTCTGCGCATCCTGAAGATAAAGCACGGGATATTTTTTATCTGAAATATAATAATCGTAGGGAAGAAGTGCCCAGACTTTGCGGTAACGCTCCAGCTGTGGAATGTAAAATTCTTCAGATATAATTTCAACAATAGGGAAAAACTCGTCTTTGAAAGGTCCCCAGTTGAGTCTCCATTTTTCTACAAAATCAATAGCTTTTGCCGAATGCTTCTGGATTTTCCTGTTTGGCGTAATATTTCCGTATTGGTCTAATTCTACATTTTCCCAGCCTCCTTTTGTGAATTTGTATTCGATCTCATCTGGAAGCAACTGATCATCAATCTCAATGCTGTATGTACTTTCATCCGAAATATCGAGTTTGAAATTGTAATCTTTAGGGTTCCATTTATTAAAGTTTCCGGTGATAAAAATAGGTCTGCTGTCTTTTTCTGCCGTATTGAGTGTAAATTTCATTAAGTGTTTTTAACGGTTTAAAACTTTTAAATTTATAAAAAATATTTTTATGAATTCTTTTTAATATTGATTAAAAATAGCTTCTGCCAAGGGAAAATTTCATATATTTGATAGTCATCGTTATTCAGTAAAGATAGATGTAGATGATTTAGACCAAAAACCGATTATGATGAATTTTGTAAAAACCTACACCCTTTTTACGGATCACGATGTATATCTTTTCAAAGAAGGTAAACATTACAAGCTCTACGAAAAGTTTGGTGCACATTCTGTTGAAAAAGACGGAGTAAAGGGGGTTTATTTTTCGGTTTGGGCTCCGAATGCGAAAAAAGTGTCTGTTATAGGGAACTTTAACAACTGGAATCACCGTGAACATATACTTTTTCCCAGATGGGATCAATCCGGTATCTGGGAGGGTTTTATTCCTGCGCTTTCGTGGGGTACACTTTATAAATATGCGATAGAAACAGCTCAGGGACAGATTTTAGAAAAAAGCGATCCTTATGCATTAAGCTGGGAACAAAACCTGCAGGCAGCTTCCATGGTTTCTACTAACTGGTACGAATGGGAAGATAAAGAATGGCTTGAAAAACGCTGGAAGAAAAATAGTTTAGATGCGCCTATTTCTGTTTACGAAATACATTTAGCGTCATGGATACGAAATGAAGATCATCCTGAATTATTTTTAAATTATAGAGATATAGCCGCCAAATTAGTTCCGTATATTACCGAAATGGGTTTTACGCATGTAGAATTTATGCCTGTAATGGAGTATCCGTATGATCCGAGTTGGGGATATCAGATAACCGGTTTTTTTGCCGCAACTTCTCGCTTTGGCTCTCCGCAGGATTTAATGTTTCTGATCAATGAACTTCACAAAAATAATATTGGCGTTATTTTAGATTGGGTTCCTTCGCATTTTCCGGGTGATGCCAATGGTTTGCATCGTTTTGACGGTTCTTATTTATATGAACATGAAGATCCCAGAAAAGGGTTTCATCCGGATTGGAAATCATATATTTTTAATTACGGACGAAATGAAGTGAAGTCTTTCCTGATCTCAAATGCAGTGTTCTGGCTCGATCGTTATCATGCAGATGGGCTTCGGGTAGATGCAGTAACGTCTATGCTTCATCTTGATTACTCAAGAAATGAAGGTGAATGGGAACCTAATATTTTTGGTGAAAACGTAAATCTTGAAGCGAAAACTTTCCTACAGGAATTTAATACCGCCGTTTATAAAGAATTCGGAGATAATATAATGACCATTGCCGAAGAAAGTTCAGATTTTCCAATGCTTACAAAACCTGTGCACGACGGTGGCGTAGGATTTGGAATGAAATGGATGATGGGCTGGATGCACGATACTTTATTTTATTTTAAAGAAGATCCTGCAGACAGAAAAAACCACCATCACAAGCTCACTTTTTCGTCGATGTACATGTATAATGAAAATTATATGATTCCGCTTTCACATGATGAAGTGGTGCATGGAAAAGCCAGTTTGATCTACAAGATGAAAGGTGACGAATGGCAGAAATTTGCCAATCTCAGAGCCTTGTATGTTTATATGTTTACCCATCCCGGAGCAAAATTGCTTTTTATGGGAGATGAATTCGGGCAAACCAACGAATGGAATTTTAAGAAAAGCTTAGATTGGCATTTGTTGCAATATCCGGTACATAAAGGTTTGCAGACGTTAGTGAAAGATTTGAATCATCTTTATAAAAGCGAAACAGCACTTTTTGAAAATCAGTTTAACCAAAATGGTTTTGAATGGGTTGAAGCCAACGATCAGGATAATTCCGTTTATATTTATTTAAGAAAAGGGAAGAAAAGAGATGATGTTTTTATGGTGATCTTAAATCTTACGCCTAATGTTCTAGATTATAAAGTTGGCGTAAATTCAGGCACACAATGGGAAGTGGTTCTTAATTCTGATGATGAAAAATATAGTGGAAGCGGAGTAGATGCGAATATTTTCAGAGAAGATCGTGATGAATGGATGAATCGTCCAAAATCAATCAGTCTCAATCTTCCGCCACTTTCCGGAATTGTTTTAAGACAGAAAAAAGATAAAAATTATAAATTAAATAGGATTAAACAACATAAAAAATGACAATATTTCACCTCAGTACAGAATGTTATCCCGTAGCAAAAGTTGGCGGACTTGCAGATGTGGTCGGTGCTTTACCAAAATATCAGAATAAAATAAAAGACGTCAATGCAAAAGTGGTAATGCCTTGGTACAACAAGCATTTTGTGTATGATTATGATTTTGAAATAGTTTTTGACGGTTTTATTCATCAGGGATCCAATATGCTTCAGGTACAGGTGTTGAAAGAGACTACTGATGTATTGGGATTTGAATTGTTTATGGTGAAAATACCGGGATTACTTGACCGCGAAAATCCTTACGGATATGCAGATGAAAATTTTCAGTTTTTAGCTTTCCAACATGGCGTTCTGCATTGGTTGTCTGCCATGAAAATACGTCCTGATGTTTTGCATTGTCATGATTATCACACAGGTTTGGTTCCTTTTATGATAGAAAACTGTTACGAATTTGAATTTCTGAAAGGCGTTAAAACTGTCGGAACCATTCACAATGGCGAATATCAGGGAATGATGAGTTGGGATATGGTAAGCTATATGCCTGCTTTTGATCACTACAAATGGGGACTTCTGGATTGGAATGGCCTTATCAATCCTTTGGCGAGTATGATTAAATGCTGCGGTGCTTTTACGACAGTTTCCGAAGGTTATCTTGAAGAGTTGTTTGTGAGTTTCAGAGGTCTTGAAAGTTTAGTAAGAGAAGAATTTTCTAAAGCATACGGGATTATCAATGGTATCGATACCGATGTCTGGAATCCTCAGACTGATCCGATGATCGATTTTAATTTTAACACTAAAAACGTTTTAAAAACGAAGAAAAAAAATAAAATTAAACTTTGTAAGGAGTATGGCTTAAATCCTGATCTTCCTTTATTTGCATTTATCGGAAGATTTGCTACAGAAAAAGGTGCCGATTTGCTACCGGATTTAATCTGGAGAAGCATAAAGCAAAGTTTTGGAGGGTTGAATATTATGGTGCTTGGCTCAGGTAATGCTTATATAGAACAACAGTTGAGAGAGCTTGATTCTGTATACTCCAATTTTGCCACAGATATCGGATATAAAGAACATCTTTCTCACAAAATTTACGCTTCGGCAGATTTTTTGTTGATGCCTTCTAGAGTTGAACCTTGTGGTCTCAATCAGATGTATGCGATGCGTTACGGAACTGTTCCTGTCGTAAGCTACACCGGCGGATTGAGAGATACTGTAAAAGATATTACAACCGGAGGTTCCGGCTTGAATTTTACTTACCCAGGGGTAGATGATATCATTCACGCAATGAGCCGTGCTTTGAATATTTACAAAGACAAAGCGAAAATGGATGAATTGATTTTGTCTAATATGAAATTTGACTTTGCATGGGAGAAATCAGCAGAAAAGTATTTAACACTATATAAAAATTAAACAAAACGCAGATATTTATGAAACACAACGTCATTTCCATTGTGTTGGGAGGAGGTAGAGGAACAAGGCTTTTTCCGTTAACGTATACAAGATCAAAACCCGCTGTTCCTATTGCTGGAAAATACAGATTGGTAGATATTCCGATTTCAAATTGTCTTAATTCAGGGCTTAATAAGATATTGGTTTTAACCCAGTTTAATTCGGCTTCCCTCAATTCGCACATCAAAAATTCTTACCACTTTGATATTTTTAGTCAGGGTTTTGTAGATATTTTGGCGGCTGAGCAGAATGTTGACAGCGACAGTTGGTTTCAGGGTACTGCAGATGCGGTTCGCCAATCGATGAAGCATCTTGAGAAGTACGATTATGAGTATATTCTTATTCTTTCCGGAGATCAGTTGTATCAGATGGATTTTAATGAAATGCTCGATTTTCATATTGATAATGGTGGTGATGTTACAATTGCAACCATTCCCGTTAATGCAAAAGATGCAACCGGATTTGGAATTTTAAAATCTGATGATGAAGGGAATATTACTTCATTTGTTGAGAAGCCGGGCTTTGATGAGCTTGACGGTCTGCAATCTGAAGTTTCAGATGAAAACAAAGTGAAAGGAAAAGAATTCTTAGCATCGATGGGAATTTATATTTTCTCTAAAAGCATTCTTAAAAAAATGTTTGAAGATGGTGCGGGAGACGATTTCGGAAAAGATATTATCCCAAATTCTATCGGAAAATATACAACACTTAGTTACCAATACGAAGGATATTGGACAGATATAGGAACAATTGAATCTTTCTACGAAGCCAACTTAGATCTTTGCCACGATTTCCCGCAGTTTAACCTGTTTTCTTCAGCACCTATTTTTACGCGTGCTAGAATGCTTCCACCTTCTAAAGTTAATGGCTCTTATGTAAGTAAGGCGGTATTCGGAGACGGATGTATTATTATGGCAGATAAAATAGAAAATTCTGTGATTGGAAACCGTACAAGAGTTGATAAAGGAAGCACGATTGTAAATTCATATATTATGGGAGCCGATTTTTATCAAAATACCTTAGAGATTGTAGATAACGACCGAAAAGGTTTACCCAATATGGGAATCGGAAAATACTGCTATATCGAAAAAGCGATTTTAGATAAAAACTGCTACATCGGCGACAATGTAAGAATTATTGGAGGAAAACATCTTCAGGATGGTGATTACGGAACACATTCGGTACAGGACGGAATTGTTGTGGTGAAAAAAGGTGCAATGCTTCCTCCGGGAACTCATATCGGATAAGGGGTTAGACGTTTGATGTTGGAAGCTGGATGTTTTTGAGAGTTAATAATTTTCAAGTTTAGTTTTTAATTTAAAATTTTTGTAGCCGAATATCAAGCGTTAAACATCAAACCTCCATTACCCATCAAAAATAAAAAACAAGAGTGATCAAGATATTGGTCACTTTTTTTATTTGTATTACTTTTGTGCGATGCGTTTTTTCAAAATCATAGCGGTTATTATAATTTTGTTGGTGGGTGCTTATGCAGCTTCCATGTACTATTTTGTAGATGAAAGTAAAGAGTTTACCATAGAAAAAGAGGTTGATTATCCTGTGGAAAAGGTTTTTAATCAGTTTAATAATTTACAGAATTTCACCCGTTGGAATAATTTCTTTTCAAGTTCAAAAAGTATTGCCATTGATTACTATTCTCCGTACGAAGGAAAAGGAAGCGCTATCAGCTACAATGATCCTAAAAGTGAAGATGGAGGCGAGATGTTTATCCGTTATGAAAATCCCAACAAAACGCTTAGGTATCAGCTTTTTGAAGATGAAGATGAAAATCCTACTTTGATTGATGTGAAATTTACTGCAGTTTCAGCCGAAAAAACAAAAATTACCTGGTATGTTCATACGCCGAAATTATCGGTTTTATCAAGAGCCCAGAATTTTTGGACGGAAGATAAATTTGCAGAAAATATTGATAAAAGCATGCTTAATCTTAAAAATGTTTTAAGCAACAAAGTGGAAAAAGATAATCAGCTGGCTGCGATAAAATATGACAGTCTCATGGTTGAAAAAGAAGAAGAAAAAATGATTTTGGGAGTGAATGTAAGTACTTCCAATAAAAAAGATGCTTTATACAGAAACATCGTTATGAATTACAACAAAATAAATAATTTCGTAACAATGGATTTAGGTAAAAAAAATGATGAAGTAGGATACCCTGTTCTTATCACTGATGCCGACAATTTTAAAGATAACGAGGTGTCTTATTTTTTCGGAATTCCATTGTCAAAAAAAATAGGAATTGCAGATAATAATTTCAGTTTCAGATCTGTGAGCCCCACAGAAAATTATGTGATGTATTACAAAGGATCTTATTCGGCGAGAATAAAAGCAATTCAGCAGCTTATACAAAAAGCAAAGAAAGATGAAATGCGCTATGGTGATGTTTATCAGACTTTTATAGAACCGCCTGTAGATGGTCAGAATGTTAATCTTAAACTTTCTCTCTCTGTTTATAGATGATTTTTTCCCAATTATCTTTTTTATATTTTTTTTAAGGTTTTGAGGCTATCCCAACTCGGTTTTTTTTATTAAATTTGAAGATTAATACGTTAAACAAAATTTAATAATAGATAAACTGTAATAATGGACAGATTTTCATTCCTAAACGCAGCTCATTCTCAGTTAATTGAGGATTTATACCAACAATACTTAAAATTCCCTGACTCCTTAGAACCATCATGGAAAGCCTTTTTTCAAGGCTTTGATTTTGCGATTGAGAACTACAGTGATGACGAAAGCATCCAGTATGTACAAAATTCGGTGAAATCTTCACCTGCAGTACAGCAGATTTCTCAGGCGGCTTCAAATGGTGAAGTTCCGGAGCACATCAAGAAGGAATTTAAGGTGGTAAACCTTATTGAAGCTTACAGAACGAGAGGTCACTTGTTTACCAAAACCAATCCGGTGCGTGAAAGAAGGCATTATACGCCGACTTTGGATATTGAAAATTTTGGTCTTGACAAGTCAGATTTAAATACAAAATTCAACTGCGCAGTTGAAACAGGAATGAAAGGTCCTGCAACTTTACAGGATTTGATCACGCATTTGCAAAGCATCTACTGCGATTCTATCGGTGTTGAATATATGCACATCAACAATGTTCAGGAGAAAGATTTTATCAAGCAGTGGCTTCAGGTGAACGAAAACCACCCGGTTCTTTCTGCAAACGAAAAAACCGAAATTTTGTTGAAATTAAATCAGGCGGTTGCGTTTGAAAATTATCTTCACACAAAATTTGTTGGCCAGAAAAGATTCTCACTTGAAGGTGGTGAAACTTTAATTCCAGCTTTGGATCAGTTGATCTCAAGATCTTCTCAACTTGGCGTTGATGAGGTTGTTCTTGGGATGGCTCACAGAGGAAGATTAAATGTTCTTACAAATATTTTCGGGAAATCTTACAAGCAGATTTTCTCAGAATTTGAAGGCAAAGAATTTGAAGAAGATGTATTCTCAGGTGACGTAAAATATCACTTAGGTTCATCCAAAAAAATAAAAACAGCTTCCGGTGAAGAAGTTGCCATTAATTTGACGCCGAACCCGTCTCACTTAGAAACTGTTGCTGCTTTGGTAGTAGGTATTTGCCGTGCAAAAGTAGATGATAAGTATAAAGATTATTCTAAGGTTTTACCAATCATTATCCACGGAGATGGTGCATTGGCAGGTCAGGGTATTGCTTATGAAGTGGCTCAGATGATGACTTTGGAAGGGTACAAAACCGGAGGTACAGTTCATATCGTTGTAAATAACCAGGTGTCATTTACGACCAATTATATGGATGCGAGATCTTCTACATATTGTACAGATATTGCAAAAGTAACAGAATCGCCTGTAATGCACGTGAATGCAGATGATGCTGAAGCGGTAGTTCATGCGATGCATTTTGCAGCTGATTTCAGAGCTAAATTTGGTAAAGACGTTTATATCGATTTATTAGGATACAGAAAATATGGTCATAACGAAGGGGATGAGCCAAGATTTACTCAGCCTAATTTGTATAAACTGATCTCAAAACATCCTAACCCAAGAGAGATTTATAAAGAAAAACTGTTGAAAGACAGCGTGACTTCAAATGATGTTATCGCCAAAATGGAAACAGAATTCAAAGCGCTTTTAGATAAAGACTTTGATGCTTCTAAAGAAATCGAAAAGAATGTGATGGATATTTTCATGGCAGATGACTGGACGAATTTCCCGATTGCAAAAAGAGGAGCTGTTCAGGATGCCGTTGATACAAAATATGATTTAGCGAAGTTGAAAGAATTGGCAATTAAAATGTCAACACTTCCAGCAGATAAAAAATTCATCAACAAAATTACGAGACTGTTTGATAACAGAATCAAAGCTATTGAAGCAAACTCTTTAGATTGGGCTTTAGGAGAATGGCTGGCTTATGCTACTCTTCTCGTAGAAGGTAACAACGTAAGAATTTCTGGTGAAGATGTAGAAAGAGGTACATTCTCTCACAGACACGCTGTTGTAAAAACTGAAGATACAGAAGAAGAATATGTTCCTTTAAAAGAAGTTTCAGAAAGCAGATTTGATGTTTTCAACTCTCACCTTTCAGAATACGGAGTTTTAGGATTCGATTATGGGTATGCAATGGCATCTCCAAATACTTTAACGATTTGGGAAGCACAGTTTGGAGATTTCGTAAACGGAGCTCAGATTATTGTTGACCAATATCTGGCTGCAGCAGAAGAAAAATGGAAAATTCAGGACGGTTTGGTAATGTTGTTGCCTCACGGTTCAGAAGGTCAGGGAGCAGAACACTCTTCAGCAAGATTGGAAAGATTCCTTACCCTTTGTGCTAACGAAAATATGGTGGTAGCGAATATTACTTCTCCTGCTAACTATTTCCACTTGTTGAGAAGACAGTTGAAATGGTCGTTCAGAAAACCATTAATTGTAATGAGTCCAAAATCATTATTAAGACATCCAAAAGTGGTTTCTCCGCTTGAAGATTTTGCAAATAAAGGATTCCAGCCGATTTTAGATGATCCTACTGCAGATCCTGCGAAAGTAGAAAAATTAGTATTGTGTTCTGGTAAATTATACTTCGAATTATTAGCTAAAAAAGAAGAACTGAATTGTGAAAATGTTGCATTAGTAAGATTTGAACAATTATATCCGCTTCAAAATGACGCTATCGAAGCTGTATTTGCTAAATATGCAAACAAAAAATCAATCGTTTGGGCTCAGGAAGAACCGGAAAATATGGGGGCTTGGTCTTATATCTTAAGAAATTTCAGAGATACAGGAATTCAGGTTGTTTCGCCGGTGCCAAGTGGTGCTCCGGCTCCGGGAAGTCACAAAATGTTTGAGAAAAACCAAAATGCTGTAATCAACAGAGTATTCGACAGAGATGATGCTCCGGCTAAAAGACCGGTAACAGCTTAATAAAAAATTAGAAGTTAGAAATTAGAGGTTAGAAATTAGGTTTTAAAAGTCTTTTATCTATTGTCTTTACTCTTCTAGTCTAAAAAAACTTAATATCAATTAAAAAAATAAAAAATACGATATGTCAATTTTAGAAATGAAAGTTCCTTCACCGGGAGAATCAATTACAGAAGTTGAAATTGCAACTTGGCTTGTAAAAGATGGTGATTATGTACAAAAAGATCAACCAATCGCTGAAGTAGATTCAGACAAGGCAACTTTAGAATTACCTGCAGAAGAGAGTGGTATTATCACTTTAAAAGCAGAAGAAGGTGATGTAGTACAAGTAGGTCAGGTTGTTTGTTTAATTGATATGGATGCTGCTAAACCAGAAGGTGCTGCTCCAGCTGCTGAAGCTCCAAAACAGGAAGAAGCGCCTAAAGCTGCTGAACCTGCGAAAGCTGAAGCTCCAAAACCAGCTCCGGCTGCTCCTCAATCTTATGCTACAGGTACTCCTTCTCCGGCTGCCAAGAAAATTCTTGACGAAAAAGGAATTGATGCTGCTCAGGTTTCAGGTTCTGGAAGAGACGGAAGAATCTCTAAATCTGATGCTGAATTAGCTGCTGTTCCGGCAATGGGAGGAAGCTCTTTAACAGCTACAGGTGCTAGATCTACTACAACAACTAAACTTTCAGTTCTTAGAAGAAAGATCGCTCAGAGATTAGTTTCTGTAAAGAACGAAACTGCAATGTTGACGACTTTCAATGAGGTTGATATGTCTGAGATTTTCAGATTAAGAAAGCAATATAAAGAAGAATTTGCTCAGAAACACGGAGTAGGACTTGGTTTCATGTCTTTCTTTACAAAAGCGGTTACTAGAGCATTGCAAATGTATCCTGATGTGAATGCATCAATTGACGGAGATTTCAAAATAAACTATGATTTCTGCGATATTTCAATTGCCGTTTCAGGTCCTAAAGGATTGATGGTTCCGGTATTGAGAAATGCAGAGAATATGTCTTTCAGCAGTGTTGAAGCAAACATCAAAGATTTGGCTATCAAAGTAAGAGACGGTAAAATTACGGTTGACGAGATGACTGGTGGTACTTTCACGATTACAAACGGTGGTACTTTCGGGTCTATGTTGTCTACGCCAATTATCAACCCGCCACAATCTGCAATTTTAGGAATGCACAACATTATCCAGAGACCGGTTGCGGTTGACGGGCAGGTTGTTATTCGTCCAATGATGTATGTTGCAATGTCTTATGACCACAGAATTATCGACGGTAAAGAATCTGTAGGATTCCTTGTTGCGGTAAAAGAAGGGATCGACAATCCGGTAGAAATTCTATTGGGTGGAGACGAAAGAAAAGGCTTAGGATTATAATATTTTTTTAAATAGATATATATCTACAATCTCGCCTTCAAAAAAGGCGAGATTTTTGTATTTAATGTTTTAAATTGAATGAAATGTTTTCTAAAATTACTTCTAATATCAAGGTTTCGGTAGATCCTGAATATGATAGCAAGAATTCTTATCCTTCAGAAAACCGTTATGTTTTTAAATATAATATCGTCATAGAAAACGATGGTGACTTCCCGATTAAGGTTCTCAAAAGAAAATGGCTTATTTTCGATGTAGGATTTGGGTTTACAGAAGTTGTCGGTGACGGTGTAATAGGTCTGACTCCGGATGTGGAAATCGGGGATAATTTTGCATATTTTTCTAATGTAATGCTGCGTTCAGGCGTTGGCAATATGAGTGGGAAATACTTGGTCGAAAACTCAGATACCAAAGAGCAATTTGAAATTGATATTCCCAAATTTAATCTTTTATCTCAGGTTTTAAGCAATTAATTTGGATAAGATTTTCTCAAGTATGCTTTGAAGACAGTGATTCTGTAAGCGGAAATTTGATGACTAAAGCATTTTGATTTTCTGCTTCATAAAATCTGAAACTTCATCGTTACTTGTAATAAAAAGCTTCTCAAAAGCTAAAAGCGAAATTCTGGCACAAGCTTCTGCATCATCTCCGGCTCTGTGATGTTTAAATTGAATATTATGATATTCTGCAAGATGTTTTAAACCATATTTTGGAAGATAATTCCATGATTTTTTAGCTAACTGAATACTGCAGAGATAATTTAATTTTGGGGTAAACATCCCATAATAATCAAGGCATCCTTTCAAAACTCCTGCATCAAAACTCGCATTATGCGCAATCATCAATGTACCGTACATCATTTCCTGTACTTCGTACCAGATATCATCAAATCTCGGTGCATTTTTTACATCACTTGGTAAAATGCCATGCACATCAATATTTCTCTGATGAAAATACGGAAAGCTTGGCGGTTTTATAAGCCACGTTTTAGTTTCCACAATTTTAGAATCCTGAACAATACATATTCCCAATTCACAAGCAGAATGTCTCTCGTGAGTGGCGGTTTCAAAATCTAATGCGCAGAAATCCATTGTAATAATTTATAAATTATAAGTTACGAATTATTTACTTAAAAAATGCTTGAAAATAAGCCATTTCGTTTGGTAAAACTTTGATTTTTGGTGTTTTTGACGAAGTTTAAGTGTTCCGGGAAGCTGCCTGTAAAACCCAAAATGTCCTCTTCCAACAGCCCAAAGATGTGAGAATCCGTACTTATAGGCAAAATATAGAGAAGCAACTCCATCTAAGAGCATTCTTATAAATATAACCCAAATCAATTGAGGAAAAGGGAGATTTTTCACCATCATCGAAAGGTTATTTCTAATGTTAAGAAAAGTTTTTTGAGCGCTCTGTTTATTTAAAGTTCCGCCTCCCACATGGTAAACTTGTGATTTTCCGGTATAAAATATTTTCTTGCCGGAGTTAATCAATCTCCAGCAAAGATCGATCTCTTCCTGATGTGCAAAAAATCTTTCATCAAAACCATTCTGCTCCCAGAAATCTTTTGATCTTATGAAGAAGCAACATCCTGAAGCCCAGAAAATTTCTGTTTCGTCATTGTATTGCCCTTTATCTTCTTCCAAATCATCAAAAACTCTTCCTCTGCAATACGGATACCCCAAATTATCGATCAAACCACCTGCAGCTCCGGCAAATTCAAAATAATTTTTATTGTTAAAAGACAAAATTTTAGGCTGAATTGCAGCAATTGATTTATCTTTTTTAAATAAATCTAAAACAGGTTCGATCCAGTTTTCTGTAACTTCCACATCAGAATTCAGAAGACAATAATATTCTGCATTTATTTTTTTTAACCCTTCATTATAACCTCCGGCAAAACCATAATTTTTATCATTAATTACAATTTTTACAGTAGGAAAGTTTTGTTTTAAAAAATCAATAGAATCATCTGTTGAATCATTATCGATAACGTAAATTTCAGCTTCTTGAGAAAAGCGGATAACATTTGGAAGAAATTTTTGAAGCCAGTTTTTACCGTTCCAGTTTAAAATAACTACGGCTATATTTTTAGAATTTTCTGTCATTTATTCACCATCATAAGTTTTAATAGAATCCTGATATTTCCACTTTCTGTGTGACCAAAGATAATTGTCGGGATTTTTTCTGATCGTATTTTCAAGTAACTGATGAAATTTTCTTACGACTTCATTTTTTACAAACTTTTCTCCATCCGGATAAATTCTGTGATAATTAACCTGATAAAAACCTCTTTTTACCTTCTTCATTTCACAATAAATAAAAATCAGATCCATTCTTGTTGCCAGTTTATCATAACCGATAAAAGCAGGAGTTCGCTGGTTTAAAAATTTTAAACCATAATTGACGTGAGCAACATGCGGAGTCTGATCTGCTACAAACATATAAATAGATTCACCGTCATTTTGGTTCCTGAAAATATTTAAAATAACTTCATTAGCCTCTAAAGCTTCGTTTCCGAACTTGTTTCTGACTTTCTTCATCTGATCTTCCCAAAAGCTGCTGTTTACCTTTCTGTAAACCGGATGTGAGTTTTTTTGTGGAGTCAGTGTTGCCAAAGCATTCATCCATTCCCAGTTAAAAACGTGTCCCGCCATGAGAATGATATTTTTACCTTCAGCTTTAGCCTCGTGAAATAAATGCTGATTGATATGCTGCATTCTGACACGTGTTTCAGTTTCAGAAATACTGAATGACTTTACGGTCTCAGCCAAATAATCTGAGAAATTGAGATAGAATTTTTTTCTTATTTCTTTAATTTCCGCTTCTGTTTTTTCAGGAAAAGAATTTTTTAAATTTTGTGTAATAATCTTCTTTCTGTAGCCGACAAAATAGAAATTTAAAAAGAAGATAATATCCGAAAAAATATATAATATTTTAAGCGGCATCTTAGAAATCAGGAAAAGTATTTTTATCAGAAAATTCATAAAGTATGCAAATTTAGTGATAAAAAAAATATGGTTTCATTTTTGCTGGTAATAACTATTATTTTTATTTTTAAAGTATGAAAAAAATGTCGTTAGTAGCTCTTCTAGCTTTAAGCACTTTGGCTTGGGCTCAGAAGATTGAAAAACCAACAAAAGTTAAAAATTCAAGCGATAAAGCTTTGTTGGTAAAAAGTGGTGCAGCAGAACTGGAAGCGAAGAAAAAAGCTGCGGCAGAAGAAAAAGCAAAGCTGCCTAAGCCTTACGATCCTAAAGCGGATGCACAAGCGGATATTAATAAACTGGTAGCTCAGGCTAAGAAAGAAGGAAAAAACATTATGATTCAGGCGGGTGGAAACTGGTGTATTTGGTGTTTGAGATTCAATCAATATGTACAGACAACTCCGGAATTGAAGAAAATGGTTGATAAAAATTATCTTTATTATCACTTAAATTATTCTCCGGATAATAAAAACGAAAAAGTTTTTAGTCAGTATGGAAATCCTGGAGAGAAATTTGGTTATCCTGTTTTTATTGTTTTAGATAAAAATGGTAAAATGATTCACATCCAGCAAAGTGATGTTTTGGAAGAAGGAAAAGGATACAGTTTAGAAAAAACAAAAGAATTTTTCAATCAGTGGGCTCCAAAGTCATAAAAAGTAAAACCGGGAAAATTTTCCCGGTTTTTGTTTTACATAAATCTTTTAATCCAGCCTAGTTTTTTCTCGGAATAAGGCGGATATTTTATGTCTGGTTCGCCCCAGGTTGCTCGTTGTAGAACGGCTTTTTGATGTGAAAAAGTTTCAAAACCAAATTTTCCGTGATAATTTCCGATTCCGGAGTTCCCAACACCTCCAAACGGAAGGTTTTCATTTCCTAAATGCATCATTACATCATTAATACAGCCGCCTCCAAAAGAAAGTTTATTCGTGAAGTTTTCTTTTTCTTCAGCATTATTTGTAAATAGATATACAGCTAAAGGCTTTTCCAATTCTATAATTTCATTTAAAATTAAATTGAAATTAGTGAAAGAAATTACAGGTAAAATCGGCCCAAAAATTTCTTCCTGCATCACGTCATCTTTCCAATTAATATTTGTTAGAATCGTTGGTTCTATGTATAATTTTTCTTCAACATATTCTCCTCCAAAATAAATCTTGTCCTGATTGACCAATTTAATTAACCGTTCAAAATTCTTTTTATTGATGATTTTTGTGTAATGTTCAGATTCAGGTTCATATTTAAATTGCTGAATATTTTTTCTTAGCATTTCTAAAAACTGCTCCTGTACAGATTCTTCGATCAATAAGTAGTCCGGAGCGACGCAGGTTTGTCCGGCATTTAAAAACTTGCCCCAAACAATTCGTTTAGCTGCCACTTCAAGATTGGCGTCTTTTGTAATAATTGCCGGAGATTTCCCTCCTAATTCTAAAACAACCGGGGTTAAATTTTCTGCAGCAGCTTTGTAAACGATATTTCCTACTTTCGTACTTCCTGTGAAAAATATTTTATCAAATTTCAGCTTTAAAAGTTCTGTTGTTTCATCAATTCCGCCTTCGTAAGCGAATAAATATTCTGGTGGAAAATTGTCATTGATGATTTTTACCATCACTTTCATTGTATTTTCGGCAATTTCGCTTGGCTTTAAAATACAGCAGTTTCCGGCTGCCAAAGCTGCAACGATTGGAGATAATGAAAGTTGATAGGGATAATTCCATGCGCCGATCACTAAAATATTTCCTAAAGGTTCGGAATGAATTCTACTTTTTCCAATCTGATTAACAAGATTTGTGCGTACTTTTTTAGGTTTTGAAAGCGACTTTAAATTCTTTAGATAATACTTAATATCATTTAAAATAAAGGAAATTTCTGTGGTAAATGTATCAAATTTTGACTTTCCAAAATCTTTGTAAATAGCTTCGTATAAAAGATTTTCATTTTGTAAAATCACATCCCGAAGTTTTTCAAGATACATTTTTCTGAACCTGATATTTTTCGTTTGCTGTGTTTTAAAAAATGCTTTCTGTTTTGAGACGATTTCCTGAATTTCCATAAATCAATTTCATGAATGATAGCAAATTTTCTGCCTAAAAATTTTACATAATATTTCTGACGGCAATCCTTACCGGATGATACAGTAAAACCACAAATGCTGTTATTAAAGCTAACCAAAATAATCCGGTAAAAATCTCCATATTAGACAACAATATTGCCTGCGCATTTATTTTAGCTTTAAAAGCTCCCGCGGTTAGGGATAAAGATTCATTTATGGGAAGTTGCGTGATATTTGATCCAAAAAGTTGGTTCCATTGCGAGGAAAAAATCGGATTTGTATCAGTAAATTGAGAACTTAAAGCATCGGAATGTTTTAACGTTAAAAAAAGCATTAAATTCTGCATTAAAGCGTAACCGATCGCAGTTGTCCAGAAACGGGTTGTAGTTCCTAAAGCAGTGGCATTGGCAACATAATCTTCCGGCATTCCTGAAATTAAAAAGAAAACCAAAGGCGTAAATAATAAACCCTGCGCAATTCCTTGCAAAAATAAAGGCGGACAAATCGTTGAAAGGGTAGTGTCTGGATAAAATGTATAAGTAAACCAGGCGCAATCAACCGCCAATAAAATAAATCCGGTAAAAAAAACAATTCTTGAGGAAACACCTTTAGTTAAACAAATTCCTGATAAAAATACACCAATAAGTGTTCCGGCAACATTCCAATATTGTATATCGACGATATAATCCCAAGGCCATTTCCAGACGGTTGCCATGATGGCGTAGACATTATTTAAACCTGAACGAATCAAATAAAAAATAAAAAACAATAACATTCCGACGATCACATTTTTAGAACTAAAAACTTCAAAATGAAAAAGTGGACGCTTAGAATTTCTCTGTTTTAACATAAATAAACCTCCCGAAATCAGAAAGATGAAAAAACTTACAATAATGATGTCAGATTCAAACCACATCAGTCTTTTCCCGTAGATAATAGCATAACCTCCCGATTGTAAACAAGTCCAAAGTAGAAACCAACTTGTGATATCTAACTGATACAAAGGTTTTTTTGGGAAAAACCTGTTTCTGTTAAAAATAGCAATTCCGATAACTAAAATAAAAACATGAAAATAAACCATCATTAGAATCATATGCTGAAAATCGTAATCTTCAATGCTAGATTTTAATAAAGAAGTCGTAATCGTTCCGCCCGTCAACATGATGGAATACATGAAAAGATAGGCGATGATTTTGGCGTGTCTGGTTTTTAATTCGGCGATAATTAGCGGTAAAAAAATAGCACCTTCCAATACTCCGAAAATTCCTTCCAAAAACCTGATTACCAAAATAGCATAATAATTATTGGTAACCGATAATAAGTAGAGTATGATGACCGAAATGGAAGACATTAAAAGTACATAATATTTCACACTGAAATACGCCATAAACCGCTGTATTACTAAAAGTGTAACCACAAATGTTCCGTACATTAAAATCATTAAATATTGAATATCGTCTGAATCTACATCCATAAAAGAAGATGTGAAGGCGCTATTAGAATGTAATATCGACAACAACATCAGGTGAGGAAACAGCGCTAAAACCAAAAGAGGAATCTTCAGCCATTGCGGCACCCATCTATGATAAATTGTATTGTGTTGCATGTTTTTTTTGAAACAAAATGCGAAAAGACAAAAGGGCAACGGTGTAAAAGTAAAGGTAAGATGGCAAACTTGCGATTCTGTCTTTTCGCTAAAATATTGTAATTTGAAAATTTGACAATGAGATAATTTGAAAATTGCGAGCCGAATATTTTTATTCTAAAACTCTAAAACTCTAAAACTCTAAAAACTCTAAAACACTCCCACCCTCAAACTCTATATCTTTTTAGCACTCACCAGAACATTCATTCCGGAAAGTAGTTTTTCGTTGTTTTGATGATTGTTAAGAATAATTTTCACCGGAAATCTTTGTTCTATTTTCACAAAATTTCCTGTTGCATTATCAGGTTTTATTAAAGAAAACTGAGAACCTGAAGCTGGAGAAACCGAAACTATTTTTCCTTTAAATTCTACGTCAGGATAAGCGTCTGCTGTGATGATAACTTCTTTATTTTGGTTGATCTGCCCCAACTGAGTTTCTTTATAATTGGCAATAATCCATTTTTCTTTGCTTACAATTTGAACCAAAGCCTGACCTTCTTTAATCAACTGACCTTCCTGGATGGTTTTCTTACCAACCCAACCGTCGTAAGGAGCTGTCACTACTGTATAAGAAAGAAAAAGCTTAGCATTGTTCAAACTTGCTGAGCTTTGCTGAATCTGACTTTTTACCGGAGCAACTTTTGTTTCCTGTTCATTTACGCTGGCTTTCACTGCATTTTTCTGCTGTTCTAAAGCTAAAAGGTTTGCTTTTGCCTGCTCATAAGAAGCTTTGGCATTTTCAAACTGTTGTTCAGTTGCGGCATCTTCTGAAACTAAGTTTTTATATCTTTTAAAATCCTGTTCGGTTCTCCAGATGTCTATTTTGGCGGAAGCAATTTTAGCATCGATGATTTTAGTATCGCTCGCTTTGGTTTTTACTCCGCTTTCGATGGTATTAATATTTTTTGAATTGGCATTAAGGCTGGCTTCAGCCATTTTCACTTGGTTTACAAATTCACGATTATCAATTATAATTAAAGTGTCTCCTTTGTGAACGAATTGATTTTCATTAAACATAATCGTTTGAATAAACCCCGAAACTTTGCTTGAAACTGGCGTTATATATTGTTCGATCTGCGCATCGTTTGTCGTCACATTTTTTCGAGAAAAAAGATAAAAGCTTAGCATTCCGGTAATTCCTGTTATAATGAGAATCCACGCCAATAAAGTAATCGTTTTGTTGATTCTTTTTTCCTTTCTTGTTAATTGCTTTTGTGCCATAGTTTTTATAGGTTTCCAATCGCGTATTGGAGTTGGTAATATTTTAGCTGACGATTTATTTTTACTGAAATTAGATTAGATTGAGCTTCTAAATAAGCATTGTCAGCATCAATTAATTCGGTAATCAAGCTTAATTTATTGGTGTATTTTGTTCTTACAATTCTGTAGTTTTCTTTAGCCTGATTAATGGCTTCTTCTGCAATTTTTACCTTCTGATCGGTTTCTTCAAATTTCTTGTAAGTTTCGTAAACACTGTGCCTGATGTTCTCTTCATTTTCTTCGATCTGTAATTTTGCAAGAGTAATATTTTCCTTTGCTTCCTGCATTTTGTATTTATTTTTATAGAGACTTTCGATAGGATAAGTAAGATTGACACCGATCATTCCTAAACGATACGCATAAGGTTCGGGCGGAAAAAACATCATGTTCGGATATTTTAAAAAATATTCTCCTCCTGCGGTTATTTTCGGTAAATAATTCGCTTTTGTAATTTTTTGATCTATTTCTTTAAGCGAAAGATTTTTGTTGGCCATTTCTACAGATTCGTTTTTATGCAAAGCTGTTTCTGTTAATTCATCCACGTAAGGAATTTCTGCATTCTCCGAAATCAAATCTTCTGTATCAACATGCATTTCCTGATTTTCGGGAAGTGAAAGAATAGTTTTTAATTTATGTTCGGCAATCTGTACATCGTTATCCAATTCTGTCCAGCTCATTTTATGATTAGAAAGCTGTAACGAGGTTCTCAATACTTCATTTACTGTTACAACGCCATTTGCTTTTAAGGCTTTCACTTGTTTAATATTGACAGAATCTTCGTGCATTTTATCATTAATCAAACCTTGCTGCTCTTTTAAATGATGAATCTGAAGAAAAGCGGTGATGATTTCCATCGTTAATTGTCTTTTGTCTAAATGTGTTTTTAATGAAGAAATTTCAGTGTCAATGGCTGCTTTTTTCTCTGTATTTTTAATTTTTCCACCCATATAAACCGGAATGGAAGCCGAAAGCGTAAAATCATACATTCCATTGATGATGTCATACTTTGTCGCTTTTCCAAATACGCCATTTTCATGTTGAAAAAGATTTGAAACCTGATTGTAGCTTGTATGAAACTCAATGTCCGGAAGTTTTTCCATTTTGAGATCTTTTTCTTTGGTTTCCGACATTTCGTTTTTCAAATGACTGATCTGAATTTTTTTATTGTGTTTTAATCCGATCTCAACCGCTTGCTGCAAGCTGAGATGTTGATAATTGATCATCTGTGAGTGTAAAAGATTGCTTATGAGTAATAAGCACAACGCCATACAGTGATATCTGTGTGCGTTAAATATCATTTTCATAAATTTATTAAAGGTTTTTTGCTAAATTGATTTTGATACTGCAAATTTACGCAGTGATAACAAAGACATGATTTGTGAAAACAGAAAAATATTTGTCCATTTACGCCAATTTGATTTTTTTTCATACCTTTATTTTATGAATGACAGTCATTTTGGAGCCGTTGAAGAATTGGATGCTGAGTTTTATATTTATCATGTTCTTGCAGGCAATGTGAAAACAGAGATTCATCATCATAGTTCTGCACAATTAGTCTATGCTGAAGGCGGTATTGTGCATGTTTTTACCGATTTGAAACACTGGTATTTACCGGCAAGATGCTTCATGTGGATTCCCGCTGGAACACCGCATTATATTTTTTCTACAAGCTCGAAAGTAGATTTGTATAATTTTTATTTTAAAAAAGAGGAAAATGAAGATGGCTTTTTTGATGAAATTAATATTTATTCGGTCAGTCATTTATTGAGAGAGATGATTTTATATACAAAAGATTGGGATGGGAAAATCACAAAGAATGATGGTGCTAATTATTATTTCCTTAAAGCTTTAAAAGGTATTTTACCTGAAAAGCGAGATAAAAAACTGTCATTTCCGGTTCAGCATCCTTTTCCTAATGATGAAACTTTATTGAAGGTTGCCCAATACATTCATGCTAACCTTGAAAAGCCTTTAACCATTGAATCTACCGCAAAAGAATTTGGAATGAGCACAAGAACGCTATCGAGAAAGTTTAAAGAGATTTTAGGGATGAATTACGTTCGTTTTCTTCGTGCATTGAGGATCACCCGCTCTCTGGAATTAATGATTGAAGAAAAATATAATATGTATGAAATTGCCATGATGGTGGGATACAACAGTCTATCTTCTTTCAGTAATATCTTCAAAAAAGTAATTGGAATTCCGCCGACTGAATATCTGCATAAATTGAAAGGGAATACTTGAGTGGGAGTGTTTTTGGGTGGGAGTGTTTTAGAGTATTGGAGTTATAGAGTTTTAGAATTTTTGGCGTGATGTTTTGTGTCATTGCAAGAAATGACTTGACGAAGCAATCTCTTTAAAAAAAATAATAAAGATTTTCAAAAAGTTTGTCATCCTGAAAGGATCTAGGCGATAGTTTTCATAACTCAGTCTCTACAAAGAGAGTTTATATTCCTACGGAATGACAAAGTAGATGTAGTTTTTAATTTGCTTATCGTTTTATTTTGAGATTGCTTCATCACTACGCTCCTCGCAATAACAAATATTGAATGAAAGACAGATTTCCTAGCCCCGATAGAAACGGTTACCCCGCAACAAGGAGTGGGGAAGTTTGAGGGTTTTGGTGTGGGAGAGTGGGTGGCGTGAGGAGTATGAGTGGATAGCGGGAAATAGCTTCTAAAAAATATAATAAAAACAAAAAACCACTTCAAACGAAGTGGTTTATATTTTAGAGAAAAATCTCTTGAATTCTTATGCTTCTTCAGAAGGAGTTTCTTCTACTTTAGCTACTGGCTTTGGAGCAGCTGGTTTAGGAGCTTCTACCGGTGCGTCAGATACGATGTCGAATTCGAAGTTGTATTCTACATTTCTGTGTAATCTGATGTTTGCAGTTACTTTACCAGTTCTCTTAATAGTGTTTCCAGGGATTTTGATATACTTCTTATCAACAGTAACTCCAGCTTTAGCAAGAGCAGCAGAAAGATCTGCATTGTTGATAGATCCGAATAATTTGTCACCAGAACCTACTTTTGCAGGGATAGTAATAGAAGTTTTCTTCAATTGATCTACTACACCGTTTGCTGTAGCGATTAATTTAGCTTCTTCTTCTTTTCTAGCTTCCAAAGTAGCTTCAAGAGCTGCAATGTTTTTAGGAGTAGCTAAAAGAGCGTAACCTTGAGGTAACAAGAAGTTTCTTGCATAACCTGGCTTTACATTTACTGTGTCGAATTCAAGACCTAAGTTTTCTACGTCTTTTTTAAGAATAATGTTCATTGTTGTTGTCCGTTTTTTAGTTTTAGAGAAAAGAACAAAGAAAAAAGAAGAAAGACCAATGTCTTAAAAATTATTTCTTTTCTTCAATCTAAAAATCGTTAGAATTAAATTATTTATTCAGCAACTTAAAAAAAGAGAAAAAGATCAAAACCTTTTCTCTTTTCTCTTGTTTCTTTTTAGCTTATTTCAATAAGTCAGCTACGTAAGGCATCATAGCAAGGTGTCTTGCTCTTTTGATAGCCGAAGAAACTTTTCTTTGGTATTTCAAAGAAGTTCCAGTGTATCTTCTAGGTAAAATTTTACCTTGCTCGTTTACGAATTGTAATAAGAAATCAGCATCTTTGTAATCAACGTGCTTGATTCCGAATTTTTTGAATCTACAGTACTTTTTATCAGTTTTAGTATTGATATCAAGTGGTGTAAGGAATTTTACTTCAGATTCTCCTCCAGCTGAGGCTTGTTTAGCCATATCATCTATTGCCATGTCTTGTCTTTTTTAAATTTTGGGTTAATAAATAATTAAGCTCTTGAAGCTTTAAGTTTAGTTCTTCTAGTTACAGCGTACTCGATAGCGTGCTTGTCTAGTTTTGTAGTCAGGTAACGAATTACTCTTTCGTCACGTTTGAATGCCAATTCTAAGTCAGCAACTACAGTTCCTTCACCTTTAAACTCGATTAAAGTGTAGAATCCATTCTTTTTAAGTTGAATAGGATAAGCTAATTTTTTTAATCCCCAATTTTCTCTAGTGACAATCTCACAGTTCTTTTCTTTCAAAAGATCTACATACTTGTTCACTGCTTCCTCCACCTGAGCTTCAGATAGAACGGGAGTTAAAATGAAAACAGTTTCGTAATTGTTCATAATGTTAAATGAATTTGTTAATTATTTCGAGGTGCAAAAATATGAAATCTATTTGTAATATGCAATATGCAGCAGATTATTTATAAAACTAAAAAGACCCGTAAAAACAGGTCTTTTAGTTTATCATAAAATAAAAATGATTATTTCTTGATTATTTTTGCAGACTGCAAACCGGTTTCTGATTCTGCAGTTATTACATATGTTCCGGAGATTAAGCTGGAAACATTAAGCGTTGGTTTGTTTGTATTTACTACTTCAGTTAACACATTTTTGCCACTCAGATCATATATTTTCACTGATTTTATTTTTGATGCTGAATCAATATTCAAAACATCAGAAACAGGATTAGGATATATTTTTAGATTTGAATCTTTTTTAGCAACATCATTTACAGATAAAGATGAAGTGACGTTTACCGTGTAATCTTCTGCCTGTCCGTAATCTGAGCCTTCACAAGGATCGGTAAGATCTGTACTTCCATAGATTTTCTTAACTCTCATTCTTGTATTGCCCGATAGAGCGGTTGTAGGCACCGTAATAGTGTGTACAGCCTGAAGAGCATCTGTACCCGTAGAATTGGTAATAGTTTGTGTTACGGCATAAACTTCTCCAGGATCATTCAGGTTTCCGTTTTGATTCCAATCAATAAAAACTGCAAAGTTACTCGCATAGTTTCCGCCTGTATTCCCTTTTAAAGTAATGTCATACGACTGGCCGGATGTAACATTAGCTGTTTGTGAAAGAAAAAATTCATGACTGTTTCCTGTATAAGCAATGGCAGCAGTTGTATTATTAATTCCTGCAAAATTTACCAGTGTTATTGGTTCATCGCCATCTTCACCAAATAAACTGTCTACAAAAGAAAGAGGCCCACAATAAGAAAGCGGTGGTGCCACATAGGTAAAATCTACTTTGATGTTATCTACCATCAGCATAAATTTATCTGTACTATTATTTACAAAAGCAAATCTAACGTTTTGACCTATGTAAGGAGTTAAGCTTGCTGCTCTGCTTGTCCAGTTACTGTTTTCACCGGTAGTACTGTAAAGTTCAACTGTAAAATCTGCAACTGTGTTGCCTGCATTTGGAGCAAGCATTACTTTGTAACCGTCGGGATAATCTGCATCCTGCGCTTTTGCATCCCAGTATAAAGTAGGTGAAGCTCCGGAAACAGGAATTGTTGGTGAGATTAGCCAGTCATTTGAAGTTCCTGCAGGTGTATACCATGAGGTACTCATTGCTGCGTAATTTCCGGCAGGGCCTCCAAAACTTCCGTTAGCTCCATCTCTGTCGATGCGGTTCCATCCATTAGTTATAAAATTTACAGAGGTTGCAGGTGTTAATCCATCTACATTTAGTACAGTCCAGGCTGCGATTCCCTGACCATTTCCATCAAAGTTTTCCAGAAATATCTGGCTGAAACCAAATACGGGAAACCCTAACAGCATTACATTGAGTAATTGTCTTTTCATAATAATTAGTTTTTGTATTCTTTCCCAAGTTAATAAAAAATTGAATACAATTCTAATATAAGTGATATTTGTGGTATATTTTTAAGAAAATTTTAATCTTTCCTAATTTCTGCTAAGAAGTTCATCTTCAAGACATCATATAAAGAATGCCTGCTTACTAATATTGAAAATAATGAAGAAACCATTCCAGCCAACATTAAATGGAAGATCAAAGAATGCCTGTCGGTCATTTCTAAAACAATAATGGCAGAAGTAAAGGGAGCTCTCGTTATTCCGGTAAGAAACGCAACCATTCCCGCCAGAATTACAACGTTGGTTTCATTAGGAGTTAAATGAATTATACCCGAAATTACAGAACCAATACTTGCACCCGCCGTTAAAGCCGGGGCAAAGATTCCGCCTGCACCTCCGGAAGTAAAAGATAGGGCAGGGCCAAGCATTCTTAGCAAAGGAACGTACCAATCTTCATGTTTGTCGCTGGTGAACAGAACACGTTCCATAATTTCTTTTCCTGAACCTAAAACTTCTCGGCTTATAAAAAATGAAATGAAAGCAATGACTAAAGCGCATCCTACAAGAAATAGTACATTGGCTCTGTCGTTTTTCAGTTTTCTTTTTTTCCAATCATTTATCCTAAGCATAGTTACTGAAAGCTGGCTCGCCAAAATTCCTGCAACGCCTGCAACCAAAATAATAGGAAACATCACCATTAATGAAACATCATTAGTTTTAGGATAGCCTAAATATAAATAAGAACCTGCTAAAGTCTGCGCGGTTAAACCTGCGATGATAACTGCCGTGAAAAGCGCTGTTTTAAAGTAATTGATGTGTGTTTTGGACAATTCTTCGACCGCAAATACGATTCCACCAAGAGGCGTGTTGAATGCAGCTGCCAATCCGGCTGCAGCACCGGTCATGATCATGTTTTTTTTAGATATTTTTGGCCACCATTCCGGAAGATATTCATTCACTTTTCTGAAAATAGAGCCAGCAATCTGTATCGTCGGTCCTTCTCGACCAACAGCTCCGCCTCCAATAACCAAAATAACGGAAGAAATGATTTTAAATACTATAATTTTTATACTTAAAAGACTTCTTATTTTCGTATGTTCCTTAGGATTTGCCAATTCTACAGCGGCCATTACCTGTGGGATGCCGCTTCCTTTGGCATTGGGTGCAAATTCTTTCACCAACCACCACGATAATACAAATCCGATGGGAGCGATAATAAAAATCATCCAGTCGTGCCATTCTAAAATAAAATGAAGCAGATTTTCTCCCCAAGCAAATATTTTAGCATACATGACCGCAAAAAAACCAGTGATCACCGAGCCTATCCAAAAAGGAATTGCCTGAAGCAAATTATGTTTCAGCTGTTCGTTTCGGATGTTATCGAAAGATTTTTTAAGGCCTTTTCGGATGTAGACCAATATTCTACGCATGTCTCAAATCTAAACTAATTTTTACGAATATGAAAATTTTATAGCCAATTCTGATTACTAAATTTTGAAATTCATAATAAGTAGATTTCTGAAGTTTTCCAGATTCTTTTATAGATTAAAAACACGTTGTGTATTTTGAATCATTGTCTTTCGAAATAAGTGAAACGGCTTTGTTTAGCTTAATCTGAGTATTTATTTATAATTCTTTGTTTTTCAGTGCGTTTTTTATCGCAAGGAAAGACCAAGTTTATAAGAAATGTATTTTTTTTCTAAGGTAAACAAAGACATTTCATTTAGTAAAGAAATACAAAGTTCTAGTGATCAGTAACTTGATGCTATTTTCGAAAATGCACAACAGGTATTAAAAATGATAATGAATTACTTTAAAAACAAAAAACCTCCGAAAAAATTCGAAGGTTTTATACTTTGATTGGTAAAAATTACTTATTACCAATTATTTATTACTTATATCTCAGTGTTCAGATCCCAGTTTTGAAGGTAATCATGAACGTGCTTCAACATCATTCCGCCTAGAGAACCGTCTACGACTCTGTGATCGTAAGAGTGAGACATGAACATCAACTGACGAATAGCGATTACATCGCCATCTTTAGTTTCAAGAACAGCAGGCTTTTTAACGATAGCTCCGATTGCCATAATAGCAACCTGAGGCTGAGGAATAATAGGTGTTCCCATTAAGTTTCCGAAGCTTCCTACGTTAGAAATAGTATATGTTGCGCCCTGAGTATCTTCAGGTCTTAATTTTTTGTTTCTTGCTCTGTACGCCAAATCGTTGATCGCTTTTGCCAGACCTGAAAGTGATAACTGATCAGCATTTTTAATTACAGGAACGATAAGATTTCCGTCTGGTAAAGCAGTTGCCATACCGATATTGATGTTTTTCTTCTTGATAATGTTATCACCATTGATAGAAACATTGATCATAGGGAAATCCTGGATTGCTTTTACAATTGCTTTTACGAAAATAGGCATAAAAGTCAATTTTTCACCTTCACGTTTTTCGAACATATCTTTGTTTTTAGCTCTCCATTTTACAACGTTGGTAACGTCGGTTTCGATGAAAGATGTAACGTGTGGAGCAATATGTTTTGCTTTCACCATGTTTTCAGCGATGATTTTTCTCATTCTGTCCATAGGAATGATTTCGTCACCTGCAGCTGTACTTATTGTAGTTGCCGGCGCTGAAGTTACTGCTGGTGGAGTAGCTGTCGCCTGAGCAGGAGCCGCTTGTTGCTGAACTGCCTGTTGAGGCTGGTTTCCTCTGTTGGCAACGTGCGCTAAAATATCTTCTTTGGTAATTCTTCCTTCTAAACCGCTTCCTTTGATGGTTTTTAGTTCAGATTCAGAAATATTTTCTTGTTGAGCGATAGATTTTACAAGTGGAGATAAGTAAAGATCTCCTGAAAATTCTATGTGAGAAGTCGCCGTTGCGTTTAAAGGCTCTTCAATTGCTTTAATGGTTGCTGCGTCGGGAGCTGTAGTTTCAGTTTTTACTTCTTCAGAAGCTGTGTTTCCGCCTTCTCCCTCAATTTCTAAAATAGCGATGGCTTCACCTACTTTTGCAACTTCGTCTTTTTGTTTTAGGATTTTTACAATTTTCCCCGAAACTGGTGTCGGAACGTCTGAATCTACCTTATCTGTTGCAATTTCTACTACCGAATCATCTTCCTTTACCTGGTCGCCTTCATTGAATAACCAAGTGATAACTGTAGCTTCCATCACGCCTTCACCCATAGAAGGAAGCAATAATTTGTATTCTGCCATTTTTAAATTTTAGATTTTGACAAATATATAAAAAAAATCGGTTTTTTTATGAAATAGATAATTTTAGAAAAATTCTATGTAAATATTTTCTCCCACATTAAGCCCGAAAAGTGTTTTTGCACCATTTTTTTTGCTGCCTTTGTAGATGGTTAATTCTAGTTGGTCACTGTCATTAAAGATGGCTGCAGATTGCCCATGATACTCGGTTTCTCTTTCCCAGTCTACTACCAATTCTGTATGGCTGGAATATATTTTTGAAAGACTTAAGTTCCTGAATTTGATGGTGAAACTTTCAAAACCTTTAGCCAAAGTTTCAAAAAAATCTTTGTTAATATTTGAGATTATATTTCCGAAATTATCAATATACATCACCTCGCCAATGATCATTTTTTCAGGTTCATTGTAAACGGGTTTTGGGAACAAAAGCTGTTTTGCAGATTCTATCTTTCTGCCGATTACCTCCGGAAGCCCGCCATTAGCCAAATGTACGGCTACAGGAACAAAAACGTCGGTAGAAGTAAAGTTTACCACATCATCAAATCTGTTGTTGAGCGTGATTTCGTAAATGGCTTCAGGTTTGATGTCAAAAAAAACCAGACTTAGAAGCCCGTTATCTGCTGCCAGAAAATAATGCCCGTCTGCTTTATATAAAATATTTTTTCTTGATTTATGAAAAAAACTGTCTACAGAAACAATATGAATGGTTCCGCTTGGAAAATATTTGTAAGCATTTCTTACAATATAAGACGTCTGAATAAGGTTGTAAGCCTGAATATCATGGGTAATATCTACGCTGTTTACCTCAGGATTTAAAGACAGAATTTTTCCTTTCATAGCCGAAACTCTGTAATCTAAACGTCCGAAATCTGAAGTGAGGGTAATAATTGACATGAATAAAAGAGATGAACTGCAAATTTATCTAAAATAAAAAGAAAGAAACAGCTATTGTGGATAAGAATTTAATTTAAAATTAAAAAAAAACTTCTAAATTTAAATTCTAATATAAAAATATTTGCATGTTTGAATTAACGTATGATTTAGAAGGTATTGATTCAAAAAACTTTTATGGAGTAAACAACCAATATTTCAATTTAATAAAATCGAGCTTTCCGACAATTAAAATTACAGGTCGTGATCATTTTATCTTTGCGATGGGAAATCAGGAAGCTTTAGATATATTTAAGCAAAAGCTTGACGATATTGTCGCTTTTATTTCTAAAAACAATTCTATCGGGCTGAAAGACGTAGAAAATATTCTCAATTTAAAAGATGAAAACGAAAAACAGCTTGTCTTTGATCAGGATATCATTGTTAAAGGGGTTAACGGAAAAATCATTAAAGCTAAAACGACCAACCTTAAAAAGCTTGTTAAAGAAACCGAGAAAAAAGATATGGTCTTTGCAATCGGACCTGCAGGAACCGGTAAAACTTATACCAGTGTTGCTTTGGCAGCGAAGGCTTTAAGAGATAAGGAGGTTAAAAGAATCGTGTTGACGAGACCTGCAGTAGAAGCGGGGGAAAGTCTTGGTTTTTTACCGGGAGATCTGAAAGAAAAACTTGATCCTTATTTGCAGCCTTTATATGATGCGCTCCGTGATATGATTCCCCACGAAAAGCTGGAAGGCTTTATGGAGAAAAAAGTAATTGAAGTGGCGCCTTTGGCTTTTATGCGAGGCCGTACATTGGATGATGCTTTTGTAATTTTGGATGAAGCGCAGAATACTACTCATGCTCAAATGAAAATGTTCCTTACGAGAATGGGGATGAATGCAAAATTTATCATCACAGGAGATCCTACGCAGATCGATTTGCCACCAAAGCAACATTCAGGTCTGAAAGAAGCGATGCGAAT
The DNA here is from genome assembly GCF_031118795.1 of Chryseobacterium sp. CFS15. Classification (NCBI taxonomy): domain Bacteria; kingdom Pseudomonadati; phylum Bacteroidota; class Flavobacteriia; order Flavobacteriales; family Weeksellaceae; genus Chryseobacterium; species Chryseobacterium sp. CFS15. The sequence goes on along the minus strand of NZ_JAVHYL010000001.1, from coordinate 529,796 downwards.
TTTGAAAGATGTAAAAGAGATTGGTTTTGTGTATCTAACAGAAGAAGATGTGGTACGTCATCCTGTGGTGAAAAAGATTATCTTGGCATATAACGAAGAAGATAAAAGAACCAGAGAATAATACATTTTGTCATAATTTTTCAAAAAAGTTTAAAAATATTTTGTGATTCCAGTAAAAGTGATATATTTGGGCTCTTAAAATATGTTAAAAAAAATTAAACTATGAAAAAATTATTACTTATTGCTTCTGTAGCAGTAATGGGAGTTGCTGTTAAAGCGCAAGAATTTAAATTTGGTCCAAAGGCAGGGTATTCATTGTCAATGTTAAACGCAGAAGGAGATGGAGAATCTTATAAATTCGATTCAAAATCAACTTTTTATGTTGGTGCAATGGCTGAATATAAATTCAATGACAGGTTTGCTGTACAAGGTGAAGTTTTATATTCGCCAATCGGAGGTAAGCAAGAAGAATCAGTATCTTACACTGAAATGGGTGTAACGGTAACAGGAACTCAAAAATCAGATTGGAAATTTGGGACTGTACAAATTCCTGTAAGTGCAAAATATTATGCTACTGAAAGTTTAGCATTCGGGTTAGGTCTTAATGTAGGTATCGTTACTTCAGCAAAAGTTGAAGCTAGTGCAACATTATCAGGATCTGCTTTGGGTGAATCATTTTCAGAGTCTACAAGCACAACTGAAGATGTAAAAGATGATGTTAATACGTTAAACTTAGCACCTTTTATTGGCGCTGAATATACATTAGAAAACGGATTGTTCTTTGATGCAAGATATAACTTAGGGGTTTCGAATCTTATTAAGAATCCGGAAGGAAATGAAACGTTAAAAAACAGTTTTTTCCAAATTGGTATTGGTTTCAAATTCGGAGGAAACTAATTCATAATAAAACTATTACAAAGCAAGACAATTATTTGTCTTGCTTTTTTTTGTTTAAATAAGCTTCTGCGGCATTGTGTTTGCTACAAACAATCATTGAGTTAATAACAAACGTTTAAATTTTTAAAATGAAAAAATTACTATTGTTGGGTGCATTCGCATTTTTGGGCGGAGCAGCTCAGGCGCAGGAAGGTTTTAAATTGGGAGGCCATATTGGTGCGCCAGTTGGTGATGCTGCAGATTTTGCTTCATTTACTTTAGGTGTTGATGCGGCATATATGTGGAATATCACCAAAGGTCTGGATGTGGGTGTTGCTACAGGATATTCTCATTTTTTCGGTAAAGACCGTTGGGAAGATTTCGGATTTATTCCTTTGGCTGCATCAGGAAAATACAGATTTAATGGGCTTCCACTTTTTGTAGGTCTTGATCTGGGAGGTGCAATTTCTACTAAAGATGGTATTGATAGCGGTCTGTATGTATACCCGAAAGTAGGTTTTCAGTTACCTAAAGCAGAATTGTATCTAGGATATCAAAACATAGGAAGTGAAAGAGGAGATTGGGACAGAGATAGAGACAGAAGAATCGATTCTAATTTTGGAGCCATCAATTTGGGTGTGAACTTCTTTTTAAAGTAAAATATTTATAAGTGACCTTATATTATACTCCAGTTGAAAAATTGGAGTATTTTTTTTGATTTTTTTAAATTAAATATAATTATCTCTCAAGAGTGCGATTTTAATTCGAAAAAAATGAGTATTGACGGGTGATATTAATCATGTTAACAAATTTTAATATTAAATGATGTCATTATACATTTGCAGTCAAGAAAGTATAAAATTATTCAAAATGAAAAAATTATTAATTGCAAGTGCTGTTGCACTTTTCGGGTTATCAAACGCTCAGATTGCTAAAGGAACTGTATATTTATCTGGATCTGTTGGTTATTCTCAAGAAGAAACTAACAATGGAAATTCTAAAGTTGAAAACTTCAACGTACTTCCTACAGTAGGATATTTCGTAGCTCCAAACTTCGCAGTAGGTGTAGGTGTTGGTTACCAAACTCAAAAAAGTACTTTGATTTCTACAACTACAACTCCTGTGTCTACAACAGTAAACACTGCAGAAGTTAAGAATCCTGCTTTCGTAATTGCTCCTTTCGCTAGAAAATACTGGACTTTATCTGATAAATTGTATTTCTTCGGTCAGTTAGCTGTACCAATGCAGTTTGGAAAAACAGAAACTGAAAATTCTTCTGTAACTACAGCTGGAAACGTTGTATCTACTTCTTCTCTTTCTACAGAAGCTAAATACACTCAAGTAGGTGTTACTGTGAAGCCAGGTTTAGATTATTTCTTAAACAAAAACTGGACTATTGAAGCTACAATCGGTGAATTCGGTTACAACAACTTCAAACCAAAAGACGGTGATGCTACAAACAACTATAGCTTTGGTTTAAACCTTGCTAACGTAGGTATCGGTGTTAAATATGTATTTGCTAAATAATTAGTAAACATAAATTAATATAAATCCTGAGATTTTTTCTCAGGATTTTTTTACATTTAAAAAATATATCAAACAATAATGAATAAAATATTACTTACTATTGCAGTATTGGCGGGCGCATTAGCATCTGCACAAATTGCTAAAGGAACAGTTTATCTTTCAGGCCAGGCAGGTTATTACAAAGACGGAACCGAAAGCTCAAATAATTATGTAGAAAACCTGAAAGTATTACCAACAGCCGGATTTTTTGTTGCACAGAATTTCGCAGTAGGTTTAGGTATTGGGTTTACAAAAAATGAAAGCTCTCAAAGCTATATACTTTTTGATGGCGGTACTTCATTCCTGTATTCGAAATATACTAAAGAATCTGCTTTTGCATTGAGTCCATTCGCAAGAAAATACTGGGCTTTGAGTGATAAACTTTACTTTTTCGGGCAGCTGGAAGTTCCTTTAGAATTTGGTAAAACCGAATTGTACGAATATCAGTCTCAGCCTTTCAATCCTATCATAGGAGATTATTATGTAGGGAACATGAATACTTACGACGCAAATTATACTTCGGTAGAAGTTAATATAAAACCTGGTTTAGACTATTTTATTACTAAAAACTGGACGGTTGAAGCTACAATCGGAGAGTTTGGGTTTAATTCTTATAAACTTGATTTAGAAGGCGCTAAAAACATCAATAAAACGGATCTAGGCGTTAAGCTTTCTTCTGTAACATTAGGCGTAAAATACGTGTTCGCTAAATAATTAGTAAAATCAAGATTAAATAAAAATGAAAAATATATTTTTAGCAGGTGCGATTGCTGTTTTTGGGTTTTCGACTGCGCAAATCAATAAGGGAACGGTTTATCTTTCGGGTCAGATCTCTTACGCTCACGAAAAAGATAATAATGTAAACAGTAAAAAAAATACCGTCATCATCATGCCTACTGCCGGATTTTTTGTTGCTCCAAATTTAGCGGTAGGAGCCGGAGTAGGATACGTTAATACTAAATTTACAAAAGACGAAACCATCAACGGGGAAGCTGGAGTTTTTAGATTTAACAACATCAATGAGCAGTCTGCATTTAGAATTGCGCCCTTTGTAAGAAAATACTGGACTTTATCTGAAAAATTATTTTTCTTCGCACAACTTGAAGTTCCGATCGAATTTGGGAGAGAAGAGTTTGAAGCACATTCTAGTTTTGTAGGCAATTTTGGAAACTATGCTTTTAATGATAATAGTGGTAAGACAAAATTCACAACGGTAGGGGTCAATATTAAGCCGGGATTAGATTACTTCCTTAATAAAAATTGGTCTGTTGAAGCTACTTTGGGAGAATTTGGATACAGTAATTATAAAGTAAATGATACAGATTATTCAAAAGATACTTATAATTTAGCAGTAAATCTTGCTTCTGTAGGTATCGGTATTAAGTACGTTTTTGCGAAGTAATTATCATTCAAAAAACGATCAAAAAATCTTATATTTTGATGAATGATAATTGATTAATTTGATTTAAATATAATCCGATTCAAACATTTGAGTTGGATTTTTTTTATGCTAAAGACACAAAAAACTCTCAGAAAAAAATCTGAGAGTTTATATATTTTAAAAAATTTGATTTAATTATTTTCCAAACATTCCGCCCATTCCCGGCATATTTGGCATTTTGCTCATCATCTGCATCATTTGTTTTCCTTGAGGTCCCTGCATCATCTTCATCATTTTTCCCATTTGGTCAAACTGTTTCATCAAAGCGTTTACATCTTCAATTTTTCTTCCTGCACCTTTTGCAATTCTGTTTTTTCTCTGAGTATTGATGATAGAAGGTCTTCTTCTCTCATCCGGAGTCATAGAATGAATAATCGCCTCGATATGTTTGAATGCATCATCGCTGATTTCAACGTCTTTAATGGCTTTTCCAACTCCTGGAATCATTCCCATCAAGTCTTTCATATTACCCATTTTTTTGATCTGATTGATCTGCTTTAAGAAATCATCAAAACCAAATTCGTTTTTAGCGATTTTTTTGTGAAGTTTTTTTGCTTCCTCTTCGTCAAACTGCTCCTGAGCTCTTTCTACCAAGGAAACAACGTCTCCCATTCCTAAGATTCTGTCGGCCATCCTTTCCGGGTAGAAAAGATCTAAAGCTTCCATTTTCTCACCTGTAGAGATAAATTTGATTGGCTTTTCAACTACCGCACGAATCGTTAAAGCAGCTCCACCACGAGTATCACCGTCTAACTTCGTTAAAACAACTCCGTCAAAATTCAAAGTATCGTTGAAGGCTTTTGCAGTATTCACCGCATCCTGACCTGTCATTGAATCTACTACAAAAAGAGTTTCGTTGGGTTGAATAGTAGAATGAACGGTTTTAATTTCCTTCATCATCTGCTCATCAATCGCAAGACGACCTGCTGTATCGACGATTACAATATCATGACCGTTCGATTTAGCAAAATTAATCGCATTCTGAGCAATACTTGCAGGATCCAAAGAACCTTCTTCGCTGTAAACAGGCACTCCGATCTGCCCGCCAAGAACTTTCAGCTGATCAACAGCTGCAGGACGGTAAACGTCACAAGCAACCAATAATGGCTTTTTAGTTCTTTTAGTTTTTAAATAATTAGCAAGCTTTCCGGAAAAAGTAGTTTTACCTGAACCTTGAAGACCTGCAATCAAAATCACAGACGGTTTTCCTGAAAGATTGATGCCTTCCTGAGAACCTCCCATCAAATCTACCAACTCGTCGTGAACGATTTTTGTCATCAATTGTCCCGGAGTAAGCGAAGTCAGAACGTTTTGTCCTAAAGCTTTATCCTGAACTCTTTTGGTAAGATCTTTAGCAACTTTATAGTTAACATCGGCATCTACCAATGCTCTACGAATTTCTTTTACGGTCTCCGCAACGTTGATTTCGGTGATTTTTCCACGTCCGGTAATATTATGAAGGGCCTTGTCTAATTTATCCTGTAAACTATTAAACATACTTTTAATTAATTAAATGGTTTGCAAAAATAACAATTTTATATCTAAAAACCTTGATATGATTGATATTTAAAAAATAGTGAAGGAAAGAATGGGGAAAAGCTCTTGTCAAGGTTCAAAATCTTGACAAGGATATTTGAATTAATAATAATTATCACACATTCTAAAATTTAAGTTGACCTAATCTAGAAATAAGTTAATGTCGTTTAACGAAAGGTAATTTAATATTTTGTGAATAGATTTTTTAGTTAATTAAATTATAGCGCCATTGCCAATAATGTGTGAATGTCATTTTAATTATTAAAACGATATTGATAAATTTTGGTAGTTTTGCAGCCAATGGAAAAGTTTTTAGTTGTATTAAAAGGATTAGGATTGTTTTTGCTGTTTTCTGCTGTATTATTTATTATACAATGGCAATTAGCAGAAAATAATGTAGTGATGCTGTCCTACAAAATTCATTTTCTGATGTTTTTTGTTACACTAATCAGTTTGTTAACGATTTTGGTAGTTTTTGCCTTAGAAAAAAAGAATATAATAGGATTTATTTTTCTGGGTTTTGTAGTTTTTAAAATTTTCGCAATAGGCTATGTTGCGATGTTTGAGAAAGATTTTGAGCTTAATATCGTTCCTTACTTCGTTCTGTACTGGATTTACCTGTTGATAGAAGTTATTTTTGTTTTAAAATTAGTTAAAAAACAAGACTAATATCATGTAATATAAACTTGAAGAATTACCAAAAATCGAATAAAAATTTATATTTTTGCAAAAATTTTAGAAATAAAAGTCAAGTCATGAGTTTTAAAAAACTGTTAATCGCCCTTTATCTTTTTGTCTTCTGCTTCTCGTTTGCAGAAACACATGAAGGTACTGCGGAAACTGCAAAAGAGGAAGCGTACAATCCTGTTCCATTTATTATGCACCATATCGCGGATGCACACAATTGGCATCTTTGGGGTGAAGGTCACAATTCTGTAGGAATTTCTTTACCTGTCATTCTTTGGGATAACGGTTTGAAAGTTTTCAGCTCTGAAAAATTCGGACATGAAGAAGAGAAGGTTGCTGAAGTAGATGGTAATTTCTACAAAGTACACCACAACAAAATTTATTCTACAAATGCTGCAGGTGATCTAGAAATGCACGACGGTCATCCTACAAATAATGAGCCTTTAGATTTCTCAATTACTAAAGTAGTTGCTCAAATGATTTTGGCTGCTATTATTTTATTAATCATCGGTTTTGCTTCAGCAGCAAGTTATAAAAAATCTCAAGTTCCTTCAGGAATAGCAAAATTCATCGAGCCGCTTGTGGTTTTTGTAAGAGACGATATTGCTTTACAAAACATCGGTTCTGTAAGATATAGAAAATACGTACCATATTTGGTTACTTTATTCCTATTTATATGGCTTCTTAATATTTTAGGTTTACTTCCGGGAGCTGCAAATACAACGGGTAACATTGCCTTCACAATGGTTCTTGCAGTATTTACATTATTAATTGTAAACTTAAGCGGTAGAAAAACATATTGGATGCACATGTTGGATCCTTTGGGGAAAAACATGCCATTCGGTGGGAAAATTTTAATCTATATTATCCTTATTCCTGTAGAATTATTAGGAATTATAACTAAGCCTTTTGCATTGATGATTCGTCTATTTGCTAACATGACAGCAGGGCACATTATCATTATGAGTTTGATTTCTTTGATTTTTATCATGAAAACTTACTTAATCACACCGGTATCATTAGGTTTATCATTATTTATCTATGTATTGGAAGTATTGGTAGCGGCTTTACAGGCTTATATCTTTACGATGTTGACGGCATTATTTATCGGGTCGGCTGTAGAAGAGCCTCACCACGATCACTAATTAAAATTAGAATTAAAAAAAAATAACTTTTTAAATATAATATTATGACAGGTAGTATCGCAGCAATCGGAGCTGGTTTAGCAGTAATCGGAGTTGGATTAGGAATTGGTAAAATTGGTGGTAGCGCAATGGAAGGTATTGCAAGACAGCCAGAGCAATCAGGAAAAATCCAAACTGCAATGATTATCGCAGCAGCTCTTATCGAAGGTGCTGGTCTATTCGGTATCGTAGTAGCATTACTAGGTAAATAAGAATAGTAAACAAATAGAATTCTACAAACGGTTGGTTTGTAGAATTCTTTTAAAAAAGTTAAAAAACAAATTAAAAATAATAATTGAATATAAAATGGATTTATTAACCCCTTCAATTGGTAACATATTCTGGACAGCAGTAGTATTTTTATTATTGGTCGTTCTTCTTAAAGCTTTTGCTTGGAAACCAATTCTTTCTGCAGTGAAAACCAGAGAAGACAACATTCAGGATGCTCTTAATCAGGCTAAACTGGCTAAAAGAGAGATGGAAACTCTAAAAGCGGATAACGAAAGAATTATGCGTGAGGCTAAAATCGAAAGAGATGCTATCTTAAAAGAAGCTAGAGAAATTAAAGACAGAATCGTAGCTGAAGCTAAAGATGCGGCTAAGTCTGAAGGAGATAAATTAATCGAAGCAGCAAAACAAACCATCAATGCTGAGAAAAATGCTGCAATGGCAGACATCAAGTCTCAAATTGGAATTTTGTCTGTAAATATCGCAGAATCTATCCTGAAGCAAAAGCTTGAAAACAGCGAAGCTCAAAATGAGTTGGTTCAGAATTATTTAAACAAATCAAATCTTAACTAAGAATGCTTACATCTAAAGTAGCCAAAAGATACGCACAGGGTTTACTAGATTTCACAAAAGAATCTGGGCAAACCGACGCTGTTTTTGCTGAAATGAAAGATGTGGTGAAGCTGATGTCTGAATCTAAAGATTTGAACAAATTTTTCCTGACACCTTACATCGACGCAAATAAGAAAACTGAGGTAGCAAACGAAATCTTCAAAAGCTTTTCGCCTGTTTCTCAGAATTTGATCAGACTGATCATCAAAAACGGAAGAGAAAGTCAGCTGAAAAATGTAGCACAGCAATTCATTAATAAAGTTGAAGACATCAACGGTATTCAGAGAATTACGCTGACGACTGCAACACAGCTTTCTAACGAAAATATTGAGCAGATTTTAAAATCTACAAACCTTGTTAATGCAAGTGCTAATTTTGACATTAAAGTAAATGTAAATCCTGCAATTTTGGGAGGTTATATTTTAAGAGTGGGAGATCAGCAGATAGATGCATCTGTAAAATCACAATTGAATAAGATTAAAAAAGACTTTCAGTTAAACTAAGAAAAAAAACCATATAATGGCAGAAATAAATCCGGCAGAAGTATCTGCGATCTTAAAACAACAGTTGGCCAACTTCGACACTCAATCAAACGTTGAGGAAGTAGGTACAGTTTTAACCATAGGTGATGGTATTGCTCGTGTATACGGGTTAGAAAATGTACAATACGGTGAGTTGGTAAAATTTGCTAGCGATGTAGAAGGTATTGTACTAAACCTTGAAGAAGACAACGTAGGTGTTGCTCTTTTGGGTGAAAGTAAATTAGTAAGAGAAGGAGACACCGTAAGAAGAACAAACAGAATCTCTTCTATCAAAGTAGGAGAAGGTATGTTGGGTAGAGTAGTTGATACTCTTGGTAACCCAATTGATGGTAAAGGTCCTATCACTGGGGATTTATACGAAATGCCATTAGAAAGAAAAGCTCCGGGTGTTATCTACAGACAACCTGTAACCGAGCCTTTACAAACAGGTATCGTTGCAATTGACTCTATGATCCCTGTAGGAAGAGGTCAGAGAGAGCTTATCATTGGTGACAGACAGACAGGTAAAACTACTGTTGCTATTGATACAATTATCAACCAGAAAGAATTTTTTGATGCTGGTCAGCCAGTATATTGTATATATGTTGCAATCGGGCAAAAAGCTTCTACAGTAGCTCAGATTGTAAAAACGTTATCAGATAAAGGTGCTTTGGCGTATACAGTAATTGTTGCAGCTAATGCTTCAGATCCGGTTCCTATGCAGGTTTATTCTGCAATGGCTGGTGCATCTATCGGAGAATTCTTCAGAGACTCAGGTAGACCGGCTTTGATTATCTATGATGATTTATCTAAACAAGCGGTAGCTTACCGTGAGCTTTCTCTTCTATTGAGAAGACCACCGGGCCGTGAAGCTTATCCTGGAGACGTTTTCTATCTTCACTCAAGATTATTGGAAAGAGCTGCAAAAGTAATCGCTGATGATACTATTGCAAGCCAGATGAATGATTTACCTGAGTCTCTAAGACCAATTGTAAAGGGTGGTGGTTCATTAACGGCACTTCCGATCATCGAAACTCAGGCAGGTGACGTTTCTGCATATATCCCAACGAACGTAATCTCTATTACAGACGGACAGATTTTCTTGGAGTCAGACTTGTTCAACTCAGGGGTTCGTCCGGCAATCAACGTAGGTATTTCTGTATCTCGTGTTGGAGGTAATGCTCAGATCAAATCTATGAAAAAAGTTTCTGGTACTCTTAAATTAGACCAGGCTCAGTATAAAGAATTGGAAGCGTTTGCTAAATTCGGTTCAGACCTTGATGCTTCTACTTTAGCGGTTATCTCTAAAGGTGAAAGAAACGTAGAGCTGTTGAAGCAGCCGGTAAATTCTCCACTTCCTGTAGATAGCCAGGTTGCTATGATCTATGCAGGTACAGAGAATTTAATGAGAAACGTTCCTATCAAGAAAGTAAAAGAATTCCAAATCGAGTATATCGAGTTCCTAAGATCTAAGCACCCTGAAACGATGGCTGCTCTTAAAGCTGGAAAAATCGATAACGATATTACTGGTGTTCTTAAGCAGGCTGCTAATGATATAGCTGCAAAATATAACTAAAAATTAGTTGATGGTTTTTGGTTGATAGTTGACAGAATTTTCTAAAACTAGCAACCAACAACCGACAACCAACAACTAACCCGATATGGCAAACTTAAAAGAAATACGAGGAAGAATCAGTTCAATTTCATCTACGATGCAAATTACACGTGCTATGAAAATGGTTTCGGCTGCGAAACTAAAAAAAGCACAAGATGCCATCGTAATGTTGAGACCTTATTCTGAAAAACTTCAGGAGATCATTCAGAATGTAAATTCTAGTTCAGATCCTGATCAGGTTTCTGTTTACGCTCAGAAGAGAGAAGTAAAAAAAGTACTATTTATTGCTGTAACTTCAAACAGAGGTTTGGCAGGTGCTTTTAACTCGTCTGTTGTAAAAGAATTAAACCAACAGTTTCAGAACAACGCTCAGTACGAAGTTGAAGTTCTTACCATTGGTAAAAAAGTTTATGATGCTGTAAGAAAAAACCGTGCAGTGTTTTCAAATGAAAGCGCAATTTTCGATAATCTTAGCTTTGATAAAGTAGCAAACATTACAGAAAGTGTGATGTCAAGCTTTATTGAAGGTAAATTTGATGAAGTTTATTTAATTTACAATAGATTTATCAACGCGGCAACTCAGGAAGTGATTACAGAACAAGTTCTTCCGATTTCAATGGTGGAAACTGAGAAAGAAGAAGGTCAGGCTGAAACTGATTACATTTTTGAACCTAATAGAAACGAAATTTTAGATAATTTAATTCCGAAATCTATTAAAACACAGGTTTTCAAGGCAGTTTTAGACTCTGTAGCTTCAGAACATGGTGCGAGAATGACGGCAATGCACAAAGCAACCGACAATGCTCAGGATCTGAAAAACGACTTGGTTATTTTCTACAACAAAGCAAGACAGGCTGCTATTACAAACGAGATCTTAGAAATCGTTTCTGGAGCAGAAGCTTTGAAAAATTCGTAATAAAATATTCAAAAAATATAAAAGCACCGATACTTCGGTGCTTTTTTTGTTATCATAATTTTATATATCTTTGTAACATAAATTATAATTTCTAAATGGACTCGGACATAGTCAGGCTACTATTAGCTTTGTTTCTTGTATTATTAAATGGCTTTTTCGTAGCCGCAGAATTTTCAATTGTTAAAGTTCGTTACTCGCAAATTCAGCTTAAAGCTGCCGATGGTGATTCTATGGCAAAACAGGCAGAGCACATTATCAAGCATCTTGATGAGTATCTTTCTGCCACACAGCTTGGTATTACGTTAGCATCACTTGCATTAGGTTGGGTGGGCGAAAGTGCAATGCATCATGTGATTGATAATATTTTTCATTCACTAAGCATAAATTTCAGTGAATCTACCGTAACTACAATCTCTCTTGTAATCAGCTTTTTGATCATTACTGTAATGCATATTGTTTTTGGTGAATTAATTCCGAAATCTATTGCAATACGAAAAGCAGAGGCAACTACGATGGCAACGGCTGTTCCTTTAAGAGTTTTTTACACTATTTTCAAACCATTTATTTGGTTGATGAATTTAATGTCGAATGGGGTATTAAGACTAATGAAAATTCACCCTGCATCAGAACAGGAAATTCACTCCACAGAAGAGCTTCAGCTTTTGGTAAAACAAAGTGCCGACAGCGGTGAAATTGAGGAAGAGAACTACGAAATCATAAAAAATGCTTTTGATTTTACTGATCATTCGGCAAAACAAATCATGGTTCCGAGACAAAACATACTTTCTATTGATTTTACAGAGGATCTTAATGTTATTATAGATAAAATTATCGAGAGCGGATATTCTAGAATTCCGGTTTACGAAAATTCAATCGACAATATCATCGGTGTATTTTATACAAAAGAAATCATCAGAGAATTTGTTAAAAGAAAAGGTAACCTCAGTCATGATGATTTGAAAAGCCTTATGGGAGAAGCTTTTTTCGTAGTCGGAAGCAAGAAAATTTCAGATCTTTTAAAGATTTTCCAACAGAAAAAAAGACATTTGGCTATTGTAATTGATGAATTTGGTGGTACCGAAGGAATTATTACATTAGAAGATATTTTGGAAGAATTGGTAGGTGAAATTCAGGATGAGGAAGATGACGAAGAAAAACTGGTTGATAAAATTGCTGAAAATACCTATTGGGTAAAAGCGACTCAGCCTTTGGACGAGATCAACGAATCTTTACCTAAAAAATTAACCCTTTCTGAGGAAAGTGAATACAATACATTGGCCGGATTCATTTTGCATGCTTTGGAAGATATTCCTGAAGAAAACCAGGAATTTGATTTAGAAAATTATCATTTTAAGATCTTGAAAATGAATAATAAAAGCGTCGAAATGGTTGAATTGGTATATATTGAACCCAATATAGTAGACGATATTTTAGATAAATTAGATGTTTAAATATAAAAGGAATGATTTTTTATAACAGCATAAAAGATTATGAAGATCCGAAACGACAGTACGAAGAAGAAGTTCTGGTTTTGGATGATACTGATGAAGTGTACAAATTGATTTTACACAATGACGATATTCATACTTTCGACGATGTGATCGAAGCGTTGATTCAAATTTGCAAACACGATCCGATACAGGCAGAACAATGCACCATGTTGGTTCATTTTAAAGGCAAATGCACCGTAAAAACAGGCTCAATGGATATTCTGAAACCGATGCATGAAAAATTAATTGCAAGAAGCTTAACAAGCGAAATCGTATAATATAAACTCCGGCAGTCGTCGGAGTTTTTTTTTGGATCTAAACTAAACTCTAAATTCTAATTTCTGACATCTCATTTCATCTAAAATACTATCTTTGTAAAAACTCTAAAGAAACAAACAGAATGCTTGTAATAGGAATTGCCGGAGGTACAGGATCGGGCAAAACTACCGTTGTTGATAAGATTATTCAACAACTTGACATTGAAGGAATGAATATTCTTTCTCAGGACAATTATTATAATGATAATCATAATCTTACGCTTACAGAAAGAGAAGCTTTGAACTATGATCACCCAAAATCCATCGATTTTGATCTATTGATTCAGCATGTAAAAGCTTTGAAAAACAACGAAGCAATCGAGCAGCCTCTTTACAGCTTTGTAACGCACGGCAGAACAGGGGATCATGTAACAGTTGAGCCGAAAAATGTTTTGGTAGTTGAAGGAATTCTGGTTTTAACGAACAAAGAATTACTAAAAGAATTTGATCTAAAAGTATTCGTTCATGCCGATTCAGACGAGAGACTGATCAGGCGAATCAAAAGAGATACGCAAGAAAGAGGAAGAGATCTGAACGAGGTTTTACACCGTTACCAGACAACTTTGAAGCCTATGCATCAGGAATTTATCGAACCGTCAAAAAACGAGGCCGATTTGATTATTCCAAATATGAGACAGAATTCTGTCGCGATTGATTTTTTAACAACAGTTATTAAAAATTCATTAAGAAAACACTAAAATGGCAGAAAAAGAGCTCATTAAAGACATTAAACCAAAATCGGAAATCTATAAATTTTTTCAGAGTTATGTTTTAAACAAATATATTCTGACGATTTTCTTGTTTCTGGTGTGGATGGTTTTCTTTGATAAAACATCTTTTTTGGTAATCCATGAGCTCAATGGCGAGATTAATAAATACGAAGATCAGCTAGAATATTATAAATCAGAATACGAAAAGAATGATACATTCTACAAAAAACTGATGAATAATAAATCTGAAAAAGAAAAATACGCCAGAGAAAATTATTTTATGAAAAAGCCCAACGAAGAAATTTTCATCCTCGTTGTAGACAGTGCCAATATTGCTAAAAAATAAATTTTGAAGCGCATTGTCAACTAGTTTCGCTGTGGACTTAATTAGTCAGCGAATCAAAATTACTCATCATCCATTACATATTACCCATCACTTATGTCAAACTCAGAAACTTTCTCAAGCTGGGAAAATCTTGTTAAAAAACAGCTTAAAACTGAAGATATCTACACGATTCTGAAAAAAGAAAATTTGGAAGGAATTGATGTAAAACCTTTCTATAATTCTGTTCAGAAGCCAATGGCAAACCTTCCGAAAGTGGAAGAAAGCACGCATTTGGTAGCAACATATCACGAAAGTCTTGAAGATGATGTTTTTGCATTTTTATTGAATGAGAATGTAGAAAATTTGGTAGAGAAAACGATTTTTGTTAACAATAAAGATTTAGCAGAGCATATCAGTCCGCAAGATGAAGATCAATATTTCTCTTTGATTGATGTTTTTGATGAAAACAATGCAGAAATTAATGATCAGCTGGTAAAAGAGCTTTTAGCCAAAGCCTTTAAAAGAAATATCTGCGTAGATGTTTCGCTTCATCAGAATGCCGGGGCTGCAATTTACCAACAATTGGGTATTGCGTTGGCCAAAACAAAAGAACTAATTGAGGTTTACGGGTCAGAAATCATCAATAAACTGATCTTCAGAATCGCCGTTGGAGGAAATTATTTTTTTGAAATGGCTAAAATCCGTGCTTTTAAATTAGTTTTCAATCAATTGTCTAAAGAATATGATTTAGATGACATTCCATATATTTTTGCTGAAACGTCACTTAGAAACAAAGCAATTTCTGACAATGAAAATAATCTCATTCGCTCGACGTTAGAATTGGCTTCGGCAATGATTGGCGGGGCAGATGCAATATACAGTACCAATTATTTGGTTGAAAAAAGTACAGATATTTCAGAAGAAATTTCTTTCAAACAACAGATTGTTTTGGCATACGAAAGTATTATCAATGTTTTTGAAGATGCCTCAAATAATAGCTATTATGTTGAAGATATTACCCAACAGATTGCGGATAAATCTTGGGCTTTCTTTGTTGAAACCGAAGAAAACGGAGGCTATCTGGAATCTTTAAAACAAGGGATTATTCAGAAAAATGTTTACGATCATGCTGTTGAAGAACAAAAGTGGGTTGAAGAAGGCAAAATAAAGCTGATTGGAGTAAATTTATATCCCAAGTTAGACGTTAAAAAGTCGGTAGAAGAACTGTACAGCGAAAAAGAAATTAAAGCTGTTCGTTGGGCTGAAATGTTTGAGTAAAGAGTAATCGTATTTAATGCCACTAATGCACGAATATATTTATTAAATTTGTATTAAACACAAATGGAGTAATATATGAATGTCATTTACAAAGAAGAGTCATATGAAATTATAGGAATTTGTATGGAAATTCATAACTATCTTGGACATGGATTTTCTGAAATTGTTTATAAAGATGCTTTGGAGATAGAATTTCGGAAATCTGGAATATTCTATGAAAGAGAAAAGGAATATGAAGTGGTGTATAAAGGGATTATTCTTCCTCATAAATTTTATGCAGATTTTGTAATTAGCGAAAAAATTATTTTGGAAATTAAAGGAAAGTCAGATTGCAGAAGTTGATCTTGCACAGGCAATTAATTACCTAAAAGTTTCTGAAAATAAATTAGCTATCATTGTTAATTTTGGTGAGTCAAAATTAAATTATAAAAGAATAGTTTTATAATTATTAATATTTAAAAAAGAAATTCGTGCATTCGTGGCATTCAAAAAGAGAAATTCAAAACTACATCAATGCAAATCTTAATGCCGATTTACATTCTTTGTTGTTAAAAAAATCCCCGTTTCCTGAAGTTTCTATGCAGGAAATCGTCCAGCAGATCAAAGGAAAGCAGGTGGCTCAGAAAAAGTTTCCTTTTCTTTTGCAAGATGGAATTGTTTTTCCGCCACAACTCAATCTGGAACAGTCTTCTTCAGAAAAAACAGCGCTTTATAAATCAGAAATTCTGAAAGGTGAAAAATTCATCGATTTAACAAGCGGTTTTGGTATCGATGCTTATTATTTATCTAAAAATTTTAAAGAAATCACTTTAGTCGAACAAAATAAAGAACTTTTAGATATCGTAAAGCATAATTGGAACATTTTAGGGAAAAAAGCGAACTTCATTAACGAAAAATTAGAAGATTTTATTAGGGAAAACAATGAAAATTTTGATGTAATTTATCTCGATCCTGCGCGACGAGATCAGAATAAAAATAAAGTTTTTCTGCTTGAAGATCTTTCACCGAATATTTTGGAAATTCAGAACCAGTTGCTCTTTATTTCGGAACAAGTTATCATAAAGCTGTCTCCTTTAATTGATTTGAAATATCTGATTTCGGTTTTAAAAAATATTTCTAAAATTGAAATTATTGCTGTTAGAAACGATGTAAAAGAGATTGTTGTTTTCCTTTCTAAAAATTATTCAGGAGAAATTATGTGTAATTGTGTGAATCTTGAGAGCGGCGAAAATGATTTTAGTTTTGAGATTAATGCAGAGAAAAACGCTCAGGCAGAATATGCTGAACCGCAACAATTTATTTATATTCCCAATAATACAATTTTAAAAGCAGGAATTTTTAACTTAATTTCGAGTCAATTTAACCTAAAAAAACTGCATCCCAATACGCATTTATACACTTCTGATGTTAAAATTTCAGATTTTCCGGGAAGAATTTTGGAAATGAAAGTAATTGATTCAAAAGATATTAAGAAAAAAGAACAGTTTAATCTGATCTCCAAAAATTATCCGTTAAAACCTGAAGAAATCAAGAAAAAATATCAGTTGAAAGATGGCGGAAATCAGTATCTTATTTTTACACAATCCAAAAAAGGTAAAATAATATTAAAATCAGTATAAAAATGTTGCCGAAAAATGCAATATTTCTTACTTTTGGGCAATTAAAAATTCAAGAAGGAATCGCAAAAGTTGTTTGAAGCTCAAACATTCATAAAAATAAGGTGGTTTCATTAGATTTAAAAATAAATATCTGCATATGAAAAAATTAGTTATATGTTTAGCTCTTGCAACGGTAGCGGTAAGCTGTAAAAAAATCCAGGCTGGGGGAAATAAGAATATGATCAAAATGGAAGAAGGTACAGAAAGATATTCTGATGATCATCAAGGTGGGTCAGAAGCTCATGGTACTGCTCACGGAGAAGTTACTCCTGCTCATGCAGACTCAGCTCAGGGTGCTCACGAAACTGTAGCTCCAAAAACTACTGATTCTACTGCTGCAAAGAAAGAAGTGCCTGCAAAAGCAGAACATTAGTCTTTCTTAAAATAAATACATGAATCCTGCTTTTTTGCAGGATTTTTTGTTGAAGACATTTTAATTTTAATCAGAAGAAAATAAAGCCTATTTGTTTTGCTGTGGCACCACAATTTTTTTAATTTTATAAAAATTTAATTTACAATGCAAGAAACATTAAATTACATCAACGAAAACAAACAGCGTTTCGTAGATGAATTGTTTGAGTTACTTAGAATTCCTTCTATTTCTGCCGATCCGGCTTACAGCAATGACGTTTTGAAGTGTGCTGACGTGTGCGCAGAATATCTTAAAAATGCAGGAGCAGACAATGTTGAAATATGCCAAACCAAAGGCTATCCTATTGTTTATGGTGAGAAATTAATTGACGCAAATCTTCCTACGGTTTTGGTTTATGGTCATTACGACGTACAGCCTGCCGATCCTTTAGAACTATGGAAAAAACCGCCTTTCGAGCCATACATAGAGAAAACTGAGCTGCATCCTGACGGAGCTATCTTTGCAAGAGGTTCAGCAGATGATAAAGGACAGTTTTTTATGCAGGTGAAAGCTTTTGAAGCCATGATGGAAACCAACTCTATGCCTTGTAATGTGAAATTTATTTTGGAGGGTGAAGAAGAAGTGGGTTCTGTAAGTTTAGGCGACTGGGTAAACGAAAATAAAGAAAAGCTTGAGTGCGATTGCATTCTTATTTCAGATACGCACATTTACAGCAACGAACAGCCTACTGTTACCACAGGTTTAAGAGGTTTGAGCTATGTAGAAGTAGAAGTTGAAGGACCAAACAGAGATTTGCATTCCGGACTTTACGGTGGTGCAGTTCCGAATCCTATTCACGTGCTTTCAAGAATGATTGCCAAACTAATTGATGATGAAGGACAGATCACAATTGATGGTTTTTATGACAATGTAGAGACTGTTTCTGATGAAGAAAGAGCTGAAATGAATAAGCTTAAAGACAATCCTGCAGAATTTAAAAAATCAATTGGCTTAAATGATGTGGAAGGTGAAAAAGGATATACAACTTTAGAAAGAACATCAATCCGTCCAACGTTAGATTGCAACGGAATTTGGGGCGGGTATACAGGTGAAGGAGCAAAAACGGTGATACCGTCTAAAGCTTCTGCTAAAATATCAATGCGTTTGGTTCCTTATCAGACTCCTGAAGAAATTACTGAAAAGTTTACAAAATATTTTGAGAAAATAGCTCCTGCAAATGTGAGAGTAAAAGTGACTCCGCATCATGGAGGTATGCCTTATGTTTTACCTACAGATACTAAAGAATATTTAGCAGCTAAAAATGCTATGCAATCGGCTTTTGGCAAAGAGGTTCTTCCTTACAGAGGTGGCGGAAGTATTCCTATCACCTCAATGTTTGAGCAGGTCTTGGGAGCTAAGTCTGTCTTAATGGGATTTGGTCTAGACTCAGATGCGATTCACTCACCAAACGAGCATTATGGACTGTTTAATTTCTATAAAGGAATTGAGAGTATCCCAATGTTTTTTGAGAATTATTCTAAGTCATAAAAACTGAATTAATTTTATTAAAATAATAGTCCTCGAGAAGTTTTCTTGAGGATTTTTAATTTTTTTTAAATAAATGTAGAGTATGTTGTACTTTTTTATTACATTTACTGTGAATAAAAAACACACATTATGAAAAAAATTTTATCTTCTTTATTGTTAACAGCATCAGCAATAGCATTTGGACAAGTTTTTAGTGCTGGATTTGAAGCTAATAATGGACCATTAACTAATTGGACATTATATAATGTTGATGGACTTACTCCTAATACCAATGTTAATTTTGTAAATGCAGCCTGGGTACCTTCTGAAGAAGAGTTTGGTAATAATATTGCTTTGTCTACATCGTGGTATACACCTCCTGGAATCTCAAATGATTGGATGGTTTCACCTGCAATTGCACTTCCTGCAGGTACTAATACGTTATATTGGAATGCAGTATCATTTGATCCTACATACAAAGAATCTTACAAGGTATATATTTCTACAACTGGAAATACTGTGGCTAGTTTCAATACCCCTATTTTAACTGTTAATGGTGAAGAAGCAACATGGCAGAATAAAAGTGTTGATTTGAGTTCTTATGCTGGGCAAACCATTTATATAGCTTTTCAAAATTTTTCCAATGATAAATTCTTAGGAGCAATTGATAATGTTCATGTTATTAATGGAGTTTCTCCTCAACCGGGACGAGTAATGACAACATCTAACATCACTCCAACAAGTGGTCGTATTAATTGGACGGCAGCAACTGGTGTAACGGGATATGACTATTCAAAAGGTGTCGTTGGTCATACACCGGCAGTGTCTGGAAGTGTAACAGGAGCAACTACAAGTTTTGTGGATATAAGTAGCGGATTATCTGCCAATACAATGTATGAATATTATGTTAGAAGTAAAAATAACACTGTAAATGGAGCATGGATAGGACCATATAAATTGTTTACTGCTCAAACTCTTGGTGCTGGAACACCATATTCTTACGGTTTTGATAATGCTACTGCTGGTTTTTATCAAAATGATGGATGGACAGGGGCTTGGGCTACAGATGCTACCGCAGGAAATCCACAAGCAGGGACACAAATGGTATTCTCAAATAATAGCACAACGGCCGTTACTAATAGATGGTTATTTTCAAAGCCATATAGTTTATCTACAGGTAATGCATATACGATGACTTTTTATTTGAGAAATTTCGGTGGTACAAATCCACAAAGTATCAAATTGACTGTTGGAAACGAGGCGACGACAACAGCACAAAGTACTACATTATGGAGTTCAACAACTGTAGCAAATACTGCATGGACACAATATACCGCGACATTTACTCCTACAACGAGTGGAACATATTATTTTGGATTTAATCATTTCTCACCCATGCAAACAGGTACTGCAGTATCTCTGGGATTAGATGCATTCAATATAAGTGGAGTTTTGGGTACTAGTGATACTGAAGTAAAGAGAAAAGAAATTTCCATATATCCTAACCCTGCTAATGATTTTGTTTCAATAAAATCAGATTCAAAAATCAATAATATAGAATTATTTGATGCAAGCGGAAGAAAAGTTTCTACAAACTTAAGCGACAATAAAGTAGATGTGAGAAATCTTCCTGCCGGAACTTACTTGATCAATATTGAAACTAAAGATGGTGTTTCTACAGAAAAATTCATCAAAAAATAAATTACTGATCAATTTCAGTATATTAAAACGCTCCAATTGGGGCGTTTTTGTTATTTTAGAGTTTTAAAAAATTAAATAATGATAGAAAATAAAGTAGCATATATTACGGGCGGAACAAAAGGTGTAGGATACGGAATCGCAAAAATATTACTTGAAAATGGAGTTTCGGTTGCTTTTACGGGAAGAAGAAAAGAAGATGTTGAAAAAGTGGAGAATGAATTAAAGCAATACTCAGCAAATGTTTTAGGGCTAATTTCAGATGTGAAAAACCTTGAAGATGAATCAAATGCAGTTAAAAGTATCATAGAAAAATTCGGAAGATTAGATTTTGTAATTGCCAATGCGGGTTTGGGGATTTTCAAACCTGTTGACGAGTTAAGTTCTGAAGAGTGGAATGATATGATTGAAACCAATTTAACGGGAGTTTTCTATACTTTAAAAGCTTCAGTTGAAGAATTAAAGAAAACTGAAGGGTATTACATCACGATTTCAAGCTTAGCAGGTGCTAATTTCTTTGAAAATGGAGCCGGTTACAATGCTTCGAAATTTGGCGTGGTAGGCTTTACTCAAGCTGCAATGATTGATTTAAGAAAGTATAATATTAAATCTACCGTTATCATGCCTGGTTCGGTCGCAACCAATTTTAATGGAAATACTCCGTCAGAAAAAGATGCCTGGAAAATTCAGCCGGAAGATATGGGAAGTTTGGTGCTCGATATTTTGAAGATGAACCCAAGAGTTTTACCAAGCAAGATTGAGTTTAGAGCAACAAAACCAAAGTCTTAGAAACTTATAATGCGCTGAATAATAATTAAATAAGTATTATGCATGCATAATATATTTTTTATTTATATTTACAAAACGTAACAAACAAAATAAAATACTTCAGAAGTTTTTCAATTTAGAAGTAAAAAAGAAAAAAATTAAAACAACATATGAAAATATTAGTTTGCATCAGTAGTGTTCCGGATACTACTTCAAAAATCAACTTTACAGCAGATAAATCTGCATTCGACAAAAACGGAATTCAGTGGGTAATCAATCCGTTAGACGAGTTCGCATTAACAAAAGCGATCAAATTACAGGAGTCTCAAGGAGCTACAGTTACAGTTTTAAACGTTGGAGATGCTACAACTGAGCCGGTAATCAGAAAAGCTTTGGCAATTGGTGCAAATGACGGAGTAAGAGTAAATCTTGACCCGAAAGACAGTTATTCTACGGCGAAAGAAATTGCTTCTGTAGCGCAGAATGGAGGATATGATTTGGTTCTTTGTGGTAAAGAATCTATTGATTACAACGGTGGTTCTGTTCCCGGAATGGTTGCTCAATTGTTGAATCAGCCTTTTGTAAATGCTTCTGTTGGTTTAGATGTTAATGGCAGTGAAGCGACTGCTGTGAGAGAAATTGAAGGAGGTAAAGAAACTATTTCTGTTAAATTACCTGCTGTAATCGCTGGTCAAAAAGGATTAGTTGACGAAAAAGATTTAATTATTCCAAACATGAGAGGGATTATGTCTGCAAGAACAAAACCTTTGCAGGTGGTAGAGCCTACTTCATCTGAGGTGAAAGTTCAGGGAGTATCTTATGACTCTGTTCCGCCAAGAGCAGCTGTGAAAATTGTTTCTCCTGATAATTTGGATGAGTTGGTAAGACTTCTTCATGAGGAAGCTAAAGTAATTTAATATTGAGGCTAAGGCTAAGTTTGAGATTTATATAATTTTAGCCTGAACCTAAACCTTTAACCTTAAATAAAAAAATAATGGCAGTATTCGTATACGCAGAAAATATAAACGGAGTTTACAAGAAAGCAGCTTTTGAGGCAGTTTCTTATGCTAAAGCAGTGGCTGATCAGGCGGGTGATACCGTTACGGCAATTTCTGTAAACCCAACAGATTCTTCAGATTTATTGTATAAATATGGAGCAACAAACGTAATCAATATCAAAGACGAAGGTCTTAAAAATTTCTCAGCAAAAGCTTATGCACAAGCGGTAAGTGAAGTTGCAGACGGAAATATTCTTGTTTTTCCTCACACAACAGATGCTTCTTCTGTAGCACCAATGTTGGCGGTAATGAAGAATTATTCTTTAATTACCAATGTTTTGGAAGCTCCGGAAAGTCAGTCTCCATTTCAGGTAAAAAGAAAAGCGTTTTCTGGGAAAGGTTTCATGCATGCAAAAGCTGAAGGAACAGGAGTAATTATTACCGTTTCTCAAAATGCTTTTGGTGTTAAAGAAAATACAGTTTCTGGTTCGGAAGAAGTTAAAAATCTTTCTGTTGCCAATGAAGATACCAAAGTAATCTCTCACGAACAGAGTTCAGGTAAATTAGACTTAAAAGAAGCTGAAGTAGTAGTTTCTGCAGGTAGAGGAATGAAAGGTCCTGAAAACTGGGGAATGGTAGAAGATTTAGCAAATGTTTTAGGTGCTGCAACTGCATGTTCAAAACCGGTTTCAGATATCGGATGGAGACCTCACACAGAGCACGTAGGGCAGACTGGTAAAGCAATTGCACCTAATCTTTACATTGCAATTGGTATTTCTGGAGCAATTCAGCATTTGGCTGGAGTGAACTCGTCTAAAACAATCGTTGTGATCAACAGTGATGCTGAAGCTCCGTTCTTCAAATCAGCTGATTACGGTGTTGTAGGAGATGCTTTCCAGATTATCCCTGCACTAACTGAGAAAATTAAAGCATTGAAAGGATAAAAAATGAATTGGCAATAGTCAATTCGTTTCACTTGTCAATTTTTTAAATATAGTTTAAAAGATTCATTTGCGAAGCAAAATTGACAACGCAGTTAATTCACAATTCACACATAAAAGCTCGGCTTCCGGGCTTTTATTTTTGTCTAAAAAGTAAAACCTACAATAAAAAATTAATTTATATTTGTAGTCATGGATTATAAACAGCTAATCATACGCGGAATATCGTACAGCCAGACCCAATCGGGGGCGTACGCATTGTTATTGGAACATGAAGAAACAAACATTAAACTGCCCGTTGTTATCGGGAATTTTGAAGCACAATCCATTTCTTTAGGCTTAGAAAAAGACATTCATCCGCCGCGTCCGCTTACGCACGATTTATTTACAAAATTTATCATTTCTACGAATTATAAATTGGTTTCTGTGATCATTTATCAGATTGTAGACGGCGTTTTCTTTTCAAATATCAATTTTAAAAATTCTGAAACCGAGGAAGAGCTGATTCTTGATGCAAGAACTTCAGATGCTGTTGCAATGGCGGTAAGATTTGATGCGCCGATATATACGACACAGCAGGTTTTAAATGAAGCCGGAATTTTATTGGAGCTGGAAGAAGTTGCCAAAGAAGAAGAAACCTTTTCTGAAACAGTAAATCCTGAAGATAGTTTAACGTCTGTCTCAATGGAAGAATTACAAAAATTGCTCGATGAAGCTGTAAAAGAAGAAGATTTTGATACCGCTCTTGAAATTCAGGAAGAGATCAAAAGGCGGAAAAAGAAAATAGATTAAAGAGATATTTACAATTAAAAGATGAATTTAAAATTACGATTGACCATCCTTAGCTTTCTCCAATTTGGGGTTTGGGGAGCTTATCTTACTTCCATGGGAAATTATTTGGGCTCGGTAGGATTGGGTTCCAAAATCGGACTGTTCTATGCTATGCAGGGGATTGTATCGATTTTTATGCCTGCTATTATGGGAATCATTGCAGACCGATGGATTCAGGCTCAAAAGCTTCTGGGGATTTCGCATTTTCTTGCAGCAGTTTTTTTGATCTGGGCAGGTTATTACGGAATGTCAGCAGGGGAAAATGTAGAATTTTCAAAACTTTTCCTTCTTTATGGTTTAAGCGTTACCTTTTATATGCCAACGATTGCGCTTTCTAATTCGGTTGCATATACCGTTTTGGTTAATAATAATTATGACACGATAAAATCTTTCCCGCCCATTCGTACGTTGGGAACCGTAGGTTTTATCTGCGCAATGTTGTTTGTAAATTTTGCAGGAATTCAGGATGGAAATTTAAAATTTAACTTCTCAAATGAATCTGATTTTCCAAGCTTTCAAAATAGCTACAGTCAGTTTTTTGTTTCGGGTATTTTAGGTATTATTTTGTTCATTTATTCATTTACTCTTCCTAATTGTGAAGTTAATAAAAGTACAGAAAAAAGAACTTTATCTGATGCTTTAGGCTTAAAAGCTTTTGCTTTGTTTAAAGAAAAAAAGATGGCGATATTCTTTATTTTCTCAATGTTTTTGGGTGTTTCATTACAAATTACAAATGGCTACGCAAATCCGTTTATTACGAGTTTTAAAGAAATTCCAGAATATGCAAATACCTGGGGTTCAAATAATGCAAATGCGTTGATTTCACTCTCACAAGTATCAGAAACACTTTGTATCCTATTGATTCCGTTCTTTCTAAAGCGATACGGAATTAAAAAAGTAATGTTGATGGCGATGTTTGCTTGGTTCCTGAGATTCGGATTATTTGGTCTTGGAAATCCGGGTGGAGGAGTTTGGATGTTTGTTTTATCGATGATTGTTTATGGTATTGCATTCGATTTTTTCAATGTCTCGGGATCATTATTTGTTGATAAAGAAACAGACAAAAGCATTCGTTCTAGCGCACAAGGAGTTTTTATGATGATGACCAATGGTTTCGGAGCTACAATAGGAATGTTGGGTGCTCAGGAAGTGGTAAATCATTATGTTTTCTCTCAGACTGATCCTTCCTTGCGACTAGCGGGATGGCAAACGTCATGGTATATTTTTGCCGGTTATGCGTTAGTTGTAACTATTGCTTTTGCTATTGTTTTTAAACATAAACATGATCCTACTCAATTAAAAGAAGTGAAGCACTAAAAATGGTGTTTTTTTACAATAAAAATTTAAATGTATCTTCAAAAGAGGTACATTTTTTATTTTATTATAAAGGTTAAAACCCTGAAATCAGCAAATTTTAATATTTTTTTATTAAAATACAGTGTGGTATTAAAAAAATGTTATATTTGTAATGTTTCTGTTATTTATTTGATAATAACAAAAACGATTTAACATAATTAACACCAAATTACAATGAAAAAAGCAATTTTTATGCTAGGAATAGTTTCTGCTATTCTGGCAGGCTGTGAGTCTGAAGAGAAAATCGAAAATCAATCAGAAGAGAATGCCACAACTGATGTTACTGCTCGAAGAAGCTGTGCAGCTGATGATGTTTTGAAAGATCAAATCGCTGAAAATCCTTCATTAGCAAAGAAGATTTCAGATATTGAAATGTTTACCCAAAAAAAACTCAACGAAAATTTTGAATCCAGATTAGTAAACGGAGTTATTGAAATTCCTGTTGTAGTAAATGTTTTGTACAGAAATTCTGCAGAAAATATTTCACAGTCACAAATTCAATCACAGATTGATGTATTGAATAAAGATTTCAACGCTACAAACAGTGATTATAATAATGTTCCAACAGCTTTTTCTAATGTAAAAGCAAATGTGGGAATAAGATTCGTTTTGGATCAGGTCGTAAGAAAATCAACGAAAAAAACTTCTTGGGGAACTAGAGATACAATGAAAAAATCTGCACAGGGAGGTTTATCACCGATATCACCTACAACTAAACTAAATTTATGGGTGTGTACGATTGGAGGAGGAACTTTAGGCTATGCCCAGTTTCCGGGAGGATCAAGTGCTACGGATGGCGTAGTTATAGATTCTAGATATGTAGGAACCACCGGAACAGCTGTATATCCCTTTAATCAGGGAAGAACTGCCACACATGAAGTG
Organism: Chryseobacterium sp. CFS15; assembly: GCF_031118795.1. Taxonomy (NCBI): domain Bacteria; kingdom Pseudomonadati; phylum Bacteroidota; class Flavobacteriia; order Flavobacteriales; family Weeksellaceae; genus Chryseobacterium; species Chryseobacterium sp. CFS15. Next base: position 503,483 of record NZ_JAVHYL010000001.1, on the reverse strand, counting down.
GGGCATTGGATGAATCTTCGTCATATTTGGGGAGATGCAACTTGCGGAACTGATTATTGTAATGATACACCATCACACAACACTGCTAATTATGGTGCGCCGACGTATCCACATTACAGCAGCTGTACAGGAAATCCTGTAGAAATGACCATGAATTATATGGATTATGTTGATGATAGAGCAATGTTTATGTTCTCTACAGACCAAAAAAGCAGAATGCTTGCGATTTTCCAGGCAGGTGGTCCACGATATTCTTTTGCACAATAATTTTATTTCATACTATCATTAAAATTGCACCTTTGAAAAAAGGTGCAATTTTTTTTACTTTTAGGCAACCATTTTCAAATTGCACCGTCTTATAGATAGAAACTAGTACATGAAGCATTTAGAAGAAAATTTTAAACTTGCCAAGAAACAGGATCGGAGAGCTCAAAAAGCGCTTTACGATTTGTTTTCAGCTAAAATGCTGGCGGTTTCAAATTCTTACACGAATAATATTCATGATGCGGAAGATATCTTATTAACCTCTTTTCTTAAGTGTTTCAATAAGATCAACGATTGCAACGACTGGAAAAGTTTTCCATTTTGGCTGAGGAAAATTGTCGTCAACGATTCGATAAGCTTTGTAAGGAAAAATAAGAATATTCTTTATTCAGATATCGAAATTGCCGATGATTATCCGGAAGAGGAATTGGATGAAAGTGTAAACAAAATTAACATTGAAGAAATTTTTTCTCAAATGCCGACGGGCTACCGATTGATTTTTAATCTGTATGTTTTTGAAGATAAAAAACATCAGGAAATCGCAGCAATTCTGAATATATCGGAAGGCACAAGCAAAAGTCAGCTCAGCAAAGCCAAAAAATGGATTGCAGATTATTTAAAAGCAAAAGAAAATGGACAAAAAAATACTGAAACAATTAAAAACTGATTACGAAGACCTCGAAATAAAGCCTTCTGAGAATCTTTGGGATCAAATCGAACTTGGGTTAGATAATGATTCTGAAACGGTGCAAAAACCGCTTTTTCAATGGTGGAAATATGCTGCCGTAATTGTTCTTTTGGTCTCTTTTGGAACTTTGTTTTATTTTAATTCTGATCAATTTTCAAAATCTAAAAAAGCAATTGCTGTTAAAAAAACTATTGAGAATAATAGTAAACCAACAGAGGATATTGAATCTGTTGCTGATAATAAAAATGAAGAACCAAGCACTACTTCTGAAATAATTAAATCAGAAAAGACGCAGAAAAAACAATCCGAAATATTGGTTGAAACCCAAAATGAAGTACTAAAAGAAACTCCGAAAATTGTAAATACAGAGTTTCAGATTGGTGTAAAACCTGAGATCGAGATTGATAACAAACCTGAACAGCTAATTCCTGAATCGCCTCAGTTAGCGACAACAAAACCAGTTGTGAAAGAAATGAAGGTAAAATATATTACCGCAAACGATCTTATTTTTCAGCGAAAATACAGTGTCGAACAGAAAAAAAATGCACCTGAAAATACAAAAAGGCTAGGGATTATTAAAATTAACAGAATAAGCGTAAGTCCGGAGTTTATTACAATTTTTAATAGCAGCAACAACACAGACGAAAAACAATAACTCATCAATATGAAACAAAGAATACTTTTAACGGGAGCTTTTATGTTTCTGTTCTCAATCGGCTATTCCCAAAGTAAAACAACTTTGAGAAAACAGATGGAAAATTATACAAACAAAATCGACAGCGTGGTTATTGAAGAACGAAACAAAATGAATGTTGAATTTGATCTGCTTGAAAAGAAAATGAAAAGCGGTGAGATCTCTGAGAACGAGATGAATGAACAGAAAAATACAGCAGCCATTCGATACGAAGCGATTATAAATGACGAAATCGATCGACAGAAAGATGAATACGAAGAAATAACTGGGAAAACGGTAAGAAGAGCACTTTTTGAAAGCAATCTTACTAAAAATAATAATTTATTCAGAACAGCAAGAGGTGCTTTGCTGGATCTTACTTTTGAACAACCTGAATATGATGAGCCCGAAGATCCCAAGAATTATCTAAAGAGTTTTGGATACGTCGCTGGTATCTCTATGATCAATTTTACAAATAAGAAGTTTTTCGATTTTTCTAAAGGAAATGAACTGAAAAATTCTATGTCCGGAAACTTCTCTTTGCGTTATGAAAATCAGCTAGGTAAAACGACAAGCCCCGTTTTTTACCGTCTAGGATTAGGATGGAGACTTGAAACTATCGTTCCTTCCGGGGATAGAATCTTTGCACAGGATGATAAAAATCTTTACATCACAGATTTTAGAGGAAACAACTTTAAAAGTGCATGGTTGAGAACAGATTATATTTACGTCCCTATAGAAGCGATATTTGTTTTAAATCCAAAATATAAAGATTACGAAGGAGTACGTTATATTGATAATACCAAAAAACAATTGCGCATAGGAGTAGGACTTTATGGCGGAACTAAAATAAATGATAAAATGCATCTTCAGTATAAAAATGATTTTGGAAACCGTGTTTATAACCGGGAATCAGTATCAAAAGGATTAAATCCTTTTATATTTGGTGGTAAAATTTCGATAGAATATTTCGGATTTAATATTTATGTGATGAAAGATTTTACCCCTATTTTTAATAATGACGCATTGATTCGTAACAAAAAAGGAATACAAATCGGTATAGATCTTTGGGCATTGACATTTTAATTTTCAGAAATATTTTGCAATACTTTTAATGATAATGGTTTGCTATACAGTTAATATGGAGTACAGACTGCTTTATAATTACTAAATATTAATTTTTAAATATTCATAAAAATTAAATTAACATTAAATAATTGATAAATTTTACGCAATACATCTGTCTAAATAATATTATCAATCTCAAATAAATGATTTTAAAACATACTTATAAAAAGTATGTTTTTTTTTGTATTTTGGCATTGTAAGATTCAATTAAAATTGTAAAATAAAGCAATGAAAAATTTACAGCTTTTAGGGTTGATTTTGGTGATCGTAGGAAGTTTTCTTCCGCTTGTTCACGTCCCTATTATCGGAAATTGGAACTATTGGCAGCTCGATCATTATCTGGCTATATTTTGCTGGATATTCTGTGCATGTGCGCTTTTTGGGATTGTCAACAACCGTTCGGTTTTAGTCAATACTTTTGCCGTATTTCTGTTGATCCTTTTTGTGTTCACTTTATTTGCTGTAAAATATCAGGCGGCGAGCTACTTCAGTTTTTTACCTTTCAAATCCTGGACAGAAGCTTTTGCAGGAACAATAAAACTGAGATGGGGCTGGTTTGCAGAGTTTTTGGGGGCTCTCATTATGCTTTTCGTGAAAAATAAGCAGAAAACTCAGTAAATTTTGAAATTGAATTAAACGAAAAAATTAATAAAATAAAATTAAAGAAGATATGAAAGAAGTATTCATCGTTTCCGCAGTAAGAACTCCAATAGGAAGTTTTATGGGCAGTTTGTCTACAGTTCCGGCTACAAAATTAGGTACTGCAGCGGTAAAAGGAGCATTAGATAAAATAAATCTTGATCCTAAAAACGTTCAGGAAATCTACATGGGGAATGTGCTTCAGGCAGGTGAAGGCCAGGCTCCGGCAAGACAGGTGGCTTTAGGTGCAGGGTTATCAAACGAAACTCCTTCTACAACGATCAATAAAGTTTGTGCTTCAGGAATGAAGGCCGTTTCAATGGCTGCACAGGCGATTAAAGCAGGTGATGCAGACGTAATTATCGCAGGAGGTATGGAAAATATGTCAATGGTTCCTCATTACTATAATGCAAGAAATGCTACAAAATTAGGTGATGTAAAAATGCAGGACGGAATGGTTCTAGACGGTCTTACAGACGTTTACAACAAAGTTCACATGGGAGTTTGTGCCGAAAAATGTGCAACAGATTATAGTTTTACAAGAGAAGATCAGGATAATTTTGCAATTCAATCTTACAAAAGATCTGCAAAAGCTTGGAGCGAAGGGAAATTTGCTGAAGAAGTTGTTCCGGTATCAATTCCACAAAGAAAAGGTGATCCTGTGATTTTCGCTGAAGATGAAGAATATAAAGCAGTAAATTTTGACAGGCTTCCTACACTTCCTACAGTTTTCAAAAAAGAAGAAGGAACGGTTACTGCAGCTAATGCGTCTACTTTAAATGATGGTGCTTCTGCTTTGATTCTTGTTTCTAAGGAGAAAATGGAAGAATTAGGATTAAAACCTTTGGCAAAAATCGTTTCTTATGCAGATGCTGCTCAGGAACCTGAAAACTTTACAACAGCTCCGGCAAAAGCTTTACCGATTGCTCTTAAAAAGGCAGGTCTTGAGATTTCAGATATCGATTTCTTCGAATTCAATGAGGCTTTCTCTGTAGTTGGCTTGGCAAATAATAAAATCTTAGGACTAGATGCTGCTAAAGTAAATGTAAACGGTGGCGCAGTAGCTTTAGGACATCCGCTTGGAAGTTCTGGTTCAAGAATCATTGTAACGTTAATTAATGTATTAAAACAAAATAACGCTAAATACGGTGCTGCGGCTATCTGTAATGGTGGTGGTGGTGCTTCCGCAATCGTTATTGAAAATATGTAAATTTAGTTTATTGTTATATTGAAAACCAAAAGCATTCGTGTTTTTGGTTTTTTTTGTCCGAATTTTAATTTTTTTTACGATCACAAAACTTTTCCCATTTTAACAAATCAATAAAATTTAGACTAAAAAAAATAAAAACCGCCGAATGTTCAGCGGTTTTTCTATTTTTGTGCAACTAATTCGTTTGAAAATGTCTGAAACAGAAATTCAACCAACTCAAAATATAAAGAATAATCCAAAGATGATGAAAGCTTGGGCGGTCTACGACTGGGCAAACTCTGTTTATTCTTTGGTAATTACATCTGCGATCTTCCCAATTTACTATACCATTCTTACCACTGCGTACAACAAGAAAGAGTACGTAGCAGAAGCGAAGGAAATTCAGGAAATTCCGGTGAGAAATATGATCAAGGTTTTCGGAGAAACTTATGAGCCGGAAGCGGTTTTAAGTTTTTCTTACGCCATTTCATTCTTTTTAGTGGTATTATTATCTCCATTTTTATCTTCTTTAGCAGATACGATTGGAAACAAAAAGTCTTTTCTACAGTTTTTCTGTTATTTAGGAGCAACTTCTTGTATGGGATTGGCCATGTTTACAGGAATGGAAAATGTGTTTTTGGGGCTTCTTTTCAGTATTACGGCGAGTGTCGGTTTTTGGGGAAGTTTGGTGTTTTATAATTCGTTTTTGCCGGATATCGCCACTCCAGATAAACAAGATGCATTGTCTGCAAAAGGATATATTTACGGGTATATTGGTTCTGTAGTTTTATTGATTATCTGTTTAGTTTTGATTCAGGTGGTTGCAAAAGGACCGGATCAGGCTAAAATTTATATAAGAATCAGCTTTTTATTGACGGGTGCCTGGTGGTTTGGTTTCTCACAGTATACATTCAAACATTTACCGCAGTTTGGAGATGTGAAGGAGAAACTTCCTAAAGATTTGGTGCTTTTAAATTATAAAAACATCTTTAAAAAACATGAAGAGCAAGGTGGCTTTTTTGAAGTTTTAAAAGATAATATCAGTTTCTATAAAGATATTGCGAAAGAGAGTTTCAGAGAATTATTCAGAGTCGGGAACAAGCTTTTTTCAGATAAAGCTTTGAAGTTTTTCTTATCGAGTTTCTTCTTTTACAGTGTCGGAATGCAGACCATTTTTTTGATGGCAGTTCCTTTTGGAAGTACAGTAATTTTCCCTAAAGAAGCCGACAAATATAAATTGATCATTACAATTCTGGTTATTCAGATTATTGCGATTTTTGGTGCGTTCTTATTTTCAAGATTATCTAAAAAAATTGGGAACAAAAACGTAATTACTATTGCTGTGATTATCTGGATTGCCTGCTGTTTATCTGCTTATTCTTTAAATAAGGAAAATCCGAATGTGCAGCTTCAGTTTTATGGATTGGCGGGTCTAATTGGTTTGGTAATGGGTGGTCTTCAGGCAATGTCGAGATCGACGTACTCAAAATTGTTACCTGAAAATTCTATGGAAAACACAACGTATTTTAGTTTCTATGATGTACTCGAAAAAATTGCAATCATTTGCGGAATGCTTATTTTCAGTGTGTTTATCCAAAGGTTTCATAATATGCAATATGCCTTTATCTCAATGTCGGTATTTTTTGCAGCAGGAGCAATTTTGATCAGATTCTTAAAAACCAAGATATAAGTCATACAATGGCTTAAAATTTGTTAATATTCAGCAGAATAATAGTAACTTTGCATAAAGATATTTACACAAGATGACGAACCCTTTATTTTACGCTAAAATTATCCTTTTCGGAGAATACGGAATGATAGAAGATTCGCAAGGTCTTGTAGTTCCTTACAGCTTTTATAAAGGCGCTCTCAAGTTTTCAGACTCAGAATCAGAATTTGAGAAAAAATCAAACGAGCATTTACAAAAATACGCTGATTTTCTTGAAAATTTAAGTCTTCCCGAGCAATTCAAAATAGATGTAAACCGTCTAAAAGAAGACATTTCAAACGGACTTTTCTTTGATTCTAATATTCCTCAGGGATATGGAGTGGGAAGTTCAGGAGCTTTGGTTGCCGCAATTTTCGAAAAATACAGCTTCACAAAACATGATCCTGACAGTATTTCAAAAGATAATCTTAAAAATATAAAAGCCGTTTTTGGCGAAATGGAAAGCTACTTTCATGGTAAAAGTTCCGGAATGGATCCTTTAATCTGCTACATGAATCTTCCTATTCTTATCGAAAATAAAGAAAATTTAGATAAAGTAGCCATTCCAAAAGGTGAAGAAGGTAAAGGCGCTATCTTTTTGATTGATTCAGGAATTACAGGCGAAACAGGACCGATGATTCAGATTTTCTTTGAAAAAATGAAGACCGAAGGTTTCCGTAAAACGCTGAAAGAAGAGTTTATTCGTTACAACAACGCTTGTATCGATTCTTTCCTCAAAAAAGATATGAATCCGTTTTTTAGAAACCTTAAAAAGCTTTCTCATTGGGCTTACGAACATTTTCGTCCCATGATTCCTGAAAGTATTTTCAACATCTGGAAAAAAGGTTTAGATTCTAATGCTTACTACCTGAAACTTTGCGGAAGTGGTGGTGGTGGCTACATTTTAGGTTTCACCAAAGACTACGAAAAAGCAGAAAAAATGCTTGATGGCTTCCAGAAAGAAGTGATTTACAGATTTTAAAATCCGCGGGAATGAATTCTGAAAAAGAAAGTTTCCAACAGAAAAATTTTGTTTCCAAATCTCTGTTTTACAGGTTTTCGCAATTGGTAGGCTTTCTTTTGGGAGCTAGATTTTTTGTGGCTGCTTTACTTACGTTTGCATTATACGTTTCTACTTTTTTTCTTTTTAATCAGGAAGAATCCTTCAGCAAATTCGTATTCGATTTCAAAGTTCACGGCATTATTTTCTGTACTGTTTTAAGCATTCTTGCAGGCGGAATCATCAATCAATTTTACGATTTTGAAAAAGATCATATTGTAAAACCGTTCCGTACAAGAATTCAGAGCTTTATTCAGCAGAAATATTTTCTTTATGTTTATTTGGCTTTAACGGTAATTTCGCTCGGAGTAGCAAGTTATATTTCTTACAGAGTCTTAATTTTCTTTGTTGTTTATCAGTTCTTTATGTGGTTTTACAGTCATAAATTGAGCCGAATTCTAATTCTTAATAATCTTACTTTTGTTAGTTTGACGTTATACCCGTTTTTCGGGATGATGGTGTATTACCAGACTTTTTCAAAGAAAGTTTTTTTAATGGCTGTTTTTCTGTTTTTGTTTCTTTTATGTATAGATATTGTAAAAGATACTTTAACCAAAAGTGTTGATAAAGCTTTTGGCTATACCACAATCCCCAACTATTTTAAAAGCAAGAATACCAAGATCATACTTATTTCTTTACTGATCATCACAATGGCAGTTTCGATGAAGCTTATTACCAAAACCGGAATTTCAGGTTTTATGTCTTATTATTTTACCGGAGGTCTATTTGTAATGGTTATCTGTATTTATCTTCTCCTAAATTCATCAAGACGAACTAAGTTTCTTACGCTCAATATTTTACGTTTCTGGGTTTTCATCGGAATTCTTGCAATGCTGTTGAACGGAATTGAAGGTAAATTGTAGAAAAAAAGCTTTAAAAAAGCTCAGGTTATTCTTACATTTGCAAAATTAAATTAACAAAAAGGAATGCCCATTTTCAACGATACTAAAGTTGCATTTGCCGATAAAACTGATGCACAACTAAGAAAAGCCTATTGGATGTTTAAAATGATTGAACAGCCAGCTTTGACAAATCTTGGAACTTCTGTCCTGAATTTTACCGTTCACAATAATTTTCCATTTGTCAATGCAATTGTAAAAAATACATTGTTTGAACAGTTTGTAGGTGGTGAAACGCGTGAAGAAAGCATGAAAGCAGTGAAACAGCTTTTCAAAAGAGGCGTTGGGAGTATTTTCGATTACTCAATTGAAGGCAAAGAAGATGAGGAAACTTTTGATGCCGTGTGTCAGGAAATTAAAGATATTATTAAATTTTCTGTAGGAAATCCTGCCATTCCTTTTATCGTTTTCAAACCCACTGCATTCGGAAGAATTGATTTGTATGAAGCTGTCGGAAAAGGATCTGAGCTTACCTCAAGTCAAAAAGAAGAATGGGCGAGAGTAGTAAAAAGATTCGATGAGGTATGCAAACTTTGTCATGAGCATGATAAAAAAGTAATGATTGATGCAGAAGAAACCTGGATGCAGGATGCTGCAGATCAGCTTTGCGAAGAGATGATGGAAAAATATAATAAGGAAAAACCAATTGTCTGGAATACAATTCAAATGTATAGAACCGGACGTCTTGAATATATGGAGCAAAATCTTCAGAGAGCAAGAGAAAGGAATTATTTTATCGGTTACAAAATTGTTCGTGGTGCTTATATGGAAAAAGAAAGAGCCAGAGCTGCAGAAAAAGGATACGCAGATCCTATTCAGCCAACCAAAGATGCTTCCGATAAAAATTACAATGCAGGAATAGATTTTGTGATGAATCATCTCGATAGAGTTTCTGCGTTCTTTGGGACTCACAACGAGGTTTCATCTGAGCTGGTTATGGATAAAATGAAAGCCAAAGGATTAGAAAATAACAATCTTCACATCTATTTCGGACAGCTTTATGGAATGAGCGATAACATTAGCTTCTATTTGTCTGATAAGGGCTATAATGTAGCTAAATATTTGCCTTATGGACCAGTAAAAGATGTTGTTCCATATCTTACCAGAAGAGCCAGAGAAAACACGTCTGTTGCCGGACAAACCGGAAGAGAATTGGGTTTAATTAAGAAAGAATTAGACAGAAGAAGAAAATAATTTTCTATTTAAAATATGTAAAGCTCGGTTATTTTAACCGAGCTTTTTTGTTTCCGAAAATAGTGAGTGAAATTTAGTTCTTATGGCTCAAAACTTTCAAATTTTCCATTTTCATAGAATAAGACAATACGTTTTATCTTATTAGTTTGATTTTCAATGACTTGATTAATAATTTGCTCGTTTGATTTTTCTAAGCGCTGAGAATCGAATATTTTTTCATTTGCTTTACTCTGATACGTTTTAATCGATTCTGGAGGGCTCTCGATAGCGACTGTTTTTTCAGGCACAGGTTCTTCACTGCCAAAATCTTTGTCGTCATTCATCATCGTAAATAAATCGGGAAGAGAAGTCGGTTTCAATTTTTCTTCTGTTACTGTTTCTTCAGTATCAGGAAGTGCAGACTTCAACATTTCACCATCACCATTCACCAACCAGTCCCATAAGATTTCCGGGAAACGAGATTTTATTTTAATGATAAATTCTAGGGAAGGCTTATTTCTTCCGGAAGTCACATGAGAAATTGACGAACGCTGTACATCGATCTCATCTGCAAATTCCGATGGAGTAAAACCTGAATACTCTATAACTTTTGAAATTCTTTCATTTAAACTCATACAATAAGCTGAAAAATTACTTTTACAAATGTAAATAATAAATTTACATCACACAAGCACAAATGTAAACTGTGAAAACTTATGAGATATACAAAAGTAAATAATGATAATCAACTATATTCCAGTTATTTACAATATTGATAAAATTTATTGTGATAAATTATTAAACAAAATTTCCACAATAATTTTCAGATAAATTCTGACTTAAAGTAAAGGATGAAGTAAAACGAATAATGGAAATTGAAGAATTATAAGCTCTTTTATAGTATAGCTAAATTCTCTCTTTATACCATTAACAGGACTTTTGTGCTTACTTTAAAGAACAATGGAGTAGGAGACGGTTTATATATCGCTTAAATGCCTCTTTTAAGCTTACCCCTCTCGATAAATTGAAATATTACTGTTGTCAGCTGTTATTGATAAGCGCTTTTAACAATATTTTAAGATATAATACTCTTGTCAAATACTATGTTTTTTAATTTACGTTAGAAGTTTTATTTGAAACCAAATCTAAGCTGAATTTTTCAATCTGTAATCCACTTTATCCACAATTAACATTTGTATACAGCTATAGTCTTATATCTTTTCCACAATAAATATGTTTAAGTTAATTACACTCATTTTTGCTAAATTAGGCTTATAAACACTTAAAGTAGATATGTTTTATCACTTTATATGAAAATTATAAATGATTGAAAAACAATTATATAGATGTAGTTCATTAAATTATTATTAATCCACAATTTTACTAACAGACAAAGTGGCAATTTACAATGTTTAACTATATTACAAATGTTAATTTTATTTTTAAAAGCAAAATGTTTAATTTTGAGGAATGTAAATTATTATTGAATGAATTTTGAACATTTCTACACTGCAAATCCTGATTTTCCTAATCGCTATATTTCCCCTGAAAAATTATTTTCTTACTTACAGACGCATCTCAGCGATTATATTCAAGAGATCGGAAGGTCTTTTTTAAATAAACCTATTTATAAGCTAAGTGTTGGAACGGGTAAAATCAATATTTTGGCTTGGTCACAAATGCATGGTAATGAATCTAACGCTACACATGCGATGCTTGATCTATTGAAAAGTTTAGATAATTCTCCGGATGTGAAGAATGAGCTTTTCAGCAAGATCAGTTTAGACTTTATTTTCATGCTAAACCCCGATGGTTCTGAAAGATGGACGAGACTTACTGCATCAGAAATAGACCTTAACAGAGATTTTCATAATGAAGCGAGTAAAGAGATTAAGTTCCTTAAGAATCTGGCTGCATCAAAAAAATACGATTATGCACTGAACCTTCACGAGCAGCGAACTATTTTCACTACAGACGGAATTCATCCGGCAACACTATCCTTTTTGGCACCTTCAGAAAATGTGGAACGTACCGTTACCGATAATAGGAAGAAGTGCATGGCAGTGATTGCCTATGTTTATAATCATTTAAAGGAACTGATCCCGAATCAGATCGGAAGATATTCTGATGAGTTCTATCCTACTTCTACAGGCGATAATTTTATAAAATCTGGAATGCCGACTATTCTTTTTGAAGGCGGACATTTCGTAGATGACTATTCAAGAAAAGAAACAAGAAAATATTATACTATTTCTTTGTATTATGCTTTAAAAGCAATCAGTGAGCTCAATTCTGACACGACAGGCTGGGAAGCTTATGAAGAGATTCCCGAGAATCAGGAAACACATTATGACGTTGTTTACAGAAACGTAAAGTTAAATACTGAGCATGAATGTATTTTGGATATTGCAGTTCAGTACAAAGAAGTTTTTGAAGAGGGGAAAGATGAAATATCATTTATCCCTTTTGTTGTGGAAGCGGGAGATGTGAAGAAAAGAAAAGGCTGGCTGGAAATTGACTGTACCGGGAAAAGATATATTTCCGATACCAAATATCCTAAATTGGAAGCAGAAGTCAATTTTAAGATAGAAGACTAAAAAAAGCGGAACCAATTGTTCCGCTTTTTTTATTTTAATTGTCGTCAGGGCGATTAGAGAAATATTTCTATTTTGTTTAGCTCAGATGACAAGGTTAGTTTTAGTTTACCACTTTAATTCCATTAGCTACAAATCTAATTTCTTCTTTAGGCTGAGTGATTGCATCAATTTCTGCCTGAGGTTTTTTAGCATCTTCTGCGTAGTGTTTCTGTTCGTCAATAGACGTTACTTTTCTTTCAGCAGTTCCGTCTAAAACAACCGTTTTTCCTTTTAAAGCGGTTGGAACGAAGAATGCATAATCTTTCATTTTTACAAAAAACTGAGAATTATCTTCAGTTTGAATGGTTAACCAACATCCTTTTTTCTCACAAACATCTGTTACTTTACCTTTTACAGCAACGTTTTCAACTTTTTTATTTTCTTTTTTAAGCTTTTTGCCCAATTTTTCAACAGAAATAGCTTTAGATTCTGCAGTAGAAGTTACGGCTGAACCATAAGTATCTCCAACGATTGCATTACCTTCCGGTGGACCCATTTTTTTCTTTGCTTCCTGAGCAAAAGCCAAAGTTGATACGCTTACTGCTGCTAAAACTAATATTGCCTTAAATTTCATTACTAATATTTTCTTCAAAATTAATAATAAAATTTGAATTTAAAATGATTATAAACTTGATAAATAACAATCATTTATAAATTGTAAACAAAATCGAAAAACCATTGCATATTTATTTATATTTGAACGCAATACTTGAATATGCAGAAAAAACTAAAATTATGGGACGCCATTATGCTGGTGATGGGCTCAATGATCGGAAGCGGAATTTTTATCGTAAGCGCCGATATGATGCGAAATCTGGGCTCGGGATACTGGATGATTATCGTTTGGATAATCACCGGAATAATGACTGTTGCTGCAGCGATAAGTTATGGTGAATTATCGTCGCTTTTTCCTAAAGCTGGAGGGCAATACACTTATCTTACAGAAATTTTCGGTAAAAAAATGGGTTTTCTATACGGATGGGGACTCTTTACAGTCATTCAGACGGGAACTATTGCGGCCGTTGCAATGGCATTCGGAAAATTTACAGCCTATCTGGTCCCGGAATTGAATAATGCAGCTCCGATTTTTCAAAGCGGAACATTTCAGATTACCTGGATTCAGATTTTGGCAATCGCGGTCATTATTTTGCTGACTTACATCAATACAAGAGGCGTAGAAAGTGGAAAAATACTTCAAAATGTTTTTACAGGATCAAAAATAGTAGCGTTGCTGGGTTTGATTGCCTTGGGATTCATCTTGGTAGATGCCTCACATCTAGCTGAAAATTTCAGCTTTGGAACCAATTCTTTCAATAATTTAAAACAAGATGCTAAAGGTATTTTTTTGCAATCGGGTTGGGAACCTATATCAGGAATGACTTTAATGGGCGGAATCGCTGCTGCAATGGTAGGATCGGTCTTTAGCTCGGTTGCCTGGGAAAGTGTAACTTTTGTTTCAGGTGAAATAGAAAATCCGAAAAAGAATGTCGTAAAAGCAATGATTCTGGGAACTTCTGCAGTGATGCTTTTATATATTGCTGTCAATTTCGTTTACATCAATGCTTTAGACAGAGATTCAATTGCGTTTGCGGTTAATGATAGAGTAGCAGTTGCAGCTTCACAGAATATTTTTGGGAGTGCAGGAACCGTCATTATCGCTGTTTTGGTAATGGTTTCTACATTTGGATGTAACAACGGATTAATTTTGGCTGGCGCGAGAGTTTTTCAGACCATGGCAAAAGACGGTCTTTTCTTTAAATCTGCAGTAAATAACAACAAGAATCAGGTTCCCGGAAATGCACTTTGGATGCAAGGAGTTTGGGCTTCAATACTTTGTCTGAGCGGACAATATGGAAATCTTTTAGATATGATTTCGTTTGTCATCGTCTTATTTTATATGATTACTGTTTTCGGAGTAATTTATCTTAGAATTAAACAACCTAACCTTGAACGACCTTATAAAACCTGGTTGTATCCGGTCACTCCGATAGTTTACTTATTAATTGGAACCGCTTTTTGCGTTTTACTTTTAATTTATAAACAGCAATATACCTGGCCGGGGTTTTTGATCGTACTTCTCGGGCTTCCCGTTTATTATCTTATCAATAGAAATAAAAAAGCAGAATAGTTACTGTTGGAAAAGCTATTTGTCTATGCTGAAAGACAATATCAATTTTTTTATTTGAAGCTCTTTCCTGCTTTCACTACTCGCTTTTTCGTTATTTTTTTGGCGGTGGCTTTACCGCTGCCAAAAAAATAACGAAAAGAGCTCAAACAAACCGTTCAATCAGGGCTAAAAATATCCCGTCATTACAATAAGCAGAGCAAGTAAGTAATTTACTATAAAAATTCAATTTATAATAAAATTGTAAAAATTCATTTATTATATTAAATGCAAGTTTATTAGTAACAAAAACAATAAACAAATAATATATAAATTTTTTTGTCAAGCTTAGCGAAGCAATTTATTTGCCTTTGCTTCTTAAAATATAAAGTTTTAAGATAAATCTTTGCGTTAAAAAATCCCGAATTTATGCAAAGGATCCGTTGTAATTTTGCAAATACAGCAATTAATCATTAAAATACTTTAGATTTCGTTCCTAAATGAATTGCCATCGTTTATTATCAAAAATGATTATGTAAATTTTTTTGTCAAGCTTAGCGAAGCAATTTATTTGCCTTTGCTTCTTTAAAATATAAAGTTTTAAGATAAATCTTTGCGTTAAAAAAATTCCCGAATTTATGCAAAAGGATCCGTTATAATTTTGCAAATACAGCAATTGATCATTAAAGACTTTACATTTCGTTCCTAAACGAATTGCCATCATTTATTTTAAATGATTATGTAAATTTTTTTGTCAAGCTTAGCGAAGCAATTTATTTGCCTTTGCTTCTTGAAATATAAAGTTTTAAGATAAATCTTTGCGTTAAAAAGCTGTGCAAAAGAATGATTAATCCGTTATGCATTTACAAATACAGCAATTAATCATTAAAAGACTTTACATTTCGTTCCTAAATGAATTTCCATCATTTATTAAATAATTATCTTTTTGTCAAGCTTAGCGAAGCAATTTATTTGCCTTTGCTCCTTAAATTATAAAGTTTTAAGATAAATCTTTGCGTTAAAAAATTATGCAAAAGAACGATTAATCCGTTATGCATTTTGCAAATACAGCAATTGATCATTAAAGACTTTACATTTCGTTCCTAAACGAATTGCTATCATTTATTTTATAAATCTTTTTATCAAGCTTAGCGAAGCAATTTATTTGCCTTTGCTTCTTTAAAATATAAAGTTTTAAGATAAATCTTTGCGTTAAACAATCCCGAATTTATTCAAAACAATTATTAGTATTTCCTATCCCAAACTGAGCTAAACGATATAAATCACATCAATTAATTCTCACAGCTTTTCAAAACTCTCCTTTTTAACAATAATTTTAATATTCCATAAGGTATTATTTCTCAAAAATGATTAATTTGGTATTTCGTTTTAAATAACACCAAAGAGAAATAACGAAATATCACTTATGGACACACCAAATTACAGAATGCCTTTTGTACCGTCTACACTCATGTCCGAAGGTGGAAGTATCGATACCTGCGATATGGGAGAAAGCATAGCACACAATATCATGCTTTTGATCACGACGAAAAAAGGAGAAAACAGATATGATGACAACTACGGAAACGATGTTTGGAATCTGGAATTCGATAACGGCGTAACATCAGCAGTTTGGGAAAATGTATTTATCAAAAGTCTTAAAAGACAGATTTTGCAATACGAACCACGAATTGTACAGCCACAAATTGATGCTCACATACGATTTGTAGAGCATAACTATGATACCAAAGAACATACGGAAATTAAGAAAAAAGTAAAAATAGGGATCAATGCAAAAATGGAAGCTACAGGCGAGCGTTTCAGTTTTTCTACCGAACTTTTTCTAAGCCCGATGTCCATCGATTAAATATTTATTTGTAATAAAATTTTATGAATTTAGATCAGAATATTTATTCCAAAGAATCCGTAAAAGCGAGAATGCTTCAGAATGCTACAAAAGTTTGGGGACTGAAAAGTCCACAGTCATTAGACCCTTTTGTAAAATTATTGATTGATGCATTCAGCACCGAAATTTTTAAAGCGAATAACGAAATTCAGACTGTTAATGCAAGAATCTTAGAAAAACTTGCTAAGCTGTTAACACCGTCCATTTATACACATCCGATTCCGGCTCATGCTTTGGCTTATACTTCACCGTTTGAGTCATCTGAGATATTGCTGGAGCACACCGAGTTTTTTTTCAGAAAACACATGAATTCCACTGTAAAATCGGAATCAGATAAACAGCTGAATATTCCTTTTACACCGATTGGGAGCGTACGAACAAACAAGGCACAGACTGCAATTATGTTTGTAGGAAATACATGTTATAGTTTAGATGAAAGACTCAATAAAATTCCGATTTCCAGATTTCAGGGAAGACCTGAAGATTACAGGAAAGTAACCATCGGAATTGATGTTTCGAAATTTACTAACGAAAAATTTCCGAAGACATTAAGTATTTATTGCTCAAACCCAGCTTTCGAGCATCTTGATTTTGTATATAAGCTATTGCCTTACAGCACCGTTTCAAGCAATGGAAACCCAATGTTTATCAAAGAAGGAATAACTTATGTGAAAAATAAGGAAGCAGAAGGATATGAACAGATATTTCACGAGCAGTCGATAAAAACAAAAATTATTGACGATATCAAAAGTATCTACAGTCACAAATTTGTGGAAGTTACAGGTCTGTCAAGAGATCTTTTCATTAGAGAACTTCCGGAAGACTTAAATTTTTTAAAAGGAAAAGAAGAGATTGAAAAATACCTGGGCGGAAAAGAATATCTATGGCTTACTTTTGAGTTTCCACCACAGTTTTCGGCAGAAATTTTAGACAATTTTACTTTTGTGCTGAATGCTTTTCCTGTATACAATCGTGGCTGGAAAAAAACAGAATACAGCTTAGATATTATGGGAAATAATATTCCGTTGATTACTGAGGAAGCCGAACATTTCCTATATGTAGATGAGGTTCAGGACGGAGAAGGACGGAAATACACCGAAATTCCTTTCACTCCTTCAGATAATCTTAAAAAAGGCTTATACACCGTGCGAAAAGGCGGAATGGAACGTTTCAATAACAGAAATGCTGTTGATATGATTTCAAACGTTCTTGAGCTCACCAGAGATGAAATTGCAGCATTTTCGTTGCTAAACAGAGATAATGTGAAGGGCATGCTGGGAGAAATGTCTGATAAGATGAAATCGATGGTGCAGAAAGTAAACAACGCCAAAAGAAACATCAGACAGGAACTAAACTACGTGATCATGGAACCTGTAGAAAAAACAGATCACACCTACGCTGCATTTTGGATTACGCATTGCACTTTTGCCAATCATATGCGTCCCGGAACCGAACTTTCAAACCAGTTAAAGTCGCAATCTATGATTTTGCTGACAGAGACAATCGGCGGGGCAGAAGAGCAGAAAGGTTCAGACAGTATTCAGGCTTACAAATATGCATTAACAACGAGAGATAAAATAATTTCTCTGGAAGACGTTAAGAATTACTGCCGAATGGTTTTAAAAGACGAGCTGAAAGATGTTCGTGTAAAACGCGGAACCATGATCAGCAACAAGCCCAAAGAAGGTTTTGTAAGAACAGTTGAAGTAGAAATTGTGCCCAACAATTATTCTTTTTACGGAAGAATGTATTGGGAAAATATGGCCAACATTTTGCGAAACCAAATTGTAGCAAAGGCAATCGACGGAATAGAATATCTCGTGAAAATAAGCAACGAAGACACCGATTTTTTTGAAAATTAATTTTAAACCCCAACTATAAAATATGAAAAAAGTAATGATGGTTGCACTGGCTTTGTCGCTGAGTGCAGCAAGTGTAAGCTGTAAAAAAGGAATGGATAAAATAGGAAATGCCGTTCTGAAAGCCGGAGAAAATGAATCTCAGGCTATAATAGATTTTAATAATGACTTCTTAGATTCTTACAAAACTTCTTCAAGACACATTGAAAATATCGTAAAATATGCTGAAGCAGCAGTTAAAAAATCTAAAGGTGAAACAGTTTACAGTATGCCGGTTGTGATTGGGTCTATGGATTATTCACTCAGTAAGATAAAAGGAATTCCTTCCGGATTTGAAAATGATAAAACGATTATAGAAACAGATTTCAATACATATAAAGCAAAAAGAGAAAGTATTGAAAAAAAGTATGAAGAGCTGAAATCATATATTACTTCCGAAGACTACAAAGACGATAAAGGAGCGAAAGCAGAAGCGCTTCAAAAAGATATTGATGCCGAAGCGCAGGCGTTTTTTACGGCAGGTGAAAATGTTTTAACGAAAATAAAACCAGCAACCGATACAGCAGAAGAAGTGATTCTTAAAGATCATCCTATGAAAGAATTTATACTTTCTTCTAAAACTTTGATGACTTCTATGGATTCTGTAATGGATGTTTTAGATAAACAATACACAGGAAGTTTTAATGAGGCCGAAGCACAGAAAAAGTATGATGAGTTTGAGAAAGTGGTTGCTATTAATACAAATAAAGTTTTTAATGTAAAAGAACAGCAATATGCTTACAAAAAAACAGAGTTTGAAAATGTAAACAAAAAAGCCGCTGACTTTTTAGATAAATACAGAAAACTGATCAGAGATTCCAAATCTACCGGAAGAATTGCAGACAGTAATATCAACGAAATGGATTCGGCGTATGAATCTGTTCTTAATTCTTACAATTCGTTTGTGAAATAGAAAAGAGTTAAAACTCTAAGTAATAAAAAGAAATTCCGAAAAACTTTTATTGATCTAAGTTTTTCGGAATTTTGCATTTATAATGTGATTTATTAGAATTATACTCAAAATTTTATTTATTGTTTGAATAAAGCCTGCTTAAAGTTTCACGGCTTACTCCCAAATATTCTGCAACATATTTTTTTGGAATTTGAGAGATAAGATCCGGATACAATTTTGAAAATTCTTCATAGCGTTGTTGAGGGGTACTTGATAGTAAAAGAATGATTCTCTGTTGCAATGCGATATAACCATTGGTAAGCTTTGCTCTGAAGAAATATTCCATTTTATGAAATTCTGAAGCTAATTTTTCTCTGCCTTCTAAAGTGAGACACGCAACGGCTCCATCTTGCAGACATTCTACAAACATCGTTGCATTTTTTTCCTTAAAAAACCCAATATAATCGGTCATCCACCAATCTTTCTTCGCAAATTGTAGAATATGTTCTTTTCCGTTTCCGTCAATATAAAAAACTTTATAAATTCCGTCTAACGTAAGAAATTCAAAATTTACTTCATCACCTTCATGCACCAAAAACTGATTTTTTCGAACATTTTTAAAGGTGAAAAAAGTTTTTATATAATCGAATTCTTCATCTGTAAGAGAAATAATTTCTTCAATGTGCTCGCGTAGTCTGTTCATGGTTAAATTTAAATCACTGTAAATTTAAGTAAAAACAAGAATAATTTTTTTAATCATTTCTAAATTTAGAAAGAATTAAAACTCAAATTTTTTACTTAATTAAATCAAAATTACTAACATTTTTTAACACTATAAATTCCATAAAATTCCGTAATTTTGCACAGCGTGATTTTCAGGTAAAGTCACATCAAATTATGAGTAAATCAACCGAATATATAGAAGTTTACGGAGCTCGTGAACATAACCTTAAAAACATCAACGTAAAAATTCCACGCAACGAATTGGTCGTAATTACCGGACTTTCGGGAAGTGGTAAATCATCATTGGCTTTTGATACGATTTTCGCGGAAGGACAGCGTCGTTATATCGAAACTTTTTCTGCCTATGCAAGACAGTTTTTGGGTGGTTTGGAACGTCCTGATGTTGATAAGATCGAAGGTCTTTCACCCGTTATTGCGATTGAGCAGAAAACGACCAACAAAAACCCTCGTTCTACCGTAGGAACGGTAACAGAATTGTACGATTACCTGCGTCTTTTATATGCGAGAGTTTCTGATGCTTATTCTCAAACAACAGGAAAAAAGTTGGTAAGCTATACCGAAGATCAGATTCTTGATGCCATTAAAGAAAATTATAAGAACGAAAAAATAATGTTGATGGCGCCCGTTGTTCGTTCCAGAAAAGGGCATTATCACGAACTTTTTGTTCAGATGGCCAAAAAAGGATACGGACAGGCAAGAATTGATGGTGAATTGACGGATATTGAATATGATCTAAAACTTGACCGTTACAAAACCCACGATATCGATATCGTAATAGACCGTTGGATCATCGGAGAAAGTGCCTCAGAAGCCAGAATGGAAAAATCTTTGCGCACGGCAATGGATATGGGCGAAGGCTTGATCGGAATTCAAAAATTGGGAAGTACAGAGATCGAATATTTCTCAAAAAATTTAATGGATGCCGAAACAGGTCATTCATTAGCTTTACCCGAACCAAATACTTTTTCTTTCAACTCACCAAAAGGAAGCTGCCCAAGCTGTAAAGGTTTAGGAACAATTAAAAAGATCAACACCGATTATTTTGTTGAAAATCCCAAATTGTCTATCAATCAGGGTGGTTTGTTGCCATTGGAAGATATTAAATCTAATAAATACATACTTTCTCAAATCAAAAATATTCTTGAAATTTTTGGTTTAGGTTTGGCGACACCTTTTAAAGATATTCCGGAAGAAGCGTTGGATTATATTTATCATGGTTGTAACAAAGAATTTAATAAAGATTTAAAATACGCAGGAATTTCCAAAAAAATTAAAATCAATTTTGATGGTTTGATTCCTTTTATGGAAGAATTGATTGAGGAAAGAGAATCTTACGAAGCAATTTTGCTGGAAAGACATTTCACGACCGAAGAAACGTGCCCGGAATGTAAAGGAGCTCGTCTTCAGCCATCCAGTTTAAGTTTTAAAATCGATGGGAAAAATATCGCTGAGGTCAACGGTTTGAGTTTATCCGACTTAAAAGAATGGTTGGCCGATGTAAAAGATAAATTTTCAGAAAAAAATTCGATTATTGCGCATGAAATCTTAAAAGAAATCGAAACCAGACTTCAGTTTTTACTGGATGTAGGTTTAGATTATTTAAGTTTGAGCAGAAGTTCAAAAACCCTTTCTGGTGGAGAGTCTCAGAGAATTCGTCTGGCAACGCAGATTGGTTCGCAGTTGGTGAATGTACTTTACATTCTGGATGAACCCAGTATCGGATTGCACCAAAGAGATAACGAAAGACTGATTAATTCATTAAAAAACCTTCGTGATATCGGAAACTCTGTTTTGGTTGTAGAGCACGACAAAGACATGATCATGGAAGCCGATGAGGTTTTAGATATTGGTCCTAGAGCCGGAAAATTTGGTGGTGAAATTCTTTGGCAGGGAAAGCCGAAAGATTTGCTAAACGCTGATACAATTACCGCAGATTATATTACGGGAAAAAGAAAAATTGCCATTCCGGAAGTAAGAAGAGAAGGAAATGGGAAAAGTATCGTCTTAAAAGGTGCTACAGGAAATAATCTTAAAAATGTAAATCTTGAAATTCCCTTAGGAAAATTGGTGGTAGTTACAGGAATTTCAGGAAGTGGAAAATCTTCTTTAATTAATGGAACTTTATATCCGATTCTGAACAAACATTTTTACAGAGCCGTTCAGGAGCCTTTGCCATACAAAAAAGTGGAAGGTCTTGATAATATTGATAAAATTGTAGATGTAGACCAGACTCCGATTGGTAGAACGCCACGTTCAAATCCTGCAACGTATACAGGAATGTTTACCGATATCAGAAATTTATTTTCAGAATTGCCTGAATCTAAAATTCGTGGATACAAACCGGGAAGATTTTCTTTCAATGTAAAAGGCGGAAGATGCGAAACCTGTCAGGGAGGAGGTTTGAAAGTCATTGAAATGAACTTTTTACCGGATGTATACGTTCATTGTGAAACCTGCAACGGAAAACGTTTCAACAGAGAAACTTTGGAAGTTCGTTACAAAGGAAAATCTATTTCCGATGTGTTGGATATGACGATTGATGAAGCGGTAGACTTCTTCCAGCCGATTCCGAAGATTTTTGCAAGAGTAAAAACTTTGCAGGATGTTGGTTTGGGTTACATTACAATGGGACAACAATCGACTACACTTTCCGGTGGTGAAGCACAACGTATAAAACTGGCAACAGAATTAGCAAAAAGACAAACAGGAAATACATTATACATTCTTGATGAACCAACAACCGGACTTCATTTTGAAGACGTGAAAATATTAATGGATGCCATTAATAAGTTGGTAGAATTAGGAAATTCATTCATCATCATCGAACATAATATGGATGTCATCAAATTGGCAGATCACATTATTGATGTTGGTCCTGAAGGCGGAAAATATGGCGGTGAGATTATTGCCAAAGGAACTCCAGAAGAGATTATTAAATCGAAGAAGAGTTTGACAGGGAAGTATTTGAAGAAGGAGATGTAAAAGAAATTCAACTTAATTATAGAAAAGAATTTGTGAAAGCAGATTCTTTTTTTATTTTTATAAAAACAGACTTTATGAAAAAGCCAAAAGAAATTATTGCTCTTGAAAAAGTTTATAATATCAAACTTCAACAGACATTTGTGAAAGATAATATTGTAACGGGCGAAAACACCAATCTGTTTTTTACTGATAAGAAGAATGAGGTTGTAGGTCTGAACCTCTCAGACAATAATATTGAGAGTATTAGGGGCTTTGAAAACTTCAATGAATTACTTTATCTGAACCTATATAAAAATTCTTTAAAAGTTGTTAATGGTCTGCAAGCACTCTTTAATTTAGAAATACTAATCATCAGCAATAATAAGATTGTAAAGTTAAATGAGATTCCCACACCTAAATTAAAGATGTTGAATCTATCACATAACTGCATAACTAAAATAAAAGGATTTGAAAAACTTAAAAATTTGGAAGAACTATACTTAACGGGAAATCAGATTAAAGAGATGAATGCAATAGATAATTTGAAAAGTCTTAAAACTTTAAAAATAGATTTTAATGCTTTAACGGAGGTCGATTTTCAAGTATTGAGTAATTGTAATATAATTCATTTAGACTTACGTAATAATTGGATTAATAAATATAGGAATTTGGAAGTTATGAAAGAAATTAAGCATTTAAATCTGACTTACAATAAGATAAATGAGGTTGAAATAATTAAAGAGATTTTGAATTTAAAAAAGTTGAATTTTATAAATGTTGAAGGTAATCCTTTTCTGGACAAAACAGATTTAGAGTTATGTGGTTGTGGTTACGAGAATCATTTAGATGATTTACGCAAATATTTTAGCTCCCAATGTTAACAATTCAATTATTTTTAAAATTCAATTAATTGAATATCAATATTTTATATTTCAATGTTAACTCAATGTTAACTCAATGTGAAATTTGTATGAATAATTTTTTATATCTTTGATTTAGAATTCAAAACAAGTTTAATATATAATTTAAAATCAAATGGTTATGAAAAATAAAATTCAAATATTTGTTGCTTCTCTTTTCGCATTAGGATTAACAGCAATCGCAGGTAACGTAAAAGCTCAGACAACGTCAAACAATACGATTCAGGAAGTGCAGTTAAATAAAAATGATGCATTCAACGAAATCAGAAGTCTTTTGATGGATAATTTTGATTTTACCAGCTCAGATTACAAGCAAGGAATTGTAAACTCGGAAGTGAAGTTTGATATTGCAGAAAACGGTAAAATTGTAAATGTTCGTTCAAAAGGTGACTGCAAAAATGTAAGTAAGGAAATAGAAAATGTGCTTTCTCATCTTCAGTATAAAGTGGATGCCAATAAGCTGAATGAAAATATGCTGGCTTCATCTTTTGTAATGCCTGTAAGAGTAGACATCAACAATAGATAATTAAAAGAAACAAACGAAATGATTTTCTTTAAACTGCTTGAAAAAGCAGTTTTTTTATTTCCGCTAATTGTATACATTTGATCTAAATTTTCTATACTTTGAATCCTATTCTTGATGTCGTTGTCCGTTCGCTCTGCGTTTACCTTTTTATGGTAATCGCGATCCGTTTGTTTGGGAAAAATCAGCTTTCACAACTCAACGCAGGAGATGTAGTTTTGCTTTTGTTGATTTCAAACGCCGTACAGAATGCAATGGTTGGTGAAAATACGTCCTTAGAAGGTGGAATTGTAGCGGCGCTTGTTTTATTTGCTGCTAATTTTACATTAAAAAGATTAATGTTTGCCAATCGTGGTTTTGCAAGTTTTATGGAAGCAGATCCTGTAATTTTAGTAAAAGATGGGAATGTGGATCAGGTTGCTTTAAGAAAAGTAAAAATTACTTTTGATGAACTGAACGAAGCAATCAGGGAACATGGAGTAGAAACGATGGAAAATGTAAAGCTTGCTATTTTGGAAGTAGACGGAAATATCAGTGTGATTTCTGAAGATAAAGATGATCAACAGACTCATTATTCCAGAATTAAAAGAAAAAATAAAAGAAAATATCATTAAAAAATGAATTACGAGATAAGAGAAATGCTTCCGCACGACGATACCAGAGTTTTAGAAATCTTCCAACAGGGAATTGATAGCGGAATTGCCACTTTCGACACTGAGCTGCCAAGCGTAGAATCCTGGAATACAAGTTTTCTAAATGATTGCCGATGGGTTTTGGAAGATGACAACAGTGAAGTGATTGGATGGTGTGCTTTAAAACCTGTAAGTAAAAGAGATTGCTTTAGAGGTGTTGCCGAAGTAAGTATTTATTTTGATAATAAGTATGTTGGGAAAGGTTTGGGTTCGGTTCTTTTAAAAAAAATGATTCTCGATAGTGAAAACCACGGATTCTGGACTTTACAGTCAAATATTTTTCCTGAAAATGAAGCATCCATAAAATTTCATCAGAAAAACGGATTCAGAATGGTAGGTAAAAGAGAAAAAGTCGGTCAGCTTCACGGTGAATGGAAAGATCTTGTTATGTTGGAAAGAAGAAGTCCGAATGTATTTTAAATATTAAAATTACAGAACTCCTTTGGCATTTTGATTGTATGATTACAGCATAATTATAAATCAAAGTGTATGAAACTCCTGAAAAATACAATCGCTATCATCATTACAGCAGGATTTATTTCTTCCTGCATTCCACATCCAGGCAGAAGACCGATGCCTCCCGGGCACGATAAAAAAGTTGAAAAATTAAAAGAACATCATCTGAGCAATCGAAATAAATAATAATCTGATTATTTGATATTATTGAGCTAATGTTTTTTTGGCATTATGATTGTAGTCATAAATCTCAGAAAATAAAAAGTAAGATTTATGAAAGGGTTATTAAAGATAGTTGGAGCAATGATGGTAATCGGTACTATGCTTGTTTCTTGTGTAGTTCACGAACATCATGGCAGAAGACTTCCCCCTGGTCAGGCCAAGAAAGTTTATGGCGGAAGTGCAAGGTATTACGCTCCGGGACATGCTAAAAAGAGAGTTTATTATTATGATAAGCATGATAACGGACGAAGAAAACATAAAGGTCACCACGGTAGACACTAAAATAAAAGCCCTGATTTCAGGGCTTTTTTATGATTTATACTTAAAATTTCTTCTTCTTAGGATTCAATGAGGTATTAAAAATCATCACATCTTGTCCGAACTTTGTTTCAATTCTTTCAGTGATGTTTAATAATTCACTTTCCATAAATTCTGTTCTTTTTTCTTCATCATCAAAAATCAAAAGAAGATTGTAATTTTTTCCTTCGTCTATAAAATCACTGTGCACTTCAGATAAGATATACTTATCAACATCCATCAGGTTTTCTGTCATTAAAACTAAAGTTTCATCCACATAGTTTTCCCACTCGTCCAGGCTGCTTTTTACACAGTGAAAAGTTATACTTAATACACTCATATTTTAATATTTTTTAAGATAATTTTGCTTGATTTCTCAGGCAAAAATCGGTAAAAATTTTGTAACTTAGCACGTTATTAATTATTCAAAATAAATAGTTTTCAGACCAATTTTTAAAAGTCTGATTATCATTACAATAAAACTTATATATGCAAAAAGAAGGAGAGAGATTAATTCCTATCAACATTGTTGATGAAATGAAATCATCTTACATTGATTATTCGATGTCGGTTATTGTTTCGAGAGCATTACCGGACGTAAGAGATGGTCTTAAGCCAGTACACCGAAGAGTGCTTTATGGTATGTATGGTTTGGGGGTCTTCTCAAACAGAAAATATTTAAAGTCAGCAAGAATTGTTGGGGATGTTTTAGGTAAATATCACCCGCATGGAGATTCTTCAGTTTATGACGCAATGGTAAGAATGGCTCAGCCCTGGAGTTTACGTTATCCACAGGTTGACGGTCAGGGTAACTTCGGTTCTATGGATGGTGATCCGCCTGCAGCAATGCGTTATACCGAAGCAAGACTTAAAAAAGTTTCAGACGAAATTTTATCAGATCTTGATAAAGAAACAGTTGACTTTCAAAATAACTTTGATGACAGCTTAACTGAACCGAGCGTAATGCCTACAAAAATCCCAAATCTTTTGGTAAATGGTACTTCTGGTATTGCGGTAGGTATGGCGACGAATATGGCGCCTCACAATCTTTCTGAAGCTGTAGATGCAATCAGTGCATATATTGATAACAGAGAAATTACGATTGACGAGTTGATGCAGCATATTGTTGCTCCGGATTTTCCTACCGGTGGAATCATCTATGGATATGACGGGGTAAGAGATGCTTTCCATACAGGAAGAGGAAGAGTGGTTCTTAGAGCAAAAGTAAGCTTCGAGGAAGTACACAACAGAAATGCAATCATCGTAACCGAGATACCTTATCAGGTAAACAAAGCTGAAATGATTGCCAGAACTGCTGAGTTGGTAAAGGATGAAAAAATTCCTGGTATCTATGAGATCAGAGATGAATCAGACAGAAACGGGATGCGTATCGTTTATGAATTAAAAAATGACGCAATACCTAATGTTGTTCTGAATTTATTATATAAATATACTTCACTACAAACGTCTTTCAGTGTAAACAACATCGCTTTGGTACACGGAAGACCGGAGCAGTTGAATTTAAAAGATATTATTCACCATTTTGTTGAGCACAGACATGTGGTGATTGTAAGAAGAACAGAGTACGAGCTTAGAAAAGCTAAAGAAAGAGCGCACATTCTTGAAGGTTTCATGAAAGTAATCGGTTCTCAGGATTCTTTAGATAAAGCCATTGCAATTATCCGTCACAGTGCCAATCCACAAGGTGCTAAAGAAGGTTTGATTGAGGCATTTGAATTATCAGAAATTCAGGCTCAGGCAATTCTAGATCTTCGTTTGGCTCGTCTTACAGGAATGGAGCTTGATAAGATCCGTGATGAATATGACGCTATTATGAAAGAGATTAATAATTTAGAAGATATTTTGGCTAATGAACCAAGAAGATTCCAAATTATTAAGGATGAATTAATTGAAATAAAGGAAAAATACGGCGACGAAAGAAGAACAGAAATCGATTATTCGGGAGGTGAGATGTCTATCGAAGATATTATTCCGAACGAAGCGGTTGTTCTTACCATTTCTCACGCAGGATATGTGAAGAGAACATTGCTTTCAGAATACAAAATTCAAAGTAGAGGTGGTGTTGGTAATAAAGCGGCAACGACGAGAGATTCAGATTTCTTAGAGTATATCGTTTCGGCAACCAACCACCAATATATGTTGTTCTTTACAGAAAAAGGAAAATGTTATTGGCTAAGAGTATTTGAAATTCCTGAAGGTTCTAAAACGGCAAAAGGAAGAGCAGTACAAAACTTAATCAACATCGAGCCGGATGATAAGATTAAAGCATATATCAGAACCAATGATTTGAAAGATGTAGATTACATCAACCAGATGAGTGTGGTAATGATTACTAAAAACGGTACGATTAAAAAAACATCTCTAGAAGCTTATTCCAGACCAAGAGTAAACGGTATTAATGCTATTGAGATCAGAGAAAACGATCAATTGCTAAGTGCTTATCTTACCAACGGTGAATCTCAGATCATGATTGCTACTAAAAATGGTAAATGTATCCGTTTCCCTGAAGAAAAAGTAAGAGAAGTGGGTAGAGGATCTATCGGTGTTCGTGGTATTACGATGGATGAGAATGATGAGGTTATTGGTATGATTGTTGTGAACGATCTTGAAAATGATACAGTTCTTGTAGTTTCTGAAAAAGGATATGGTAAGAGAACAGCGGTTGAAGATTACAGAATTACCAACAGAGGCGGAAAAGGCGTAATTACATTAAATATTACTGAAAAAACAGGTAATCTAATTGCTATTCAGAATGTTACAGACGAAGATGGGTTGATGATTATCAATAAATCGGGTGTTGCTATCAGAATGAATATGGATGAAATGCGTGTGATGGGTAGAAATACTCAAGGGGTAAGAATGATCAATCTTAAAAAGAATGATGAGATTGCAGCGATCGCAAAAGTTGCAATGGATAAAGATGTTGAAGAGGATATAATTGAAGGAGAAGAGTCTTTGGAAAATATTCCAACTGAAGAAGGCACTTCCACACAAACAGAAAATAATGTAGAAAATGAAAATCCGGTTGATGAAACTGAAAATTCAGATTCTGAAGAATAATAAAAAATAATAAAATTCTTATTTATGAAAAAGCTAATTTTAGGTATAGCAATCGTTTCTTCTGTTTTTGCTTTTGGGCAGAAAGAAGAGAAAAAAGATGTAAATGCTCAGGTTCAGGCTACTAATAAAGCAGCGATGGATGCGTATAATGCAAAAAATTATACGGTTGCAGGACCCAAGTTCATAGAACTTTATGATTTGCTTAAAGCAAACGGTCAAGAAGATAAAACATATAAGTATTATGCTGGTTTAAGTTATGCATTGGCAAATAACCTGGATGAATCGATTAAAATTTATACTGATTTAATCAATTCTGGGTATACGGGAGTTCAGACAACCTATACGGCAAAAGAAAATAAAACAGGGCAGGTATCTGCTTATGATAAAGCTACATGGGATTTGTTGAAGAAAAGCTCATCAAAAGATTACTCTGATTTTAAAACCGAGCAAACTAAAAGTGTAGAGCCAGATTTATATGAAACTTTGTCAACATTGCTTTTAAATGCAAAGAAAAACGACGAAGCTTTGGCGTTAATTGAAAAAGGTTTAGCTAAATATCCTAATAATGCTAAATTGAAAGAGTATCATGGTTCTGCCTTATACGCAACAGGAAAGACAGATCAGTTCATGTCAAATCTTAAGGAGCAGTTAGCTAAGAATCCTACTGATGCTACAAATTGGTATAATTTAGGAGTTTTGCAATCAAAAACTCCAGCTACAGAGGCTGATGCTGTTGTTTCATTTAACAAAGCAATTGAATTGGCTTCTACTGATACTAAATTAAAGGATAACGCTTATCAAAACTTAGTTTATACAACTATTGGTGACGATTCTAAAGCGGTTGAGGAGATCAATGCAATAAGAAAATCAGATCCGGATAAAGCGACAACATTAATTGAAGCAAGAAAAGAGAGATTCAATAAAGCTTTGCCACACGCTGAAAAATGGTATCAAGCAAGTCCTAATAACATCGATGCAGTAAGTGTTTTAAAAGATATTTACGGAATGCTGAAAAATCAGACAAAAGTTGCTGAAATGAAAGCTAAAGAAGCTGAGCTTCAGGCTAAAGCTAAGTAATCTTAAAAGATTATATACAAAAACGTCTCATTTTTGAGACGTTTTTTGTTTTGTAAATGGTTTGATTGAAAGTTTTATAATTTAAATTGCCACGAATGCACGAATACCTATCAAAAAAAATTCGTGTATTCGTGGCTAAAAAAATCATCTGCAGATCTGTAAGAGAATCATTTCCAATTGAATTTGAAACGAGCTTTAAGCATTACTTTTCTCAGCAAAACAAAAAATATTTCCAAGTTTAATGCTAGAATAGCCATTACTTTTTATTTTAGAAGAATTAATCATTGCTTTAGCTAAAATATCCGTAGGCAAAGGTTTCTGGCTTTCGAAGAGACCTAGTTTATTAGCAAATTTTATGATTCTGCTTCCCAAAACTTCCCCCGTTCTTTCAGAATCTTTTCTTTCGAGCATTCCAGGTTTGAAAATAGTAATTTTATTAAAATGAAGTTTTTTTACAGCTTCTTCCAGTTCACCTTTCATTTTAGAATAAAATATTTTTGATTTAGGATTAGCGCCATAAGCAGAAACCAAAATATAATCTTCTACATTATTTTCTTTCGCTGCTTTTGCAAATTGGTATTGATAATCAAAATCAACTTTTCTCTGTCCATCTTTACTTCCGGCAGCTTTTAGAGTTGTTCCTAGACATGAAAATGCGACATCACCTTTCACTAGATCTTTCCAGTCTTCATATTTTTCAAAATCAACGACGTGAGTTTTTAACTTTTCATTGGTGAAGGATAATGGTTTTCTTACAAAAACATTCACTTCCTCAAAATCTTTATCGTGTAAAAGTTGATTTACCAAATCTTTTCCTGTGGCACCTGAAGCACCTATTACTAAAGCTTTCATAATAAATAGTTTTGCGTGATGATCATTTCCTTTTTTAAATTTACTAAATTTGAGGTAATTATTTTAAGATAAAAGATAAAAGATAAAAGATAAAAGATAAAAGATCTTTCAGATAAATTAAAATATTAATTATAATTTGTCACTTATCAATTATTATTCATTACCAATTACTTATTACCCATACGAAATGGATGCCAACGAGATTTTAGATTATTGTCTAGCAAAAAAAGGAGTGACAGAAAGTTTTCCTTTTGATAACGAAACTTTAGTTTTAAAAGTAGGAATTAAAATTTTTCTGCTAATGTCTTTAGAAAGACAGCCTTTAAGTATCAATGTAAAAACCGATCCCGAATGGAGCGAAGAACTTCGTGAGCAACATCCACAAATTACAGGTGCATTTCACATGAACAAAACCCATTGGAATTCTGTTTCTCTTGACGGTTTGAAAAGAGATTTAGTTTTAAAAATGATTGATCATTCTTATGATTTGGTTTTTAAATCATTGACGAAGAAGGCGAAGGAAGAAATTCTAAATCTTCAACTATAAATTCTTAATTGTTAAATTGATCTAATAAAATTCATTTTATTTTAATAATTAATTTAATTAGAACCAATTAAAAATATATTATAAATTTATTTTTTAATAATATAATTTTCATAAAAAACATATTTTTTATTGTTTAAACTGTTTTTTTTCTTTTTCTTTGGAGAGTTCAAACCAAATGCGCATTACGTTTAAACATAAATTATAAAATTTAACGTTTAAAATTATTAACATGAAAAAAATCTTTTTTGTAGTTTCTATGGCCTTTTTAGCTTCATGCTCTAATGAGTTAGGAAACGAACGAATAGAAAATGCTGAAAATTTAACCACAAACATCAATACCTCAAAATTATCATCCATCAGTGATTATGATTTTTCTCAAATAGGTATAAAGCATAATAATGCTCTTGAAGGTATCTATAAAAGGCTTTCTAAAGAAGCTAATGTAAAAAATTTAGATTCAATAAAGCTAAAAACAATAATATTTAACGAGACTAATTCTTTAATTGTCAATGATAAAGATTTTGCTAATGTAGAAGCGGAAATTATTGACAAAATTGATGACAGAAATGATATCGGTTATCTGGAAAATGAGCTTTACGGCAATTTTAAATCAGATATTTCCAAGTCATTCCTGAATGATTTTAAACTGGCTTTTGATCATTATATGGCTGCTAATGATGCAGAATCCATTAATGTTCTTAGTTCAGATCTTAATAATATCCAAAGTAAAGTGATTGGTGCTCAGCATAACATTCCGGAAGTAGAATATTTTGCTTTGAGAAGTCTTTTGAGCACAGGGTTATCATCTTCAGGTTATTGGAATAATAATTTAGATAACTGGAATACTTTATTGGGTTTAAAATCCAATAGTTCAACGAGCCGAGATTGGGGCTGGTTTAAAAGTACAATCAAAAAAATGGCAACAGCTGATGCTTACGGAGCAGGAGTAGGTGCTATTGTAGGAGCGGTAACGGCATCACCTACCGGACCGGGAATATTAGTAGGTGCTGCAGCCGGAGCTGTAGGGTATGGTTGTAATTCATCCGCAATGGCCGGAATTAGGGAATTGATATAAATCATGAACAAAAAAATTCTCATTCCAGTATTGGCTTTTGTTCTGGGATTTTTAGTATTCAAATATTTGGCAAAATTTGATACTCTTGATAGTGTATTAATTTCTCTTTTTGCAAGTATTTTAAGTTTTTATATTCCAAGGAAAATTTAATATTTCAAGAGACTGTCTGAAAAGGCAGTCTCTTCTTTTTTGATTTTTTATCTGTTTCAAAAATCATACGATCATTTCGATTTAATTTTGTCATGATCGTAGTTTCAAAAAATAGTAAAAAAAATTATAGGCAATTACTTAGAACATAAACGTATTTTATATTCAATTATTTTTACATTTTTTTTAAGAATTTTAAATATATGTGGTATTTTAAATATTCTCCAGAAATCCTATTTCCATATGGTCATACGAAATTTAGCGGATTACCAGGATTAATCGTCAAAATAACAGACGATAAAGGAGATTTTGATTTCGAATTGATAAAATCTGTATCTGATTCTAAATTAAAAGGAAAATTTGTTAATATTAAGAAAAGCAGATACATCGAGGCGATAGAAACTACACAGGTAAAACTAAAAAAGGCACAAGAAAATGCCAATTCCAATGCAGCTGCTGTACTTGCAAGTTATGGAACTGTAATTATAGGAGAAGGAAAGGAAATATTAAGGAAAAAAGAAAAAGAAAGAGAAAAAAGGAGGGAGGAAAATAAAAAATACGCAAATCCTCTAGAATTAGAAAATTAAAAATAAACTTGGCTAAAAAATAAAATTCTCAGTCAGACTTTTATCTTCATCCAATCTTTCAATTAATTTTTCTAAACCTTCAAATTTAATTTCCTCATGAAGAAAATCTCTGAATTTCACAGTGATTTTTTCGTCATAAATATCTCCTTCAAAATCAAGAATATAAACTTCAACGGTTAACTTATCACCATTAACGGTCGGGTTTGTTCCCACGCTTAACATTCCTTTATATTGTTGGTCATTAACAAATGTTTCAACGATATAAGCACCTTTTTTGGGAAGTAATTTTATATTTTCAGTCCCTATATTGGCGGTTGGATAACCGATAGTTCTTCCTAATTTTTTTCCATGCACAACCGTTCCGGAAACAGAGTAGGAGTAACCCAACATTTCGTTGGCCTCCGAAATATTACCTGCCAATAAAGCATTTCTTATTTTGGTTGAGCTGATATTATTTTCGTGGATATTAATAGCTTCCATTTGCTCTACCTCAAAATCTAATTCTTTAGAAAGTTTTTGAAGCAATTCGAAATTTCCGCTTTTATTTTTTCCGAAAGAATGGTCGTAGCCTATGATTAGATATTTTACATTCAATTTATCAACCAAAATCTGACGTACAAATTCTTCACCGGTAAGGTTTCTAAATTCTTCATCAAATTCTTTTAAAAATAAATTATTAATGCCGTACTTTTCCATCAATAAAGTTTTTTCGTCCAACGTGTTAAGAAGCTTAAGATCTTCGTTCGGATTAAAAACAAATCTTGGATGTGGCCAGAAAGTAAGGATTGCAGTTTCCAAATTGTGAGCAGAACCCACTTTTTTCAGTTCGTCGATGATGCATTTATGACCGAGATGAACTCCGTCAAACATTCCCAATGATAATGCTAGAGGCCTTTGAGAAGGGTAATCACTAAAATTTCTGAAAACTTTCAAGATGAAAAAATTTTGACTGCAAATATAGCTATAATGTATTTATTAATGTAACAATTTACCAATGTAATAACGTAACAATAAAAATAGGCACTTTATTGAGTCATTTCTTGATAAATTGCTAGATTGTTATATTGCTAATCTGTTAAAAAAAGCATGATAAAAATCTTTTTTTTAGCAATTGCAGGTTTGTGAAGATTCATTATATTTGCACCAAGAAAAAATTTAGCAATGGCAAACCAAATTAAAGGAAAAATTTCTCAAATTATTGGTCCTGTAATCGACGTAGTTTTTAATAATGTAGAAGCTATTCCTAGTATCTATGATGCTTTAGAGATTACAAAAGAAAACGGTGAAAAAGTAGTATTAGAAGTAGAGCAGCATATTGGTCAAGATACGGTAAGATGTATCGCAATGGATGCAACTGATGGTCTTAAAAGAGGCCAGGATGTAATTGGATACGGAAATCCTATTATTATGCCAATCGGTGATGCCGTAAACGGAAGACTATTCAACGTTGTTGGGGATGCTATCGACGGGCTTCAAAATATTTCTAAGGAAGGTGGTCTTCCTATTCACAGACCAGCTCCAAAATTTGATCAACTTTCAACTTCTGCAGAAGTTTTATTCACAGGTATTAAAGTAATCGACCTAGTAGAGCCTTACTCAAAAGGAGGTAAAATTGGTTTGTTCGGTGGTGCAGGTGTAGGTAAAACAGTATTGATTCAGGAGTTGATTAACAATATTGCAAAAGGACACGGTGGTCTTTCTGTTTTCGCCGGAGTAGGTGAAAGAACGAGAGAAGGAAATGACCTTTTGAGAGAGATGCTAGAATCAGGTATTATTAAATACGGTGATGAGTTTATGCACTCTATGGAAAACGGAGGTTGGGATCTTTCTAAAGTAGATTTAGAAGTAATGAAAGATTCTAAAGCTGCATTCGTTTTCGGACAGATGAACGAGCCACCTGGAGCAAGAGCAAGAGTAGCACTTTCTGGTCTTACTTTAGCTGAATACTACAGAGACGGCGGTGAGACAGGACAAGGGAGAGACGTATTGTTCTTCGTAGATAATATCTTCCGTTTTACACAAGCTGGTTCTGAGGTTTCTGCACTTTTGGGTCGTATGCCTTCTGCGGTAGGTTACCAACCAACATTGGCATCTGAAATGGGTGCGATGCAGGAAAGAATTACTTCAACTAAAAATGGTTCTATTACTTCAGTACAGGCGGTTTACGTACCTGCGGATGACTTAACTGACCCGGCTCCTGCTACAACGTTTGCTCACTTAGATGCAACAACGGTATTAGATAGAAAAATCGCTTCATTAGGTATTTATCCAGCGGTAGATCCATTGGCTTCTACGTCAAGAATCTTGGCTCCGGAAATTATCGGTGAAGAACATTATAACTGTGCTCAGAGAGTAAAAGAAATTCTTCAGAGATACAAAGCTCTTCAGGATATCATCGCAATTCTTGGTATGGAAGAACTTTCTGAAGAAGATAAATCTGTAGTTTACAGAGCTAGAAAAGTTCAGAGATTCTTATCTCAGCCTTTCCACGTTGCAGAACAGTTTACAGGTATTCCGGGATCATTGGTAGATATCAAAGATACCATCAAAGGATTCAACATGATTATGGACGGTGAATTGGATCACTTACCGGAAGCTGCTTTCAACTTGAAAGGAACTATCGAAGAAGCGATCGAAGCCGGACAAAAAATGTTAGCGGATAACGCTTAATTAGAAATATAGAATAAAGAAAAAAGAGTAAAGACATTTCTCACTCTTTTTTCTTTTCTCTTTACTCTTTAATCTGAGAAAAATGAATATAAAAATTTTAACACCAGAATACGTAGTTTTTGAAGGAGAAGTAGACTCAGTATTATTGCCTGGAAAAAATGGTGAATTTCACCTGATGAAAAACCACGCAGGAATTGTTTCTTCATTATCTGGCGGTAAAGTAAAGCTTTTTACTAAGTCTGTAGACGAAGCTTATGCTAAAAATTTTACCAAAGAAAATGAAAATCAAAACGAAGTTTTTACGTATCCTATAAAAAGCGGTGTTGTAGAATTTAATCATGATAAAGGTATTATCCTTTGCGAATAATTAAAATCGAAGCTAAATATATTTTCAAAAAAGTGTAACTTTGGTTACACTTTTTTTATGCTTTGTAAAAATCTGATTTTATGAAACAAAGTTTAATCATGTTCTTTACAGTTTTGGGCTTCATTCTAAATGCTCAAATTATTAAAACGAAAAGAGGCATTGTTAGTTTAGACGGAAATCATGTTGCGAAAATATCAAGCAAATCCGGAGAATATACTTTTATGGATTTGAAGGAAACTCCTATTTTTACGATGGAGTTTGTAGATAAAAGCGTAGTAGATTCTGTACGAGATAGTTATGTAAAGTTGAATCGTGTATATAACCGAGAAAAAACTTTGGATATGGATTATATTTCTCCGTCTGCATTTTCCGGTGATGAAAGATCTGCTGTCTATACTTGTATTAAAGCGTTGAAAATTATTGATGAAAGAGGAATCAATGTGAAGAATCTTGATGAACTTTTCAAAAATATGCCTAAACGCAAACTCGATACAAAAACAAAAGAAGCTTATACCACAAGATCTAAAATTGACAGATTAAATATAACCGTTAATAATGTCGGTGAAATTTTAAGCAATGGTGTTCCCGTTGGATATTTCACCAATTTACCTGTAAGTTTTGGTTCTGAAGATACAATTTCAGATAAAACATTTGTGGATATTGAGATATATGATGCTAAAAGTAAATTAATAGGAAGATACAGTACCACGACGAAAAGAATTACGACAGCAGGAGGAAAAGTTTTTACTTTATATAGAGAAATGTCGGGTCGGGCATCTATTTTGAAGTTTCCTACTTACAAAGCACTTGCAGAGAGAATGGCAATTCTTGATCCTAATTTTATTAAAGTTCAGGATAAAATAATTGTAGGTGAAGTGGTAAAAGATGGAGTTGAAAAAGATAAAAAGTAAATTTTTCTGAAATTGATATTGGCCTTAACCGAAAATAAAATCCTGAAATAATTTTCAGGATTTTTTCTCTATTTATAGTTTGTCATTTCGTAGGAATCTCGGCCAATTACTTTATATTAAAAACGCTTAGTTTCCACAGAATGACAAATTGATCTTAATTTTTATATATTTAAAATTGTAAAAGATGAATATTCAAAATTTACAAACTCAAAATAATTCCATTCTCTTTTAGCTGCTGCATCGGTTTTGAAAACCAAAATAATTCAAAATCTTCAAAGTTTTCTTCAAATTGAGTTTTAAGTTGTTGAAGCGTAATACGTTTAGGGTTTTCAAAAGTATTTTCTTTCAAAACTTTAATCAACCATTCAGCCTTTTCCTGCTCTAAATCTACCTTAACAATATTTGTTCGCAAATGGAACGTAATTCTCGTGTACGCCCATGAGTTCTGTTTTTTTGTTTTTATGTAATTCTCAGCGATTACGTTTTTTGCTAAAAATATAATTTTAGAATTTCCTTTAAAACTATATTGATCTTCTTCTAAAAGACAATCGTGAATATAATCCGGATGAATTGTTGTTTTCGGAATTTTAAAATCAAACCAATCCTGCAAAGGAATTTCAAAATTAACGCCATGCATAAAATTGAAAAGCGACTTTTTCAACCCAAAACTAAATTTACTGTGATCGATTCCGGTTTTATCTGTAAAATCAATATCGTTATTGGCAAACTTAATTTCCTGCTTAATTGGAGTAACTCCAAATTCTTCAGGATTTTGTCCGACCGGAGAATGTGCAGTCATGGCAAACTGATGCCAAAAACCACTTTGCAAAATTCCCATTTCAAAAAGCTGGCGAACCATTTCTAACGAATCCACAGTTTCCTGAACAGTTTGAGTAGGGTAGCCATACATCAAATAAGCGTGAACCATAATTCCTGCTTCGGTAAAATTCTTGGTAACTTTTGCCACCTGGTCTACAGAAACTCCTTTGTCAATTAATTTTAACAACCGATCACTCGCCACTTCCAGTCCACCCGAAACCGCAACACAACCCGAAAGTTTTAAAAGAAAACATAAATCCTGAGTAAAACTTTTTTCAAAACGAATATTTGTCCACCAAGTCACCACAAGATTTCTCCGTAAAATTTCTAAAGCAACTTCTCGCATCAGAGCGGGAGGAGCAGCTTCGTCTACAAAATGAAATCCGGTTTCGCCAGTTGTCTTAATTAATTCTTCCATTCTGTCAACCAGAATTTTGGCAGAAATGGGTTCGTAAATTTTAATGTAATCTAAAGAAATGTCACAAAAAGTACATTTTCCCCAATAGCAACCATGCGCCATTGTCAACTTATTCCATCTTCCGTCACTCCATAAACTATGCATCGGATTGGCAATTTCGATGACAGAAATATATTTATCTAACTGTAAATCAGTATAATCCGGAGTTCCTATTTCCGATTGTTTGTAATCTTGTTTGGTGGAATTATTTTTATAAGTAACTTCTTGATTTTCAATTAAAAATGTTCTTTTAAATTGAGATTCTTCGCTTCGTTTAGAATGACAAACACTTTCATACACCAATTCCAACGGAACTTCACCGTCGTCTAAAGTAATGAAATCGAAAAATTCAAAAACTCTTTGATCTTTAATTTCTCTTAATTCAGTATTCGGAAAACCGCCGCCCATCGCAGTTTTGATGTGAGGATAATTTTCTTTTATAAATTTTGCTGACCGAAAAGCTGAATATAAATTTCCGGGAAAAGGAATTGAAAAGCACACCAATTTTGGCAGAACCAATTCTAATTTTTCATAAAGAATTTTTAAAGTAAAATTATCAATAAATGTCTGTGCAGAATTTAATTTTGAATATAATTCATCAAAAGAATTGGCACTTTTTCCTAATCTTTCGGCATATCTGCTAAACCCAAAATCAGAATCTACATTCTCAACAATATAATCTGATAAATCTTCTAAGTACAATGTAGCCAGGTGTTTAGCTTTGTCCTGAAGTCCCATATTTCCGAAAGCAAATTCCATATCATCGAGCTGATTGAATCGGGAAGCTTCTGGCAGAAAATTCATCGAGCAGATCTGTCTTGCCAAAGTAGGATTTTTATTCTGAAGAAATAAAATAACCTGATCAATTGTCTTTAAATATTCATCTCTCAATGCAAAAATTCGCTGTGAGTTTTCTGAGATATTCTGTAAATCAATTTTTGTATTAAAAATCTTTTGAATTCCACTTTTAGAAAATAATTCTAAAATCACTTCAATTCCCAAATCGATCTGATAACTCGTAATATTTTTGGTATTCAGAAAACCTTTAATATAAGCGGTCGCCGGATAAGGAGTGTTGAGTTGCGTGAAAGGTGGAGTAATAAGAAGAAGATCTTTCAAAAGTAATTTTTTGCAAATTTATGGGTTTAAAAGGAAAAGAAAGAAAGTTTTTGACTGATTTAAAAATTAAATAAAAAGAAATTTTTTCGATAGGAATTTTATGAAGCAAAAGATTTCATTTAGATTTGATTGGCTAACTTTTAATACTTATTTGATTGCTGAATTTTTTTGCCACGAATGCACGAATATTTTTTGCGTACGTTAAAGAAATTCGTGCATTCGTGGCGAAAACAAAACAAAAAACCGCCAGAAAATTCTAACGGTTTCA
This sequence comes from Chryseobacterium sp. CFS15, assembly GCF_031118795.1. Lineage (NCBI taxonomy): Bacteria > Pseudomonadati > Bacteroidota > Flavobacteriia > Flavobacteriales > Weeksellaceae > Chryseobacterium > Chryseobacterium sp. CFS15. Next base: position 463,834 of record NZ_JAVHYL010000001.1, on the reverse strand, counting down.
TTATTTAATTGAAAATCGAAATTACATTTGTTTGTATTCGATGTTCATTTGTTTTTCCATTTCTGCGTAAGCTCCGGATTCTAATTTTTCTTTGATGCCTTCAAAAGCAGCCAAAGTTTCATTAATTTCTGAATCGGTGTGTGAAGCAGTCGGGATTAATCTCAACAAAATCATTCCTTTTGGAATTACCGGATATACTACAACAGATGTGAATACACCGTAATTTTCTCTTAAATCTTTTGCTAAAAGTGTTGCTTCAATTGTAGTTCCCTGGATGAAAACCGGTGTTACACAAGTATTTGTGTTACCAAGGTTGAAACCTCTTTCTTTCAATCCGTTTTGAAGTTTATTTACGTTTTCCCACAATTTATCTTTAATTTCCGGGCGTGTTCTTAACAATTCCAATCTTTTCAAACCTCCGATTACCATTGGCATTGTTAAAGATTTAGCAAAAATCTGAGAACGAAGATTGTATTTCAAAAATCTGATGATCGTTTCATCTCCAGAAAGAAATGCTCCAAAACCAGCCATAGATTTAGCAAAAGTAGAGAAGTAAACATCAATCTGATCCTGACAGCCTTGCTCTTCACCTGCTCCGGCTCCTGTTTTACCCAAAGTTCCGAAACCGTGTGCATCATCAACCAAAAGTCTGAAGTTGAATTTAGATTTTAAATCACAAATCTCTTTCAGTTTCCCCTGCATTCCTCTCATACCGAAAACACCTTCAGTAATCACTAAAATTCCACCGCCATTTTCTTCAGCCACTTTAGTAGCTCTAGCTAAGTTTTTTTCTAAACTCGCAATATCGTTATGTTTGAAAGTAAAACTTTTCCCCATGTGAAGACGAACTCCGTCAACGATACAAGCGTGAGAATCTGCGTCATAAACGATCACGTCATGTCTTGTCACCAATGCATCGATACAAGAAACCATCCCCTGGTAACCGAAATTCAATAAATAAGCAGCATCTTTCTGAGTAAATTCTGCCAATTCTTTTTCCAATTGCTGATGTTGCTGAGTTTCGCCAGACATTGCTCTTGCGCCCATCGGATAAAACATTCCGAATTCTGCAGCAGCTTTTGCATCAGCTTCCAAAACTTCCGGATGATTACAAAGACCTAAATAGTCATTTGCGCTCCAGAAAATAACATCTTTACCTTGAAATTTCATTCTCGGACCAATCGGACCTTCCAATTTTGGGAATACAAAATATCCTTCTGCATAATCTGCAAACTGACCCAAAGGTCCCGGATTTTGTTTTATTCTTTCAAAAATATCTACCATTGTATGAGTATGTTTTATGTAAAAAAGCCTTTTGTAACGTACTAAAAGGCTTGATTTGTATTAATTTATTTTTCTTATTTGATGAATTCTGTTTTGAAAACTTCATCATAATTGTGGAAACAATTGTTAATGAAACCTTGTTCTTCCATCCATTTGTCGCTGTATACTTTTGTGATATAACGTGAACCGTGATCCGGATAAATCATCACAATAAAATCATTTTCAGTCAGTTCGTGAGATTGTGCATACTGAATTAATCCCTGAGTAACGGCTCCTGTTGTATAACCTCCCATAATAGCTTCTTTCAAAGCAATTTCACGGGTTCTGTATGCAGACATTTCGTCATTTACTCTTACAAATTCATCTACTTTATCGAAAAGAAGAGCAGAAGGGATTAAATTTTTCCCCATTCCTTCAATCTGATAAGGATGAACATCTTCTTTATGAATTTCTCCGGTCTCGTGGTAGCTTTTCAGAATAGATCCGTCAGCATCCACACCGATGATTTTGATGTTTGGATTTTTTTCTTTTAAGAATTTTGCAGAACCGGATAATGTTCCGCCAGTTCCTGTACACGCAAAAAGGTGAGTAATTTTTCCTTCTGTCTGTTCCCAAATCTCAGGACCTGTGGTCTGATAATGGGCATCAACATTTAATTCGTTAAAATACTGATTGATATAAACAGAATTTGGGGTTTCGGCAGCAATTCTCTTTGCTACTTCATAATATGATCTCGGGTCATTCGCAGGTACATTCGCAGGACATATATATACTGTTGCACCAAGAGCCTTCAGATAAGCTATCTTTTCAGCTTTTGTTTTGTCACTTACGGCAAGAATACATTTGTATCCTTTAATGATGCAAACCATTGCAAGTGAAAAACCCGTATTTCCGGAAGTAGTTTCTACAACTACAGAATCTTCCTTTAATAAACCTTTTTTCTCAGCGTTTTCAATAATATGAAGTGCGATTCTATCTTTTGTGGAATGTCCAGGATTATATGATTCTAACTTGGCATAAACTTTAGCAGGAATCTCTTTAGTTACCGTATTAAGTTTTACTAAAGGGGTGTTCCCAATCAAGCCAAGAATATTATCGTAAACATTACTCATTATTTGTTATTTTTTTCAAATAAAATCTGACCGCAAAAATACAAAAAAATAAATAATTTTTAAACTTTTCAGAAATTATAAGTGTTGAAAGTAAAATTATCTCTCTTAGTATTTCAAATACAGTCGCAAAACGCCGTCAAAAAGTAAGCCAGCTTTTAAATTTTGTTAAAATCTGTAGATAATGAAGTAAAAACCTTATTTTCGCACTAATTGATTTTATACTATGAAAAACTGGACTTTTAGGCAATGGAACACCCTCCTCGGATGGGTGACTTTCGTTATTGCATTTTTCACGTACTTATCGACTATAGAACCCAATTTTAGTTTTTGGGATTGTGGTGAGTACATTTCTTCAGCAGTAAAATTAGAAGTAACACATGCTCCCGGAGCTGCATTATTTCAGATTGTGGGAGCAGTAGCTGCCATTTTTGCTTTAGGTAAAGGTGAAAATTATTCTATCGTTATCAACGCAATGTCTGCATTATTCAGTGCATTTACAATTTTGTTTCTGTTCTGGACGATCACTCATTTTGTGAGAAGACTTCTTAATAAAGATTTTGAAGAAATCACAAAGCATCAGGAAATATCTATTCTTTTTGCTGGAGTTATCGGGGCTTTATGTTTTACTTTTTCAGATACATTCTGGTTTTCTGCAGTAGAAGGTGAAGTATACTCAATGGCGTCTATGTTTATTGCGCTTTTAGTTTGGTTAATTACAAAATGGGAAAACGAATATCTTGAGAAAGATAATGAAAGATGGATTATTTTAATCTTTTTCATTTTAGGCCTTTCTGTAGGAGTTCACATGATGGGTATGCTTGCAATTCCTGCAGTGTGCTTAGTTTACTACGCAAGAAATTACAAATTTACCTGGAAGAATTTCATTTTTGCAAACCTGATTACTTTAGGAATTTTAATTATCGTATTTAAAATTATTTTCCCGGTAATCATGTCACTATTCGGAAGACTTGAAATATTCTTTGTGAATGGTTTAGGATTGCCTTTCCATTCCGGAACGATTGCAGGCTTTATCATTATGGTGGCGCTTTGCTATTTCTTTATAAAATATGCGAGACAATCTAAGAAAAATATTTATCAGACCGTAGCTTTATCAGTGGTTTATATGATCATTGGTTTTTCTTGCTGGATGGTAATTCCGATCAGAGCGAATGCAAACCCGCCAATGAACCTTAATGATCCTGATACTGCAATTGGTATGCTTGATTATTACAACAGAGAGCAATACGGAGACTGGCCAACAATCTACGGACAGAACTATACTGCTTTTCTTGATGCAAACGGAATTCAGAAGAATGAAGACGGTAGTTTTAAAACTAAAAAAACAGGCGAAGTTTACGAGAAAGACGAAAAAACAGGAACATACAGAAAAACAAGTGAGCGTTTCAATTATATTTTTGATAAGTCGCATGTGAGTTTAATGCCAAGGATGTTTAATGATGATAAAGATGTAATGAGCAATTACATTTCTATGTACGGTGCGCCAGATTTTCAATTTAATTATGCAAATGAAGATGTTGCAGACAGCCCGGAAGCAAAACAAATTTTTGACGAATTGAGAGCTAAATATGAAGACGGATCAATCACCGCTTCAGATTATTTAAAAGTAAGACCTTATAACTTAATCACTGTTCAAAAGCCATCTTTGATGCAGAATATGGATTATTTTATATCATTCCAAAATGGTTATTATTTCTTAAGATATCTGATGTGGAACTACGTTGGAAGACAAAATGACCTTGAAGGAAACAGCGAAAATACAAAAGGTAACTGGATTTCTGGAATTGCACCAATCGACAATGCCCTTTGGGGAAATCAGGATGCGATGCCTGCAAAATTCAAAAATGAAAGTACAGTAGCATTTTTCTTTTTACCATTATTATTGGGGATTTTAGGATGTTATTTCCAGTTTAGCAGAGACTTCGGAAGATTCTATGCAATATTATCTTTATTTATTTTAACGAGTGTCGGAATTATTTTCTACACCGGAGTAAAACCTTTCGAGCCAAGAGAAAGAGACTACGCAATGGTTGGTTCTTTCTACGCTTTTGCCATCTGGATCGGTTTGGGAGCGGGAGCAATTCTCTGGTATCTGCAGTCTAAAGTAAAATCAAATGCAGCAAATATCGGTTTCGGAGTATTATTATTAGGAATTCCGTTTATGATGGGCTTCCAAAACTATAATGTACACGACAGAAGCAACAGATATACAGCATACGATTATTCTTATTCTGTATTAAAATCATTACCAAAAGAAGATATTTTATTTGTTTATGGTGATAATGATACATACCCTGTTTGGGCAATGCAGGAAACTGAAAGATTCCGTGATGATGTGAAGGTGGTTAACTTTACTTTGCTTTCGACTCCTTGGAATATCGATCAGGTAAAAAGAAAGACATACAATGCAAATGCAATTCCTAGCCAGCTAAATCATGAAGACTACAGAGATGGTGTGAATGACCAGATTTATCTGATGAAAAAGAGCGATTGGAAGAATATCATTTCCAATCTTCAGGATGCGGGAGCTCCGGAAAGTGCGTTACAGCCTTTCCAGAAATATCTGGTTCAGGATTCTATGACTTTGAAGGAAGCAATGAATTTTATTAAAATGAAATCTCCTGAAAAAGATGAAGTTTTAAAAATGATTTTTGGTGAAGAGCGTTACGAAAAATATAATTTTCTTCCGGTAACTAAATTTGTCATTCCGGTAAACAAAGCAAATGCTGTAAAAGCAGGAATAATCAATGCTTCAGATCTTCCGAATGCAGTAGACCAGATTGTCGTTGACTATAAATCTGGAACTTTGTACAAAAATAACCTGATGATGTTTGATATTTTGGCAAACTTCGACTGGAAAAGACCAATTAACTTCTCTTCCGGAGGTGTTTACGAAAGCGAAAATATTTTCTTCTTAGACGATTATCTACAGTTTGATGGTTTCAGCTACAGATTGGTTCCGATCCATACACCGAGAAGCAGTGATGGAGAAATGGGAAGAGTAGATGCAAACTCATTATATAACGTAGTAAAAAATTACAGATGGGGTAATTTCAAAGATTTGAATGTTCATTTCGATGAAACGGCAACTTCAAACATTATGAGCTACAGAAGCTCTGCAAGTAGAGCAGCAGCAGCTTTGGCATTATCTGGACAAAAAGCAAAAGCTTTAGAAATATTAGATATTGCAGCAAAAGAAATTCCTGCTGACAAATACAATGATCCTCGTTCTTTAAGCTCAATGGTTTACGGATATATCGTTGCAGGACAAGAAGAAAAAGGCTTAAAATTGGCTGAAATTCTTAAAAAAGGAATCTTTGAAGAATATGATTATTATCTGTCTTTAAGTCCGGCTGAACAGAGATTTGTAGGAAGACCAATGAGATCAAAACCTATGGAATATTCATTAGTTGTGACTTCGGTAACCGATGCTTACAAAAAAATAGGTCAGAACGAGAAAGCTTACAACTATCTTGTGAAATCTATTGAGCCGATTGATAAGAAATTTAATGTATTCATTAAAGATCTTCAGCAAATGGGCAAAGAGAAAGCAATGAAAGAATCTGAAAAAGTACAGAGAATTACACCTTTCTATCAATATTTGTTTGATGTGATGGAACCATTTGACTCCACTTATTCTAAAGAAAAAGAAGATCAGATTACCACAGCAATTATTAAAGCAACTCAGTAAAATAAATACTAAAAACGGAACTTCGGTTCCGTTTTTTTATGTTTGATATTCCTGAAATTTAGGATTATCTTTGTGTAACTAAAAAAACGCAATGGCTGAATCTCAAAACAAGAATCTCCCAATCTACGCCGTATTTTTTGCAATTATTGCAAAGCTTTATTTTTTGCTGACGCATCACATTCAGGAAGATGCATTTATCACCTGGAGAGTTGCTCAAAACCTGATGGATTATGGAGTAATCGGCTTCAACGGAGCTACAAAAATTTCAGCATCCACAACACATTTGTACGTTTTTGTTTCATATATTTTTAACCTGATTTTCGGTAAAGAAAACTTTATAGAGCCGTTGCTTATTTTCAATACCACGCTTTTCACCATTGGAAGTTTATTTCTGTCACATCTTTTATTTAAAAACAATTGGCATAAAGCAATTTTCATCTTTTTATTTGGAATTTTACCACCTTCCATAAAAATCTCGATTCTCGGAATGGAATACGGAATCTTGTTCTTCCTTGAAATGGCATTGCTGTATTATGGTTTTAAAAAAGAAAAAAAATGGGCTTTTATTTTACTTCCCACATTCATATTATTCACAAGAATTGACACCGTTATTTTTCTCGGAATCGTATTTTTAGTGGATATTTTTTGGAACAAAAAAATCAGATGGAGTTATATGTTAGGTGGGTTTTTGGGAGTTGCTGTCTGTATTTCTTTCAATTGGTTTTATTTCGGTGAATTGGTCAATAATACAATTGTTGCAAAAAAGTTAGCGTATGACAAAGTATTTACTTTACAGCAAAATATAGAATATTTCAGAGTAAACTACGGAAACTTTTGGGGAATGTTAAAATTGCCTGGAGATTTTAATCCGATTACTATTGTAATTGCTCTTTTTGAACTTCTTTGTTTTATTTATTTAATAAGGCAGCGTGAAAAAAGAAATTATTTTCTTTGGATAATTTTTCTTTTCGCATGGACAAAACAAATTGTTTTTCTTTCACAAAAAAGCTTGTTCGATTGGTATTACTGGGTTCCGCAGATTTTACTTTTTGTTCCGGTTTTGATCTTTGTTTTAGAACAGAAAGTGAAGAGACATCTTTGGCTGACTTTATTGATTTTGATTTATATATTACCGATGCTGGCTTTCCAAACCGTACATTCTATTGCAACAGGAAATGGCGAATGGAACTACAGAAGAACGATCGGATTGTTTCTCAATGTCTACGAGAAAGATAAAAAACAATGGATTTTGCTAGAACCAGCTGGCTATGTTCCTTATTTTTCTGGTTTAAAAACGATTGATGAAGTCGGATTGGTTGACAAACAAATTCAGGAAGAAATAAAAAAAGATAAACCCAATTATTGGTTAAACACCGTTAAAAACAGAAAACCGAAATATTTACTTTCCTACATTAATCTTTTTGAAGGTAAAGATTCGGTGTATTATAAAACACATTACCGTCTTTTGAACGAATTCAGAATAGATAATCATCTGAAAAGTGAATATCCTATTTTAGAAAAAATTTATAAGCTGAAACCGTCGGGAACAGACTATAATCTGTATGAAAAAATAAAAAAGTAATTTGGCTGGAAGCTGGATGTGGGATATTGAAAGTTTACAACTTAATGTATATTTTCAACATTTTAAAAAAACTAAGATAAGTCTAAACCTTAAACTCAACCTAAATTTATGCAATATTGTGCTTTTCTCCGTGGCGTCAATGTAAAAGGAAGCAATATGAAAATGGCGGAAGTCTGCCAAGTTTTCAAAGATGCAGGAATGGAAAATGTAAACTCGGTTCTAGCTTCGGGAAATATCATTTTTAGCTCAGATAAGAATAAAGATGAGCTTAAAACGGTTCTCGAAAAAGCAATGTCTGAATATTTTAATTATGAAGCATTCTTATTTGTAAAGACAGCAGATGAAACAGGGGTATATTGGGTTAAAAATCCTTTTGATAAAATTGATGAGTTTCATACATACGCTTTTGTAGGAAGCGAAAATGTAGAGAATATACTAATGAATGAGTTTAAAAATGCTTCAAAATCTGAAAATGAAAAAGCGAAAATTGTTGATAATATCTTTTATTGGCAGGTTTCAAAAGGAAATACATTAGACTCCAGCTTTGGAAAAGTTTTAGGTAAAAAAAGTCTGAAAGATCAGTTTACCAGCAGAAATATTAATACTTTTGAGAAGATTTTGAAAAAAATACACTTATGAAAAAAATATTTATTAGTTCACTAGTTACATTAAGCTTATTTGCTTATTCTCAAAAGTTTTCAGACTTGAAATTTGAAACTAACGTTCCGGATGCAGAAAACCATTATATCGTTTTGCCTGTAAAACAAGGTGAAAAGAAATTTAATTTTGGATTTATGTATTTTGACGAAGCCGCAGGCTACACGTTTGATTATATGGGGGATCTTTATGAAGAAGATGGTGTATTAAAATTTAGAGAGAGAGAAAATGCTAAAGCTTCATCAATGAAAGTTAGGATTGAAAACCTTTCATTTAAAAGTGCTATAGTTTTAGACGAGATGCTGAAAAAATTTAGTTTACCAACTCAGCCTGAATGGTTAAAAATTTACTTAAGCTCTGCACCCGAAAATGAAAAATCTCTGCGAAGAGCTAGTTTAATGAATGGAGCAAATTTCCCTCAATTGGCATTACCAAAACTTCTTCAACTTTATAATAATAATTACCGAACAGAAGCGTTATATTTCGAATTGGTTTTTTCGTATAATGCAATGGGGAAATTTGCAGAAGCTGAAAAGATTTCTGCTGAAGCAATAAAGAATAAAAAGGCAGATGATCTTGTAAAAAAAGAATATATTTATGCACTTGTACATCAAGAGAAATTAAAAGAAGCAGATGATTTTTTAACTAAAAATTTATCCTCTTTTACTACAGAAAATAATAAAATTGAAGCGATGATAAACACTATAGCATCTAGTGCTCACAATAGCAATTTTATAATTGCTGAGAAGTGGTTAAAAGAACTGAAATCTCAACCCAATATCAATCGTTATCAAAAAAATATCAATCAATTAGAAAGTATAATTAAAGAAAAACAAAGCAAAGTTCAATGATTCAACATTTAGATAACATACAGCACAAAGACTCAAAAAACTTTTTCTTAATTGCAGGACCATGTATTATTGAGGGCGAAGATATGGCATTAAGAATTGCCGAAAAAGTAATTGAGCTAACCAATAAATACAATATTCCTTATATTTTTAAAGGAAGTTTTAAAAAAGCAAACCGAAGCAGAGTCGATTCTTTCACGACAATTGGTGAAGAGAAATCTTTGGAAATTCTTAAAAAAGTAGGAGAGACGTTCAATATTCCTACAACAACTGATATTCACGAAAATGAGCATGCTGCTCTTGCTGCACAATATGTTGATGTTCTTCAGATTCCGGCATTTCTGGTTCGTCAGACCGATCTTTTGGTTGCAGCAGCTGAAACAGGAAAATGTGTAACGTTGAAAAAAGGGCAATTTCTTTCACCGGAATCAATGAAATTTGCAGTTCAGAAAATTACAGATTCAAACAACGAAAAGGTGGCGATCATTGAAAGAGGAAATTCTTTCGGATATTCTGATTTAATCGTTGATTACAGAGGAATTCCTACCATGAGAAATTATGCGCCGGTAATTCTGGATGTTACGCATTCTTTGCAACAACCCAATCAAAGTTCGGGAGTGACAGGAGGAAGACCAGATTTAATCGAAACCATTGCTAAAGCTGGAATTGTAGTAGGAGCAGACGGGCTTTTCATTGAAACCCATCCAACTCCGGAAACAGCACTTTCTGATGGCGCCAACATGTTAAGACTAGATTTATTAGAAGATTTATTGCAAAAACTAACAAGAGTAAGAGAATCTATACTATAATTGTTAAAAAATACTTAATTTTAGAAATTATAAATAATTCCTTTTGAAAAAACTAGTTTTGCCACTAAGCCTTATGGTGCCGGTTTTGATATTCTCACAATCAAGAAAAAGAGATACCACGACGACAAGGGTTACCAATATTGAGGAAGTTGTTTTCCAGAAAAAAGTTACCGGGAAAACCAACGATGTTACCGCAGTAAGAATTTCAGCCAAAGACGCCAAAAATGTCGCAAGTATTTCTGGCGGTGTAGAAGGAATGTTAAAAACACTTCCGTCGGTAAATTCAAACACTGAGCTTTCTTCACAATACATGGTGCGTGGTGGAAACTATGACGAAAACCTTATTTACATCAACGATATTGAAATTTACAGACCTTTCCTGATTAGAAATTCTCAGCAGGAAGGTTTAAGTATTATCAATCCGGATATGGTTTCGGCAGTTAACTTTTCAGCGGGAGGTTTTGAACCGAGATATGGTGATAAAATGTCTTCTGCTTTAAATATTTATTATCGTGAACCTAAAAAGTTTGAACTTTCAGGTGAAGCGAGTTTAATTGGCGGAAGATTAACGACAGGTTTTGCATCCGGAAAAGAAGACGAAAACGGAAACAAAAAATTTACGGCTTTATTTTCGGGAAGATACAGAAATACCAATCTGGTTCTGAATACCTTAAATGAAGATACCGATTTTAATCCTACATATTATGATTTTCAGTCGTATCTGAATTATCATGTTAACAGTAAACTTTCACTTTCATTTATCGGATATTATTCTAAGAATGATTACGAAATGGTTCCTAAAGAACGTAGTGTAGATTTTGGAACGATAAACCAGCCAATTAATCTGTCTGTTTTTTATAATGGTAAAGAAAATGATCAATATAAAAATATGATGGGTACTGTTTCTGTAAACTATAAACCGTCGGATAAATGGAGATTTACACTAGACAGTTTTTCTTATCAGAATCGTGAAAGAGAATATTATTCTATTGCATCAAGTTATATTCTGCAGACTTTTGACCCAATTACAGGAAATCCGATAACGTCTTATGATGTGGGTGGACAAATAGAGCATGCCAGAAATGATCTTTTTGTAAGAACATACGGAGCACAGTTAAGAGCCCGTTTTTCACCGAATGTGAATACGGACGTTGAATTTGGTTTTAAATATGAAAAAGAAAATCTTCGAGATTTAACCAACGAATGGAAGTTAGTAGACTCTTCGGGGTACAGCATTCCGCATCCGGTTGATGATCCTAGGTTTCCGGATGCTTCAGATTTAGATCTATTTTACAGTATTTCAGGAGCTAACCATATTCAGCCAACAAGATTATCGGCTTATGCACAGTATTCTCAGAAGTTTTACTGGGGTGCAAGTAAAGTTTTGGTAAATGGTGGAGCAAGAGTTGCACACTGGAGTTTCAATGATGAAACTATTTTCTCACCAAGAGCTCAGTTTGCGATAAAACCTGATTGGAATACAGAAATGTGGTTCAGGCTTTCTGGAGGTGTTTATTATCAGGCTCCTTTTTATAAAGAAATTAAAGATCTGAACGGTAATTTTAATCCTAATATAAAATCTCAGCGATCAATTCAGGCAATTTTAGCCAATGAAACCGAGTTTGAGTTTGAAAACAGGCCATTTAAATTAACGACAGAATTATATTACAAAAAGATGGATAATGTAATTCCTTATTATATGGATAATGTGAGAATTCGCTATTCTGGTCAAAATAATGCTTCAGGTTACGCTTACGGGATTGATACAAGATTATTCGGCGAGTTTGTTCCTGGTGTAGATTCTTGGCTTTCTGCAAGTTATGCACGAGTTTTTGAAAATATTGATGGAAGAGGAAATATTCCGAGACCAACAGATCAGAGATTCAGATTTGCGATGTTTTACCAGGATTATATGCCTAAATTTCCACAAATGCGTGTGAATCTTACCTTAACTTACGCAATGGGATTACCAAACGGAGCACCGGTTTTTACAGATCCTTATCAGTATCAGAAAACTTTGCCTTCTTATAAAAGGGTAGATTTAGGACTTTCGTATGCATTTGTAGATGCTGAAGCAAAAAAACAAACCTATGGTTTCTTGAGCAATTTTGATGAATTAACTTTAGGTGTTCAGGTTTTCAATGCATTTAATATCAATAATACAATTGCTAATCAATGGATTACCGATGCGAATAGTAGTATCATGTATCCAGTTCCGGTACGTTTGACGGGAAGATTTTTTAATGTAAAGCTTGAATTTAAGCTTAAATAAAATATATAAAAGTTTTTTGCCACGAATACACGAATTTTGTATTTAAATTAATTTGTTAAAAATGATTCGTGCATTCGTGGCATTTAAAAAACCATAATTTGTGAAATTAAAATGAAAAAACATATCATCACCTTTTTGTTTTCAGTATTTGTCCTTTTATCTGCAAACGCGCAAACGAAAGCAAACCCTCAATTATCAAAACTATATCAGAATTACATTTCTGTAAAATCTGCTTTAGCTTCTGATGATTTTAAGAAAACTTCAGTTGCAGCAGGAGAATTTCTTAAAACTGTATCTTCAATAAATTCAAAATCTTTAGATGAGAAAAAATTGAATTCATTAAAATCTGATGCAAAAATAATTTCTTCAGCAAAGAATATCGATGCACAGAGAAAACCGTTTTACAGATTATCTGAAGTAATGATTACCGTGGCTAAAGAAAACAAGATTTCGGATAAAACCATTTTTGTACAATATTGTCCGATGGCTGAAGGCAGCTGGCTGAGTAACGAAAAACAGATTATCAATCCTTACTACGGAAGCTCAATGCTTAAATGCGGCTCAGTAAAATCTGAAATAAAATAATAAAAAAAGAAACTCAAATTGAGTTTCTTTTTTTATATCTCCAGTTTTAAAATCTTTTCTACCATTTTCTGATTAATACTTTCAGGAATTGAGCACATCAAAAAATTCCGGATCTGATTTCCTTTTTCCCACTGAGAAATTTTTCCGATTGTCCAGCTGTTTTTAACGATCGTATCAACTTTTTTTCTTCTGATTTTCTGAAACTCTTCAAAGACTGAATTAAAATCTCTATTTCTTCCTAACAATTTTCCAATGACATACGCATCTTCAATCGACTGACAAGCGCCTTGTCCCATATTTGGAGTAGTTGCATGAGCTGCATCACCAATCAGACAAAGATTTTCAGCAAACCATTTAGGAATAGGAGCGAGGTCGATGATATCATTCAGAATAATATTTTCCGGTTTTGTTGCTTCTAAAATTTGCAAAACCAATGAGTCAAAATCTTTGAAGGTTTCAATTAAATCAAGGTTTTCTCTGAACTTATTTTCATTCACCAAAGCATACCAATAGACTTTTTGATTTGAAGTTTTCACAAAACCAAAACGTTTTCCTTTTCCCCAGATTTCCAACGCATGATTGTTGTATTTTTCGGGAAGTTCGAAATTGGTTAAGCCGCGCCAACATTTTTGACCAGCATTTCTGATATTTCCAGTTTTAAAAATCTGATTTCTGACTTTAGAGTGAATTCCATCGGTTCCAAAAACGATTTTACTTTCTGCTGTAAAACCATTTTCAAACCCTAAAAGATAATTTTCTTTTTTATGAATTTGCTGTAAAGAATGATTAAGTTTAATGTTTTCAAAACCTAAATTTTCAGCTAAAATATTTTGAAGTTCGGCACGGTGAATCGCAACATTACAAGAATTGAATTTCTTTTCTAAAGCTAAAACATTCGTTGTAGAAATAATTTTCAGCTTTTCATCTGTAATAAAGATTCCGTGAATTTTATTTCCTGCATTTTCAATTTTCTCTTTTAAACCCAATTTGTCAAAAATCTGCATCGCATTCACAGCCATCATAATTCCTGCTCCGACAGGTTTTATTTCTGGTGCAGATTCATAAATGGTGAAATCAAAATTTTGTTGCTTAAGAATGTTTCCTAGAGTTAAGCCGCCGATTCCTGCTCCGATGATTGAGATTTGATTCATTGTACTTTATTTATAAGCCGCGAATTCACAAATAATTTTAAATTACATATAAAAAAAAAATCGTGCATTCGTGGCAAAGATTTACTTCAAGTTTTTCAATTCATTCAACAATTGATTTTGCTTGTTGATGAAATTATTTAAGCTGTCCGTTTTCAAAGGATGAGCGTTTTGATATTTTTCAATTTCAGGAAGTGTTTTTTTGATTTTGAAAGTAATGTACTGATCTTCTATAGTGCTACTGTTTTGATTAATTTTCACAATTAAATCTTTGACTTTTTTTGTTTTTAAATCATATTTTTCAGAACTAAATTTAATTTCTCTTTCAATTTCTTTTTTCATCAAAGAATCATTGATAGATCTGGTTAATTGTTTTGCATCATTATAATAACTATCAGACTTATAAATTATTTTTTCATATTCAGAAATTGTAGATTGAGTTTCAGTTCTTACTTTTTCAATTCTTTGTTCTAAATCCTGTAATTTTTTGTCGTTTTTGAGGAGTTCAGAATAAATTTCAAGAACCATATTTCCTTTCCCCCGTGCACTTTTTAATGAATTTGAAACTGATGATTCTACATTATCAACCGCATTATTTTCTAACGGATTATTTTCTGATTTTTTTGAACAAGAAACTATTAATAAAAATAGAGTACAAGTAATAAGTATTTTTTTCATATATGTTTTTTTATTGGGTTTTTATTTTGACGATGAGAGAAATCTCTTAATCTTCTATTTATTGTAGAGATTCTTCACTCCGCTAAGCTTCATTCTGAATAACAGACGTTATGGTTAATTCATTATCTTAATGAGTTGAAGATACTCAAAAATTGTCACAAAAAAACGGAGTCTGAAAAATCAAACTCCGCTAATAATTATGTAAACTAAAAATTATTTACCTAAATAAGATTTCAAAATCTTACTTCTGGTATTGTGTTTTAGTCTTTTAATTGCTTTTTCTTTAATCTGACGAACTCTTTCTCTGGTAAGATCAAAAGTTTCACCGATTTCCTCCAAAGTCATTGGATGTTTTCCGTTCAATCCGAAATACAATCTTACCAAATCTGCCTCTCTCGGTGTTAAAGTGTTTAATGCTCTTTCAATCTCAATTTGAAGAGATTCAAGCATCAAATCTTTATCCGGGCTTGGAGATTCTCCAGAACGTAAAACGTCATAAAGGTTAGAATCTTCACCTTCTACCAAAGGCGCATCCATAGACAAATGTCTTCCGGAGTTTTTCATAGATTCTTTGATATCTTCCTCGCTCATGTCAAGAACTTCAGCCAATTCTTCCGGAGAAGGTGGTCTTTCGTTTTCCTGCTCAAGGTGAGCGTAAGCTTTGTTGATTTTGTTGATCGATCCAATTTTGTTCAATGGCAATCTTACAATTCTCGATTGCTCTGCCAAAGCCTGTAAAATCGACTGACGAATCCACCAAACTGCATAAGAGATAAATTTGAAACCTCTTGTTTCATCATATCTTTTTGCAGCTTTCATTAATCCTAAATTCCCTTCATTAATTAAATCGGGCAAAGAAAGACCTTGGTTTTGGTACTGCTTAGATACAGAAACTACGAAACGAAGGTTGGCTTTGATTAATTTTTCCAATGCGGCTCTGTCACCTGCACGAATTCTCTGCGCCAAATCTACCTCTTCGTCTGCCGTAATTAGTTCTACTTTACCAATTTCCTGCAAATACTTGTCTAGTGAAGCGGTTTCCCTGTTGGTAACCTGCTTGGTTATTTTTAATTGTCTCATTTATTTTATGCTCAAAAATAGAGTTGCTATTACATTATACGTTCGAAACATTAAAAAGGTTACACAAGTTACAATAATTTTTTATTCAGTTAAGATAATGTTGAGAATTTAGTTGTAGATTATCTGAAATTTTTTATAAAGAGCTTTTTCCCGCTATCCACTGTATCTTTTTGGTACCGATCTCCGCTTCGCTACGTCCGCCACCAAAAAGGATGTCGTTACTATCGGGGCTATGGTTGTAGTCATAAATTCAACATTCGGAAAAATATCCGCATAGTTTGTCATCCTGAAAGGATCTAAACTTGAATGTTTTCATTCTTTTTCTAATATTATATTGAGATGCTTCCAGCATGACAAAGTATTATAAATTATTACATTTAAAACAAAAAAGCGAAACCGAAGTTCCGCTCTATAATTTAAGGTAAAAATAAAATTGACTTTTAAAATTTACCATTGACTATTCACTTTTTTAGAATAAATCGTTTAATAATTTGGCCAATCTTAAACCTCCGTAAAGAAGTTGTCTTTCCATGGTATCATTAAATTTATACTGATAATCATAAGACAATTTTGATCCGTCCGGCGTTTGAGCATAGATTTTATTGGCAATCTGATGAGAATCGTACAACCAGTTTTCTAAAGTCCCGGATTGAATTTGTTTTACTTCATCTTTAGATTTAATATCTAAAAGCTTTGCATATTCTGTGTAGCTGTATTTTTGTGAATCTACTAATTTTCCGTCCCAAACTGAATGAAGATTTGTTTTATCACCAAAATAAGTAACGTTGATTTTGTTTCCACCCAAATCTTCAGATCTTCCGGTGTGCATTGGCTGTGCCAAGTCTCCCATCATATGAATAAGGAATATCAAAGCAATTTTTCTGTCTTTTTCAGAAGTTTTTTCATCCTTGATCTGACTCGATAATACTTTGATCTGCGAATAAAGATTGGCTCCGGCCTGAGCTTTCAAATCTTTTTCAAACGCTGTAAAATCTGTTTGTGGATCAATGTTTACATAATGCCATGCTGAAGCTTGTTTCCAGGCTCCCGTGGTATCAGATTTAATAAAATCTGGCCAGTTTGCCCAATACGCCATTCTTTCTTGCCCCAACATTTTTCTGATTTCTCTCTTTGCTTTTCCCGAAAGATGATTTTCTGCAATCTCCGCAATCACTCGATGACCCGTTAATCCCCATGCATAAGAATAAACTGAACTTGCAACGAATGCCAAAAGCAAAATTTTAGAATAAATACTTTTCATTTCTTTAATTAATTTTCGAGTTGCAAATATAAGTCAGCCACATGGAAATTTAGCTTTAAAATGATTTTTTGTTGGTTGGGGAACTGTTAATTTTACGTAAAGTATATTTCCAAATATCGCCGTAATTTCCATTAAATTTAAAACATTTCTATTTTAATAAAGATTAATACATAAGGAAATCAATAATTTATATTAAATTACATCATTAAACATAAAAATTTGAGATAAATACTTTTTCAATATAAAGAGATATTTTATCTTTACGATACCAAACATGATCACAGGAAAAAAATATGTACGATAACAGCACGATAGATATGCATTACAACAAGCTGCAGACAGATTTTAAAGCTGAAGCAGTTGCTGTAAATCTCTTAAAATATCACAGATCTGTAAGCAATATTTTTATTGACAGAATAGGAATAAACGACAGAGCTTATCTTAAAGACATTAAAAGTATTTCAAGTCATTACTTAGGTTTTGACGAGGAAGTTCTCAATATTAAAACGTATCGCGAAGGCATTTACGATTATCTTCCGGAAGGTGTTTTTCATCCGCCGTCACTCAATACATCAAGAAAAAATGTAGAAGGTGTTGTAAAAGAAATTCGTAAACAGAAACGGATAGAAGACGATGCGCGAAAGTTTTTCAGGCCTTTTGAATTAGAAATTTTTTTCACTGAAATAAGTGCTTTACTCAAAGAATATGATTTCGATCTGGCGAGTGATACCGATTCACTTCTTAATATCTTCAGTGAACTTTGGCCAATCATTAAAATGCTGGACAAGCAGAATGCGTACATTTTTCTTCATGTTTTACCATTTTTCCACCAGATCAGAGGCAATAAAAAATGGTTTGAACGTTGCATGACTGCGTTTCTGAAAGTTCCCGTTGAGATTACTTTTACGCCCAATGAAATCGACAGAATGAAAGAAGACGATTCATCAATACTTCTGGGAAATTCAAGATTGGGTGTCACTTACATTGCAAGCGGAAAACATATGGATGGCGAAAGAAACTGGATTGTAAATATAGGCCCGATCCCGTATGACGAGATGAAAAATTATATTCCCGGTCATCCTTTTAGAAAAGTTTTACAGGCTTTGTACGATTATTGCCTCCCTGTTTCTGCAGATATTGAAGAAAATTTTATCACAGAAAAAAGAGATTATTCTTTTGTGTTGGAAGACGATCAAAGAAATACAAACAGGCTTGGTTATTCTACTTTTCTGTAAAATATTTTAATTATATTTACATTCATCAATCAAACTAAATATTAAAAGAAATAAATGGAAATTTCTTCAGTAAAAGGTATATTTTTAAGGTATATTTTGGTCCCGCTTATTGCTGTTATCATGATGGTAATTTTGGGGGTCATCAGAAAAAACAAACCTGCCATAAAAATCAGAGTTATTATTGTTTATGTACTCTTGTGCAGTTTGTGTCTTGCTCTGCCTGGTCTTTTCGGCTTTTCAGGAAATTCGTTTAATCCGTATTGGTATCTTATTTCTCAGATAATTTATCTTATTTTCGGGATTATTCATGTCAATTTAATGCATACGTTTTTCAGAAAGCACTTTCAGTCGCAGACTACAAGCATTACTTTCGAGTCTATATTGTCGGTAACTTGTGCTCTTGTGGGGGCTTATCTTTTTGTTCTTATTTTCGGATTGATCAGTAAAGGAGCAGGATATCCTGTAATGTCTGCAACCAGTGTACTTATATTTTTTGTGCCGTTGGTATTCTATTATTGCTACATTCAGTTTATCAGTATTCCTGTTGATATTTATAAAACATGGAGATACTCTCCGGATCAGAAACCACCCGATTTTGACGGAGCAGACTTTGACCGTTTAATGGTTTTAAATGTTGAATTGAGCAAAAATCTGGAAGATGCAAACCGTTTTAGAATTAAGGCTAAAACTTTACCGACCGGAGTAACTTTTGGAGACTGGTTTTTCCGTGTTGTTGACGATTACAATCACAAAAACCCTAAATCAATTATTCATCTTACAGATGAGCAAAGACAACCTTATTACTGGATATTCTATACTAAAAAATCGTTTTTCAGTTTTAGAAAATACATCGATTTCGATCTGGATATTACAACGAATACTATTTCGGAAAACGAAGTGGTAATTTGTAAAAGAGTTATTCAGCACGAAGAAGAAGGAAAAAGATAAATAAAAATCACACAAATAACAATATTACAATATGATACAGCCCATAAAACATTTTGCTATCAACTGGGTTGATGGAATGAAAGTTTCGCAGAAACATCTCAACGACCAGGATAATTTTTTAATAGATACGATAAGAGACGGTAATTCGCTTGGGATAACCAATTATAACTACGGTTTGCTGCCTCTTTCGAATGAGTTTACCGATAAAACTATTTTTGATGTTCACAATACAGCAACCAACGATGTGCAATTATTTATTAAAAATTGCAGTGCTGTAACGTTGGCAGGCTATAGATTGGAATTGAAAGACAGGAGAGTGAGCGTAAAATCTTTAGCTAAATCTTTAAATCTTGATGAAAACCAGATGGATGGAGAATATTATATTTTAATATCCGTAAATCCGTTTGATAAAGTACCTTTTGGAGATATTGATCCTGAAGAAATTCCGCCAAGACATCCGAATTCACACGCCAATTATCATATCGAATTGCTTCCGGTAAGTTCACTGAACAGTAATCATTCGGGAGGAAATTATTTGGTAGTGGGAAAGGTTGATTTCAAAGGCAATATTGCTCAGGTAAACACCAATTTTATTCCGCCGTGCACTTCGATTCAGAGCCATCCGGTTTTAATTGATTATTACAACGGATATGCAAAATCTATTGGAAATTTACAGCAATACGCATTTAAAATCATCCAGAAAGCTTCACATAAAAACCAGAATACAGCTTTAGCATTGAATGTAAAAGCTTTGTGTAATGTATTGGTCAATACTTTTGGAGATATGTATTTTCAGTTCAGGAATATTATTCCGTATCAACCGCCGGTTTTCTTGATCGAAACTTTTGCTACACTAGCTTTAAGAATGTACAATTCAACACAGATTTTAGTTCCCGGAGAATTGGAAGAGATGCTGAATTATAGCTTAGAATGGAGCGAAATTGCACCGCACACTTTATTAAATCAGCTTTCTACTGTTGCAGAAACCAATTATGACCATCACAATTCCGGCGAACCACTTTTATACATCAGTCAGATGCTGAGAAGCCTGGAAACTATTTTCTCAAAACTGAGCGAACTGGATTACATCGGACAGAGAAAAGAAAATATCATTGTTAATGAACAGGAAGTTTCTTCAAACACCAATCCAAAAAGAGGTTGGAGTGTTTTAGATTAACAAAAATCATTTTTTAAATAAATAAATCCCGATACTTCAAATTCGGGATTTATTGTATAAAATTGTCTGCTCTAATTAGAAGAAAAAGTAAACACGATCTTGTCATTCTGCAAGAATCTAGGCAAAGATTTTAATATTAGATTCATGCAAATAGATCTAGATTCCTATGGATTGACAAAGTTGGCGGATAAGAAGTGTAAATAAATTACAGCACAATCATTCAAATTAAATGTAAAAAATGAATACAGATAAAATAAGACAGGAAATAAGAGGTTTATCAGACGGAAAATTATTCTTCAATAATGCTGGTTCTTCGTTAATGCCAAACACTGTAGTAGACTCAATGATCGATTATTTGCGACAGGAAGAACAGTTGGGAGGTTATGAAGTGGCCAATAGAAATGCAGAATTACTTGATAATTTCTATGCCGAAACTGCAAGACTGATCAATTGTAAACCTTCAAATATCGCTTTTATGACAAGTGCTACAGAAGCATTTGCGAAAGCGCTTTCGAGTATTATTTTTGAAGAAGGAGATACGATTATTACAACAGTTGATGATTATATTTCTAATCAGATTACATTTATTTCGCTTCAGAAAAGACTGAATATAAACTTACTCCGAATTAAAAAACTGGAGAATAACGAACTGGATTTGGAAGATCTTGAAAACTTAATCAAAGAACATCATCCGAAACTGGTTGCAGTCACACATATTCCGACCAATTCAGGATTGATTCAGGATATTGAAGCAGTAGGAAAAATCTGCCGACAATATGATGTTTTATATTTGGCAGATTGTTGTCAATCGGTCGGACAAATGGTTGTTGATGTCGATAAAATTGGTTGTGATTTTTTAACGGCAACAGGAAGAAAGTTTATGAGAGGACCAAGAGGAAGTGGTTTTTTATATGTTTCAGACAGGGTTTTAGAGCAAGATTATGCTCCGATTTTGTTGGATATGAGAGGCGCACATTGGTCGGAATACGATAATTACGAATTGTTTAAGACGGCTAAAAGATTTGAGCATTGGGAAGTTTCTTACGCTGCAGTTTTAGGGATGATGGAAGCTGTAAAATATGCCAATACGATTGGTCTGAATACTATCGAAAATTACAACAGAAAATTAGCTGAAACGCTTAGAACAAATCTTAAAAACAGTGGTTTTAAAGTTTTAGATATCGGACAAAACCTGAGCAGTATTGTAACTTTCTGCGGACCGGATAATGATCTGGAAAATATACAGAAAGTGTTGAGAGAACATAATGTTTTCTTTTCGGTAAGCTATAAAAATTCAGCATTAATTGACTTTACGGATAAAAAAGTTGATGGTGCAGTAAGACTTTCACCTCATTATTTTAATAC
Source organism: Chryseobacterium sp. CFS15 (assembly GCF_031118795.1). Taxonomy (NCBI): domain Bacteria; kingdom Pseudomonadati; phylum Bacteroidota; class Flavobacteriia; order Flavobacteriales; family Weeksellaceae; genus Chryseobacterium; species Chryseobacterium sp. CFS15. The sequence goes on along the minus strand of NZ_JAVHYL010000001.1, from coordinate 442,084 downwards.
TTTAGAAGAAGTCGAAAAAGCTTCTGAAGTCCTTAGAAATAGTTTATCATAAGTAAATTATTTTGTCTTCGCTGAGTGAAACGCCTTTGAGAATTTAAGAATATCGAACTGCACAAAGAAAAACCTTTGCGCACTTTACGCTAAAATTTTGGATTATTATGATGCATCAAAAACTTTAATTACTTTTCATTAAATTCGTAAAAAATCAAAAAGATAATGAAGATTAAATTAACTATCTGTCTTCTTGCGTTTCTTAATTTCTATGAAGCCCAGGAAAATATAACGTATCAGAAACCGTCTGCCGAAATTTTAAAGCTTGCAGATTACGACCGACCACCAAGTGTTTTGACCAATTCTAAAAAGGACTGGGTTGTTTTTGTATACCGGCCAACCTATAAAACGTTAGATGATCTCAATCAGCAGGAAATGAAATTGGGAGGATTAAGAATTAATCCTGTGACCAATATTTCGAGCTCTGTTACGTATTCCAACAATTTGAAAGTGCGTAAAATGAACGATAAAACGGAAGTTCAGGTTAAAAATTTGCCTGCAAATCCGAAGATCAGCAATACGTCATTTTCGCCGGACGAGAAAAAACTAGCTTTTACACATACTACAGATAAAGGAGTTGAACTTTGGGTCGTTGATCTTGAAACGGCAACCGCAAAAAAAGTCACTAAAGATAATCTGAATGCCAATTTAGGAAGTCCTTACAGCTGGATGAAAGATTCTCAGAGCTTCCTGATTAAAGTTCTTCCCGAAAACAGAGCCAAACTAACAGATTCTTCAAAAGACCTTCCTACAGGGCCAATTGTTTCAACAGCAGATGGAAAAGTTTCTCAAAACAGAACATATCAGGATTTACTTAAAAATCCACAGGATGAGAAGAATTTTGAAATTCTTACTGCTTCCGAATTATATAATGTAGATCTAAACGGAGGCTTAAAAAAGATAAAAGATCAGGATTTATATTCAGGAATAAGCTATTCTCCAGATGGAAATTATCTGATGCTGACTACGATTAAAAAGCCTTTTTCATACATCGTTCCGCTAAACAGATTTCCAATGACCACTACGGTTTATGATGCAAAAGGAAATATAGTAAAAACGGTGAATGAAGTTCCTTTAAATGAAATTATGCCGAAAGGATTTTCATCAGTAAGAACCGGAAAAAGAGATATGGGGTGGAGATCTGATCAGCCTGCAACCCTGGTTTACGCTGAAGCTCTGGATGGAGGAGATCAGTCGAAAACTGTTGATTTCAGAGATGAAGTTTTCACTTGGGAAGCTCCGTTTACGGCTCAGCCAAAATCTTTCTTTAAAACAAAACAAAGATATGGTGGTGTAAGCTGGACAAACAATCATTATGCTATCGTTGGTGAAAGCTGGTACGATACAAGAAACACAAAATCTTATTTAGTTGATTTAAATACAGGTAAATCTGAAGTCATAGAAGATAGAAATTACCAGGATGTTTACAGTGATCCAGGAAATTTTAACACGACAAAAAATGACTTCGGAAGATATGTTGTAGATATGAAAGGGGAGAAATCTTATCTAATTGGAGATGGCTTTACAAAAGATGGTCAGCATCCTTTCATCGATGAGATGGATATGAAATCTTTGAAAAAGAAAAGACTTTATACCTCAAATCTTAAAAATGCCAAAGAGGAAATAATTGATATTATTGATCCTAAAAAAGGAGAAGTATTGACGATTCAGCAGTCGGCAAGTCAGTATCCTAATTATTTTAAGAAAAATATTAAATCTAATAAATCGGAAGCGGTAACCAATTTTGCCAATCCTTTTGAAAGCATCAAAGATGTTTATAAAGAAGTGATTACCTACAAAAGAAATGACGGAGTTACTTTGACAGGAACGCTTTATTTACCTGCAAACTACGATAGAAAAGCTAAAAAAGAAAAACTTCCGTTATTAATCTGGGCTTATCCTACAGAATATAAAGACAAGAATACAGCAGGACAAAATACTCAGAACCCGAACGATTTTACATTCCCGTATTACGGTTCTTTTGTGTATTGGACGGCGAAAGGATATGCCGTACTTGATGATGCTGCATTCCCAATTATCGGTGAGGGAAAAACAGAGCCGAATGATACTTTCATTCCCCAACTGGTTGCCAACGGAAAAGCTGCGATTGATGCTGTAGATAAATTAGGATATATCGACAGAACAAAAGTGGCAGTTGGAGGGCACTCTTACGGAGCTTTTATGACGGCGAATCTTTTGACACACTCTAAAGATTATGCTTGCGGAATTGCAAGAAGTGGAGCTTATAACAGAACGTTGACGCCTTTTGGTTTCCAGAGTGAGCAGAGAAATTATTGGGATGTTCCGGAAATTTACAACACGATGTCGCCATTTATGAATGCCGATAAAATGAAAACGCCAATGTTATTGGTTCATGGTGATGCCGACAATAATCCAGGAACTTTTACTTTGCAGACCGAAAGATATTTTCAGGCTTTGAAAAACCTCGGAGCGCCTGTGAAAATGGTTCTTCTTCCAAAAGAATCTCATGGCTATGCTGCCAAAGAAAATATTCTGCATTTGCTTTGGGAACAAGATCAGTTCTTGGAAAAATGTTTGAAGAAATAAATGATAAAACCTCGCTTGAATAAGCGAGGTTCTTGTTTATTGCTGATCAGGCAAAATATAAAACATAAAAAATGATTTTATTTTTTCAAATTATTGATGATATCCTGTAGCTGGTCTATCATCTTATCTTTATCTTTTAGGCGCTCTTCATACAAAGATTCTATCTTTTCTGTTTTGTCCTTATTTTCCTGATATAGATTTTGAATTTCTTGATGTCCTACTGAAGCATCATAAAAATTTTGTTGATTATAAATATTGTTAGGATTTACATCTAAAAGTTCATAAACTGGAGTTTCTAAAATTTCAGCAATCTGATACAATCTGTCTACCGTGAGCTTGGTTTCGTTCTTTTCGATTTTACTATATGCAGCTTGGCTAATGTGAAGTTCATTTGCCATATTTTCATGGGAAAAGCCTTTCTTCTTGCGATATTCTTTTATTTTTTCAATAATGACTTCCATCGTTTCCATAACTAAAAATTGTAATTATTACTACAAAAGTAATAATTTTTTCGAAAAAGTTATGTGATTACTAGAAAAAATGTTTTATTATTGTATTCTTAAATCATAAAACACACAAATATGAAAAAAATTAATTTCCTAATGTTTTTCGCATTAGTTTCTCTATTATCGCAATGCAGAACTGAATTCGATTCTACAACAGATAATTCTTTACTTAATACTACCCTTAAGCCTGACTCCACCGGAATGTACAGGATGGAAGATGTTCCTATATTCAAAAATTATTTAAAGAAAAACTCGCCAGATACCTATCTTAAAAATGATAATAATACTGGAATTTATGAAAATAATAGACTTGTTGATGTCATTAATAAAAATGAAAGAGTCTCATATAGTACTCTTGTGAAAAAAGAAAATAATGTTTATCAGATATGGGTTTATACAGTTGGGAAAAATGAGTCTTTTTTCATTGCAGAATATGTTTCTTCAGTTTCTTTCGAATATTTTGAATTGGCAAAATTTACTGGTATAGTTGAGTACAAGGCTATGGATGGAGAACTACTGGGAACTGAAAATTTTGAAAATGGCAGACCTGTAAAAAATGTTTTAAATAAAGCGGTCTGCGGTGCCATAACAACTCCCATTTCTTGTATTGAAGGATTGCATTTTGGGAATGAGCCATGTGCATGGGCAGGAACTTCGAGTGCTGCATACTATGAAACTGAAATTATAAGATGTAAAAATTATCAAAATACAATTTATAATGATGGTGGAGCTGGTTATGGCTCTTCAGGAGGCGGAACTAATCCGGCTTATCATTTACCTGCCCCTCAAGCACTTAATTATATGCTTGCACAGATTGGTATGCCTTCATTAAATTCTCAACAGTTTAGTTACGTAAAGAATAATATTCCAATTGCGGAAAGACTCAGAACCTTTTTCTTTACAGATCAAACAGTTAACGGGTCTAATTTCTTATATTGGGGAATTGATTTCCTTAGACAAAACCCTTCTGTAACTTGGCCACTATTTGAAAATTGGTTTATAATAAATCCTATACTAAACAACACTCTACAGAACGAACTATTTGAAGATTGGGCTGATCCCAATAGAGTGAAACCAACAAGCAGATTTAAAAACCATACAAAACTTAATGGTATTTATAATAAAATTAAAACAGCTGCAAATTTTAAACAATATCTTGAAAATTTTGAACCTACTTTTTCTGTGGCGCATTTAATGTTCGATCTTGACGCTACTCAGAATCCAAATGCACTAGCAGAAACTAATCCTCCAAGTAATTATTGGATAAAAATTATATTTAATAAAAATAAAGATTGGGAAAATACTCCTAAAGCAGTAATTGCTGATACTTTTATGCACGAAATGATTCATGCGGAAATTTATAGAAAATTAATTTCACTTGCCTCTACCAATGGAAATATTGATGTAAATAAAATAACGGCTGATCTTTTGCAACATAATTATCCAGGACTTTTTGACTATTATGTTAGATTTACTAAGGGTGATGCTGATGCACAACATCAATTGATGGCAGCGCATTACGTAAATATTATGGTCAATTTTTTAAAACAGGTTTATGGAAGTCAATACACGGATATTGAATATAGAACAATCGTTTGGATGGGAATGCAAGATACTAAAGCATGGAATTTATTACCTGAGGTTGACAGAAAATTATATATTAAAACATGGAATGAAAATTATTGGTCATGGGAAAAATAGTAATACTAATATGTTTTTTAATTTGTCAGATAAATTTAAAATCACAAATTATTAAAATAGAGAAAACAGACTCATTTAAATTAGGCAAATTGAAGGAGTTTAAAGAAGATGGAGTTATTTTTAATAGAAACGAATATAATCTAATTATTTATAATAAAGATAATATTAATTTCAATAAAAAACATGGATATATATATCAGGAGCTTGCTGGTGGAAGAACATATTGTGAAAAATGTAAAAAAGAAGTTTACTATTTCAGAGTAAAAAAAACAAATTCTAAACCGAGTAAAAATATTACTGAAGTATATAGCTTTAATAAGCTATTTAAACTTCCGAGACAAAAAAATAATATCTTTAGCTCAATACAAAATTTTAATCTTAGTGAAGGTTATTTTCTAATAAATGGTGATTTTTATAAAAACTTGGGAACAGCTATAGAATGATATAACAGTTAAGGCGTGAAGTTATAGCCTAAGTTAAAGAACCATGAAATTAAAGCTCACTCAACCAAAACAATTTATAAACGGAGAAAGGATGGCTTTTTGAGAATGTACTTTTTATAGATTATAATAAGGGAAAAGAGATAAATTAGAACATCAAAAAGCTATTTTAAAAAAGGTTAACATACATATAAATACTACTTTGTAGATCATATCTTCAGAACAATAAGAGATTAATTTTTAGATCTTTATATTTTTAAACCGCAGAAATTCTGCGGTTTACTATTTAGTCTAATGCATTTAGTAAAATCTCTTCGAGGATTATAACAAAATCTCCCGTCGACTTATACAAATCCACAGGAGCTTTTAGAAAATGCAGGCGTGCAATTTTGAAAAGCTCGCCTACTTTTTTAAAATTGTTTACTTAGCTTTTCAATCTTTGAAAATAATTATTTTGATCCTAAAACGGCAGCTAAATAAAAAAAGCGATCCAAAGACCGCTTTCACTATTATATTTTGTTTGATTTAATTCTTCGGGCAGACATATCGAGAAAACGCTTAACCAGCATAAATGCTGAAATCGTTAATCCCAATCCAAGTGCAATCCACATTCCGAAAGCACCCATTTCTAAGGTTACACAAAGGAAATATCCTAAAGGAATTGTAATCAGCCAATAGGCAATAAATGTAATGATTGACGGAATTTTCACATCCTGTAAACCTCTCAACATTCCTAAAGCTGTCACCTGAATTCCATCAGAAAGCTGGAATAATGCTGCAATAATCATTAGTTTTGATGCTAACATAATTACTTCTACTTCTTCGGGTTTTGTAAAAAATGTAGGTAAAATATTTCTTCCTAAAATAAATATAACTCCACAGAAACACATAAATAGAAAGGCAATTTTTAAATTGTTGATTCCTATTTTTCTTAATTCCACAAAATTTTGTTCACCCAATTTTCTACCGATCATAACCGTTGAAGCGACACTGAAACCGATACATAAATTAAAGGTAAATGATGCCATACTTAAAGCGATCTGGTGTGAAGCAATATCGTGCGATGAAATTAATCCGCAGATAAACGCTGCTCCTGCAAAAGCGGTTACTTCAAAAAACATCTGCAATGCAGTCGGGAAGCCTAATCTTACCATTTTTTCAAACATTTTCTTAGAAAAAACCTGCATTTTTAATGAAAAATCTTTGATGTACTGTTTGGTTTTTGGTTCTTTCATTAAAACAAAATAAAGAAAGACAACCATAAAAATTCTGGCGATTAAACTTGCCAAGGCAGAACCTTTTACACCCATTTCAGGGAAAATCCAAATTCCTTCAATTAATACGTAATTCAGTACAATATTAATCACATTGGCGATAATGGTAGCTTTAGTCACTCCAATCGTATATGATAATCCTTCAGAAACTTCTCTCAAAGTCTGAAATGCCATAAACGGAACAATGCTGATGGCCATAATCCATAAAAAATCTACGGTATCAGGAATAATTTTTGCCGGCTGACCAGAGTGATAGAGTAGAGGTAATCCCAAAAATAAGATAATCATCAGAATAATTCCGACTGACATATTGATGATAAAACCGTGACTGAAAACAGAATTAATGGTTTTGTGGTCATTTTTTGAATGTGCCTCAGAAACCAATGGCGGGATGGCAAAAGAAAAACCAAGCGCCAAAACAAACATCGAGAAAAATACGGCATTCCCCAAAGATACCGATGCCAAAGCGTCTGCTCCCAAGAGTTTACCTACAATGATATTATCAAAAAGGTTGACAGACACCTGCCCAACCTGCGTAAGCATTACCGGAAGAGCCAGCGTTAAGGCTTCTTTCGTGTAATTTTTATTTAAAAAGCTCATAATAGTTCAAAAAAAATTTGCAGTATAGTTACTGCAAATTTTTATAATGTATTTTAATTAATAATTAAATTATTTTCTAACAAAACTTGCAACATCCTCTTCGGAAACCGTAGCTCCTCCAAGAATAATTAATCTTTCAACAACATTTCTCAGCTCTCTGATATTTCCCGTCCATGAAAGTGCTTTTAATGCATCAATCGCAGAATCATCAAATTTTTTCAACGCAGTACCGTGTTCATCAGCAATCAGTCCCGAAAAGTGATTCACCAAAAGGTTGATATCTTCTTTTCTGTCATCCAAAGGCGGTACATATATTTCAATTACAGAAAGTCTGTGATACAAATCTTCTCTGAATCTACCAGCCTCAATCTCTGTCTGCATATTTTTATTGGTTGCTGCCAAAACTCTCACATCAACTTTGATTTCTTTGTCGCTTCCTACCGGAGAAACTTTGCTTTCCTGTAGTGCTCTCAAAACTTTTGCCTGTGCAATTAAGCTCATGTCTCCAATTTCGTCTAAGAAAATAGTTCCGCCGTTTGCCTGCTCAAATTTCCCTTGCTTATCTTTGATTGCTCCTGTAAATGATCCTTTTACGTGACCAAAAAGTTCAGATTCAATCAATTCAGAAGGTATTGCCGCACAGTTTACTTCCACCATTGGTCCCCTAGATCTTTCACTTAGATTGTGAATAGCATGCGCTACCAATTCTTTTCCTGCTCCATTGGGTCCGGTAATTAAAACTCTCGCATCAGAAACAGCTACTTTTTCAATCATTTCCTGAATTTTCTTTAAAGCCGCAGATTCACCAATCATTTGGTATTTTTTGTTGACTTTCTTTTTCAGGGTTTTATTTTCGGTCTGAAGATTTTTATTTTCTTTTTTTAATGTTTCTTTCACCAAAGCGTTCTTCACACTTGTAATCAATCTATTGATATCAATTGGTTTAGAAATAAAATCGTATGCCCCGTCCTTTAAGCAAGAAACTGCAGAATCGATGTCGGCGTGCCCGGAAATCATGATAAAAGTGGATTCTGGCTTTAGAGCTAAACTTTGCTTTAAAAGCTCAGTTCCTGAAAGTTTTGGCATTTTGATGTCTGAGATCACCAATGCGAAATCTTCTTTCTCTATTTGTTTATAGCCTTCCAAACCATCGTCGGCAATGACAAATTCATAGTCAGTTAGTTCATCCGAAAGGATACTGTGAAGTACTCCGGAGATTGCTTTTTCGTCTTCTACAATAAGGATTTTTTGCATAGTTGCAAATTTAAGTATTTTTTGCTTGAGTATTAGCAAAAATCATTCCCAAAAGTCTATTTTGAGTAATCTCTTCGCCCAAAAATTGAAGAACCTACGCGTACAGAATTGGCACCACACTCAATAGCAATAGGGAAGTCATCACTCATTCCCATTGATAACGTTTCGAGTTTTTTGATCTGGCTTAGTTCATCAAACAGATTTTTTAAAACTGAAAATTCTTTTTTGATTTGATTTTCATCTTCGGTGAAAGTTGCCATTCCCATCAATCCTGTGATTGCAATATTTTCGAATTCTCCGTTGACAAATTTTTCAAATAAAGGTTTGGCTTCTTCTATTTCCAACCCGAATTTTGTATCTTCTTCGGCAATTTTCACCTGAAGTAGAACTTTTATTGTACGGTTGTACTTTCCGGCTTCTTTATTAATTTCTTTCAGAAGCTTTTCAGAATCTACACTTTGAATGGTGTCAACAAATTCGGCAATATATTTAACCTTATTAGTCTGAAGATGCCCGATGATATGCCATTGAATATCTTTCGGAAGGAGAGGGTATTTCTCAACCAATTCCTGAACTTTATTTTCACCAAAAACTTTCTGCCCCAAATCGTAAACCTCCTGAATAGCAGAAGTGGGATGCGTTTTTGAAACTGCAACCAATTCTACATTTTCCGGAAGACGGCTTTTTATATCGTTGTAATTTTCCTGAATACTCATAATTGCAAATTTCTGAATTTTAAATATGAAAAGCGAATGAAATTTAAATTTAGTTGATTGTTGTTAGTTTCTGGATTTTAAAGTTGCTTGAAAGGTTTATTGTAAAAAAACTTCCACTCCGCTCAGCATGACATGGGTTCAAATAAACTTTGATAAGACAGTTATTATTAAAGATGTCATGCTGAACGAAGTCGAAGCATATATTATAAGTGAAAAATATTAATTCAAAATCTCATTGATCTTAGGATAAGCCGAGACTTTTCTGAAAACAAACCGGTTTGATTTCTGTAATTTTTCTATAAAAAAATCCAGCTCGTTAATCGAATCTGAATCGTTAAGATATTGATCGTGGGTAAGCAGAACCAAATGTCTTGGTGTTTTTTCTAGATCATTAAAGAAAATGCTGTCTACTTTTTTTAGCATCGCTTCATGATTTCCTTTTAAAGTCATTTTATTGGTCGGTTTCCATTCCAGATCCCAACCTATTACCTTGTAGCCTGCTTTTTTTAATCTGTTTGCTGCTTCAGAAGAACTTTTAATATCGGTAACATTAATATTATTAAGCCTCCAAATATTTCTTCCGGGTGTTCTTGCAATTTTCCCGGGAAGTTTTAAGCTGTCTTTGGCAATATTAAAATCATTAACGACTGCCTCAGGATTTTTGTAAAAATCTGAATACCTGTTGTGAGCGTGAGTATGACTGTGATTGGCAAGCTCAATCAAATGGTCTCTTCTCATCTTTTCGAAATCTTCTTTTTGTCTTTTACTGTCTGATGCATGTTTTCCTACAACAAAAGCCGTTGCACAAACATTTCTTTTGTGTAATATTTTTAATAGATTTTCAGTGCCACGATTGGGGCCATCGTCGAAGGTAAGGTAGATTACTCTTTTATCGGTGGGTACATTCTCATCATCTATTTGAGCGACTTTTGCGACGGGAGGCAGTTTGGTAAGAATTTTTTCGGTTTCTTTTACTTCAGTTTTCTGATTGCATCCTGTAAATAATGTTGATGTTACAGTCAATACTGTAACCATCCTTAGAAAAGTCTTATTGATAGACTTTTCCGCAAAAGTTTTTTTCATAAAGATTAATGGGAATTAAATTGTTAAAAAATGTTAATTTTTACAAATTTTAGTTAACAAAGGTAATGCCAATTTTCCTATAAATATCACTTTTTAAGGATTTTTTAATTAAAATTATTTATCTAAATATTTTTTAAGCTGAATAGCATTTTTGATCGCTGCATTTCCCCAGGTATTATTAAAAAATACAAAACCTTTTTTTCCTGATTTTAAGATGTTTTCACTTAAAGATTTTATTTCATCTTCCGAATATTCAGATTTATAGAGTATAGGTTTTCCGTGAAGTCGGTAATAGAATAATTCAGGGTGATTGACGATGAAATTGTCAGGAAGATTCCCAGGAAAACTTACTCCGGAAAAGATGATGTTTTTTGAACTTAAAACGTTGTAAATTTCTTCACGCCACCAAGTTTCATGACGGAATTCAATAACATTTAAATACTTAAAATCTACATTATTTAAAATTAAATCCAGATTCTCTTCTGTATTTTTAAACGATGGCGGAAACTGATACAGAAATCCTGATAGCTTTTTACCTAAGTTATTTTGAATATGCAAACAGAATTCTGCAATTTCCTCTTTGCAATCTTTCAATCGTTTTTCGTGAGAGATCGTTTTAGGAATTTTAATAAAAAATCGAAAATCATCAGGCGTTTCGCCAAACCATTTTTGGAGTGTTTTTGCAGTTGGTTTTCTGTAAAATGTGGAATTAATCTCAACAGCATTAAATTCCTTCGAATATAAAACTAAAAAGTCTTTACTTTTGGCATCTTCCGGGTATAGCGAACCTTTCCAGTCGTTATTGTAGAATCCTGAACAGCCGATATAGAGATTTCCTTTTTTCATAGTTTACTTAGAGTTTTAGGTTGTTGATTTATTTATGTTCAAATAAATTATTATTTGCTTTAAAATCAATTATTTACCTGAAATAGTCAAACGTTCAATAAAATAATCCGTACATTTAGAAATGTCAAACAAAAACACTTATGATAAAAAAATTCAAAATTGCTTCTATTAATGTACTTTAGAGAGATTTGGGTTCCTTTATTAAATATTTAAAATAATAAAATCAAATCTTTTATATCGGAGCATCTCTACAAAATTTATTTAGATCCTATTACTACGCTGAACTAAATATTTCTAAATCGTCAACTTACTGTTTACACAAAGCGTTTAAAGTTATTTTCTTTGAAAGATTATAATAAAATAAATATACATCATTATAGTATATTTTAAAATAGCACATTACTAAAATTATAAAATATGAAAATTTTGAAAAAAAGTCTATTCTTATTATTTGTGCCTGTTGCTCTTGTTCTTTCGACATCAGGACATCATTTTGAAACTGATCTTGCGAAACAATATCCTCAAATGGATTTAACGGATTTATTTGTTTTCGAATCGAATCAACCTAATAAAACTGTTTTCCTTTTGGATACAAATCCACAATCAAGAAAAGATAGTTTTAATTTTGCCCCAAATGGAATTTATAAATTTCATGTAGCCAATAATAAAGCTTTTACTGAAGGACAAACTTTTAGTTTTACTTTTAAGGACAATAAAGTGCAATTTTATTGGGATGGAAATCCTGAAAACGAATTAAGTCAGACCGGTACGCTTATAGCACAAGGTCCTGTAAATCGTATTTTGGAACTCAACAACGGTATTAAAATCTGGACAGGAACTACCCAAGATAATTTTCAGGGAAATGCCGTAGGAGCCGAGCTTTTCAAGCATAAAGTACTAGACGAAGGCGTATATGACTTATCTGCCTTTGATGTAGGAGAAAAAGGGAATTATTTTGGAATAGGAAAATCTTCGGTTATAGTTTTTGAGGTTCCTAATGAGCTTTTATCAGATAATATATTTTATTATGCATCCACTGCTTTTGAGGAAGAGGCTAATCATTGGCATCAGGTAAATCATATCGCCAATGTATTATTTCCCCATTTTTACATGGGCTACGACAACAAATTGAGAAGTAAATACGGTTCTCAAGGAGCGGTGGAAGATGATGAAATAAAGCAAAATGTTATCAATAATCTCACTAAATATGTTACGACTGCTGGAATTCAAAAAGATCCAAAAGCCTATGTAGCAAAATTGACGGAGCGCGTTTATCCCGACGTAGTTCCTTATGAAGTGGGCACTAAAGCGTCTTATACGGTAGATAAATTTAACGGAAGACCATTGCTTGATGATGCGATGAATGTATCTTTAGGACTTTTGGTGGGTTCCGAAACTGCTTTAGACGATCAGGTGAGTATAAAGCCCGAAAGATATCAACCAAACTTTCCGTTTACCATTCCAATTGATGATGATTATTTAAAAGCTTCACAAAAATCGGTTACGATAAATGTAGAAAATCAAATCGGAACCGAAAAAAAGAATACTCAAAATACAAAAACTCCTCAAACTCCTATTAATAATTGGATATATTATATTGTAGGTGGTTTGTTTATCGTATTGCTTATCTATTTTTTTACAAGAAAAAAGAAATAATATAAAATATTTTAATAGCTAAATTAACAACTTCTCATTCTAATCAGAGTGAGAAGTTGTTATATTTAAATCCACAGAATTTAGTCGTAATGAGTTTAATATTACCGATAAAGAACTAAGGCTCATTGCCGCTGCCGCAATCATTGGTGATAACAAAATTCCAAAAAATGGATACAACAATCCTGCCGCAACAGGGATTCCCAAGACATTATAAATAAAAGCAAAGAACAAGTTTTCTTTGATATTTCTCAATAGTTTTTCGCTTAATATTTTTGCTTTGGCAATTCCTAAAATATCACCTTTCAATAACGTAATTTCTGCCGTTTCTATGGCTACATCGGTTCCTGTTCCCATCGCAATTCCGACATTAGATTGCGCTAAAGCAGGGGAGTCGTTGATTCCGTCTCCGGTCATGGCAACGATTTTTCCCTGTTCCTGAAGTTTTTTTACTTCATTTAATTTATCTTCAGGAAGACAGCTTGCTTTGTAATTTTTGATTCCTAATTCGTCTGCTACAGCTTTTGCTGTATTTTCATTATCACCGGTCATCATAATTACTTCAATTCCTTCATTGATTAAATGCTGAACAGCTTTTTTCGAGCTTTCTTTAATCTTATCGCTAAAACTTATAAACCCTAAAGCTTCGTTTTCCTGAGCAATAAAAGAGATTGTATGCGCCTTTGATTGAATTTCCTTCGCTTTTAATTTTAAATCTTTCGGAATTTGAATTCCATTAGAAACTAAAAGATTTTCGTTTCCTAAATAAACAGTTTTACTATTGATGATTCCTTTTACGCCTTTACCGGAAATATTTTCAAATTTTGCCACTTTTTCGGCTGAAATATGATCGGTTTTCGCTTTCTTGATCACAGCACTTGATAAAGGATGTTCTGAATTTTGATTTAATGAATAAGCCAGTTTCAAAATTTCCTTTTCAGAAGAGTTATTAACAGTTTCTATATGTTCTAAAGATGGTTTACCCTCGGTTAAAGTTCCTGTTTTATCGGTGATCAGAACGTTTACTTTGTGCATTAATTCAAGAGCTTCTGCATTTTTTATAAGGATTCCGTTTTTGGCACCTTTACCAATTCCCACCATCAGAGACATTGGAGTTGCCAAACCTAAAGCACACGGACAAGCGACAATAAGAACGGCAACTGCATTGATAAAAGCAAATAAAGTTTTCTGACCTTCCGGACCGAAAATCTGCCATAAAATAAAAGTAATGACAGCAACAACAATAACGGTCGGAACAAAAACTTTAGCCACTTTATCAGTCAGCTTCTGGATTGGAGCCCGGCTTCTGCTTGCGTCATTTACCATTTTTATAATCTTCGAAAGCAAGGTTTCGTCACCTACTTTTTCGGCTTTCATTATAAAAACCTGATTTCCGTTAATCGTTCCTGAAGTTACCTGATCATCAATATTTTTCTCAACAGGAATCGGTTCTCCTGTAATCATACTTTCGTCAACTACAGAATTTCCTTCGATAATTTTTCCGTCAACAGGAATTTTTTCGCCTGGTTTTACTTTCAGTATATCCCCAATTTTCACTTCCGAAAGCGGAACTCTTTTTTCTTCATTATTTACTATGATATTGGCTTCATCAGGTGAAAGATTCATCAGTTCTTTGATGGCATTTCCTGTTTTTTTGTGAGCTAAAGCTTCCATCAGCTGTCCTAAAATAACCAACGTCATAATCACGCAAACCGCTTCAAAATATAAAGGAATTTCATGGTTGTGACCTCGGATTTCATGTGGAAGCAGATCTGGAAAAGCTAAAGCAATGATGCTGAAAATAAATGCCGCAGCAACACCTAAAGCAATTAAACTGAACATATTCAGGTTCCAGGTTTTAAATGAAACCCAGCCTCTTTTCATCAAAAACCATCCGGAATAAAATAAAACAGGAAGCGTCAAAATCAATTCAAAAATCGCCTGTATATTATGTGAAAAAGGAAAATCGATCAGCATTCCGCCCATTGAAAGAATAAAAACAGGAATGGTGAAAGCTAAAGAAATAATGAATTTTCTTTTTAAAATAAGATAGGTATCATCAGTTTCTTCTTCGCCTTTTTCAGGATATTTTACCAGATCCATTCCGCAAACAGGGCAGCCAACATTACTGTCGTAAGTTTTATCGCCTTCGCAGAACATCGGACAATAATATCTTCCGGCCATATCATCTGTAACTTTTGGGGTTTCGTGATGTTGATGATTGTGGTGTTGATAGGAGTGGGAAGTAGAATTTTTAACCAAATCTTCTGTAATTTCTTCGAGATGCATGTGACAAACCGGGCAATCTGTTTTTTCGTCATACGTTTTATCACCTTCACAGAACATCGGACAATAATAATTTCCGATATTATCTTTGAAACTTTCTGGTAAATTAGTTGAAGAATAGGTCGGTTTATGATTGGGATCTTTTGCTAATTTTTCCTCAATCGGAACCAGATACATATTGCAATCCGGACATCTTTTTCCCTGTTGAAAATATACTTTATCACCTTCGCATTCCATCGGGCAGTAATAAACTGAGGATGGAGAAACACGGTCTTGAGGCCTTACAAAAGTATTTTCTGGCTTATTTGGATCTTCCAGTTTGTAATTTCCTATTTCTGAAAGTGATTTATTGAGATCATTAAGGTTAATTTCTTTATCAGAAGTGATTTCAACAGAGCTGTTTTCAAGATTTACTTTTGCTGAAATATGGTCTAAACTATTCAGTTTTTCTGAAATCTTTTTTTGACAACCCGAACAGGTCATCCCCAAAACTTTATATTGTTGGTACATAATTCTAAATTTATGTTACAAATTTCCAAAAATATAGAGAGAGGCTGTTATAGATTTAAGGATAATTGTTATAAAATTTGGCGGTTAAGATTTTGAAAATGAAAAGTCGAAAATAATATTACACTTTATCCAAGGATTTTCTGTTGTGAACTTTAAGTTTTTTAAATTCGGTAGGCGTGAAGCCTGTACTATTTCTGAATTGTGATGATAAGTGCTGCACACTTTTATAGCCCAGTTTTCCGGCAATTTCAGTTAAGGTAAATTCATTATAAAGAAGCAGCTCTTTTACTTTTTCAATTTTCTGAAGAATAAAAAACTGCTCAACCGTGATATTTTCATTTTGTGAAAAGGTTTTTGATAGTGAACTGTAATCTTTGTGAAGCTCAGAACTTAAAAATTTTGACAGTAAAAAGTTTTCATCAATATCAAGCTTTCCAATTTTAATAATGATAAGATTTTTAATTTTATCAACCAATTGATGAGTCGCATCTTTTATTCTTTCAAAACCGGTTTCCTTTAAACGATTTTCAATGAGCTGAATGTCTGTTTTTGAAATTTCAGCCACAGTTTCTACTTCTCCTAAGGCGATTTGAGTGATTTTTATATTAAATTCTTCAAAAATGGTTGAAACAGCTGCAATACACCTTCCACAAACCATATTTTTTATGAAAATTTTCATAGCAAATTACTCAATCTGTCTTTTACAAACTCTACTTTTGTTTTTCCGTGTGCTGCAGGATTTCCGTTTTCATCAAGGTTTACCATTACAATTTTATCAACAGTAATGATGGTTTGATGGGTCATTTTGTTTCTTACATCACATTTCAGTGTGAGAGAAGTAGATCCAAAAGATGAGACTTCTATTCCGATTTCGATAATGTCGCCCTGTTTTGCTGAGCTTACAAAATTTATTTCTGAAATAAACTTAGTGACTACTTTTTTGTTTTCTAGCTGAATGACTGCGTACAATGCAGCTTCCTCATCAATCCATTGCAAAAGTTTTCCTCCGAATAGTGATTGATTGGGATTAAGATCTTCCGGTTTTACCCATTTTCTGGTATGGTAATTCATTTTTTATGATTGTTTTCAGTACAAATTTAGTTTTAAAAATAAGTTTTTCAAAAGATTATTTAATGAAAAATTCATCAGTTATTTGCGATATTATTACAAGTTTATATTACAAGTGAATTAATCTATTAAAAAGTTTTGATTTGTAGTTTTTAATTGTATCTTGCACCTGTTTATATTTGGAATCAATATCATGTTCATTATTATGTTGCTTTTCTATTTATATACCAATCTTATATATTAATTTTTAATTTTTTTTTAAAATGAACATTTTTGTTTCAAACATCAATTACGCAACTAAAGAATATGAGTTGCACGATTTATTCGCAGAATTTGGCGATGTATCATCAGCTAAAATTGTAACAGACAGAGAAACTGGTCGTTCTAGAGGTTTCGGTTTTATCGAAATGGGGGACGAAGAAGGAGGTCAAGCTATTGAAGCTCTTAACCAGAAAGAATTTAACGGAAAAATTCTTAACGTATCTGAGGCTAAGCCAAGAGAAGAAAAACCAAGAAGAAGTTTTGATAATAACAGAAGCGGTGGTGGAAGTTATGGTAACAACCGTGGAGGAGGTAACTCTGGAGGTGGTTACGGAAGCAACAACAACCGTGGAGGTAACGGAGGCGGCGGAAGTCGTTGGTAAAAAAATTGAAGCGGCTTTTAAGCCGCTTTTTTTATGTCTTTATTTTTAAGAATTAGTTTAAAGTTATCTTTCAGTTTTGTGTTACATCAATTAACTAAAAACCAACAACCACCAACTAATTGTCATTCTTCTTTTTCTTCTTTTTCTTATCCTTTCCTTTCTTGTCTTTTTTAGGGTTTAGGATTTCTTCAGCATACTCCAATTTAGGTTGCTTTATTTTTACAGGTTTCATTTCGATCTTAAGGTCAAAATAAGTTTTAAGATCATTTTGTGAAATCAGATTTTCATTAAATAAGAATTCCAAAATTTCTTTTCCCGAATTGTTAAAGAAATTAAGTGAAAGTTCTTTAAGCAAAAACTTTTTATAATCTTCAAGAGGTACAATTACAGAGTATCTGAAAATTCTGCCTTCTTTTTCGGTAGACAAATATCCTTTTTCAACAAGTATTTTCAGGTAAGTTGAGACCGTATTCTGATGAGGTTTTGGTTCCGGGTGATGTTCCATAACTTCCTTTAGATAAAAGCTTTGCAGTTTCCAGAATAACTTCATTAGATTTTCTTCGGCAGAGGTAAGATGATTTATTTTCATATTTGAATTTAAATTTTATAAAGTAATAAGCTTACTATTTACACAATAATGTTACTTAATTGTAGTTTCCACCGGGATCACTTCGGTTGGCAAATCATTGCGCTGATACTTATTGTTGCAATAAAGATAAATAAAAGAAACCAAAACCGCGATGCCTGCGCCCATAAATACTTCTTTTACGGTGTGTCTTTTCAGAATAATTCTTGTAACTCCCACCAAAATGGCAATCCCAAGCCATACAAAACCTATTTTCACATCAAAAGCAAAGAATAATGCAGAGACCAATACATTGAATGCCGTATGCATCGAGCTTTTAATATATAAATTGCTGAATTGTAAAGCGAAAAGGAGAATTAAAATAAACAACATCACAAAGTCGATGAATCCGTTTTTAATATAGTTGAATGTTAAATACGAAACAATACACACCGCAATGAAGATATACAGTGTTTTTCTTTGAACCCTGTTTGACACATCCATATTCGTGTATCGCCCTGTTTTTACATTCCAGACAATCCAGATAATTACCGGAAGAATGGTAATCAGTAAAATGGGCAAAAAGTGTGTGAAGGCCTCTGTAAACGTATAATTCTGAATACTGAAATACACAAAATAAATAACCAGAGAAACTAAAGGATTGAAAAAGTCTGAGATAATTCTTGAAATAATGTGTAATAAAGAGGTCTTTTTTTCTTCCATAATTAAGTTTGAAATGTAAATATAACATTATAAGTAAAAAACAATTGCTGTGCATGTAATAAAAAACAAAGTTTTTTTTATATTTTTGCTCAACTATTTCATAATAAATAAGCAAAGGCTAGCACATGAAAGAATTTTCTAAAGAGATATACCTGAAGTGGTATGAAGATATGACAATGTGGAGAAGGTTTGAAGACAAATGCCGTTCTCTTTATCTAAAACAAAAAATCAGAGGTTTTTTACATTTGTACAACGGTCAGGAAGCTATTCCTGCAGGTTTTACGCATGCAATGGATTTAACTAAAGACAGTATGATCACTGCTTACAGATGTCACATTCATCCGATGGCAATGGGAGTAGACCCTAAGAGAATCATGGCAGAGCTTTGTGGTAAAGCTACAGGTACTTCCGGTGGTATGGGTGGATCTATGCACATTTTCAGCAAAGAACACAGATTTTATGGGGGACACGGTATTGTAGGAGGTCAGATTCCTTTGGGAGCAGGTATTGCTTTTGCAGATAAATTCTTTGACAGAAAAGCTGTAAACATTTGTTTCTTCGGAGACGGTGCTGCAAGACAAGGATCTCTTCATGAAACTTTCAACATGGCAATGAACTGGAAACTTCCTGTAGTATTTGTCGTTGAGAACAATCAGTATGCAATGGGAACTTCTGTAAAAAGAACAGCTAACCATGAAGATATCTATAAATTAGGTTTAGGATACGAAATGCCATGTCTTGCTGTAGACGCAATGGATCCTGAGAAAGTGGCTGAAGCTGCTTACGAGGCTATCGAAAGAGCAAGAAGAGGTGATGGGCCTACTTTTATCGAAGCTAGAACTTACCGTTTCAGAGGACACTCAATGTCTGATGCTGAACCATACAGATCTAAAGACGAAGTTGCTATTCATAAGAAAGATGACCCGATTGAATTGATCAAAGAAAGAATCTTGGCAAACAGCTGGGCAACTGAAGAAGAATTGGAAGCTATGGATAACAAATCGAGAGATTTCGTGGAAGAGTGTATCGAGTTTATGGAAAACTCTCCGTATCCTGATGCAGAAAAAGTATATGAGTATGTATATGCTCAGGAAAACTATCCGTTCTTAGATAAATTAGAAAATTAAAAATATAATAATAATTAATTTGATATTCGTATTTGAGTTTCCCTAATCTCAAATCTCGAATCTCGAATCTCAAATCAATATAAATTATGGCAGAAGTGATTACAATGCCACGTCTTTCCGATACAATGACGGAAGGAAAAGTGGCTAAATGGCATAAAAAAGTAGGAGATAAGGTAAAAGAAGGAGATATTTTAGCCGAAATCGAAACTGATAAAGCAGTACAGGATTTTGAATCTGAAATTGAAGGAACTCTTTTATACGTTGGTGTTGAAGAAGGTTCTGGTGCTGCAGTAGATTCTATATTGGCAATTATCGGTAAAGAAGGCGAAGATATTTCTTCTCTGAAAGGAGGAAGTGCTCCGGCAGCTGAAGGAGCTTCTGAAGAAAAAAAATCTGAAGAAGAATCTAAAACTGAAAACGAAACTACAAGCGTTGAGCAAACTTCGGTAGAAGTTCCTGCAGGAGTAGAAGTAATTACGATGCCAAGACTTTCTGATACAATGACAGAAGGTAAAGTAGCAAAATGGCATAAAAATGTAGGTGACACCGTAAAAGAAGGTGATCTTCTTGCTGAGATTGAAACCGATAAAGCTGTTCAGGATTTTGAATCTGAATTTAACGGTATTCTTCTAAAGCAAGGTGTTGAAGAAGGTGGTGCTGCTCCGGTTGATACCGTTTTAGCGATCATCGGACCTGAAGGAACTGATGTTTCTAATGTTGGTGCTGCACAGCCAGCTACAAAATCAGCAGATAAGCCAGCTGAACAAAAATCTGAAACGAAAACAGAAGAGAAATCGGTTGCATCAACTGAAAACTCATCTTCAGACAGAGTTGCAATTTCTCCTTTAGCTAAAAAAATGGCTCAGGAAAAAGGTGTTGATATCAACAGCGTACAAGGTTCCGGAGAAAACGGTAGAATCGTTAAAAAAGATATTGAAAATTATCAGCCATCTCAAAAGGCAGAATCTGCTGCTCCGGCACAAAGCACTGCAGCAGCTCAGGTTGCTTTAAGCTTTGTACAGGGAGAAGATACAGAAACGCCAAACTCTCAGGTAAGAAATATTATTGCAAAACGTCTTTCTGAAAGTAAATTCTCTGCGCCGCATTATTATCTGATGGTTGAAATCAACATGGATAAAGCGATTGAAGCAAGAAAAGAAATCAATTCTTTACCTGATACTAAAATTTCTTTCAATGATATGATCATCAAGGCGACAGCAGTTGCTTTAAGAAAACATCCGCAGGTAAATTCTAGCTGGGCAGGTGATAAGGTGATTCACAGAGGTAATATCAACGTTGGTGTAGCAGTTGCAATTCCTGACGGATTGGTAGTTCCGGTTCTGAAGAATACAGATCAGATGAATTATACTCAGATTTCTGCTGCTGTAAAAGATATGGCCGGAAGAGCAAAATCTAAAGGTCTTAAAGCAAATGAAATGGAAGGTTCTACATTCTCGATCTCAAACTTGGGTATGTTCGGAATTGAGACTTTCACAAGTATCATTAATCAACCAAATGCTGCAATTCTTTCAGTAGGTGCAATTATCGAAAAACCAATCGTAAAGAACGGTCAGATCGTTGTAGGAAATATCATGAAGCTTTCGTTAGCATGTGATCACAGAGTGGTAGATGGAGCAACAGGAGCTCAATTCCTGCAAACACTTAAAACATATTTAGAAAGTCCTTTAACTTTGTTACTGTAACTTTTTGATATATAAATTACTAAAACCTCTCATTTCGAGAGGTTTTTTTGTTTTCAGATTATTATTAAAAATATTTCTCCTCACTTTTTTAATTATTTCTAAGTTTAAAAACTTTGTTGGTCAAAAATAAAATTCTACTTTAGTAAAAAAATATCTAAATGAAGAGAATTATTATTGGAGTCTTTTGCTTTTTAAATGTTGCACTTTTGGCTCAAAATCAACGTTTTGCATATGAGTATAAATTTATAACAGATTCCACTAAAATTGATGATGTTAATTCTGAGCTCATGTATCTTGATATAGCTAAAAAAGGTTCAAAATTTTATAGTCAAAAGAATAATATTGCTGATTCAATTCATCAGGATCGAGTGAAAAAAGGAACCAGAGACTTTACGGGGATTGATTATGGTTTGGTGCCTTACGTTGTAGAAAAATCTTATCCCGATTTCAAAATAGATTTTTTCAACAATCTCAACATGAATAAATACAAGGTTTCTGACAACAGAAAAATGGATTGGAAAATTTTACCGCAGAAAGAAAAAATTGGCGAATTTAATACTCAAAAAGCTTCCCTTAATTTTGCCGGCAGAATCTGGACAGCATGGTTTGTTTCAGATATTCCCATACAAGATGGTCCATACAAATTTCATGGTTTACCAGGACTAATTGTCAAAATTGAAGATAAGACAAAATCACATTCTTTTGTTTTAAAAGAGATTAAAAAACTTACTTCTGATCAGGAATGGGTAAGTGACAGTGAGAAAAAAGCTTTCGGCAGTATCATTGCTATTGATCAGGAAAAATACAAAAAACAAGTTATAGATTTTAGAAATAACCCTACAAAAGGCATGCGCCAAATGATGTCCGGAAACACTAAAGTGATGATGATGGATGAAAATGGAAAGCCATTGGATATCGAAAAAATGTTACGAGACCGTGAAAGAGATGCTAAAGCAAATAATGCAAAGAATAATAATTTATTAGAATTAGATTTGTTGAAATAATTATTAAAAAGATAACCTGTTGATCGTACAACAGGTTACTTTTTATATTGACTTCTCTTTTAAGAATTATAAAATCTTATCCTAAAACAGTAACTCCTTTCTGCAACATTTCAAAAATTGCATCTTTACCGTTATCTGGTTTTACATTGACAGCACGTGTTCCGTTGAAGTGAAGGCAAGTGATATATCCGTTGGCAACGGCATCTGTACAAGTGAATTTCACGCAGTAATCCATTGCTAAACCTACGATTTCAACCAATTGAATTTCGTGATATTTTAAAAAATCATCCAATCCGGTTTTCATAAAATGATTGTTATCCTGAAAACCGCTGTAAGCATCAATCTCAGTATTTTTACCTTTCTGAATAATGTGGGTTACTTTTTCTCTGTTTAAATCTTTATGAAATTCTGCACCGAAAGTTCCTTCTACACAGTGATCTGGCCACATAAACTGTGGAACACCATTTAATATAATGCTTTCGCCAACCTTTCTATTGTTGTTACTTGCAAAGCTTTTATGATTGGCAGGATGCCAGTCCTGGGTAAGAATTATTTGGTCGTATTGGTTTTCTTCCATTAGAAGATTGATGTAGGGAATGATCTCATTTGCTCCGGGAACAGCCAGTGCTCCGCCTTCACAAAAATCATTCTGTACATCTACTATTATTAATGCCTTTTTCATATCTAGTTTATATTTTTTAATTTAATAGAAAACCGCCTTTTTAAAATACTTGTGTAAAGTGCCTATTTATCGCGATTCATGTATTTTTTTGTATTCTGATAAATTTACAAAAACTAAATGTCAAATATAAATCCAAAACAGGAATATCTGACAAAACGGCATTTTATAATAAAAATGATCATCAGAAGATAGATTCAACATCAATAGTGTCTTAATAGTTTATCTTTGCACTAAATATATAGTTTTATGTCATTCGAATCGCTAGGATTATCACACAATATTATTCATTCTGTCAAAAAATTAGGTTATCTAAAGCCGTTTCCTATTCAGGAGCAGGCTGTACCTGTTATTTTACAGGGTAAAGATTTGATGGGAATTGCACAAACAGGCTCCGGAAAAACCGCTTGTTTTGTAATGCCGATATTAGAAAAATTACAAAACGCAGAAATTAAAAAAGATCGTAATATACAGGTGCTGATCTTGGTTCCTACCCGTGAACTGGCTATTCAGATTGATGAGGTTTTTCAGGCTTTTACAGATAATCTAAAACGTGAGATTCGTACAATGGCTGTTTATGGTGGTGTTTCTATCAACCCACAGATGAAGGGGATGTATGGGGTAGAAATTCTTATCGCAACACCTGGACGTTTATTAGATCTTATTGATCATAATGCATTGAGCATATCCGGCATTCAGCATTTGGTGGTAGATGAAGCAGATAAAATGTTTCAATTAGGTTTTGGTGAAGAGATGAATAAACTTTTTGCCATGATGCCGGTTGCGAAACAAACTACCTTATTTTCTGCAACATTAAATGATAAAGTTTCTGAAATTAAAGAGCGTTTATCCATCAATCCTGTGATGATAGAAATCAAAAAAGAGGAAGTGGAAATTGATCATATTGAGCAATTGGCTTATCATGTTTCTCCGGAAAATAAAGGTCCGTTTTTACGCTATTTAATTAAAGAAAAAAAGGTTGAAAAAGCTTTAATATTTGTTTCGTCTACAAGATCGGCAGATAATTTAGTTGAAAAACTGAAGAAAAATAAAATAAAAGCTGTTGCGATTCACAGTCAAAAATCGCAAGGGGCACGTAGAAATAATCTGGAAGAATTTAAAGTGAACGGAGCTCAGATTTTGGTCGCAACTGACTTAATTGGTCGTGGTATTCACATCGAATCTCTGCCTTGTGTTATCAATTATGAATTGCCTCGATCGCCGTTAGATTACATTCACAGAATTGGTAGAACAGGTCGTGCCGGCGAAAAAGGAACTGCCATTTCGATTTTAACAGATGATGAATTGCAGCATTTTAGAGTCATTCAAAAGAAAATGGGTAAGAAAGTGACTTTGCAAAGAACAGAGGATATTAATTTACATGGTTATTAATATTTAAAATATTTTTTTTTAAAATGATGCTGATTTAATTATTTTTAATTTACAATAACCAGATTAACAGCAAACTTTTCAGCAACAATCATCATAGTAAATATTTGTACAAGAATTATATATTTATCACTAAAAATGGACAGTTTAGAACATAAAAGATTTCCAATCGGTCGCTTTGAAATTCCTGAAAATATATGCGACATCAAACTCAACGAATACATTAAAGTCATTAAAGATTTTCCTGATAAATTAAAAAATCTAATTGCAGATTTTAGCGATGAACAATTAGATACACAATACACGGAAGGTGGCTGGACGGTAAGACAACTTGTTAATCACATTGCAGACAGTCATATGAACAGTCTCATTCGTCTAAAGCTTGCACTTACCGAAGACAATCCCACGATAAAGCCTTATGACGAAGCCAAATGGGCAGAACTTCAAGACAGTGTTGATATGCCTGTAAAGCCTGCCATGAGAATGATAAAAGGAACTCATCAACGATGGACGGCTCTTTTAAAATCAATGACCAATAAACAGTTTGAAAGAACTTTTCATCATCCCGAGCACAACGAAAACCAAAACCTTCGGGTTTATCTCGCACATTATGTCTGGCACTGTAACCACCATTTTGCTCATATTGAAAATCTGAAGAAAGAGAAAAATTGGTAGTGAAAAGTCTACATAACGAAAATGATTTTAACGAAATAAAGCATAGAATTGCTCAGCTCTCAGAAAATTCTGAAAGAAAATGGGGGAGTATGAATGTTTCGCAAATGCTCGTTCATTGTGATTTGATTTTACAGATTGCATTACAGAAACTTACTCTTCCAAGGATTAATTTCTTTTTCAAATCAATAGGAAATTTCACAAAAATAGAAATGCGAATTTTCAATAACGGAATTCCCCGAAATATGCCTACTTTTAAAAAAGTAATCGTTAATTTTGAGTGTAACTTCGAAGAAGCAAAAAATAATCTTTTACAAAGGCTAGATGAGTATTATTTTGCTTACAAAAACAATCTTTTATCGAATTGCCATGAGCTTTTTGGTGAAATGAAAGAAAAAGATTGGGGATTTATGGAGTATAAGCACCTCGATCACCATTTAAAACAATTTAATGTATGAGTTTCTTAGATAAAATATTTGGCGGAAAACAGGAGCCGGGAGAGACAAAATCTTTCTGGAAAACGATAAGATCTGAAGAAGATCTGGAAAATGCTGTTAAGCAATCTTATGAAAATAGAGTAGCAATCTTCAAACATTCTACAAGTTGCTTTATCAGTAAAACGGTTTTGAAAAATTTTGAGAAAGAGATAGAAAATTCAGATAATCAAAATGTAAGTTTTTATTTTCTTGATCTTTTGGCATTCAGACCTATTTCAAACAAAATTGCCGAAGATTTTGCGATTCGTCACGAAAGTCCGCAGCTGATTGTTCTAGAAAATGGGAAAGCGATCAATAATGCATCTCATCAGGATATTTCTTTAAGCCAGATTGTATGAGTAATATAAATAATTATCTGGCAAAGGTTTTTGAAGTTCCTGCTGAAAAAGTAAATTTATGCAGCATTCAGTATGAATTGAAAAAAGTGGGAAAGAACGAAATGCTTTTACAGGAAGGAGAAGTTTGCCGCAATACTTTTTTTGTAGAAAAAGGGCTGCTCAGAATGTATTCTATTGATAAAAACGGGAAAGAGCATGTGATACAATTTGCTCCTGAAAATTGGCTGATTGGTGATCGCAGCAGTCTTTATTTTAATGAAAAATCCCGATACTACATTGAAGCTGTTGAGGATTCTGAAGTGTTATTTCTGCAACCGGATTTTTTTAGTAAACTTATTGAAGAATTCCCCAATACGATCGAAAAAAATGATCTGATTATCCAGAAACATGTAAAAAGTCTGCAGGATAGAATCAATTCTTTATTGGGAGAAACGGCAGAAGAGCGATATCTAAAGTTTATTAAAATGTATCCCGATCTTTTACTTAGAGTTCCGCAATGGATGATCGCTTCATATCTCGGAATAACTCCTGAAAGTTTAAGCCGCGTGAGAAAAGAGCTGGCAAAAAAGAATTTTGTTACCGATAAATAATCGTTGTTTTAAAATAAATTAAAATCACCGCACCAAACAATTAATCATTGTTTAGTGTGGTGATTATTCTGTTAAGATATTCCTGTTCTCTCAAAACTTTTTCATAAGACTGTTTCGCATAAGAAGGTGACAACTGATACCCGTCGGTCTGAAGCTGATAGATGTCGTTTTCTACATATCCCGTAAAGTTTACAGTATATTCATGAATAAACTTTTCTATCACTTTCCTTTTAATTTCGCAAATAGTGCTGTTCTTGATTTTCTGCAGAGAATTCAATATAAAAGATTTATCTCCACTGAATTGAATTACCTGAGTAATCATTGCAAAATTGCTCAATGGTTTGTTATTGGCTTCGTGAACAACAGCGTGCGGGTCATCTTCAAATATCATGGTCTTATAGTTTTTAAAGTAAGAAAATAGTCTAAATTTAAACTGAAGCTTTACCTTCTACACCGTCAGAATTGTCGGTTTTATTTCCTGTAACCGCAGCAGCTACAAAGGTAATAAGACTTACCAGTTTGCCAGCTTTGGTGTCCCAATAGTATGTATCTGTAGGCGTTACACGGATGATCGAAACATTTGGGTCATCTTTTCCGTCAAACCATGCATTTGCCATCGCAGACCATTTGTCTTCAATGGTTGATCTGTCTTTGTAGATCGCAGCTTCACCAAATACAGAAAGATATTCTGAATCTGAATTGTTCATAAATAAAAGCTGCACTCTTTTGTCGTCTTTTATTTCAAAATTTTTGTTGCTGGTGTCACTGCTGATAAACCAAAGATTTCCGCTTTCGTCTGTTTCCTGAAGGCTCATCGGGCGAGTATTGATTGGTAAACTTTCCAGATTGGTGCAAAACATACAGATTTTAGCTTTTTCTGAAAGTTCTTTAATTTTTTTTGCCGCTTCTGCGTGGCTCAAATTTTCTGTTGACATAATAAAATAATTTATGGTTGTGGTGTTATCTTTAGAATAAGAAATTCTATGATTATTGGTCGCTTCAAAAATCTAACCAAAAATCTAAAATCATTTAAAAATAATTAATTTTTCGTAAAAACAGGTTAAAAACATACATTATAAATATAAATCTGACAACCGTGAAAGAAATTTGTGATCGAAATCATAAAAACACAATTACTTTTGTTGTACATTTGATTTGATAGATTATGCTTTTTAAAATTTGCCTTAAACTATCATCATTCACATCATACAATTGTGAAAGATTTTGCTATTTACAATACTAAATACTTAATTCAGTAAAATATTTAATTATTGATATTATTTTAAACGTAAACTACTTATTCGTTTAAACTTTGTCACCTTCTAATATTTACTCATATCTTTTGTGAAGATTACCATCACAAGTCATCATCACACAGTAAGAAGCTATGGTAATACATCAACAAATCCTGAAATCTGCAGGAGCAATCATTAAAAAGTATCAACCCAAAGAAAAGATTTTTACAAAAGGAGATTCTGCTCAATATTACTTTCAGATTGTTTCGGGAAGTGTAAAAATGAATAATTATGACGAGTCGGGCAGAGAATATATTCAGAATTTTTTGAAAGACGGAGAATGCTTTGGTGAATCACTTCTTTTTATTGATCACAAATATTCTATGAATGCAATTGCTATTACTTTCTGTGAAGTTTTAATCCTGAAAAAGACTTTATTTTTTAATTTGATACAGCAAAATCCAAAATTATGTTTTGAAATGAATAAGTGGCTCTCAAAAACAGCGTTTTAAACAAATAATGGCATAAAATGTGTTCACAAAATGTGACAGTAAAAACTTACAATTCTTAAAGATTATCTGAAGAATTTTTAGTCGCCAAAAAACATTCGTTATTCAGCTTCTGCAATGAGAAATAAATGGTAATTACTGTATTAAAGAAAAATTTTTTATACCATGAAAACAATAAGTTGCATGAAGATCGATGAGCAATTGCTAAAATCGTACAGTGCGGAAATTAAAACTTACAAAAAAAGAGAACTTATTTTTAGAGAAGGAGAGTCTCCGGCTTTTTATTACCAGATTATAGAAGGTGCTGTAAAAGTGAATAATTTTAATGAAGAAGGGAAGGAGTTTATACATAATATCTTAGAAAAAGGACAAAGCTTCGGAGATGCGCATCTTTTTATTGAAAAAAAATATTCTGTAAACGCATATGCTCTTGTTCCTACGACAGTAATAATGTTGCCCAGAAAAAATTTCATCAATCTTGTCAAAGAAAATCCTCATGTTTCTCTGGAAATAAATGCCTGCTTATCACATCGTCTTTATTTCAAAATGAAAATGATACATGATATGGTCTCACAGCATCCATCTGCAAGAATTCTTGGTCTCTTCAATTATCTTAGAAGTTATACCGACTGTGAAGATCAACATTCTTTTAATGTAAAGCTTACAAGGCAACAAATTGCTGATCTTACAGGTTTACGTGTAGAAACAATCATCAGAACCATTAAAAAAATGGAAAATGAAAATCTGGTAAAAATTAAAGATCGTAAGATATACTACTAAAATATGACTGAAATCATAAATTAAAAAATCTGTTACAGAGTATATTTGACCTCTTTTACTTTTAATAATTAGTATAAAAGAAAACACCACCAATCATTTAAATAAATATATCGATATGAAAACAGAACCTTTCTATTTTACCCAATAAGATTTTGAAATTTGCAGTTGTATAATCTCAGATTTAAACTGTAAAGTATGTCTTTATCAGTAATCTCTTTCTCCATTATATTCTTTGTAAAAGTTGGAGGAGCGATGCACAATTCGACTGTCAGGATATTATCAACGCATATAAATAAAATAGCTGATGCTTTTTATTAGATCAAAAATGATGTATCGAGAAAATACAAATCACAACTTCATTAAAAACAAATCTTATGGAATTTCAACAAAACTTACTCAATTATATCAGCGAAGCATTAATTACAACTAATGAAACCATTTCTATCGCTGAAAGTGTAACTTCAGGTCTTTTTCAGCTTGCTTTTTCACAAATGCCAAATGCTGCACTATTCTACAAAGGCGGAATTACCGCATATGCATTAGAACAAAAAGTAAAAATTTTAAACGTAGATTATGATGAAGGTAATTCATGTGACTGCGTTTCTGAGCAAATTGCTGAAACAATGGCACTCAGCGTAGCCAAATTATTCGACACCGACTGGTCTATTGCTGTTACGGGCTATGCCAACCCGATCAGGAGCTCTACTTACAAAATATTTTCATATTATTCTTTTGCCTACAAAGGTGAAGTAATTTTATCCAGAAAACTTGAACTTCATCCTAAAACACAGGCATTGGGAGCACAGCAATATTATACAGAATTTATTTTGGGATGTTTTAAAAGTGAGATCAATAAGCTTTTGATACTAAAATAAAAATTATTTCATCTGATTTAATATATCAACTAGAAGTTAATAAAAAATTTTTCTGTTTTTGATTTTTAAAATTCCTTCTTTCTCCATATTTTTTATAACCCGGATGACAGTTTCTACACTCAATCCGGTAAGGGAAGCGAGTTGCTGTCTGGTTAAAAGAATTTGCAAAGCGTATTTTGACTGATCGTGATGATGATCTTTGAGATAATTCATCAACGTTAAAAGTTTTTGAGCAGGATTTTGAAATGCAATGCTTTCTGCCATCAAAAACTTGTAATGCATATGCTCAGAAAGACTCTGTATCGTTGTAAAATAATTGTCAGGGTTTTCCTGCAAAAGCTGCAAATATTGTGCTTTTGGCAATCTTATAACTTCAGATTCTTCTACTGCAACGGCATTTACAGGATACGATTTTTCTGTAAAAAGTGACGATATACCGACACTATTGCCGCGTGAGAATATTCCTTGAATAAATTCTTTACCTCCTTCATTATAATTATTTAATTTTACTTTTCCACTTGAGATCAGGAAAAAAAAGCTGGGAACTTCACCTTCAGAAAATATAAAATCATCAGGGTCATAAGTTCTTAAATCTGCTCCAAAAGAAAATAAAATATCTTCATTTATCATATTATAGGGATTAATTGAAACTAAAAACCACCTGTTTATGCTACGAAACATAACAATGCTCGGATTTTTAGACCTGTAAAGAAAGAATAATTTTATGCAAAAGTGAATTAATTCGCTACCACACAGATACCACATTACTGATTAAATACCAAAATTTTTGCAGAAAATAAATTTTTAATAAAATATTATTGCTCAGTTTGAATTAATAAATCAAAAAAAATATAATCTTTATTTGTTGATTAGAATCATAAAAAGAAATATGAAAATTCCGATACATTTGAATCAAGAACTTAACGAGAGAAAGGTTTGGCGAAATTTAATGTGTCATTTGATAATAAATAAAATATTATTGAGGCTAAATTTTGCGCTTTAGACCGCATTAATAAAAAAACTGATAATAAGAACGTTAATCATATTGAGGATTACATCTTTGATTATGATAGAGAAAAATTCTGCCCATAATGAATAATAATAGAGACAACACGCAAGACTTTAACGCAGAACACACCGCAAAAATTTTGGCTGACGAAGAAATAATCAGGCTTGCTAAACAAAATTCACCGCGTCTTTTAAGTAAATTTAAATCTGCATATCCCGAATTTTTTGAGCACCTTGCCTTAATTAATGGAAATTTGCAAAATTCTGAAATTATTTTTTGTATCTATCTCAAGTTGAGATTGAGTACAAAAGAAATTGCAACTTACACATTTGTAACACCAAAGGCAATTCAGAATAGAAAAAACCGATTACGAAAAAAACTTAAAATTTCTTCAGACACCGATATTTATAAATGGTTTGATCAGCTTTAAAAATCAGATCTCATAGATTTCGGCATCTGTAAAAACATAGAATCTTCCTTTTTGAGGGAGATTTTTTGTATCCAAACCGGTAAATTCGCTGAAGGCCGGAAGCAATAGTTGGTTTTCAGTGAGCACAAAACACGGAAGCTTTATTTTTTTAACCAAAGAATTAATCACAAAACCTGGGTGAATGTGTCCAGTAATCTGAAACTTTTCTATATTTTTATCAAAATCATGCACAAAAGAAATACCATCAATTTTGAGAGAATCAGATCGTGAATCTAAACACAATTTCTTCTCTAAAGTTTTTGAGATCCTGTCATGATTACCTTCTACCAAACAAAATTTAATGTTTGAATATTGATTTTTCCACACGCAAAATTCGTCTACATCAGAATTGTTTCCGGCATGAAGCAAGTCGCCGACGATAATAAATTTTTCGGGTTGAAAATATTCTATTAAAACCGAAAGCCTTTCGAGATCATTTTTCATAATATGGCTCGCCAAAGCAATTCCGTTTTTACGAAAATGTGCCGTTTTACCGATGTGTAAATCCGAAAAAATCAATGCTTTTTCTTTTTTCCAGAATAGTGCACGCTGATTGGTTAAAGTAAGAGTTTCGTTGTTAATATTGATATTTTTTGTTACTATTTTCATTTTAATTTTTTGCTTGTCAATATCAGAATCTAAGATGTTTTGTAAAAAAAGAGATTCTTCACTGCACTTTAGTTCCGTTCAAATGACAAAAAGTTTTAATAATTTTCAATTGACTTATTGACGATTCATTTTATATTTCTTCCCGATTGTTTAATCAATTTCTGAATTCTCACATCCAGATTTTCACTCGTTAAGGTTTGTCTTAAACTATCAACTTTTATCGGGAAACTCAAAGGCGTAAATCTATTTGAATATTTTAAAATAAGCTTTGATTTTTCAATTCGCTTAAAAGCTTCTACCAAGCGCTGCTCCTGCAATTGCATATTGAAAACTTCTGTATATGCCTGTCTCACTAGAAAATGATTGGGATCGTAATCTTCCAATACTTTAAAAATCAAACCTGCAGAACTTTGTAAAGCTTTATTTGACCGTTGCTGTCCAGGGAAATTCTGAACGACCATTCCTGAAATTACGGCAATATCCCTGAATTTCCGTCTTGCCATTTCAGCAGAATTAATACTGGAAATCACATCTATCATCAGGTTTTCTCTCGTCAATATTTTTTCTAAATTATCTTCATTCAACGGTATTTCTTTATCGCTGAATAATTCGAAACCATAATCATTCATCGCCATCGAAAAAGAAATAGGCGCCAATTTTGAAATTCGGTAAGCAATCAAAGCTGCCATTACTTCGTGTACCAATCGGCCTTCAAAAGGATACATAAAAAGATGATAGCCTTCACGGTTTTTAATTAATTCAACCAAAAATTCATCCTCCTTCGGAATGTGTGAGCGCTCTTCCTGGTTGATTAATAATGGATGTAAAAATTTGAGTTCTTTTTCAGATGCTTTTGGGTTTAATGCTCCTGATAATTTTTCTCGTAAAAAATGCCCCAAATTTGAACTTAAAGGTAACCTTCCGCCCAGATAACTTGGCGCCATCGCTTTTCCTTTAGATGCACGTACAAAAACCGTCATATCCTTTATCATTGCCACTTCCAAAACACGACCGGCAAGAATAAATTTCTCTTCTTTTTTCAGTCTCGAAATAAAATATTCCTCAACCATTCCTATATATCCGCCGGAAATAAATTTCACTTTCAACATTGCATCGCTTACAATTGCTCCCATATTCATTCGGTGAAGCATTGCGATTTTTCTTGAAGTGACTTTGTGTAAACCGTCTTCCATTATGACAACTTTGTGATATTCTTCGTAGTTTTTCAACGCACTTCCACCGATTGTCAGAAAGTCAACAATCTCCTTCCATTCTTCATCTCTGATTTCCTGAAACGTATATACTTTTTTAATTCTTTCGTAAATTTCATTAGGAAAAAAACCGTCACCAACCGCCAAGGTCATCAGAAATTGCACCAATACATCAAAGCATAAAACCTGCGGCTCGCGTGGTTCTATTACTTTTTGTTTTACGGCTTCTTTTAAAGCTGCTACTTCAATCAGCTCTAAAGAATGCGTAGGAACACAGAATATTTTGGAAGTCTCAAAAGGAGAGTGGCCACTTCGTCCCGCCCGTTGTAGAAACCTTGCAACACCTTTTGCAGAACCAATTTGTATAACCGTATCAACAGGTTTAAAATCGATTCCTAAATCTAAAGATGAGGTCGAAACAACGGCTTTTAATTTTCCTGAACTTAAGTTTTCTTCAATCCAGATTCTCAAATGTGCATCGATTGAGCTGTGATGAATAGCGATTTGTCCCGCAAAATCAGGATAAGCATTGAGTAATAATTGATACCACATTTCACTTTGGCTTCGGGTATTGGTAAAAACAATGGTCGATTTAGATTCCAAAATAATAGGAACCACTTTATCCGCTAATTTTTGACCGAGATGTCCTGCCCAAGGCAAAAGCTCAACTTCGTCTGGAAAAACTGAAATAATATCAATTTTCTTAAGCTCTTTAGCCGTGATTTTTGTTTTCTTGATATCGTAAGGAATCAAAACATCCTGCGCTTCATCAAGATTGCCTATCGTTGCGGTAATTCCCCAAATTTTAAGTTTCGGAACATAATGAAAGAGCTGGGAAATCGCCAACTCCACCATTACGCCACGTTTTGAGCCTAGCAATTCGTGCCATTCATCTACGGCCACACAATGCATATTATTGAAGAATCGCTGATGATTTTTTTGACCTAAAAGTAAGTGTAAACTTTCGGGAGTTACCACTAGAATTTCAGGCATATTTTTAACCTGCTGTTGACGCACTTTCGGATCGGTGTCGCCATTTCTTACCCCAACGGCCCAATCCAGGCCAATCTCATCAATCGCTTCCTGCATTGCTTTGGCGATATCTTTTGAAAGCGAGCGAAGTGGTGTAATCCAAATCATTTTCAGACCTTTCTTATACTTGTTTGGATAAGTGAGAAAGTCTGAAATTAAAGCTAAAAACACCGAAAATGTTTTCCCGAAACCCGTCGGAGCTACAACCATTCCGCTGTACCCATTACCGAATTTTTTCCAGGTATCAATCTGAAATTTAAATGGAGAATTGCCTTTTTCCATCATCCAGTTTTGGATGATTTTGAATCCTTCGGTATTTTCGTAGTTGCTCAAATTGTTTTTATAAATTAAATATTAAATCTACTGATTTAGAAGAAAAACTGCAAAGCCGTTTTATCTGTGTAGTATTTAATTAATGTTATTAGCGGCGCTCAGTAGGAGCGCTATTTCTTTAAAATTTAGTTATAAGATAGAACTTCTACAGAGTTCTCCAATGTTTATGTTTTTTCTTCTACACAGATAAAGCTCCTCGGGAGCTTTGAAGAAATTTATTGTATCAGTTTTTTAATCTCTTCAATATCATCAATTTCGTCAACGGTTTTATCTTTCCGCCACCTTAAAATTCTTGGAAATCGCAATGCGACACCACTTTTATGTCGATTGCTGAAGCCAATTCCTTCAAAAGCAATCTCAAAAACCAATTCAGCTTTTACCGTACGCACAGGGCCGAATTTTTCAATCGCATTTTTGTTGACAAACTTGCTGACTTCCATTATTTCTTTATCGGTCAATCCCGAATAGGCTTTGGCAATCGTAACTAACTTTTCACCACTTTTCACGGCAAAACTGTAATCGGTATAATAAGCGCTTCGTCTTCCGCTTCCTTTTTGGGCATAAATGAGAACCGCATCAATCGTCATCGGATTGATTTTCCATTTCCACCAATCTCCTTTTTTTCGTCCTGAATGATAATGTGAATTTTTCTGTTTCAGCATCAATCCTTCACTGTTAATTTCTCTTGAATTTTCTCTTATTAAATCTAATTGTGACCACTTTTCAAAATCAATGGCCTGAGAAATTTTTATGTTTTCCGGAGCTTCATTTAGTAGTAATTCTGCAAGCATTGCTCGTCTTGCTGAAATGGGTTTCTCCCTCAGATCAGTTCCTTCCAATTCTAAAATATCGTATGCAAAAACTTCAATCGGAATGTCAGCGAGCATTTTTTTTGTTAATGTTTTACGATTTAGTCGTTTTTGTAATTCGTTAAAATTTAATACGTTACCTTCCTTGACTGCAAGTATTTCTCCATCAATTACAAAATTACCTTTCATCGCTTTTACGGTTTCAGCAATCTCCGGAAATTGCTCAGTCACCAACTCTTCCCCACGTGACCAGATAAAAACTTCATCATTTCGTCTGATGATTTGTCCGCGAATTCCGTCCCATTTGTATTCAATGAGCCATTCATCGGGTTTACCCAAATCTTCCAAATCTTTTTCCAAAGGATACGCAAGGCAAAAAGGGTAGGGTTTTGAGTTGTCCGGATTAATATTTTCAGCAGAAATCAATTCTTTAAATGAAACTTCATCAGGCTGCCATTTTCCCATCAAACTGTGCATCAAAGTGCTTGCTTCCTGTCCGGAAAATTTTGTCAGAGAATTAATCAATGTTTTTGACGAAACGCCTATTCTAAAGCTTCCACCTAATAATTTATTGAAAATCAACCGTTCTGTATAATCTAAACCATTCCAGGAATTAAGAACGAATTCTTTTTTTTCGGCTTCGGTTTTTGTTTTCAATCCGATAATTTCATTCATCCATTCAGAAAGTGATTTTTCAATATTTTCGGTTGGTGGCGGAAGAATTAACGATAAAGTTTCACCTAAATCTCCTACCGAAGAATAACTTTCCTGAAACAGCCAAAATGGTAATTGCGTAATTTCCAACGCCCATTCTTTCATAAAATTGGTGTTGACATTTCGCTTCGGTCTTTTGCCTGTAAACAAAGCGATGAACCACAATTTATCATCATCCGGCGCACGTTCAAGATAATCGATAATGGCATCGATTTTAGCATTGGTTTTATTGGTGCTTTCGAGAGCGTTGATGAGTTCTGCGAAATTTTTCATTCTAATCTTTGTTTTATTTGGGCAGCTTAATCCGCCTTCCGTTCCCAATCTTTTTTTGCAAGACGTTCTATCTTTAATCGAAGCTTCAGTTTATGCAAAAAAAGGATTTCCTCTCAAGTCGGGCTGCGAGCAATTCGACGTTTAAAAATTAACAGGCCGCTCCTACGGAGCTTTTAGCTATTTTTATTCTGATTTGCTATTAACAGGTCACTCCTACGGAGCTTTTTAAACCTTCAATGTTTAATTTTAATAATTAATCTTCTTTTTTATCGGACACAACTTCCTTTTCAATGACTTCATCATCATCATCTCCATATAAGGTTTCTACAACATCAGATTTAATTCCGATTTCGTTTAAATATTTAGAAAAAACTTCAGTCTGTCCGTGCGTTACGTGAACAATTTCAGCCTCTGTAGCTTTTATTGCCTGTAAAAGACCTTTCCAGTCTGCATGGTCACTCATTGGAAAACCTGCGTCCATACTTCGCCATCTTCTGGCGCCGCGAACCTGCATCCACCCTGAACAAATCGCTGTTGCCGCATCCGGAATTTTCTTAATCACATTGCTGTCTAACAAAGCAGGAGGCACGATCACAATATCGCCGGCAACGTGTTTGATGCTTTCTCTAAAATCTGGTACTTCGTAATCAGGAAGCACGATACCAACTTCTTCAAAGGCTTTATTGAGTTTTCCGATCGAATAATGAACGTGAATTTTTCCCATTCCTTCAACCGCTTTCATAATCCTTTGCGCTTTACCCAAAGAATAACCTATAAATACAGATGTTTTTTGATTTTCCTGATTTCTTAATACCCAGTTTTGAAGTCTTTTATTTAAATCGGGAACTTCGAGCCAGTTGTAAATGGGAAGCCCGAAAGTGCTTTCACTAACAAATTCATTACATTTTACCACCTCAAAAGGAGTGCTCAAACCATCATCCTGTACTTTATAATCTCCCGAAATAACACTTACATAACCTTTATATTCGAGACGAATCTGCGCCGAACCAATAATATGACCGGCCGGATGGAGCGAAAGTTTTACGCCATTGATGTCTAAAACTTCACCATACTGCAAAGTCTGACATTCAATATTCGGAGAAATTCTTTGATGTAAAATAGGTTTTGTAAAATGATGGCAAAGATATTTTTTCATTCCCCATCGAGCGTGATCAGCGTGACCATGAGTGATGACTGCAAAATCAACAGGCCGCCAAGGATCAATATAAAATTTTCCCTGCGGACAGTAAATACCTTTGTTTGTGAATGTAATGAGTTTCAAAAGTGTGATGATTAGTGTATTTTGAATATTCAAAAACCTAACCATTTTCATTACAAATCAAAAAACCGATACAGAAATTTAATCTACCTGAAGCTTCAATGAATTTTTCAACGAACTTTTATAATATTCTGAAGGAGTTTTGCCAATTATTTCTTTAAAATAACGATTAAAAGAAGATTTTGATTTGAAACCTGCTTCATAAGCCAATGATAAAAAATTGATATTTTCGTTTTTTTGAATAGTATTTTCTACCCTGTTTTTGAAATATTCTATTCGATATTCGTTGATGTATCGGTAAAAAGGTTGGTTTTTGTAGCCGTTCAGCATTTCGCTGATCTGGTATTTATTGATTTTTGTTTGTGAGGCCAATTCATCGAGATTCAAATCACAATTTCTGAACAATTGTTGTTGTTTTACAATTTCGTCCATTTTTTGCCACAATTCACCAAATTTCACTTCATAATCCATTGTATTCAAAAAACTAATTTCGGTGTCAATATAAATATCTTCGCTTTCTAGCGTATTTTTAACGGTATTTTCCGGTGCTTTTCTTAATTCAGTATTAATATTTTTTTTAATGATCAAAAGACAGATAACAAGCAGGAGAAAATAGGAAACACTTCTTATCAATACATTGATTTCCTGTATTTTTTCAGGATAAAAAAACAGGGCTATTTTTGTGAAAACAAGAATACATTCCATCATAAGAATACATACAGAAATTCTTTTAATGATATTAAATTCAACCTTTTCAAGAGTTTTGCTTTTATTAATTATTAAAATACTTTTTAAAGGATAATATAAATTGATGGCAAAAAGTAAAACTAGACTAAAGGTATTGTACAGATATAGAAGCTTTTCATCAACACGGTTTAGAATTATAAACACGCATGAAACTGTAAAATACGCAATCATTAAAATAAATAACGGAATAAAAAGATACCATTTTCTGCCTACTGAAAAACCCTTTTTGGTTTTACTTAAGGTATATAAGTAAATCAGCGGGCCATAACAGACCGAGATAAACGTATTCATTTGCAATCTGATACTTTGGTCTGGAACGAATGTGAAAATAACAAACTTGATCGTCAGATGCACCGCAATGGCTGAAATAAAAAATATAAACAGATAATTGGAAGAGGTTTTTCTCTCTCTGAACTGTAATAACCAGAGTGCGACAACCGCCTGAAAAGCCCCGATAATAATGATATATTGCATTCTAGCTTTAGGTTTGTACAAAGTAAATTCAAAATTGGTATTCTGCAATCTTCAAGTCGATTATATATCTGTTAAAAATTTATTTTTCCTATTAATATTCTGTTCATAAATAAATAATAAATAGTTTATTCAATGTAAAATACTATTAATCAATGTTTTAATAGTATTAAAACAACGAGTGATACGTTTTTTATTTTGATTTTTTTGTAAGGACGAATCGGTACATCATTCTGTGCAGTTTTGCAGAAAAAATAAATCAATGAAAAATTCTGCTGGTTTTTTAAAGCATAAATCGAGAATTATACAGGTATCTGCTTTTTTCTTGTTCGCTTCTTTTGGAACCATCCATGCACAAACTGTAAAGGGAACTATTGTAGGGAAAACAAACGGTGCGCTTCCCGGAGCCAATATCTCTATTGTAGATGCCGATGCAAAAGCCGTTTCATCTTTAGACGGAGATTTTCATCTGCTTTCACCAAAATTAGGAGAAGTAACTCTTAAAATTGAATATATAGGGTACGAAACCCAGGTTTTTCCGTATACCATAAAAGAAGGAACAAACGATATAGGCTATATTACCATTGTACCTGAAGAAAAACTGATTTCAAATAAATTAACCGACATTCAGGAAGTAATGGTTTCACGCCCCAATGCTTTGACCCAGGCGAAAGCCTACGAAATTAAAAAGAACAACAACGCCATCATGGAAGTCATTGCAGCCGATGCAATCGGAAAGCTTCCGGACAGAAATGCTGCTGAAGCGGTGCAAAGAGTTCAAGGTGTTGCTGTTGCAAGATATCATGGTGAAGCCGACCAGGCAACGGTAAGAGGAACTCCTTTTGCATGGACCTCGGCTTTGTTCAATGGAAATCGTTTACCAAGCGCAAATGTTTTAGGAAACAGGTCTTTCGTTTTGGATGTTGTTCCTTCAGAATTGATTCAGTTTGTGCAGGTTTCTAAAGCAATAACTCCCGATATGGACGGTGATGCGATTGGTGGAAGTATCAATTTTATTACAAGAACGGCTCCCGCAAAGAAAACATTGAGCGTAAGCGGGGCAGGAGGTTACAATACATTTTCTCAGGACGGAACGTATAATGCATCGATTGTGTATGGTGACCGTTTTTTCAAAAAGAAATTGGGTGTGCTTTTATCAGGCGCAATTTGGGACAGACAATGGGGTGCGGATTCTTTTGATGTGACTTACAATACAAGCGTAGCAAATGATATCCAAAGAAAATCTATCAATTCGGTAATGATGAAAAGGTACATGGGAACGAGAAGAACCATTGGTCTGAATGGCGGATTGGAATACAAATTTAATGCAGACAACAAAATCTACTTCAGAGGAATGTTTAATAAATTTGATGACATTCGCCCTGTTTATGAAACGTATGTAGATTACACCAACAAGCGTTATCAATACAATTTCAGGTATTCACATTATCAAACCGAGCTTTACGGGATGGAATTGGGTGGTGAGCACAGCCTTTCTTCAAAATTAAATTTAGATTGGATGCTGAGCGATTATCAGGCAAAATATTTTCTTGATACACCGCCTACCAATTCTACCAAAGGTCTTCCTATCGCAACTTTCAGACAGAAAATAACCGGCGGATTTAATAATCTTTCCAGTGACGGAAACCGATATTGGGGATTTGATTCGCCAGACGGAATTGGTGGCGAATATATGGACTACAGCTCAGATATAACCAATCAGAACGACAGGTTAAGTGCCGACAAACTGCTTCTTTCACAATTGGTCATCGCCAAATTAGATAATAACGAAAGAGATAAAATTGCACGGGTAAATTTAAAATATGATGTAAATCCTAATATTTCAATAAAATTAGGAGCTAAATATCGTGATAAAGACCGTACGAGCACTTACGGATACAATACAGTTTACCTTCCTGGCGCTTCTTTGGGGATCCCAAATTCGTCTGCACTGCTTACCTTGTCACAATTGGCAACTACAGATGCGCCAAGCGGAACTGCCTTTCTGGGAGGGATGAACGGAAATTATGATTCTTATATTATGAATCCGCCAACTAAAGACCAACTTTTTCAGATGTTTTCTCCAGAATTTTTGCAGCAGAATGGTTTCAGAGATTTTTCGAGTGCCGAAACCAATGCAACAAGCGTTTATACAGGTGAAGAATCTGTTTTTGCAGCCTATGCGATGGCAGAGATCAAAGCAAGCGATAAATTCAAGATTGTTGGAGGTTTCAGAAACGAATCCACAAGAATGACCCTAAACGGTTCAAAAGCTACCAAAGAAGGAACTCCTGCAACCACCGTTATCAGTGAATCTATTGTAGAAAGCAATTACAACGCCTTTCTTCCGATGCTTCATTTGCGATATAATATTTCGCCAAAAGCAAACATAAGATTTGCCTATACAAACTCTTTCATCAGACCCAATTTTGGTGACTTGTCACCGGGCTCGAGTATAGATAATACGTCAACACCGTTCACAATCACAAGAGGAAATCCGGATTTGAAACCTACTTTCAGTCACAACTTTGATGTAATGGGTGAATATTATTTCAATAATATCGGGATTCTTTCGGGAGGTGTTTTTTATAAAAAAATATCGGATATCGTATTTTCAGATACATCTATTCTCAATATTGGCGGAACAAACTACAATGTAACGCAGGCAAAAAACCTGCAGGATTCAAACTTAATAGGTTTTGAAGCAGGCATCAACAAACGTCTCGATTTTTTACCGGGTTTTTGGAATGGTTTCGGGGTTGAATTTAATTATACCTTCATCGATTCTAAAGTTGAGGTTCCAAGAACTGATGCAAACGGAATACAATATTTTGACAAAACATCACTTCCCAACCAATCTAAAAATCTTTTCAACGCCATTTTATATTACGAAGGCAACAAAATAATGGTTCGTCTGGCAGGAAATTACAGAGGGAAATCAGTTGAAACCATCAACCAAAAACTAGGTCCGCAATATTACATCTGGTCCGACAAAAATTTCACAGTTGACTTTTCTGCAAGTTATGACATTACTAAAAAGCTTAAAATCTTTGTTGAGCTAAATAATTTAAGCAACGAAAGTTTACGACTTTATATGGGAGACAATAAAAAGAGGGTTACCTCACATGAATGGTACGGAAGCAGAGGGCAAATGGGAGTTCGCTGGCAAATATTTTAATTTAATTTATATGAAAAAAATAGTATTTACATTGGCAGTACTGGCCTTTGGAACAACTGCAAATGCGCAGATTAAAGACAGTTTGAAACGTGTCGTAAAAATGGAAAACGCCTATAACTTCAGAGATACTGGTGGCTACAAAACTGCTGACGGAAAAGAAGTGGTTCTCGGAAAAGTTTTCAGAAGTGATGCCATCGATAAGCTTTCGGATAAAGATCTGAAAACTTTCAAAGACAGAAAAATTACAACTGTTGTCGATTTCAGAGGGGTGGAAGAAGCTAAAAAAGCTCAGGATCGTTTACCCCAAAATACCAATTATCTTTTGTGTCCTGCAGGAAGCAACAACCTTCCGACTGCTCAGGATATGGTGAAATTTTTGAAGGATAAAAACTTCTTGTTTGATATGTACGGAGAAGGCGGACTTCCTTATTTCGGAGAAAGATACAGGTCGTTATTCGTTCAGTTATTGACTTTAAAACCCAATGAAGCCTTACTTTTTCATTGTACAGGTGGCCGTGACAGAACGGGAATGGCATCGGCTTTATTCCTGAAAATATTAGGAGTTCCGCAAGAGGTAATTGAAGATGATTATGTCGCTTCCAATTTTTATCTGGCGAAAAATCCGACGATGAAAAATATGTATTCCGGACTTTCAAAAATGGCAGGAATGAGTGAAGCTGAAATCAAAGCACAAATGGAACTGAGACCTGAACTCATCAGAAATTTCTTCGGAGCCATCAATAAAAAATATGGAAGCGTAGAAAATTTCTTTCAGGTTGAGATGGGAATCGGACCACGTGAAATTGCTGTTTTAAGGCAGAAATACACCAAATAATCAATTGTGAATAGTCAATTTGCTTTGCTTGTCAATTTTTTAAATTACTTTCAAAATTCATTACTGACTTACAAAGCAAAATTGACCATTTATTTATAAAAACTCAGTTAGAATTAAATTTAGAATAGGCTGTCTCAAATTTGAGATGGCTTATTTTTGCTAAAAATAAATGAGAGTGTACTAAATTCACCATTAAGGAAAAGTCGGGACAACATTCTACAAAACCTTTATTAATCAAAAAAAGAGATGCTTTACAACAACTCTTTTATATTAACGATCTAAGGAATCAGATTTTCTTCCTTTAATTTTTTAAACAAATCAAGAAAAGATTCTTCAGTATTTTGATATTCCAGAAAACCTGATTTTCTACTGTTGCTCATGTCAGTCATTACTTCCAGAGGTCTTCCCAAATCTAAATCGGTATGCCACGCTGAAGATAAACGGTCTAAATTGTTTTCTTTTAAACCATATTTTTCGGCAATTGTTTTCCAGATCTCATGATGTTTCTGCATTTCTTTTTCAAGAGGTTTAATTTCGTTTTCAAAACCGACAGCTTCTATTTCAAACCAATCTGCAAGTCTTTTCCAAAGCCATTTCCAGCGAAACACATCACCGTTTGAGATATTAAAGGCTTTATTTTTAGCCTCTTCTGAAGTTGATGCCCAAACCAATTGTTTTGCCAAAATTCTGGCGTCTGTCACATCAGAAATTCCGTTCCATTGTGCAGAAGATCCCGGCCAGATAAATTTCTTACCTGTTTCTTTGCAAATACTTGCATAAACCGCCAAAGTAGTTCCCATATTCATCGCATTTCCTACTGCATAGCCTATTACAGTATGCGGTCTGTGAATGCTCCAGGTAAAACCATCTCTTTCAGAAGCTGCATAAACCTCATCTTCCTGAGCATAATAAAAATTAGGAAGTGGAAGTCTCGGTTGTTCTTCTCTCAAAGGAGTTTCAGGTAATTTTCCTTCTTTTGCATAGGCTTCGAATGGTCCTAAATAATGCTTTAATCCTGTAACCAAAGCAACATGTTTTACAGATTTTTTCTGAGACAAAACATTTAACAGATTTCTAATCAAGGCGCTGTTTACACGAATGTTTTCCTCTTCTGTATCATTTCG
The DNA here is from genome assembly GCF_031118795.1 of Chryseobacterium sp. CFS15. Classification (NCBI taxonomy): domain Bacteria; kingdom Pseudomonadati; phylum Bacteroidota; class Flavobacteriia; order Flavobacteriales; family Weeksellaceae; genus Chryseobacterium; species Chryseobacterium sp. CFS15. The sequence continues at coordinate 398,105 of NZ_JAVHYL010000001.1, read as the reverse complement.
CATCCAGGTTGTGAAAAAAATGTGAGTAGGAGAAATATTTTCTAAGGCTGTTTCTAAACTTTGTACGTCCAGTAAATCAGCTTTTACCGGGATTAATCCTTCAATATTATTGTTTGTATTTCTGGATATTCCGTAAGTTGTCCAGCCTTGAGATATAAGTTCCTGAGCGAGATTACTTCCCGTAATTCCAGTTGCACCGACAACCAATGCGATATTTTTATTGTTTTCCATAATGTAAAATTTCTTCTACAAAATTATGGTGGTGATCAGCGAAAACACTTGATCTACATCATGAGTTTCAGTTGACCTCAGTCAAGTTTACATTCAGTAAGCATCAACCTTTCAAAATTTTCTTACGAATTCGGCTGATCGTTTCCGGAGCCAAACCAAGGTAGGATGCAATCAGATTATGTGGAACTCTTTTGATCATTTCGGGATTTTTTTGAACTAACTGAAGATATTTTTCTTCAGCTGTATAACTGTTTGAAGCTATTAAACGATAATCTTTTGTCACCAAACTATTTTGATACAAAATCCTAAAGTAACGATCCATCACTGGAATCTTCAGCATTAGTTTATCATAATCTTCAAGAGTGATCATGAGCAATTCTGTTTCTTCAACTGCATCGATATTCAAAACTGCTTTTTCCTGATTGATAAAACTCTTAAAATCTGAAATCCACCAACCTTCAAATGCAAACATATTGATATTTTCACCACCTTTTTCATCAGTAAAATAAGACTTTAGCAAACCTTTATTAACAAAAGAAAGGCATTTACAAACATCGCCTTCCTGCAACAAATATTGTTTTTTCTTCAATTTTTTAACCGAAAAAAAAGACTGAAGTTCAGTTTTTTGTTCTTCAGTTAAACTGACTTTGTTTTGAATATGAGAAATAAGAATGTCAAACATTTGAAAAAATATAAAACAAAATTAAGGTTTCTCATCAGACTTTTCAAAATCATAGAGATTGATTCCTACTTCTTCATTTTTAGTTTTATATACCGCTGTTTCCAAAGGATAGAAAAAGAATTCTCCTGCGCCCCGAATTTTTGCATCTTGCAAATGTCCGGCAATTGCAGAATAATCCTGTCGGCCCAAAGTAATGTGAAGATGAAGCAACGGTTTTTCGTCAAGTACAGAAACATTTCCAGAAATATTGGTCACTTCCATTTGTTCATCAAACTTTTTATCAACATAATCTTTCGTCGAGAAGTCAAAAAACCTCAGCGTTGCTTCACTTACCGCACCAATTCCTGTTACCTGACCAGATTTGATATTCTGATTTAGTACAAAATCATTCAAAGCCTGTACAATGCTAGATTTGTCTTTAATGCTAACAATATAATTGTTTTCAACTTTTTTGGCGGTCCAAAGTTCACCTTCTAAAATTCGTTCGTTCATAGCTTATTAAATTAATGGTTGATTTTCTTCAGAACTGTGTTTTAAATAAAACCACAAAAGCGCAAACAGATACAAAGAATGGAGTAGTTGCGCTTCAATCGCTGACCAGTTTTCAACAGAACTGCTTCCCAAAATCAAAATACTCATCAAGGCAATTGCAGAATATATCGTTAGTTTAAGTTTAAAACCAATTAAAAGAGAAATTCCTATAATCGCTTCTAAGAATGGCAAAACATATCCGAAAGGCGTAATCAACGCTTCAGGAATTGCAGATTTTTCCATAGACTTTACCATTCCTTCGGTGAAGGTCTGCAATTTTGGTAATCTTACTAATCCGTGTCCTGCTAATGAAATGGCAATTGGAAGTTTTAAAAAGAAAAATATGGTTTTAAAGTCTTTCATAGTTTACTGACTTTTCAGTTTTTTCATAAATTCTGTGATAGCAGGTCGCAAGTCTTCAAATAAAGGATGTTGCTTGTTTTTTAGCATCACTTCTGTGAAAAGCTTTAGCCCTAAACTAAATTCGTTTGCGGTATTTTCATCCTCAAAAATATTTTTAGATTTTATCACCTCAAAAATTTTAAAAAGATCATCATGATTTTCAAATTCAAAACTTAGTTTTTTTTCAGCTGAAGAACCATCTTTAAGCGACAGTTCATTCAGTTGAAGTTGGTATTTATTATTTCTTTTTTCCATAATTTATCCTTTTGGAACGGGTGCATTTTCTTCTATTAACTTTTCTTTCTTTAATTCTGCCCAGAAACCTGCAGGAATTTTTGCTTTAAATGAAGCTGCATTTTCCTGAGCCTGTTTAACGGTGTGAGCTCCCGGAATCACTCCTGAAACCACGTCCGGAGCAGCTGCAAACTGAAGAGCAGCCGTTCTTATATCTACTTTATGATTATTGGCTACACGCTGTAAAGACGCCAGTTTTTCTTTAACTCCGGCTGGAAAGTCTCCATTATATAAATAACGGTCTTTACCGGACAAAAAGCCTGCACACAAAGGTGCACCGACAACAATTGAAATATCTTTTTCAGCAGCTTTCGGGAAAACTTTATTCAAATCATCTTTGTGATGAATCAATGAATATTGACAAGCAGATAAGAAAACATCGGGATCTGAAACTTCGATGGCTTTTAAAATGGGTTCAATCGTGTTTACGCCAAATCCCCAGCCTTTAATCAAACCTTCTTCACGCATTTTGATCAATTCGGGCATAGCCCCTTTTGCGGCAATATCAAAATATTTTTTCCAATCGCCTTTCATATCCTTGTTATCAGGAGACAGATCATGAATGAAAACAATATCTAATGAAGCAACGCCCAATCTTTGCAAGCTGTCTTCTACACTTTTTCTAGCTCCTGCAGCAGAATAATCGTAGTCATAAGAAAAATTGAGTTTTCCTTTCCATAACCCGTCTAATTTGAAATCATCGTGAGGTTTCAGAATTCTTCCGATTTTTGAGGAGAGTGTAAATTCATCACGTTTTTTATCTTTCAAAAACAATCCCATTCTGTGTTCGCTAAGACCTAAACCGTACCAAGGTGAAGTGTCAAAATAACGAACTCCGGCATTCCATGCTGCTTCAATGGATTGCAGACATTCAATATCCGGGTTGGCATTAAATCCATTTCCTAAAGCAACCCCGCCAAAGCCTGATTTATTTTTTGGTCTGAATCTTTTTCCAAGGCCTGTATTTTCAAATTGTTCCATACTATTTTCTTTTAATAATTGGGATGCAAAAGCAGGAACGGCAGATGATGCCATTAATCCTGCAGCTGCGAGCCCGCTGTTTTTTAAGAAAGTTCTTCTTTCCATTTTATTATTGTGAGTGGTGATTTTTAAAATTTAAAAAGCATTGACCAGATCGTCAATAGTTTTTAATTCTTCTTTGCTTAAGCTAATATCAATTGCTTTTGCATTTTGTACAGCCTGTTCCGCATTTCTGGCTCCTGCCAAAGCGATGGTAATTCCGGGTCTTTCTATTGTCCATCTCAAAACAAGTTGTCCTAAACTTGCATTATGGTTTTCTGCAATTGGTTTTATTTTATCTAAAAGCTGATTTGTTTTTTCAATAAACTCTGGTTGGAAGTGTGGCAGTTTTGCTCGGTGATCTCCTTCCTGAAATTTGTAATCTGTAGTTATTTTTCCTGTCAGCAAACCTCTTTCTAAAGGACTGTATGCCAAAATAGATTTATTGTGTTCTATACAGTAAGGAACTGTCTCTTCCTCAATTCCACGATTGACCATACTAAACGGAATCTGATTGGAAACTAAATTCAAAGTTTTTTCTGCCTCTGCCATTTGCTGAGCATTATAATTACAAACTCCGGCAAAACGAACCTTTCCCTGATCGATCAATCTTGAAACGGCTTCAAAAGTCTCATCAATCGGCGTGGTAGAATCGGGCCAGTGAATTTGATACAGATCGATATAATCTGTGCCTAATCTTTTTAAACTTTGTTCGCATTCATAGATGATGCTCTCTTTCCCTGCATATTTATAGACATCAATATCTTGTCCGTCATTATTTTTGCTGTGCATTGCAAAATCTCCTTTCGCCAAATCCCAACGCATTCCGAATTTTGTAAGAATCTGTACTTTATCACGGGAAATACCTTTGATGGCTTCACCCACTATTTCTTCACTTGTTCCTTGTCCGTAGATAGGAGCCGTGTCAATAGAACTTACACCAACATCGTAAGAAGCTTTTATCGCTTCAATAGCGTCATTTCTATCTGTACTTCCCCACATCCAGCCTCCAGCAGCCCAAGCTCCAAAGGTGATTGCTGAAATTTCTAAATCGCTGTTTCCTAATTTTCTGTATTGCATTGTTGTATATTATTTTTTATGATGAATTCTGAATAATGAAAGATGCAGAATAAGCTTTACAAATTTTTAAAAAAGCTTTAAAACGCTCTTAATCCTATAAATCTCAATCCTATTTCTTAATCTTTGGGTATTACGAACATTTTTTGACATCAAAAAATCAACCAAATTCGATTTCTTAAAATATGACGACAACTATTTAATTTTTTAGAAGAACCTTTCTCCGGATACATGCATTCACCTGTGTTAACAGCGAAACCCTTTCTTCAAAGAAGACAAGCCAAGATTTGACGAGAGATAAAATATTTTAATGAAAGCATTCTCCCAAAATATCAAATTTCTGTTTTTAGTCACTTTAGAATTGATAAATCTTCCGGAAATTTGTAAAAAATAAATCAATGAAGGTTATAGATATTGAAAACTGGAACAGAAAAGAACATTATGAGTTTTTTTCTAAAATGGCGAGTCCATATTTTGGGTTTACAACAGAAGTTGAATGTACCAAAGCTTACAACACAGCCAAAGAAAATGGCATTTCATTTTTTGCCTATTATCTTCATAAATCGATGGTCGCGGTAAATTCTGTAGACGAATTGAAATTGAGAATTGTTGACAATCAAATTATTTTATTCGATGAGGTACATGGGGGAAGCACAATTGGCAGAGCGGACGGAACTTTTGGATTTTCATTTTTTCATTATTCTGAAGATTTTGAGACTTTTAACGAAGGGCTTCAAAAAGAAATTAAATCGGTGCAAAATTCCACGGGTTTAGGAATAAGCAATGATGTATTGCCGATTAATCACATCAGACACACCACAATCCCATGGAGATCTTTCTCAGCTTTGCTTCATCCTACCAATTTCGATCCTAAAGAATGTATTCCGAAGATTACATTTGGGAAATTCAGTATTCGTGATGGCAAGAAATATCTTCCTGTCTCTATTGAAGCTCACCACGGATTAGCAGACGGAATTCATCTGGCAAAATATATAGAAGAATTTGAAAGACAATTAAGCTTATAGCAATTGATGGTTTTTAGTTGATTATTTATGGATTAGAGTTCAAAGTACTATAAATTAAAAATATATTCTTTTTTCAACCGCAAAAGAATCAAGAGATTGTCCTAGGATTGAGTTATTCAAAAGCTTGCAAAACGATTGGCTATTCAGGCTTTTTAGATTTTGTAAACTTTTGAATTTCTATTTTTTCAATCATTTCTTTTGAACCTTTTGCGGTCATATATTTTCAAAAAAGTACAAAGAAAAATCCTGATTTCTCAGGATTTTATTACCAATTATTCAGTCCGTTTTCTAATGCTTTTTTATAGTTTTCTTCATCAAAAGAGTAGAGATCAGGAGATTTGTGGGCACCGCCACGACGTTGCTCATCTAATTTTCTAAGAATACCCAAATTCTTTATTTTTCTGTAGAAATTTCCACGGTTAAGCTCTTTCCCTAAAATAGTTTCATAGAGTTTCTGTAGTTCTGAAAGCGTAAATTTTTCCGGTAACAAATTATAGCCAATCGGTTTGTAAGAAATTCTTTCTCTAAGCGTTAATAAAGCTTTTTCTATAATTTCACGATGATCCATTGCCAAGTCTATGTCTTTGAGCTGGCTGAGATAAACCCATTCACATTTGTCACTAAGCTCATCCACAACAAGATTTGCATTATCGGGATTGTATAACGCATAATAACCTATAGAAACAAAACGTTGTTTCTGCCACAGAGATTCATCGAAATCTTCAAAATAAACTTCGCTTCTTTTATTTTTACCAAAAACGGCAAACTCTTCCAAATATACATCCGAAATTCCTGCTCTTTCTTTTAAAACGCGCTTAGCGGCATCGTCTAAATCTTCTTCTTTTTTTACATAACCTCCTGGTAAAAGCCATTGCTTTCTATAGGTCATCTGAAGGAGAAGAACCTTTAATTCACTTTGATCAAAGCCAAAAACGACAGGGTCTGCAGAAAGATGCGGAAGAAAAAGATCTTTTGCCTCCTCAGATTTCTTTAAAAATTGTTGTTGTGAATCCATAAAACTATTTGTGAATACTTATTGCGACAAATTTAAGATTAAAATTTAATATTAACTTAATAATGCCATTTACAAGCTGCTTTTTTGGTTTTATATTTAAAGAAAGTTCATAATGAAGCAATGATGTTTTTGTTTTCAAAGTAAGGGTAAGTTAATTAAAATCAATTATTTAATTAAGTAATTTTATTTAATGCTATCCTTAAAAGCGATAATCTCAGATAAAATTATTGTCTCAAATTAAGAGATTATCAGTAAAAGGGATTATCTTAGCCTCTTAATTTTAATGTATATGATAAATAATGAAGTAAAATCTAAAAGGAATTATACCATTCCTCTGATTACCATTACGCTTTTATTTTTTATGTGGGGATTCATCACCTGTATGAATGACATCCTTATTCCATACCTGAAACAGCTTTTCAAACTGACCTTTTTCGAATCGATGTTGGTGCAGTTCTGTTTCTTTGGAGCTTATTTTATAGGTTCGCTAATTTATTTTCTGGTTTCCACATCAAGCGGAGATCCCATCAACAAAGTAGGTTACAAAAAAGGAATTCTTTTTGGGATTTTTCTTGCAGCTTTCGGATGTATTTTATTTTATCCGGCAGCAACATTCTCTTCTTACGGATTGTTTTTAGGCGCTTTATTCGTTCTTGGATTAGGCTTTACCGTTCTTCAGATTACGGCAAATGCTTATGTTTCGCTTTTGGGTTCGGAAGATTCTGCATCAAGCCGATTGAATATGACGCAGGCTTTCAACGCATTCGGAACAACGATCGCTCCGGTTTTGGGCGGACATTTAATTTTTGAATTCTTCTCTGCAGCAGACGGATCTTTCTCTGCTGTCGCAACGAGAATTCCTTATTTAATTTTTGCCGGAATTTTATTATTGGTGGCTTTATTGATTTCAAGAGTAAAGTTGCCATCTTTCCAAACTGCGGAAGAAGAAATTGAAAAAGGCTTTGGAGCTTTTAAGTTTAATCACTTAAAGTTCGGTGTTTTTGCAATGTTCTGTTATGTAGGTGGGGAAGTAGCAGTAGGAAGTTTTATTATCAGCTTTCTGGAGCAACCTCAGATCATGAATCTTTCTGAAGTAGTAAGTAAAAACTATCTTTCTCTGTATTGGGGTGGTGCGATGATCGGGCGTTTCTTAGGTGCGATTTCGTTAAATCATTCAATCAGTCAGGGCAAGAAAGCATTATATATGTTGGGAGCTGCAGCTGCGGTTTTCCTTGTGATCTTCAGCATTGTTGATCTTACATTTTCACAAATAAGTTTCTTCCTGGTATTTATTGCTTTAAATTTTGTGGCATTCTTTGTAGGAAAATCTGCTCCGGCAAGAACGTTATCGATCTTTGCAGGAATCAACGTTTTATTACTGATCTCAGCGATGTTAAATCACGGCGAATTAGCAATGTACAGCATTTTAGGAATCGGAATTTTCAACTCGATTATGTTCTCTAATATTTATACTCTCGCTATTTCAGGATTAGGAAAATATACGAGCCAAGGATCTTCATTGGTTGTAATGGCTATTTTAGGAGGTGCGATTGTTCCTATTTTCCAAGGCTATTTGGCAGATGTTTTCGGAGTACAGCAATCATTTATCATTCCTGTGTTCTGTTATATTGCCATCTTAATTTTTGGTGCGTATTGTACTAAATATTTAAGCCATGTAAAACAGGATGCTGATGCAAAATCTGGACATTAAGATTTTTAATTTTATATAGGGAAAAACCTGCTTTGAAGCAGGTTTTTTTGTTTGATTTACTAGATAAGCATGAGGTGAAGCTTGCGCTGGTACTATAATAATTTATTAAGTTGGTGCTGGCTCAAGTATCTCGTTCGTAATGAATGCAAAGACTAACAAAAATTTTGATAACTTCTGAAGCTGGCGCGAGCGTCTCGCTCGTGCCTAACACTAAAGATTTACATCAATTTTCAAAACATCTTCAAAATCATCACAATAATTTCTTGCACTGCTATATTTCCATTCCCAAGGTTCTATAATAAAACCAGATTCAACAGGATTTTGATGGATGTAATTTAATTTTTGTTTAAAAACTTTTAATGACCATATTTCTATGGGTTGATTATTCTGCTGCCAAAATTGATATTCTTTCACATTAGAATTTTTACTCCCTGCTTTTTTAAACATCCAAAGCATCCATTCTTTTCTGCTTTCTTGGTTGTTTTCTTGAATTGCAGTAAGCATTTTTCTGGATGTAAACCCTTTAAAATCCCTAATCAGTTCTGAAGGTTTTCCATTACCAGAACGAAATATTAAATGAATATGGCTAGGCATAATACAATAGCCGAAGATGATCATTCCTTTATTCTTTCTACAATAATCTAAAGAATTGATGATGATGTCGAAATATTCTATTCTGGTAAAAACATCTATCCAATAAACAGTTGCAAAACTTATAAAATAAGCACCATCTTTTTCGTGAAATTTATATTTTCTACTCATTGTGTTTTGTTAAAATAAAAATACACTTTTTTGTCTATTACCATATTGTATCTTGTTAAATGTGGTTTGGTTATAAAAAAGCACGAGCTGGAAGCTCGCGCTAGCGTATGATATAAATACAATTCTTACGGTTTCCACAATAAATAAATAAATAAATAAATAAATAAATAAATAAATAAATAAATAAATAAATAAATCCAAATTCAAAATCTTCCGTACTGAAAGTAAAATATTTAAGCATATTAAAGATTAAAATAAAACACAACCTACAATAAGTATAAACCAACAAATCAAGCATTCCGTACACCCACAAAACCTCTAAACCGATAGATTAAACCCTCTGCACACCTACAGAATATCTAATCCAACAGAATAAACTCTTCTTCACACTACAAAAAGTTTAAACCAACTGTTTTACTCAAATGAAAAAATGAGTATCTTCATACTTGAAATATTTAAGATAATTTCTAAACAAAAACACACTTGATTATGAAAATTTCATTGACAAGGCTGAGTACGAAAGACTTGGCTACACTTACACAACGTATTATCAATACATCGGATTCCGGTACTTATGGAGTTATTACCAACCATCCGCTTCTTACAGAGCTCAAAACAAACTATGCAGGTTACGATGCTGTTTACGCCAAAGAACCATTCAGTGGTAGAGGCGGAGATGTTGCGGGTGCAGACAGAAATAGGGACATTGCTTTCAGAAGCTTAAAAAACTTCCTGAACGGATACCGGAAAATGCCTACCATGCCCAATTATCATCTTGGTGAAGATTTATTTGAGATTTTTAAAACCTACAGTCTCAATCTTGACAAAATGAGTTATTCATCGCAAACCGCACAGATGAAAAAGCTCATTGAAGAGCTTGAAACTTCGGAAAATATTCAAAAGCTCAATGCACTGTTATTACTTCCTTCTTTTAATGAAATGAAGGCTAAACATGATGCTTTTGAATTGTTATTTGCAGAACAGGCAGGAGCAAATGCCAATCTCAGACAAATGAAAAATGCATCGGCAATACGCAGAGATCTCGAGAAAATCTTAAAATCTTTTCTGTACATGATTACCGCCATGAAAGACATTCAGGATTGGAGACTGTTGTATGCGGATATGAATGAACTGGTAAAAGCTGCAAAAAATTCCACGCTAAATAAACCCAACGATAACATCCAGTAAGCATGAAAAATTTCCTTCCTTTGGAGGGGTGGCGAAAATTTAAAGAATTTTTGACGGGGTGGTTACATAAAGGTAGACCAACGTCAATTCGAGTGTCCCGATGCAATAGGGATGTATCGAGAATCAATGAACGGAAGCACAAAACCTGTTTCCATAAAACTTCTTGATACGCTTTTTTGCAAAAGCTACTCGAAGTGACGGCTTTTCGGAGAAGTATACTTGATAATAAAAAACGAGAACCTTTTACAGGTTCTCGTTTTAGGTTTTAAGTAATGTTCTCGATATAAATACTTTTCAGAATTTTACTTGAACTGACGGGGATGATCATTAATCCTCCAGATAAATTTCTTTATCTGCTTTTCTTGATTTTAGTAGCATAAAAGCTAATCCCAATCCAAGTCCGGCAACCAAAGCAATTTTGGTTTTCTTTCCGGGAACGGGAAGAATGGTTTCTCCATATATTCGATGAGGTTCTGATGAAGGTTCAAGTACATTTCCGGAATCGGATGGTGCGTTTTTAAGTTTCATCATTAATCGCATTCCTGCAGAAGCGGTATTGATAATGATTTTTGGAAACATTTCGTAAAGATTTACTAGAGCCCGTGATCTGAAATCCGGGAAAAGATCTTTCTGTGGCTCTTTTGCCAACTGTACAATTTTTTCAGCGGTATCTCTTGGGTCTGAAGCAAACGATGGAATTTTAAAATCAAGTCCTGAAAACTTTGCAGAATGCATATTTCCCGTTGATCTTTGGATTTGCGGATAAAGATTGGCTATATGAATATCGGGATAATCTGAAATTTCGCCATGAAGACATTCCATCATTCCACGGATTCCGAATTTTGTTGCTGAATAAACTGCACTGTAAGGAGCGGGCATAAATCCGCCAATTGAAACATTATTGATAAGAATTCCCTCATTTTGTTCCTTGAAAAGCGGTAAAACAGAATATGCTCCGTGCATATATCCGAAAAGATTGGTTTTAATGACCTGTTCGTGAAGATCCATCGGTATTTCTTCGAATTTTCCACTTGCCATTACTCCGGCATTGTTAACCCAGATGTCGATTCTTCCAAATTCCTGTACGGCAGCTTTTACAAGATTTTCTACCTCTTCCGCTTTCGAAACATCAGTGGAAACGGCAATGGCATTTACGCCTAAATCTTTGCAGATATTTAATGTTTCATCTAAAGCTTCCTGACCTCTTGCTGCGATAACAATATTGCAGCCTTCAAAGGCAAAGGCTTCGACTGCAGCTCTTCCGACTCCGCTGGTTCCTCCTGTAACTACGACAGTTTTACCTCGAAGGCTTCTTTTTTCTAAACTGTTTTGTGATTTCATATTGTGATATATTTTATATTGAGACAAAGTGTTATCTGTTACGTATCTATTTTTACACCAAATAAGGATTTTGGAGACATTAATTTTAAACCTACTCATTATAAAACAAAAAACACGGACTTATTGTCCGTGCTAATTTTGAAATAATATTTAATCAGATGTTTTATCTGTATAAATCGAGTTCCAGGAAATTGTTATTTTTTTGAAGTTCTTCTTTTCTTTCTTTTTCAATTAATTTTAGCATCTCATCCTGAGAATATGTTTTACCATCGAAAGTAATTGATGCTGAAACGGATACAGGGGCTGAAATACTTGTGGAACCTGAAGTTTGTCGCAGATTTTTTGCAGGATCTTTTTTGTAATCACTCCAAAGTTTTTTGAATTTCTCTTCGTTGATGACTATTTCCCTTGCTTTTTTATTTAAAATTTCATCCGGACTCACTTCTGTTTTTCTTGTTCCAATAAGTGTAAAACTATGGTCACCTTTAGCATCTTCGGCTTTTACAATTAAACCCGGAAGACCACAAAATTCGTGCGGACCGTCCTGAATTGGGATCTCGGGAGCAAACCAAACATTCCATTTTCTTCCATACATAGTTGTTGTCGCTTTTTGAACATCATATCCTAAAACCTTAGATTTTTCGTTGCTTATTTTCCAATCAAGTTTTTTATCATTATTAATCAATAAGTCGTTTGAACTAATTTCTTTTTTCAAAGTACGCTTATAATCAGGATATGTTTTTATAACTTCTGTATTTACTTTAGCTTGCTTCAAACTCGTAAAATCAAAATGCACCTTCTGGGTTGTCCGTGCATCTTTAAATGCTGCAGTCATGGTAGAATCATAAACAGCTTTTACCTGACTGTAAAATTTCGATCCTTTAGGTGTAGTCTGCAAAACCATGTTTTCAGTATCTGATTTATCGCGGTTCAGTGAATCTATTTTGAAAGTGTATTCGTAAATGAACTGGTTAGATTGTGCGAAATATAAGGCTGTCATCATCAATAACAGAATAGATAATTTTATTTTCATACTGTGAATTTTGTTAAAATTAATTATTGAAAGGTGATACTTTCTTCTTTGGTATTATATACGATTATATTTTTGTTGCTTTCTCCTTTTTTTGATACCGTTTTCGCATAAAGTAGTTTAAAATCTTTTGGATTGTAAATAGTAACCGTATTGTTTTTCTCGTCTATCGTTACTTTTTCAGCATTTACCAAAGAAATGTTTTTTGTTTTTAGCATTACATTTCCTGTCAGAATAATTGTTCGATTTTGAGTATTTTTTTTGATGTTATCTCCTTTATATACCATTTTAGGTTCAGACTGTACTTCCTGAGCAAAAGTATTTTGAGAAAACAAAAGGAGTGTGAAAATTCCTGAGATTGTAAAAAGTCTTTTCATATATATTCAATTTTATAAAACGAAAATACACTTAATTCTCAATGCTGTGGAAAATTTAATATTATTTATGATTTCTAAGAATTTTTTAACTAAAACATTGACAGTAAAAAGCTTCACGTGAAAAAAGACAAGAGATATACAAAACCGGAATTAAAAATAAAAGCAGAAAAGGAACATTAATCAAAGCAATAGAATATTGTTTCTTATAAATCCTGACAATAGAATCTGTAATAAAACCCACCATCAGAATAATCAAAACAAATACAAGCAGAAATGCAATACCCAAACCGGCATCAGTACGATGCTCACGTTGACGATTGGCTTCGAAAGCCATTTCAGAATAGAAATATAATAAGAGCAAAGGGATTGCTATAGCCAAAATTCTGATGATAATATGTTTGGTAATTTTCATAGATTCAAATTAATTATTTGTTTGTCACTTTCATATTCTTTTTTAAACTTTGTGAAGAAAGATCATTTTCAAAACTGAACGGAACTGATTTTAAAGTCTTTCCTTTCTCCGGAATTAAGACATTAAAATGCAAATGCTCACCGGAAGCAAAACCAGTCATTCCACTCAAACCAATCGGTTGATTTCTTTCAACTGCATCACCTACTTTCACCAGGCTTCCGTCTTTTTTTAAATGTACATATTGCGTAAATAGCCCGCTGTGAGGATGATAAACAGTGATGTAATTGGCATAAGGAATCCATTTTCTATCGTTTCCGCCATATTCATAATCTTTAATAACACCAACTACAAAACCATCATCGGCACTTGTGATGGTATCACCGGTTTTCATATCAAAATCTACGGCATACCTGCTATAATCATTATCGTGACTAAAGCTTCCTTTATTGGATTGCATAATATGGTATGTTTTACCTTTCGGAAAGGGGAGTGCAAGATTATTTTGTTTAATAATTTTATCGTTATCACCAAATGCCTGATTTATATTGAGTTCTAATTTTTCAACATCGATATTTTTAGCGAATATCTTTATTTCAGCAAAAGAATTTTCATAGGCTATCACTTTCAAGGTATCATCAATTAAATTTTTACTTTTTAAATAGTCCGAAAAAATTTTAATTCTCAAAGGACAAGCCAATGGATTCTCAATTTTAAGAAAAAGTGTATCGTTGCGATAATCTTGTTTATAACTATTTCTAAACTGATTCAATTTCACCTTTGGAAGTTCCTGCGCATTGCAAAAGGAAAAGCAAAAAAATAAAAGAAGAGAAATAACTTTGGAGAATTTCATACGGCTGAATTTTATCAAAAATAAACATTTTTATCACAAATATTTGAAAATTAAACTTTTCGCATCTTAGTTTTGACTACAACAATCTTTGATTCGGTCACATCGGTCTTTCAATCATTTTCCAACTTTGCAGTATAGAAATTAATCAATTAAAACAATCAAAAAATGGACACACAAAAAGTATGGTTTGTAACCGGAGCGTCAAAAGGTTTAGGATTAACCTTAGTAAAAAGATTACTGAATGAGGGATATTCTGTAGCCGCAACTTCAAGAAATCTTGCTGAACTAAAAACGGCAGTCAATTCTGAAAGTGAATCTTTTCTTCCCTTAGAAATGGATTTAATTAATGAAAACAATGTTGCTGAAGCCATCCAGAAAACCGTTGAAAATTTTGGCAAAATTGATGTAATTGTCAACAACGCAGGATACGGTCAGTTGGGAACTTTAGAAGAATTAACAGATGAAGAAAGCCGTAAAAATTTTGACACCAATGTTTTCGGCTCACTCAATGTTATCAGAAAAGCAATGCCTTATTTAAGAGCTCAGAAAAGCGGACGTATCATTAACATCGCTTCAATTGCTGGACTTACAGGAGATTTTGCAGGTTGGGGAATTTACTGTTCTACCAAATTTGCAGTAGTGGGTTTCACAGAAGCCTTAGCGGCAGAAATAAAAGAGTTTGGTCTTCATGCAACCGTTGTTTATCCCGGATACTTCCGAACTAATTTCCTTACAGGCGGTTCATTAAGAACTCCTGAAAATGAAATTGAAGAATACACCGCAGCAAGACAGCTACAAACCGTTCACGAAAAAGAAATCAATGGAAATCAGCCTGGAGATCCTGAAAAAGCAGCAACTGTTTTGATAGAGCTTGCTTCAGTGGAAAACCCGCCGGTACATTTAATGTTGGGTTCAGATGCATTTCAATTTGCAGGAAATAAACTGGATGCACTTCAAAAGGAAATTTCAGAATTTAAAAACCTGAGTATATCAACAGATTACTAAATTTGTAGAGGCAGTAGTTTTCTGCTGCCTCATTTTTCAATTATGAATAAAAGAAAATTATACACCATCGATACGATATCTGAACTGCATAAAATTTCAGGATTATCGCAACCGGAACATCCTCTAATCAGCCTTGTTGATTACAGTCTGGTGAATTATCAGATCGACGAACCGGAAATTAACTGGATTCAGGATTTATATTTTATCGGTTTGAAACGTGACCTTCATGGAAAAATGACTTACGGACAAGGAAAATATGATTACGACGGCGGATTGGTGTCTTTTATTGCTCCGAGACAACTCGTCGGCTTAGACATCAGTCGTCAGGAGAAGAAACCTTCCGGTTATATTCTAGCTTTTCATCCCGATTTTTTGTGGAATACTGATTTGGCAAAAAAAATTCACAATTATGATTTTTTCGGATATAAAGTAAATGAAGCCTTATTTCTTTCAGAAAAAGAAGAACAGATCCTGATTGGAATTTTTCAAAGTATAAAACAAGAATATCAGTCTGGAATTGATCAGTTTACGCAGAATATCATCATTGCTCAGATTGAAGTTTTGCTCAATTATTGTGAACGTTTTTATCAGCGGCAGTTTATTACCAGAAAGAAAACCAATCATCAGATTTTAGATAAACTTGAAATCTTTCTTGAAGAGTATTTTACAAGTGAAAATATCATCAATAACGGACTTCCAAGTGCGCAACTGATCGCTGAACAGTTAAATATTTCGACCAATTATTTAAGCAGCTTACTCAAATCTCTTACCGGACAGACAACACAGCAGCACATCCACGGAAAACTGATCGAAAAAGCCAAAGAAAAACTGTCTACAACCGAACTTTCTGTAAGTGAAATTGCTTATGAATTAGGGTTCGAACATTCACAGTCTTTCAGCAAATTATTTAAAGCTAAAACGGAGGTTTCACCTTTAGAATTCAGAAAATCATTTAATTAAAATTTTAAACTAAAAACTTATTCGGCTACAACAAACTACTTTTTGGATACATCGATTATCAGATGAAAACTGAACTTTGCATCATAAATAATAGTCAAAAAATGAAAGTATTTGTTACAGGCGCTACAGGTTTCGTAGGAACTGCTGTAGTACAAGAATTATTAGCAGCCGGTCATCAAGTTTTAGGATTAGCGAGATCTGAAGAATCAGCAAAAAAATTAACTGAAGCGGGTGCAGAAGTGCATCGTGGAGATTTAACTGATTTTGAAAGTCTGAAATCGGGAGCTTCCGTTTCGGATGCGGTGATCCATTTAGGATTTGTTCACGATTTTACCCGCTTTGAAGAAATGTGTGCTTTAGATAAAGAAGTGATTGAAACTATTGGTGATACTTTAGTGGGAACCGATCGTCCTTTTATCATTACTTCCGGTACAGCTCTTTTTTCAAAAGATGGGATTACCACAGAAAATGATCTTTCAGCAAACAATCCGCATCCAAGAATTGCAACAGAAAATGCAGCAGATGCTTTAGCTGAAAAAGGTGTAAAAGTTGCCGTTGTAAGATTATCTCCGTCTGTTCATGGGAAAGGAGATATAATCGGATTTGTTCCGTTATTGATTAAAATTGCAAAAGAAAAAGGAGTTTCAGCTGTTATTAATGATGGAAATAATCTTTGGCCGGCTGTTCACAGATTAGACGCTGCAAAATTATACCGTTTGGCTTTGGAAAAACCAATTGAAAAAGGAACAAGATATCACGCTGTCGCAGAACAGGGAATTCCTTTTAAAACAATTGCCACACAAATTGCAGATCGATTGAATATTCCAATTGTTTCTCTTAATTCTGAAGAAGCAGCAGAACATTTTTCATGGTTTACGCATTTTGCGAAATTAGATAATAAAACATCAAGCGAAGAAACAAAAAGATCGTTAGGCTGGAATCCTGAACATCCAACGTTACTCGAAGATTTGCAGGGTTCAGTTTATTTTACTGAATATCAATAATTTGTATCTTTATTATTCTTGAAATTTGATTTAAATTCCAAAAACACTTACAATCATGCCTGATAATCAACCGATAAGATTAAAAACCATTTCCGAATTTCATACGTTGCGAGGTTTACCAAAACCAAAGCATCCATTAATCAGTGTGATTAATTTTGAAGATATGGCAGAAACTTCAGTGATAGGAAGACAAAATTTAATGTTTGATTTTTATATGATTTCTGTAAAAAGAGATATGACTCACAAATACAGATACGGGCAACAGGATTATGATTTCGATGAAGGTGTAATGTTTTGTATGGCGCCACATCAAATTTTAAGTGTAATAAGAGAAGAACAAGGTAAAAACCCTTCCGGATGGATGCTGATGATTCATCCGGATTTTCTTTGGAATACACCCATGGCTTCTGCGATCAAAAAATATGAGTTCTTTGATTATTCTGTAAATGAAGCTTTATTTTTATCTGAAGATGAAGAAATAAAAATTCAGCAGATTATCGAGAATATCAAGCAGGAATATCAGACAAATATTGATAAATTCAGTCAGAATATTATAATTTCCCAACTCGAAACCCTTCTCAATTATTCTGAGCGTTTTTATCAGCGTCAGTTTATTACACGCCACAAAGCGCATCATCAGTTTTTAGAAAAACTGGAAAATCTTCTTAATGCTTATTTTGAAAGTGATGATATAAAAGAGCAAGGATTGCCAAGTGTTCAGTTTCTCTCAGAAAAGCTGAATATGTCGCCTCAATATATGCGTAGTCTGCTGAAATCATTAACCGGACAAACTACACAACAGATTATTCACGAAAAACTGATAGAAAAAGCCAAAGAAAAATTGTCAACAACCGATCTTACTGTAAGTGAAATTGCTTACGAATTAGGCTTTGAACATTCACAATCTTTTAATAAATTATTTAAATCCAAAACTGATATTTCGCCTTTAGAATTTAGGAAATCTTTTAATTAAAATTTTATCAATCTGTATAATACTCTCAATTTTATTTGCATTAAAAATCTTTTACATTTACTATTTTTTTAATACGCACCTATTAGAAATAATCTGTTAATCACTATCTTTACTTAAGTTTTCTCATTAAAGGAGATTTTCAAACTTAAATTTTCATGCTCAATTCTACTCAATCAGGCATTTCCAAAACTGTAATTTGGTCAATGTCAATTATTTCAGGCCTTGTCGTTGCCAATAATTATTATAACCAACCGTTGTTGGGACTTATTGCAAAAGATTTTTCGGTAAGTGAAAGTGCGGCAGGAAAAATCTCTGTACTTACACAGCTCGGTTATGCTTTTGGTTTACTGCTAATTGTTCCTTTAGGCGACAAATTTCTAAGGAAAAAATTAATTTTAATTGATCTGGTTTTAGTTTTCGCTGCACTTTTGTGGATGACATTTGCCACAGAATTGTGGATGCTGTACGCTGCAAGTTTATTGATCGGAACGACTTCGGTAATTCCTCAATTATTTGTTCCCATCGCTGCCGAATTATCTTCAGAAAAAGACAAAGCAGCCAATATCGGATTGGTTGTTTCGGGATTGTTATTAGGGATTTTACTTTCCCGTTTTGTAGGTGGAATCGTAGGTGAACTTTGGGGCTGGAGATCTATGTTTGGAATTGCTGCAGGTTTAATGCTTTTAGTCTGGGTTTTTGTGTATAAAATGCTTCCGGAATTACAACCAAATTTCAAAGGAACTTATCTTGAACTGATGAATTCTGTACTGCAATTGGCAAAAACACAACCTGTTTTGCAGTTGGCCTCTTTTCGTGGAGCAATGGCATTCGGATCGATGTGCGCATTGTTCACAACCCTGGTTTTTCATATGGAAAGACCGCCTTTTGAAGTAGGAGCTTCTGTTGTAGGAAGTTTTGGATTGGCAGGAGCTGTAGGAGCTTTGGCAGCCGCAAAAGTGGGCAGTTTACAAAATAAAATGAGTATCAATCGTATTATTTTATATGCTCTTTTAATCCTGATCGGAAGTTGGGGATTCACTTATTTTGCAGGAAATACATATTGGGGATTGATTATCGGGGTAATTTTGATTGATCTTGGCGTACAATCTAGTCACATTATGAATCAAACCAATTATTTCTTATTGAAAACCAATGCCGTAAATCGTTTGAATACTGTTTATATGGTTTCTTATTTTATTGGTGGTTCACTTGGAACTTTTTTCGCTTCTTTGGCATGGCAATATGCACAATGGGAAGGTGTTTGTTTTGTAGGAATTACAATGGGATTGCTGGCTTTAATTGCACATATAATTTTCAGTAGAAAAGTAAGTTTAAAATCTAAAATTATTTAATTTTCATGATTACATTCAACTGGTACTATTTGGCTCTGAATAAGTTCTCTGTGCTTTTTTCCCCATTGATCTAGTTGTTTCCAAATGGGAACCAGCTCTTCTGCGATTTCTGTTAATTCAT
Source organism: Chryseobacterium sp. CFS15 (assembly GCF_031118795.1). Taxonomy (NCBI): domain Bacteria; kingdom Pseudomonadati; phylum Bacteroidota; class Flavobacteriia; order Flavobacteriales; family Weeksellaceae; genus Chryseobacterium; species Chryseobacterium sp. CFS15. The sequence goes on along the minus strand of NZ_JAVHYL010000001.1, from coordinate 378,742 downwards.
AATCAACTCTTGGAGGAACTTCAGCATAGACGGTTCTTTTGACCAATCCTTCTTTTTCCATTTCTCTCAACTGAAGGGTAAGCATTCTTTCGGTTATTCCTGGGATTCTTCTACGAATTTCACTGAAACGCAGTTTTCCATTTTCAAGTTTACATAAAATCAAAAGCTTCCATCTGCCACCGATTTTACATACTGCATACGTCAAATCACATTCTTGCGTAAGATATTGAGCATTAATACTATTCGTGGAGTTTTCTTTTTTTGTTCCCATTACTTACAAATTTGTTAGTACCAAACAATTAGCTGTGTACAGTGCAAAGTTAGGGTTTCAGATTAATTTTGTGTCATTAATTTTACCTGAAATACTTGGCGACAATAGAAATCGCTGAATTTATAACTAAAGATTTACAAAAATAAAAACCTATATGAAGAAGTTTGCATACATAGGATGTTTAGGATTTATAGCAGTCATTACAACCGAGTTTGGCGTAATAGGAATTTTACCTCAAATTGCCGAACATTACAAAATCAGTATCGACAAAGCCGGATATTTATTAAGTGCTTTTGCCTTGATTATTGCCCTTACCGGACCTTTCATGACATTACTTACCTCCGGATTCGATCGCAGAAAAGTAATGCTCACAGCAATTTCCATTTTCTTGATTACAGGAATTGTCTCTTCATTATCACCACCTTTTTGGCTTTTAATGATTGTGAGAATACTTCCTGCATTTTTACAGCCGGTTTATATTGCTACCGCTTTGTCTGTTGCCATATCTAAAGTTGATAAAAAATATGAAAATCAAATGATGAGTATTGTTTTTAGCGGTGTTGCAATTGCGATGGTTACCACAGTTCCTTTTGCCACCTGGCTTTCAAGCTTATATTCGTGGGAATCTTCATTCATCGTTCAGACAATTGTAAGCCTAATTGCTTTATTTGTTATTTACTTTTCATTACCACCCATTCCGGTAAAAGAAAAGAAATCATACGGAAGTCAGTTAACAATATTAGTACAGCCAACATTTATTATCAGTACGGCAATGAATTTTTTTATGATCACAGCATGGTTTTCCACATACAGTTATTTTGCAGATTACCTTAATAAAGCCAAAGGAATGGATATGACCATGATAAGTTATATGCTCTTTTTATTTGGAATTATCGGAGTATTTGCCAATTGGGTTGCCGGGAAAATGCTAGGCAAAAGCATCGCGAAAACAACAGCTTTTTTTCTTTCAGGAACTATTTTAATACCTGTTTTATTGTATTTTTCAGAAGAAAACTTCGTTGCCAATATTCTTGTGATCGGAATATGGGGCTTTCTCTATTCTCCGAGTTTTCTCAACGCTTCAGCCTACATGATTTCGTCTGTTCCTCAATCTATGGAATTTGCCAACAGTCTCGCTACATCATTCGGAAATTTAGGTGTTACATTAGGAACGACTTTAGGTGGATTTATGATTGTAAATAAAGGCGTTGAATATAATCCCTGGATAAGTCTCGTTTTTGGAGTTCTTGCTTTCTTAATGATAATTTTAAGAAAAATAGTAGAGAAAAAACAGGAAACATTACAATTATGCAAAGAATAAATCGGCTTAATTTTTTACAATCCGGCAGATAGGCTAACTTTGACAAGCTAATGATTTTGATGGTTCAATTTTTATTTAACTCATATTTTCTTGGTTGAAAAAACGAATCATTATTATTAATTTATTAAAATTTAAAAATATGAAAATAGAAATCTGGTCGGATGTGATGTGTCCGTTTTGCTATATAGGGAAGAAAAATTTTGAACAGGCTTTAGAAAATTTGTCGTTCAAAGATGAAGTAAAAGTAGAGTGGAAGAGCTTTCAGCTAGACCCGACTTTAGAGCATTCTGAAACAAAAACAACTGCAGAATATTTCAGAGAGAAAAAAGGTTTCCCGGAAGAACAGGCAAAACAAATGACTACTCAGGTGATACAGATGGGAAAAGCTTCAGGAATTGATTTTAATTTCGAAAAAGCATTGATTACCAATACGTTTACGGCTCATAAACTTCTTCATTTAGCTAAAAAATATAACAAATCTTCAGAAATGGAGGAGGAGTTGTTTAAAGCTCATTTTCTGGATGGGAAAAATGTGGGCGACATTGATACGCTTGTTTCTTTGGCAGTTTCTTTGGGCATTGACGCTGAAGAATCAAAAAGATTTTTACAGTCTGAAGAATTTGATTACGAAATCAATCAGGACATTTTGGAAGCCAGAAACAATGGAATTTCAGGCGTTCCATTTTTTATTTTGAATGGCAAATATGGCGTGTCGGGCGCACAACCTGCAGAAGTTTTAAAAAATGCCCTGACACAAACTTACGAAGAAACGGTTGTTCCTTTTAAAGATAATACGCAAAACAATCTTTCTTGTGATGCAGACGGCTGTTCAATTTAACATAATATAGTTCATGATTACATTAAATAAAGAATTGAGCTATCCGATTTCCGAAACTCTTTTTGTGTTTGCGTTAGATTCAGAAGCAGGAAAAGTATTTGATCACACCCGAAAATCAATTACCGGAATAGGAAAAGTAAATGCAGCCATTGCATTAACAAAAGCAATTCACGAAAAAAAACCAAAACTGATTGTCAATCTTGGTTCAGCAGGCGGTTACGGCTTTAAAAAAGGAGACGTAATTTGCTGTACAAAATTTATCCAGAGAGATATGGACGCCCAAGGTTTGGGTTTTAAGAAATTTGAGACTCCACTTTCAGGTATTCCTATAATTTTGGAAAACGGACTGAAAATGGATCATCTAAAAGAAGGAATTTGTGGAAGTGGTGACAGTTTTGAGATGAATCACATCAATACAGAATACAATGTTATCGATATGGAAGCTTATCCTTTAGCGTTGATTGCGATGCAGGAAAATATTCCATTTCTATGTTTAAAATATATTTCTGATGATGCCGGAAGCGATGCGGCAGATGATTGGTCGGTTCAGGTACATCTTGCTTCAGAAGCATTTAAGCACATATTATTTACAGAAGTATAAAATTTAAACCAATCTAAAATTAAAATATGAAAGCAATTATTTTAGAAAATGCAGGCGGAACAGAAAATTTAAAACTTACGGAAATAGAAAAACCAGCTATTAAACAAGGTGAAGTTTTAGTTGAAGTAAAATCTATAAGTATCAATCCAATAGACATAAAAACCCGTTCAGGTAAAGGAGCTTTTCAAAAATTAAAAGATGAAAATCCGTTGATTTTAGGTTGGGATATTTCCGGAATTGTAGTTGAAACTCATTCTTCGAAGTTTAAAGTGAATGACGAAGTTTTTGGAATGATTAATTTTCCCGGACATGGAAAAGCCTATGCTCAGTTTGCCACTGCTTCTGAGAATCATATCGCTTTAAAACCAAAAAACATTAATTTTGAAGAAGCAGCGGCAACAAGTTTAGCGGCCTTAACCGCTTTACAAGCAATTGAAAAAGCTGAACTAAAAGAAGGTCAAAACGTTTTGATTCATGCAGCATCGGGTGGAGTCGGGCATTTTGCAGTTCAGATCGCAAAATATTTGGAAGCTTCCGTAACCGGAACTTCATCTGCCAAAAACAGGGAATTTGTCTTAAGTTTGGGAGCAGATCATCATATCGATTATAAAAATTATGACTGGGAAAACTCTGAGGAAAAATTTGATTTTATTTTAGATACTATCGGTGGTGAAAATATTGATCATTCTGTGAAAGTTCTGACAGAAGGAGGGATTCTGATTAGTATTCCAAGTGGCTTGAATGAAGATGTTGAAGAAAAAGCAGCTTCTGTAAAAGGAAAAGGATTTAAAATGATGGTTCAATCTGATGGAAATGGTATGCAAAAACTCGCTGAACTTTTAGAAAAAGGATTTTTAAAGCCTCATATTTATAAAACATATCACTTTAATGAAATGTCTGATGCTCATGAAGAATTGGAAAAGGGGAGAACGGTAGGAAAAATTGTGGTTTATTTTTAGAAATAAAAGATTAAATCGATTAACACAAATGAATTATGGAAAATATTTCTGAAATAATTTTAGTGAACAATAAAAACATTATGTTGTTACATTTGGAATCTTTTCTTACAGAGAATAATTTAACATTTACTTATAAGCTAAAAGAAGGCTGGTCTAAAATGGAAATCGGAAAAATACTTTTTGATAAGCATGGATTAAATGATCTATTAAAACAAAATTATCAATAAAACCTACATATGAAGAACTATATATTTCTGGCATTTGCGATACTTTTCGAATCTGTCGCAACATCTTTTTTAAAAGCATCTGAAGGATTTACAAAACCTTTGCAAACTGTAATTTTTGTCGTAGCAATGTCAGCTTCATTTTATTTACTCACACACGCCATAAAAGTTATTCCAATCGGGATTGCGTATGCAATTTGGTCGGCCGTGGGAATCGTTTTAATTTCTTTGGTTGGGTATTTTGTTTATAAGCAAACTCTTGATCTTCCTGCAATACTTGGGATTCTTTTGATTATAATCGGAGTAGTGATTATCAATGTATTTTCAAAATCGGCATCTCATTAATTTGAAGTTGAAAATTGTATGTATAGAAATCTGAAAAAATATCTAATTTAACATAATGTAAATTATAGGACTTTTTATAATTACGGAATAGTGTACTTAATAGGCAATATTCCTAAACTCGATATTAAATTAAAGCCGATTCAGGTTTTCACAGATTAATGGTAAATTCTTAAAGTTCTCTTTTAATTTTAAATGATACACTGAAATATATAATTGTCAAAAAATTTAAAATTTCTAATTATAGAATTTCTTTAAATAAACTGCTGATTATAATTTTGATTAGACGATAAAATATCAGTGAAAAAAATTTTAAGCGATTCTCAGCGATTAGAATTTGAAGGAAAAATTTCAATTTGTCTCAGATTAAAAATACAATGTCTAAATTAGCAGTTATAATGTTTAACATAATATTAAAATCATGAAAAAGTATATTGTATTTGGAGCATTGTCTGTTTTGATGATAAGCTGTAATAAAAAAGATGAAACTGTAAAACCTGTAGCTACTACAGATTCTCTTGAAGCTCCGGCTGAGCAGGTAATTGATACTTTAGGAGCAAAAACTTTTTGTTATTTGGGGGTTACCGGCAAAGACAGTGTTTTTGTAAGCATTGATGATAATTTAGGCACACTTTCTGGAAAAATGGCTTATAAAAATAGCGAAAAAGACAGTTCAAAAGGTGAATTATTTGGATTTAAATCCGGTGATACTTTAAAACTGACTTATCAATTTGCGTCTGAAGGTACAACCAGCAAAAGAGATATTTTCTTCATTCAGAAAGACAATACTTTAATGGAAGGAATCGGAAGCCAGAAAGATGAAAACGGATTGATGCGTTATGCTGACGAAAAGAAAATAACCTATAAAGACGGGCAAAAACTTGAAACAGCTGATTGTAAAATGGTCACAAGAGCTTTAAAATAATTATTGTTATTAAATAAAAAAATGCAACTCTTGTGAGTTGCATTTTTCATTTATAATTCACCATTAAAAGTTTTAATAAACTCTTCAACAGCAGTATTATTAGTATTCCATGAAGTTATCAGACGGATTGCTGATGAATTTTCGTTTATTTTTTTCCAAACATAAAATTCAAATTTTTTAGATAAAACTTCAATGATTTGATTGTCTAAAATAGGAAAAATCTGATTGGTATAGGTATCAGAGAGAAACTGCACTCCCCTTTCAGACAAAGCATTTTTTATCTTCATTGCCTGCTGATTGGCATTCTTAGCCAGCTCAAAATATAAATCGTTCTGCATCAGCTCCAAAAACTGAATTCCCAGAAGCCTTCCTTTTGCCAATAACGCTCCTTTTTGTTTGATATTAAAAGCAAAATCTTCCTGTAAAATTTTATTATTAACGATAATTGTTTCTCCTAATAAAGCTCCGTTTTTAGTTCCGCCGAGATAGAAAACATCGGTCAGTTGAGCAATATCTTTTAATTCTAAATCACTGATTTCTGAGGTTAAAGCATGCCCCAACCGCGCACCGTCCATGAAGAGATAGAGATTATTTGCTTTACAAAATGCTGAAAGGTCTTCCAGTTCTTTTTTTGTATAAATCGTTCCGAGCTCTGTAGAATTTGATATATAAACTAACTTCGGCATCACCTGGTGTGGAATATTCTGATGGCTCTCCAAAACAGGAATAATATCTGATGGAAATAGTTTTCCGTCTTCCTTTTCGATACTCAAAATTTTATGTCCCGTTGCTTCAATTGCTCCGGTTTCATTATTCAGAATATGACCTGTTGCAGCAGAAATTACGCATTGATAAGGTCTTAAAATAGATGAAATAACAATCAGATTTGCCTGCGTTCCCCCGGATACAAAATAGACATCGGCATCCTGTGCTTCAATCTTATTTTTAATTAAATCTTTAGCTTTTCTAGAATACTCATCTTCACCATAGCCTGCCTGTTGATCGAGATTATTGCGAAGGAGAGATTCTAAAATCTGAGGATGACAACCTTCGGAATAATCGTTTTTAAAAGAAAATTTCATAGTGTAAAATTAAAAAATCTTAAAATAACAAGACCAACATTTAAAAAATATTTTGTTAGATTTGTAATGAAAATCATCTAACATTTTGAGAACAACATTAACAGAAGAAAATTATCTGAAAGCTTTGTTTCATGTAGTTGACCATGAAGGAAAAGTCACGATTAATGAATTGAGCAAATTTCTTAACGTAAAAATGCCGAGCGTTAATAATATGATGAAGAAATTTGCCGATAAAAACTGGGTGATTTATGAAACCTATAAACCGCTTAGAGTTACCGAAAAAGGCAGACGTGAAGCCGCTTTGGTGGTAAGAAAACATCGTCTTACTGAAATGTTTTTGGTGAAAAAGATGAATTTTGGCTGGGAAAATGTGCACGAGATTGCAGAACAGCTGGAGCATGTACATTCGCAGATTTTCTTCGATAAAATGGATGAGATTTTAGACTATCCGAAATTTGATCCTCACGGCGAGCCCATTCCCGATAAAGACGGAAATATTATTGCACAGGATCTTCAGCAGTTAAGTAACTGTAAAGTGGGTGAAACTGTAGTTTTTGCCTCTGTTACGTTATCTGATGATGCCTTTCTTAATTACCTTACTGAAAGAAAACTTCTTCTGAATACTAAGATTAAAATTCTTAAAATTGAAGATTTCGATAAATCAATTACCATAGAAATTTCCGGAAAAACAGAGGTTCTCAGCAAGAAAGCGACAGAAAAGATTCTGGTAAAGCATTAAAAAAAGCGGATTAAAAATCCGCTTCAATAATATAATTAATTATTTCAAATATTTGGTAATTTCTTCGTCTGTAGGCTTTACTTTGCTTACAAAACTATCAATTAGCTTCCCGTTTTCATCAATTAAAAACTTGGTAAAGTTCCATTTTACTTCGGTATCTTTTACTCCGTTTAGTTGTTTTTCAGTAAGATATTTGAAAACTGGAGCAGTATCATCACCTTTTACAGAAACTTTAGCTGCTAAAGGAAAAGTAACCCCATAATTTTTCTGACAAAAAGCACCAATCTCAACATTCGTTCCTGGTTCTTGTCCGCCAAAATTATTTGCAGGGAAACCAACAACGACCAGTTTATCACCATATTCTTTAGAAAGCTTTTCCAAATCTGCGTATTGAGGGGTAAAACCACATTCTGAAGCAGTATTTACAACAAGAATTTTCTTTCCTTTAAAATCTGCAAAGTTGATTGTTTTGCCTTCTTCAAGAGCGTCTACTTTATAATCGTATATTGTTTGTGACATAGCCTGTTTTGTTTTTACTTTAGAAACTTCGCTTTTTTTCTGAGCGCAACTGTTAGAAAACGCCATAAAAGAAATAAGCACTATAAAAAAATTCTTCATTTTGAGATATTTATTTAAAATTTAAAATTGTTAGCAGGAAATACTTTATTGATTTCCACTTTGTAGAGAAGCATCACGTAATCGCCATCTTTTTTGGTGCTCGATGATTCTAATCTGAATGGCATCATCAAATTCCCGACCTTTTTGTAATCTGAATACGTTAAAGTTTCATCTTTTTTTATTTCTTTTAAAAGCATGAATGATTTAGTATCAAAATAGTAGTAGTTTTTATTAACGTTTTTGGTCAATTCTACTTTATGGCAATAGATCTCTCCTACTTTTTCTTTCCCTAAATATTTTGCTTCAAAACCTTTATTTTCCCAGTCAATAAAATCATTATCAAAGCTTTCGGGAACATATTCTTTATACTCCTGAAGTTTATTGGCTGCATAATTCATGGCGTACCCTTTATTGCCGTCATACCCTTCAATGGCGGTGTCTTTTCCTCCGATTGTAATGACAGTTTTGGTTAAATTGGGTCTTTGCTGATATATTTTGATAGGATATTCGTCTTTAATTCCTAAAATTACTTTTCCTTGAAGTAATACTGAATTTAAAAGTTTCCAATTGGTCAATCCTCCCGATAATTCTATATTTTTTTCGATAATTTCTTTAGCAGTCTGAGCAAAAGACAGTTGAGAAAAAATCAGGACGAAAGCGATGAGTAATTTCTTCATTAAATCAATTTATAAAATCAAATATAAGGCTTTTTTAATTTTAAAAGTTGAAAATGAGGCAATTTGAAAATGAAAGCCGATAACATAACATTTTCAAAATTATCTAATTTAAACAAATTTTCAAATTAATTTTCTGGCTTTTTCCAGATCTTCAGGCGTATCAATTCCTACTCCGATGAAATTGGTTTCAATCAACTTTATTTTCATACCATATTCAAGGTAACGAATGCATTCTATTTTTTCTGAAATTTCTAAAGGTTTCATTTCCAGTTTTGAAAATTGAAGTAAAGCATGTTTTCTGAAAGCATACACGCCGATATGTTTGAAATAATCAACCTGAAAAGAAATTTCTCTGTGAAAAGGAATTACAGAACGGCTGAAATACAGTGCAAAACCGTTGTTATCGGTAATTACTTTTACATTATTTGGGTTTTCTATTTCTTCTTTTTCGTGAAGTTTTATTTTTAATGAAGCCAAAGAAATTTCCTGATTTTCATCTTCTTTAAAAACGTCAATCAATTGTTGTAAAGGTTCTAATTTTAAGAACGGCTCATCCCCCTGAACGTTGATTACGATATCGCAATCGATATTCTGTACAGCTTCTGCAATTCTGTCACTTCCTGTTTCATGTTGCCCCGTCATTACAGCTTTTCCGCCATTGTTTTCAATTTCGTTAAAAATAATTTCAGAATCCGTTGCTACAAATACTTCGTCAAAAAGTCCGGTTTCCACAACATTTTGGTACGTAGTTGTAATGACTGTTTTTTCACCCAACATCTGCATCAGTTTTGCGGGAAAACGGCTGGCTTCATAGCGCGCAGGAATTACAGCGATAATTTTCATGTTAAGAGTTATAAGTTATTAATTATAAGTTATGAGTCTTATTCTTTGTGGTTATTATTATACTTCGTATAATTTTTAGTAATTGTGAAGCCTGGTTTTTTAAATTCTCAAACTCTTCTTTTGAAATATATTGAGTTGCAAAAAGAAGTTCAAGCCAATAAATTGTTTCATCGCATTCTTTTTGAGAAATGGATAATTTATGAATAAAATCCATTTTACTTTGAGCATTCAATGCTTCACGTACATTTGCTCCTATAGAAGTTCCTGAACGTAAGATTTGTTTGGATAAAATGTATTCTTTTTTTTCAACACTAAACTTTTTATAGAAATTGACAATATGTATTGCGAATTCAAAGCTCTCTTTCCCAACAATACTTTCACTCATAACTTATAATTAATAACTTATAACTTAAAAGCATTATTTTAAATTATTTAAAGCATTTTCCAATTTAGGCATCATCAATTCAATTTCTTTGATATCTAAACCTCCAACAGAAGCTCTGAACCATGGCTCAGATTTAGCTTCGCCAAATGCAGAGAAAGGTACTAAAGCAACGCCTGCTTCATTGATTAAATAAAATACCAAATCAGAAGAATTTTCAATCACTATTCCGTCTGGCTTTGTCTTTCCGATGTAATCTAACTTGATTGTCAAGTAAAGTGCACCCATCGGTTCAATACTTTCAACAGTTAAACCTTTCGTTTTCAGACCCTGAATTCCGTTGTGAAGAACCTTTAAGCTTGCTTCCAGTTTTCCTTTAAAATCATCGATAAATGTATTGACATTATCAGCATTCTGGAAATATTTTGCAGTTGCTTCCTGCTCTGGTTTTGGTGCCCAAGCTCCAACGTGAGTCAATAAAGCTTTCATTTTATCAATAATATGAGCCGGACCAAATCCCCATCCTACACGAACTCCTGTTGCGGCAAGACATTTGGAAATACCTTCAATATAAATTGTAAATTCTCTCATTTCAGGGAAAAGAGATACCGGATCAACGTGTTTTGCACCAAAAGTAAGATTAGAATAAATCTGATCGTACATTAAATATAACGGCTTTTGGTCTGCTCCTCTTTTGCTGTTTTCCTCTAAAATCATTTCACAGATTTCTCTCAACTGAGCTTCTGTAAACATGGTTCCTGTAGGATTTAACGGCGAACAAAGTGCTAAAAGAACAGCTCCGCTTAAGTGAGGTCTTAAATCATCAGCAGTGGGTAAGAAATTGTTTTCCGGAGTTGTCTTCACTTCAACAGCATCTGCAGAAGTAAGATAAGCGTAATGATTATTATTCCAAGACGGTGTAGGATAAATTACTTTATCGCCTTCATCAACAATTGTTTTATATACGGCATAAATCAACGGTCTTGAACCTGCTGTAATCAGAATATCGTTTGCTGAATAATCAAGATTCCATCTTGTTTTAAGGTCTTTAGAAACTTCACTTCTTAAAGATAACAATCCGTTTGCCGGTGGATAATTGGTTAAATTATTCTGATACGCTTTCTGAATTTCTTCTTTTAATTCTGCAGGAATCGGGTAAAGATTAGAATTTAAATCTCCAATCGTAAGATTGGCAATCTCTGCTCCTTTCGCCTTTAAATCATTTACTTCATTACCAATTTTTACAATTTCAGAACCAATAAGGTTCGCTGCTAATTTTGAAACTTTCACTTTTTATTATTGTTAGATATTAGATACTAGATGTTAGATGTTAGATTTAAAAGTTGAAATCTAACATCTAATTATTTTAATTCAACTGAAGATCTTTTCTTACTTCTTCTATTTTTGCTTCTAAAGCTTTTAAAGTTTCCTCAAAATCTTCTTTTGAAGTTATATTTTCTTTCACAGAAACATAGAATTTAATTTTCGGTTCTGTTCCTGAAGGTCTTACGCAAACTTTTGTTCCGTCCTGAGTGTAATAAATTAAAACATTAGATTTTGGAATATCATCCATTACATGTTTTTCATTTTCAGAAACTACGAAATTGGTCTGCTCTTTAAAATCTTTTACTTCTTCAACCAATGAACCAGCCAATGATTTTGGAGGATTTTCTCGGAAATTCTTCATCATATTCTGAATTTCTTCCGCTCCGTCTCTTCCTTTTTTAACGATATTAATTAAACCTTCGTAATACATTCCGGTTTCCTGATAAATCTCAATCAGGTATTCGTACATCGTTTTTCCGTTCGCTTTACACCAAGCTGCAATTTCGCAGGCTAAAATGATACTTCCGCAAGAATCTTTGTCACGAACGAAATCTCCGGTCATGAAACCAAAACTTTCTTCACCACCACAAACAAATTTTTCCTCACCTTCAAAATCACGGATCATTTTTCCGATCCATTTGAAACCTGTCAATCCAACTTTACAGTCTACACCGAATTTTTCAGCTATATCAAAGAAAATATCTGAAGTTACAATTGTAGAACCTATGAATTCTTTTCCTGTAATTTTTCCTTGTTTTTTCCATTGGTCTAAAATATAATACGTCAAAATCGTATTACACTGGTTTCCGTTTAATAATTGAATTTCACCTTCCAGATTTCTGACGGCAATTCCCAATCGGTCTCCATCGGGATCTGTTCCGATTACGATATCTGCATTGGTGATTTTAGCTAAATCCATCGCCATTTCCAAAGCTGCAGGTTCTTCCGGGTTTGGAGAATCTACGGTCGGAAAATTTCCGCTCGGAATCATTTGTTCTTTAACTAAATCAATCTTTTTGAAACCAGCTTTTTCCAAAGCTTTCGGAACAGTTGTGTAAGTTGTTCCATGAATGGAAGTGAAAACAATATTTAAATTACCTTTTCCAACATCCTGATATGAAGAGTTTTCGATACAGGCATCGATATAAACATCATCTTGCTCCTCTCCGATCCACTCGATAAGATCGTCATTTCCTTCAAATTTTATTTCTTCAAATTTTACCGAATATACTTCATTGATAATCGCTTCATCATGTGGCGGAACGATTTGCGCGCCGTCATTCCAATATACTTTGTAACCGTTATATTCAGGCGGATTGTGAGAGGCTGTCAATACAATTCCTCCATTACATTTTCTGTCACGAACAGTGAAAGATAACTCCGGAGTTGGTCTGTGATTTTTAAACAGAAGAACTTTTATTCCGTTTGCTGTTAAAACATCTGCTACCAATTTTCCGAATTCTTTTGAATTATTTCTTACATCATAAGCAATCGCAACGCTTATTTCTTCACCTTGAAACTGCTGCAACATATAATTCGCAAGTCCTTGTGTTGCTTGACCTAACGTATATTTATTTAAACGATTGGTTCCAACACCCATAATTCCTCTCATCCCTCCTGTTCCGAATTCTAATTCTCTGTAAAAAGAATCTTCCAAATCAGGAGAATTGCTGTCGATTAACAATTGAACAGCATCCTTCGTTTCTTTATCAAAGGAATCATTTAACCAAAGTTTCGCTTTTTCTAATGTTGTCATATTTGTATATTTTTTTAGTTGGAAGTTTGGAAGCAGGGAGCTGGAGGTTTTCCATCATCCTGTTTCAGGCTTCCATCTTTTTTAATCTTTTATTTGATTTCTAAAAGCTATAATCTGATTCATTAAACTATAACTTTCATTATATAATTTATTAAATTCTTCTTCCGAAATATATTTTCTGTTTTTTGCTTTGTACAAACAGGTAACTACTTCAGCTAATGATCGTATCGAATATCCTAAAAATTTTCTAAACTCTAATTTTGATTGTAAAATACAGCCTTCAGAAATATTTAATGCAATAGAATCAGAAGCTCTTCTAATTTGAGAAGTGAGATTAAACGATTCGTCTTTTGGAAAATTCAAAGTTATTTTATAAATACTTTCTGCAAATTCCATTGATATCTGCCAAATTCTCAACTTTTCAAATTTAAAACTCATCTCATTTGTGTTTAATTAATAAATTTTAACTTCAAACCTACTTAACTTCCCTCATCAAGCCTCCAACTTCCAGCTTAGTTCAATTTTTTATTCTCTACTCTCGTTGTTTTGTCAACTTTAAAAGCTCTGATCGGATCGTTATAATACACAAATTTTGCTGTATTTTTCACAGTTCCTTTTAATGTATCTTTTACGTTGACTTCTGCGTAGTTTCCGTTTTGAGAATCTACATTCAAATTGACAATTTTCCAGTAAGGAGCAATTAAACTTGCAGTGTCAGAGATTTTTATTACCGCATCTTTAGTTGCACCTAAAAAATTAGCGCGGCTTTTGTTCTGCATATCAATTTCCGCTCTTCTTGTGTTCAATGACCCCATAAAAGTAGCATAATTTTTTAAATTTAATTTGAAATTATCGGTCTTAATTTCACTCGAAATATTCATTTCTACAGAATCTGAAATTGAAATTTTTTCCAGATTATATTTTGAATAAATCGTGATATTATAGAAATCAACGCCTTTAGTTTTCCTGCTTTCTTTGATGGAAAGGGTTTTGTCATCCACATCAATATCCAGATTTCCGGCTATATTCGGGTAGGTCTCTACTTCTACAAAGTTTTTCGGTCCTCTTGCATAAAATACACGAAACTTTCCTTCAAGATTAAGGTTTACAAATTCTTCAACATTAATTTCTTTCTTCTCTAAATTTCCTTTTGGAGAAATTTTACCACAGGAAAATATAGCCAGTAAACTTATTCCTAAAACTATTTTTTTCATTATTTACTTTTTTTATAAAGCCATGTTAGTTTTTTACCATCAGTATTTCTTAAAAGCAAGTATTTTTTGTCAACAACAGAATAATTAAACTTTATTGGCTCAGGCAGATTAGAATATTGCATAACCAAAGTGTTATTTTTTAAAGTATAAGTACCCGCACTTTTATTTTTGCTTCCCAACGATAAAAAAGACAAATCATCTTTAAATTCTAATGTGCCAGTACCGTTTTCTTTGTTGATGTTATTCAACATTTTAGCATTAACTTCGTATCTTTCGCCTTCATTAATGCTGATAAATTCCCATTGTGAAGTTATCGGCTCTGTCTGTTTCACTTCTGAACATGATAGAAAAAAGGTACATAGAATTAATAGATAAAATTTCATACATCTTATATCACTTCGTCAATATTATAATTTTTATGCTCCCTGTTTGTACGGATAATCATTTCACCTAAAAATCCTGCGATAAAAAGCAAAGTTCCCATTAGCATCATCGTTAATGCAATAAAAAACCAAGGATTATTGGTAATTAAATGTCCGTAAATTCCTCTTGCTACATCAATCAGTTTCGAAATTCCCAGCCAAAAAGCTGAAAGAAAACCTACAATAAACATAATCGTTCCTACGGCTCCGAAAAAATGCATTGGTCTACCTCCAAAACGACTTACAAACCAAAGTGTTACCAAATCTAGAAATCCGCGAACAAATCTTTCAGTCCCAAATTTTGATGTTCCATAAGGTCTTGCCTGATGCGGAACTTCTTTTTCTGTAATTCTTCTGAAACCTGCATTCGCAGCCAAAACCGGGATATATCGATGCATATCGCCGTACACATCAATTGATTTTACAACCTGTTTTTTATACGCTTTCAGCCCACAGTTGAAGTCATGCAAATAAACTCCTGAAACTTTTCTTGCCGCAGCGTTGAATAGTTTCGAAGGAATATTTTTGGTCATTACATTGTCAAAACGCTTCTTTTTCCAGCCCGAAACAATGTCGTAATTATCTTCAATCACCATTCTGTAAAGCTCAGGAATTTCTTCTGGGAAGTCTTGTAAATCTGCATCCATCGTGATAATAACATCACCGTGTGCTCTTTCAAAAGCAGCATGTAAAGCCTGAGATTTTCCGTAATTTCTGGAAAATTTTATTCCGTGGATTTGTGGATGCTGCACTTTTAAATTCTCAATAATGCTCCACGACAAATCTGTACTTCCGTCATCGATAAACCAAACTTCATAAGATAAGTTACTGGTTTTGCAAACGTTGTCGATTCTTGTAAACAACTCTTCGAGAGACTCCTCTTCGTTGAGTAACGGAATTACTATAGATAAATTCATTTAATTTTAATAAAAATTATTCTTGATTAATTACTTCCTGATGGTTTGTTTTTTTTCTGAAAAACGCTCCAAAAAAGACAGACAAAATTACGTAAAATATAAGAATTGCTGCAAAATATCCTGAAAAATGACTCGCCGTAAGCATATCTTTATCTTTTATCGTCGCAGGATCAAACCTTTGAAGACCTTCCTGATATTTTTGCTCCAGCTCATCAATGTCTTTTTGATGCTTCAGAATCTTTTTTGCTGACTGATATTCTTTATCTAATTCAGATTTTTGGCGGTGTACATATTGGTAATTTAATAGTTTTTTCGCATCCGTATCGATGAAATTTAAGAAAGAAAAGATACTTACGATAGATAAAATTCCACCTACAAACATTGGCACAAACGCTCTTTTAAAAGCTTCTTTAAAATTCATTTGATGGTTATTCCAATGAGATTTTACAGACCAAAAAGCAAATAAAACATAGACAATTGGCAAAACAAAAGCATTGACTTTCAGTGTAGTATCAAAATATTCGATACCTGAAAAAAATGTGTAGACTACAAAAAAGATTGCCATTGTAACAGCATACAATAAAACTCCTAGGGTAAATGGACTTTTCGTCATAATTCTAATTTTTAGAAAATTTCTTAAAAAATATTGCTCTAAATTTCAGCGTTTTAGCCTTAATAAAGGGATTTTTAAAGATTTTTTCTGTAATAATATTTTTAATTTTAAAATAAGTTCCTATCTTTGCAACGGCAAGTCCTAAACAACCAGCTCCTGAGAATCCTCCAGGGTGGGAACGCAGCAAAGGTAATTGGTCGTAGCGGTGTGATTTAGGTAGCTTGCCATTTTTTATTTTTATAAGTTAAGAGATTAAGATGATTTTATTTAAATTACTTAATCTCTTAATTTTTTTTGTTATATGTAGAAACTTTCTCCGAGTTTAGGTAAAACCAATTCAACATTTTTATCAGCAAAATGCTTCGCTGCATTATCATGATTGATTTCAATTGCCGGGAAAGTATCAAAATGACATCCGATTACTTTTGGAGTTTTCAATAATTCTGACGCTGCAAAAGCTGCTTTTCTTGCACACATCGTATAATGACCGCCAATTGGAAGAATTGAAAGATTTAAATTCCCGTACAACGCCGGAAACAACTGCATATCTGCCATTACTCCTGTATCGCCAGCCAAATACACGTTTTTACCTTCAGGAAGTCTGAAAATATATCCTACAGGCACACCACCGTAGCTTCCATCAGGAAACGAACTTGTATGATGAGCAGGAACCATAGAAATTTTAAGGTCATCAATCTTTGCAGATCCTCCTAAATTCACATCGTCTTTATTTTTAGCATTTTTAAAGTACGCACAGATTTCCGGCTGACCGATAATTGTAGCTTCAGGATGATGCTGCAAAACCTCTTCTACATCAGCAATATGATCGCCGTGAGCATGAGTGATTAAGATATAATCGATTTTCTGAGCCGAAATATCAAACCCAGATTCTGCTTTTTTATAGTTGTAAAAAGGGTCACAAAGAATTGTTTTGTCTTTGTACGTGAACAAAAAACAGTTTTGTCCTAAGTATTGTATTTTCATTTTAAATTTATTTTTGAATTTTTACATTTAATAGAGATGCTTCGACAAGCTCAACATGACAACGCTAATACTAACTGTTTTTAACAGTGTCATGCTGAGCGTAGTCGAAGCATTTTTGTTTTAATCCTAATTATGATTATTATTTCGAAGGAAATTTATCTTCAATCAATCTCAAATTAATTCCGTGTTCTAAGTAAGCTTTGCAGCCATCTAAAACCGTTGTAAAACCGCCTGTGTTGTCATTGATTACAGATATAAGTGCATCTCCGGTTTCAGAATATCCGTAACTTTTGATAATGACTAAAGTTCCTTTTTCCATTTCTTTAAACTCATAATCTACATTGTTAGAAAACAACCCCCACTCTGTTTTTATCAATTGATTTGGAATAACAAGGAGAACTTTTACTTCAGATTTTGCACCATACATTTCCCATTCCCACGTAATTGTTTTACCTTCTTCCAGCTTGCCAGTTGACTTTGTAAACCAAAAATTGGTAGTGACTTCTGGGTTGATAAATGCTTCAAAAACGTTGTCAATCGGTTTTCTGATCAACATCTGAGCCTGTACAAATATTTTAGATTCCATAACAGAAAGTTTTAGCTAAAATAATTAAGTCCCAAAACTGTTAAAACAGCCATCATCAGAGTAAGTATACCAACTTGCTTCAAAAATGGATCGAGCTTTTTCGGCTCTTTTACATCCATTATATTTCTTCTCAGTTTCGCAACCGGAATCAATAAAATCATGACAATAAATACGTAATATTTCTGTAACTGAATAAAGTTGTTTATGCCTAAAAAAACCAGAATAAGAATCAATGGAAGTTGCAATAAAACCATTTCGTAAATCATCGCATTTCTAAAACCAATTCTTAGAGCAAAACTATTTTTTCCTGATAATCTATCGCTTTCGATGTCACGCATATTGTTTAGATTCAAAACTGCCATACTCATCATTCCGATGGCGGTTCCCGGTAAAAGTATATCCCAAGAAAAAGTTTTTGTAAACAGAAAATAACTTCCGCAAACCGAAACCAAACCGAAGAATATAAAAACGAAAATATCGCCCAATCCCATATATCCGTAAGGTTTTTTACCTACCGTATACCCGATTGCAGCCAGAATACTTGCCACTCCCAATCCGATGAAAATATAAAACTCATTCATATAATCCGGAATAAAAGCCAGATACAAAAGTGCGAAAGTCGCTACGAAAGATAAAAAAGAGAACAAAATGACAGCATTTTTCATCTGTTTTGCGGTAATTCTACCCGAAGCTACTGCTCTTGCTTCTGCTTCACCAATTCTTTTGGCATCGGTTCCTTTTACACCGTCTCCGTAATCATTCGCATAGTTTGATAAAACCTGATACAGCAAAGTCACCAAAAGCGCCAAAGCAAAGATTTTCCAGTCCCAAATTCCTCCTTCTTCTCTGAGTCTCCATTTTGCAATGAAAGAACCCATGATAATTCCGCTTAACGAAAGCGGTAACGTTCTCAGCCTTGCGGCTTTTATCCAATCGGTCATAATTATAATTGATAAGAGATAATTGATCAATGATATATCTTTTATCGTTAATCAATTATCATTTATTATTTTCGTATTTCTATTTTATAAACGCAGTAATTCAGCAGTTTTTTGAGCTTTGTAAAGTTTAAAGCAACCATTTTAAAGCGTCCTGCAGAGGTATAAAAAGTAATACTTCCTAAGTTTGTTTTTCTTTGCCAAAAATACTGAGAAATTTTCACAGTTTGAAGCTTTTCTACCTCAAAAGTTCGGTTATCGATGTCCCAAATTCCTGATTTTAATCTTATGAATCTCTCGCTGTAAAACAATTTTAAATTTCTGAAAGACATCAGAATAAATAATTCGGCTAAAACAATGTAGACAATCACTAAAAACCAATAATTTACAAGCAACTCTTTTTCAATAAAGAAAACCAGAAGTAAAGGCAGAACAATATATTGAAAAGTATGGACGATAATTAATCTGAAATTAGGCTTTAAATAATCTGTAAAAACCGGATTTTCATTCCAAATTGTTGAAATCAGTTTTGCTTTTTCAGTATTATTAATTCCGGGAACTGCTGCAACTTTTTTTTCATCTTCCTCATTTTTTCCAATCTGAAGAAATTTCACAAAAGAAATGTTCATTTTCTTCTGAATCCAGTTCTGTGTTTCAGTAATCACCTGAACTTTTGATTTGTTGACAATTGAATTTCGGGTATTAAACAAGCCGTACTCAAAAGAAAAACTTTGGTTGTTTTCGTTGATTTTAAAGTTGAAAAATTTAATCAATGTACGAACCGTATTAATCAGAATTCCAACAATAATGACAACCACAACAATCCCAAGAATAACAGGAATAGAAAATGCCAAAAACTGAGATTCTACCGTATCATAATCTAACTGCGTTTCAAATTCAGCCTTTTTCAGCAAGTTGCTGAGTTCGGAAAAACCATAGATCATTAAACTGACCAGTGCGAAAAAACTTTGAATATAGTTCGCAGTAATTCCGTATTTTAAAATACTGAGCGTTGAAATTTCAATGGAACGAAGCTTTTCAACTTTCTGATTTTCGGTAATTTCAGTTTCTTCTTTTAAACTGTTTTCGAGCCTAGTTTCTGTTAAAAGATATTTTTTAAGGTCAATTGCATTCTGTTTCGTCAATGCCGAAATTTTAACTTCTTTTTCTGAACTTCCGGGTGTATCGATTTCGAGTTTGTAGATATTAAAAAACCGATGAACAAAAGGCTGTGAAATATTAACTTCCTGAATATTTTCTTTTTTAATCTTAGTTACCGATGTATTGATGATTCCTTCATGAATGACGAATTCCTCGTTTTCTTCATCAATATAATATTTGAAATGATAGTATTGTAAAACCGCAGAAACAATGAGAATTAAGAGTCCGGCAATAATGGCAAGAACAATAATCCAAGGTTCTATTTTGTCTTTTCTGACAAAAAAAAGGATAACGAAAACCCATAAATTTTTAATCACCATTCCGATATTGTAGAGAAAAAGCAATACAATACCCGTTTTCGACTGTCTTTGAGGTTGAAAAAAAGAATTAAGCTTCTCCTCCATCGTCTGTTTTTTCTTTCGAAATTGTTCCTCTGATATGATGATTAATTCCTTCAGCAATATCTTCAGGAAGCCCATTTACAGTAACATCTCCACCGCTAACTCCAGCCGTAAAAACCGAAACCGATTTTAAGCCCAATATTTTAGAAAACCAACCCTGCTCTACTTTGATGTGCTGAATTCTGTTGAACGGAACAATAATCACGCTTCGTTTCAACCAACCATATTGGTACACCAAATCTTTTTCACGAACTGCGTATTTCCTGAATTTAAAACCAATCAGAGTATTCAGAAAAAGAAAAACAATCATCAGAAAAATTCCGATGACAATTGCCCAAATTTGAATAAGACTCAAATTGAAATAAAAAAAATAAAAAGCTGCAGCAACCGCTCCGATTAGAAAAACAGAGAATAAACCCAGATTAAATAAAATAATCCTGAGATATTTTGGCGATACCGAAGTCAGTTTTAAATCACTGAAATCAGGAATTTCGAGATCAAAAATCTGTGGGTTTTGAAAATTTTGTTCCATTAAATTAAATATTGAAACTCAGTTTAGGTCTGAGCATAGCGCAGTAAATCAGCATTAGAAAACCAAAAATTAAATAATAAGATTCTTTGGGAGAATAGTGAATAAGTTTTTGCCAAAAACCTGCACTATCATAATAATATTCATTCATATCAACATACACTACACAACTACCACTATTATTATCTATTCCCAAAAAAGTATTTTGTGGTTTTTTATAAAGAACATATAAACTGTTGGTTTCATCCATATCAAGACCGTACATTTCCTGTTTGGTTTTTAACATTATATTGAGTAAACCAACAATATCTGCGTAAACATTTTTGTCGGAAAGCTGAAATCTTATTCCAGTTTTGTCAATATCATTTTCTTTTAACTGATTAATTTCTTTAATGAAATTCTCTTCAGTTTTTTCATCAAAATCAGGCTTTACATTGATTGTTTTGTAACTCCATCCCTCTTTCGGAATTTGTGTATATTCCGGAATCTTTTCTCCTTTTTTAGCTTTATAGGGAAGTCCAATATCTATAGCTCTCATGCTCATTTGATAATAAACAGGAGTAGCGTAGTACAGAAACAAAAGCGGAACTAAAAGTGCACTGATAATTCCAGCAACATAATATATTTTTTTATGCTTTCTCATTTCTAATATTTTTTTTTTAATATCAGCAAATTGTAAATAAATTATTTTTAACGGTCTGTTTGTCATTCAGAAGGAATCTCGATACGCTGGAAATAAATAAGTTTAGATTCCTGCGGAATGTCAAATCGAACGTTGATTTCAGCTGTAATTAAAAACGGATATTCCCGTAATTTTTAGAACTTCCCTAAAATTACAAAATAATAGGTAATGAAATCACTCATTACCTATTACTTATTATTTATATTTTAAGAGATCCACTGATCTTTGCCGAAGTCTGGCTTTCTTTTTTCAAGGAAAGCATTTCTACCTTCTTTTGCTTCTTCGGTCATGTATGCCAAACGAGTTGCTTCACCAGCAAAAACCTGCTGACCAACCATTCCATCGTCTGTAAGGTTCATTGCAAATTTCAACATTCTGATTGACATCGGAGATTTAGCTAAAATTTCCTGCGCCCATTCGTAAGCAGTATCTTCAAGCTCGTCGTGAGGAATTACGGCATTTACCATTCCCATATCGAAAGCTTCCTGCGCATTATAATTTCTTCCTAAAAAGAAAATCTCACGTGCTTTTTTCTGTCCGACCATCTTAGCTAAATAAGCAGAACCGTAACCACCATCAAAGCTCGTTACATCAGCATCAGTTTGTTTGAAAATAGCATGCTCTTTACTCGCCAGCGTCAAATCACAAACTACATGAAGCGAGTGACCGCCACCAACTGCCCAACCCGGAACAACTGCAATTACCGCTTTTGGCATAAAACGGATCAGTCTTTGAACTTCCAGAATATTCAAACGGTGTCTTCCGTCTTCACCTACATAGCCTTGCTGACCTCTTGCTTTTTGGTCGCCTCCGCTGCAGAACGCCCAAACTCCATCTTTAGAACTTGGTCCTTCTCCTGAAAGCAATACCACCCCAATTGACGGATCTTCTGATGCATCATAAAAAGCATCGTACAATTCTGAAGTTGTTTTTGGTCTGAACGCATTACGGATTTCCGGTCTATTGAAGGCAATTCTTGCCACTCCGTTGCATTTTTTATAAGTAATATCTTCGTATTCCTTTACGGTTTTCCACTCGATCATTTTGTAAAAATTTTCCCCAAATATACGGAATTAGAGAGAGAATTTTGATATGGTTAATGAGTAATTAGTGATGAGTAATTTTGAAACTTTTAAAATTTAATTTAATTTGATTTTTACTTTTTACCATTAAAACCCATTCTCATTAAAAGAATGCTATCCGTCCATTCGAGTGTTTTTCTGGAATGAAATGAAAGAAAAATGTATCGGGAACTTAACGAGATGAAGCATAAAACAGTCTACCTGATAAAAAAAATTCTCGATACACTCCGCTTAACTGTGTTGCTCGAAGTGGCGATACGGAAGCAGTCGTGAAGTTTAAACATGTTCTTGAAATGATGAAAGAAAATTTTTTCTCTCAACCTATTGATAATTATGCTACATTTGAATAACACAAATACAATTAAGATGAAAAAAAGCCACATTTCAAGCCTTCCATTTTGGTTTACACCTTCCCAATTTGGGATAATGAAAATTTAATAACATCCTCACTTCCCCCAATTTGGGAAAGTCTCCCACTAAAGAGTTTAATGCTGTCCCAAATTGGGAAACCTTCTTCCTTTTTGGGTTTGCTATAAATACATCCAATTTTAAAGTATAATACTAAAACACAAATTTATGAGTACAATTAAATTAAGTAGTCTTTATATGAATGGGCTACAAAACGCAGAATTTGGTCAACTGATTGTAAGATTCTTTGAAGATTTCAGTACCAAATCACTAGACATCAATGTCGATGCAGACCTCAAAAGACTTTACGAAGCTTTACAGTATCAGCTTCCGGTATACAATGCAGCTCTTGATCAAATCAGGGCAAGTGAAGAATCTGAACAGATCGCCAGACTTGATAAAGTGAGGGATCGGGATATTCAGGCATTAAGGGATTCTTTAAAACCCTATCGAAATGCCAAAACACAGAATGAAACCGATGCTTATAATGCAATTCAGCTTCTTATTTCTGAATACAAAGGCGTAGAGGATGATTCTTACGAATCTGAAACCAACAGGCTTAATTCGCTGATCATAAGATTACAGTCCCCAGAATTTTATAACTCAGCTTTGACTTTGGGAATCGAAAAATTCATCATGAATCTGGCAGCATCGAATACAGATTTTAATCAGCTTTTTGCACAAAGGTCTTTTAAAACCTCTCAAAAAGTAGTTGCCGATGTTAAAGCTCTCCGCAAAACACTGGCTTCAGATTATAAAATAATGACCAACTATATCTCTGCAATGGCTTCTGTGAAAGAAGACACCTATTACAAAGATATTCTTACCATTATCAACAACGGAAGGAATTATTTCTCGAATGTGGTTCTTTCGAGAAGAATGGGAAATAAGGATGCGAAGAAGCCTGAGTAATAGAGAACCGCCTTGTGAGGGGCGGTTTTTTATTCAATTTATATTCTTTTAAAGACCCTCCAATAAAAATTCGTCACTACCTTTATCTATCTCATTCTTTATTTCATTAAACCTTTTAATTGCCTCTGAATGATTTATAATTATACTTTCATCCACATAGTCTGAAATTAAACTATTTATTTCTTTAAAATTTTTTTCATTATTAACACCATCATTATATACATAATCAATCCTAGCAAATTTAACTTCCTCATTAAATTCAAATGGAAAATTAGAAGAAAAATCATATTTTTCACTACTAAATTTTTTCACAATTGGATTTTTTTTATTCTCGAATATGTAAAATAATTTATTTTTTGGGTGTACATATTGAAATAAATTTAATTTCTGTAATTTAAAAATTCTTATCTGACTAACTAATATATCGTCAAGATTATTTTGTTCGGAAATACTAGTTATCATGTCTGTCATATTATCATTATGTGCCTCTTCATCTTCGTCTATATCTTCATCCAAATAAAAAATGACAGTCTCGTTTAAAAAAGTCATTTCTGCTCGCAGCGGAATTAATTGAAGATTTAAATCACTTTTAAAATTTTGGTAATAATTTTGAAGATGATGATGATATTCCTCTAAAATTTTAAACTCAATCCTGTATCTAAATGTCTTATAATCCATATCATAATATAAATCAAGAACATTTATGAACTTATCTAAGTCAGCATGATTATAAATTAAATCAATAATTTTAGATTGATTCTTTTTAGCGTCAAGAAAAATAAATTGAGCCGCAAAATATTCTTGCAGAGATTTATGTGACCATTTATAATAATTTCCATCTTCACTAAATAAAGGAACTGTTTTTAATATATCTGAAAGAAAGTTGGATTCTGTAAACTCAAGTCCAACACAAAATACCTTACTTTCTGATATAAGTTTCAATATTTCATCTTTCGTAAACTCTATTTTTTGAGATTTTAAACATGAAAAACCAATATGCCGTAATACTCTATGGAAATCATCTATCTCCAAATTACTATACTTTTTATGTATGTAAGAATCGCCTTTAGTTAAATCATGATTTTCAAAATTCGCATCGTAAACTTGACGATAAAATAAATGCTTTTTAAAAGGTATTGACTGCTTATGTTCAAAAGCTGTAAAAAGTAATGAAACTAATAATGGGTTCACTAAAAACTCCTCAATATTTTGTAAGTATTCTTCTTCTAATTTCTTAATAAGCATCGATGAAATATGACCTTGTTTATCATATTTTCTCAGTAGTTCATATGCTTCTTTTTTAATTAGTGGATGTATATAAAACTCTCTAAAACTGCCAAAACTTAATAATGCTTTTTCTGGTCTAGAAGTGATAAAATATTTATTGTTACCTGCTTTATTAATAAAATTCTGAATATCAGTTGTAACCACTTCTCTATCTTTAAGCGTAATTTCATCATAGCCATCTAATATGAATATAAATTCGCCATCAGCCAACAGTTCGTAAAGTAATTCTTTGTCAAAGTTTTTATCAATAGAATTTAATTGTTCAATAATTTCATCAATTAAAGTTTTTTCTTTAGATAAGCGCCTCAATTCAATAAATATTGGAATACCTAGTTGACGATTTATACAATCTATGAAAATGGTTTTCATTAAAGTTGATTTACCCATACCCGCAGTATCAGTTATCAAAATATTAGAATAATCATTTGATAGCTTGTCAGGAAAACCTTTTATTTTTAGCCTAACCCTTCTTTCACTTTTGCACTCAATAGTCAAAGGAACATAAATGTCATCTAAAAACCTTTGTGAATTATTAAAAACCAACGTATTTACTACCATCAATCTTTTATAAGTCCTATGAAAATATTCTGTGAAATTTGATTCTATTGGTAATAAATTTATATTATTTTCATCAGTTAATCTATTTCTAAATTTCTCAAGTTTAGGAGTTACAAAAGTATCTACAACAGTTTTTATAAAAGGGCTTGCTATTGTCAAAGCATCCTTTATTGCAAAAGAATCATCCATTATTTATTGTTTAAGAACAAAAATATTAAAACTTAACTTCAAAATTAAATTTATAATTATCAATCACTAAAATAATTACTAATTATAAATTTAAAAGCCAATTCTCACGAATCGGCTTTTAAATTACAATTTATCCAAAATCTTTTTTGGTAGAACTTTCGTCAGTTGCTTTTTATACTCTTTATCTGCAAAAACTACTTTCCAGTCTTTCTTATCTTTTGAAACGGCAACCATTTTCATTGGGGCGTTGATGATGTAAGCATCTTCTTTAGCAAGATATTCCACGCTGCCTTTACCATACTTTTTTTCGAGCATTTCTGAGACTGATTTTTTCATCTGCTCGTTCATTGAACTTACATCTGCTTTCAGCTTTAAATAATAGCTTGTAATCGAAAAATTTTCGCCTTCAATTAACTCAGGTTTTCCTACTGAGATAAATTTCATATCCAGAACATCTATTTTCACAAATGGGTTATTGTAAGTCATGTTCAGCATTTGTGTAAACTGTTCTTTATTGACGATTGTAAAAAATTTAGGATAAATACTGTCAACTGTCTGATCAAGTTTTTTATATTTGATGGTATTGGCAAAGTAAACCATCGATTTTCTGATTGCCTGATCATCCGAATTTACCTTTTTTTGCGCAAAAGAAAACGTAGAAATAAGAATGAATAACGATGTAATTAATTTAGTTTTCATCTTTAAATTATAATTTTTTATTGAAGAAACCTCACAGGTTTTAAAAACCTGTGAGGTTTAAAGATTTAAAAGTAATAAAAAAAACCGCCTTTCACAAGACGGTTTTAAAATATTTTATCAGCGTTGATTAAGGAACTTTTACCAATTCTACATCGAAGATCAACCATGCATTTGGTGGAATAACTCCTCCTGCACCTCTTTCTCCGTAACCCATTGCTGGTGGGATCAATAAAGTAGCCGTTTCACCTTCTTTCAATAATAAGATTCCTTCGTCCCATCCTTTGATTACTCTACCTGTTCCAACAGGAAAATCAAGAGGTTGATTTCTTTTGTATGATGAATCGAATTCCTCGCCGTTTGTTAATTTACCTGCATAATGTACAAAGACATTGTCACCAGCTTTTGGAGTTTTCCCGTCAGTTTTTTTAGTGATTTTATAGTAAAGACCAGATTCAGTTACCTGCATTCCCTCTTTTAAACCTTCAACTAATTTCAATTGATTGGCTTTAAATTCTTCTTCTTTCTTTACTTTTTCAGCTTCTTCTTTAGTAATAAATGCTTTGTTGTTTTCAGCAATTTTACCTTTTCCTTCGTTGAAAGTTTTTGCAGCATCGTAACCTTTGTACTCATCACCTTTGCTGAAAATACTTACTTTTTCTAGAACGATGTCAGTTTTTGGTTTATCCTGAGCTCCTTTTTCTACATTAGCAATAGCATCGATCACATCATCACCTTTTACAACTTTACCAAAAATAGTATGTCTTCCGTCTAACCAAGGTGTTGCCACTTCAGTGATGAAGAACTGAGAACCGTTTGTATTTGGTCCAGAATTCGCCATCGAAAGAATACCTTTTCCTGTATGTTTAAGGTCGTTTTTCTCGTCTTCAAATTTGTATCCCGGATCTCCTGCTCCAGTTCCTTTTGGATCACCTCCCTGAATCATGAAATCTTTGATTACTCTGTGGAAGATCGTTCCGTCATAAAAAGGAACTCCTTTTGCTTTTGATTTATTATCGATTTTTCCTTCTGCAAGACCAACAAAGTTAGCCACAGTTACCGGTGATTTTTTGTCTTCAAACTTTACAATAAGGTTACCTTTTGTCGTTTGAAGATTAGCATAAAGTCCGTCTTTAAGCCCTTCGTAAGTTTCTTTGTCTACGTTCATCTTTTTATAAATTGGAGTACAGCTTAAAAGCGAAATGCTTGCCGCTGCTAAGATTATATTTTTGTTTAAGAATTTCATTTATAGTACTTTTAATTTTATAATTAAAGGAATATCGTTATCAATTTTATTTTCGTCTCCGTAAGTTCCGTAAGCTAATGATGATGGAACGAGAAGTGTTACTTCTTCGCCATTCTGCATGTATCGAAGTGCATTTTCAACAGCTTTAAGCTCATCGAAATGTCCGAATCTTGCATCATTTCTGCTTATTGATTTATCATAAATTTTAGTCTGATCAAAATCGTAAAGGTCATACGAATACGAAACTGTAGACTCATCAGGTCTTCTTTCCCGCTTATCAAAACCATCTACTGTCGTCCAGTAATTAAGCTGTGTCGGGAAAAATTTTATGTTTTGACTTGCAATCCAATCCTGAATCTGCTGTCTTTCGATGGTATTGAGATTTTTCATGCGATTTTTTGAAACGTCCAGGTCACTCTGGCTCAAAACACCGCCAACCGGTGGATGCACCGGGTTGTTTCTTTTGCAGCCCAACAGGCTTAAAACTGATATGAAGACTAATTTTTTCATAAAAACTTTTGCGAAAATAAGCATTTCGGGAATCAATTACAAAACTTGATGAATTTATATTTTGAAACTATTGAAAATTTCATTAAGATGCTCATATTATTAAAGATACTTTTACTTTAATGATAAAATCAATTGCTTTTTTGCGAGATAATCTGGCATAAAAAAAATCGGGAAATAATCCCCGATTTTATATTGATATTTAATTCTAAAATTAAACTGTTTCTAGTGCGTGATCAACCAAAACTCTCCATCCGAAAGGATCTTCAGAAAGGTTGTTTTGCAAATCTACTAAGTCATTTTTAAGAATTACAGCAAAGCTTTCTTCGTCTGAAAGTCTAGGCAATTCCAATTTTTCTCCATTATATCCCAAAGCCTGAAAAACAGTAGTAACAACTGCAGTTCCTACACCCCAAACCTCTTTCAAAGTTCCGTTTTTCTGAGCTTCGATAACATCTTTTACTTTAATAGGTTCTATTTTTATTTCAAAACCTCTTCTCTTAGCCAATTGAATGAAACTATCTCTTGTAACACCATCCAAAATTTTCTCTGAAGTAGGCGGCGTATAAATTGTATCGTTGATTCTTACGAAAACATTCATCGTTCCACTTTCTTCGAAATATTCGTGGGTAGCATCATCAGTCCAGATAATCTGATCGTATCCTTCTTCCATTGCCAGTTGAGTCGGATAGAAAGAAGCAGCATAGTTTCCTGCAGCTTTAGCAGAACCTACTCCACCACTTGCTGCTCTAGAATAATGATCTGAAATTTTTACAGAAACAGGTTCTGTATAATACATTTTTGCCGGTGTTGCTACAATGGCAAACATATATTTATTGGCTACTCTTGCCTTTAGAGCTTCCTCAGTAGCGAAAATTAACGGTCTGATATATAGTGAATTACCTTCTCCTTGCGGAATCCATTCTCTGTCAACATCAATTAAAGCTTTCAAGCCATCCAAAAAGATCTCTTCTGTAACTTGAGGCATTGCCAGACGAGCAGCAGATTTATTGATACGTTCAAAATTCTTTTCTGGCCTGAAAAGGAAAACCTGTCCGTCTTTGTCTTTGTAAGCTTTCATACCTTCAAAGCAAGCTTGCCCATAATTCACTCCCATCATCGCAGGCGTAAACAATAAAGGCCCGTAAGGAACCAATTTTACCTCGCCCCATTTTCCATCCTCGTACTCACAGATAATCATGTGATCGCTGAAAGTATTTCCAAAAGAGAAATTATTGGGATCGAAAGTAGAAATTCTAGAGTTTTCTGTTTTTTGAATTATCATTTCTTAAAATTTTTATGATGTTCTACAAATTTAACATAATTTTCCAAATATAAAAATTTTAGATTAAATTTGAAAAAAAATACCTTGGAAAGAGAGATTAAGACCACCAATGACGGTAGTAAAACATTGTTTATCAACGAATTAAATGAAAACTACCATTCTCATCACGGAGCGCTTCAGGAAGCTGAACATGTATTTATTAAAAATGGATTAAATTTAATAAATGATTACGAAATTAACATTTTAGAACTCGGTTTTGGAACAGGTTTGAATGTTTTGGTAACAATTAATGAATATTTAAAAACTGATAAAAATCATATCATTAACTATTTTACGCTTGAAAAATATCCAATAAATGAAGCTGAAATTGAAAACTTGGCGTATTTTGAGCTTTTTGATAACCCTGAATTAAAAAATATTTATCAGAAAATTCACCAATCAGAATGGGAGAAATCAATAGAAATTACTAAAGGTTTTTATCTTCATAAGATTCAATGTGATTTTTTTGATCTTAAAAACATTGATTTACCGAAGATTAACCTTGTTTATTATGATTGTTTCGGCGCAAGAGTACAGCCGGATCTTTGGGAAAAGCCTTTATTTGAAATGGTTTCGGACAAAATGAATGTAAACGGACTGTTAACAACCTACTCTTCTAAAGGAAGTGTAAGAAGGGTTTTACAAGACCTCAATTTTAAAGTTGAAAAAAAACAAGGGCCTCCGGGAAAACGAGAAATGATTAATGCTATAAAGTTATAGGCTATAATTTATAAATGATTAATGATGAATGATTAATGATGAAGGATTAATGATGAAGGATAAGTTATTGAACATAGAAAGTCTTTAATTTTGTTAAAACTCATAATCCATAACTCTAAACTTCTAACTATTTTCCCTATTTTAGCTAAGCAAATTATTATTTATGATTGACAATATTAATGTAAGAGTTTATGCATGTGTTGTAAAAGACAAAAAAGTTCTTACACTTTTTGAGGAATATGCAGGTGAAGCTTTAATGAAATTTCCCGGTGGCGGTTTGGAATACGGAGAAGGATTGATAGATTGCCTGAAACGTGAATTTGAGGAAGAATTGAATGTGAATATTGAAGTTGTGGAACATCTTTATACTCAGGAAGATTTTTTAGTATCGCGTTTCAAAGAAAACGAACAGCTCCTTACTATATATTATATGGTAAACATAATTAATGAAGAAGACTTTATCATTCTCGATCCCTGTATTGAGAAAATAGATTGGATTCCTATTGAATCAATAGAAAATCCTTTCAGTTTGCCTATCGACAAAATTGTATTTGATAAACTGAAAGAAAAATTCCTGTAAATATTTACAGGAATTTTTTTATTTTGATACTCTAAAATCGGTTGCTCCGGGATACGGTTGCAAATAACCTGAATTCCAGTTGGATTGCAACAGTGATTCTAAAAATTCATCCGTTCTGTTCTTATGAGGATTGTATTGATCTTTCAAATCTATATCAGCCATTTTTCCTTTTACATTCCACCAAAATGCGCTCCATCCGCCACGTAATTCCTTGATGATTTCGTATACGTTTTTTCCGGTTGCCCTGTTCATTAATTTAGCAAAAACCTGACCTTCCGTAGTTGTAAGATCTCGCAATTGTTTTTCATATTGATCGGCCAGCATATTTTGTCTGTCTTTTACATATTTTCTTTTAGCAGCGGTATCCAGATTATTCATTTCTCCCTGAATATCTCTGTATTGCTGTAACGCAGTTAAAAATAACGGATAAACCCTGTATAATTTTTTATTTAGAAAGAAATAATAATTTTTATCGAGTTGATTATTAAATTTAGGCTTGTTCAAAAGAACCAGCTCATCCATCACAACGACAGTTTCACCGTTGATTTCGTAGAACTTAGCTTTTTGCCTTGCATCGTAGTAGTATTTATTGCCAAACTCATCAGTTTTCAATTCTTCCGGGGGATATTGGCTTAAAGGTTTGATACTTATAGAATCTTTCTGCTGCCCGAAAATACCGATCACAAAAAACAAGAGAAAAAGACAGACGATTTTATGAAATTTCATTATTTTTACACGTATTATAACAAAATTTGATAACAAAAATCATTCCCTTTATATGAAATTCGAAAAGAAATCTTTGAAATTTTTAGAGAAATATTTAAACACTTCATCACCAACAGGTTATGAGCATAACGGGCAAAAAGTCTGGATGGACTATATTACACCATACGTAGACAAAGTAGAAGTTGATCATTATGGAACCTGCTACGGAATTATCAATCCTGAAGCAGAATTCAAAGTGGTAATCGAGGCTCATGCTGATGAAATTTCCTGGTACGTAAACTATATTACTGATGACGGGTTGATCTACGTAATCAGAAACGGAGGTTCGGATCAAACCATCGCACCTTCTAAAGTAGTTAATATCCACGGTGAAAAAGGAATTGTAAAAGGAGTCTTCGGATGGCCGGCAATTCACACAAGAAGCACTAATCAAAATGAACCGACTCCAAAAATTGACAATATTTTTATCGATTGTGGAGCGATCTCAAAACAGGAAGTTGAAGACTTGGGAATTTTTGTAGGATGTATGATTACGTATCCTGATGAATTTTTCGAAATGAACGATCGCTATTTTGTATGCAGAGCTTTAGATAACAGAATCGGAGGATTTATGATTGCAGAAGTTGCAAGACTTTTAAAAGAAAACAAGAAACAAATTCCTTTCGGTTTATATATCACCAATTCTGTACAGGAAGAAGTTGGTCTTTACGGAGCAGATATGATTGCAGATACTATAAAACCTAATATCGCAATCGTTACAGATGTTACCCATGACACAACAACACCAATGATTGAGAAGAAAAAAGAAGGTGATCAGAAGTGTGGTGACGGCCCGGTTGTGTTTTTTGCTCCAAGCGTACATCACACAATCAGAGAATTGATTATCGACACTGCAAAAGCAAAGAAAATACCTTTCCAAAGAGCAGCAGCAAGCAGAGCGACAGGTACAGATACAGATGCTTTTGCGCACTCTAACGGCGGTGTGCCAAGTGCTTTGATTTCCTTACCTTTGCGCTACATGCATACAACGGTAGAAATGGTCTCTAAAGAAGATGTCGGAAATGTGATTCAACTGATTTACGAGACACTTTTGAAGATAAAACCAGAAATGAAGTTGAAGTATCATTAAAATGAAGAATCCATTATATTATTTAGTCCGAAAGCCAACTATAATATCAATTGCAACTGTGCTGTTTTTTATTTACATCACTTTTTTAATGATATACAAACTTTTTAATCCACCAAAGATAGGCTCCGGATATAATATGATTCTTGAAATGCTATTAATTTTCAGCATCGTACCTGTTGTATTATTTATAATTGACAGATTACTGGTTATTAAAATTAATAATATCAAGTTAACAATCATTGAAACAATAGTGATTGGGAGTATTCTCTCATATTATTTTATGTTTGTCAATCCATTTTAAAAGATAGAAATAAAGTAAATTATAAAAAGTAAAAATGAAAACTAAGCTTATTGCTCCTTCCCTTTTATCTGCAGACTTCGGGAATCTGCAAAGAGACATTGAAATGCTGAATAATTCTCAAGCCGACTGGTTGCATATTGATGTGATGGACGGAAGATTTGTTCCAAACATTTCGTTCGGTTTTCCGGTAATGAAAACAATTCAGCAACATGCAAAGAAATTTGTAGATGTGCATTTAATGATTGTAGAACCCGAAAAATATGTTGAAGAATTTATCGATTATGGTGCCAATCTGGTCTCTGTACATTACGAAGCATGCACGCATCTTCACAGAACAATTAACCTTATTCAAAGTAAAGGAGCAAAGGCGGGTGTAGTTCTCAATCCTTCTACTCCGGTTTTGATGTTGGAAGATATTATTGCAGATGTCGATTTGGTATTATTAATGAGTGTAAACCCAGGTTTTGGCGGACAAAAATTCATTGAAAACACGTATAAGAAAATCGCTGAAACGAAAGATCTTATTTTGAGCAATAATTCCACAGCTCTTATTGAAGTTGACGGTGGAGTTAATTTAGACAACGCTTCAAAATTGTTTGAGGCCGGTGCAGATGTTTTGGTTGCCGGGAATGCGGTTTTCTCTACTGAAAATCCTGAGAGAACTATTGAGCTTTTGAAAATTTAAATAAAAAAAAGGCAGTCTTATCAACTGCCCTTTCTTCTCATTAATGAGAGATTATATGGTTATTAGTTTTCTTTTTCTTCTGATGACAGCTAATCTGATGAGCTGTTTTAATATGATATAAAGGTGGTAAAATAAATTACATCAACCTATCCGTAAAAACACGGAATTTTTAACTAATAATATTTATCTTAATATTTACTCTTAGAATAATTCAAAATTGATTATCATAAATTGAATAATCATATATTTATTTAAAATCAATCTAAATAGTTGTTTTTATAAAAATGTAATTTAAATTATGTTTTTTTAGGACTAAATGGCAGATAAAATGATTGTCAAAACATGAGCATAAAAAAAATCCGGAAATTATTCCGGATTTCTTATTTAGTAGATTTTACTTAGAAAATCTCTCTTCCTGAGAAATGAAATTGAGCTTCAATTAACGCATTTTCGTTAGAGTCTGAACCGTGCACAGCATTCTCTCCGATGCTTCTGGCAAACATTTTTCTGATAGTTCCTTCAGCTGCTTCAGCAGGATTTGTAGCCCCAATTAAAGTTCTGAAATCTTCAACTGCATTGTCTTTTTCTAAAACTGCAGCAACAATAGGACCTGAACTCATAAAGTCAACTAATTCTC
The DNA here is from genome assembly GCF_031118795.1 of Chryseobacterium sp. CFS15. Lineage (NCBI taxonomy): Bacteria > Pseudomonadati > Bacteroidota > Flavobacteriia > Flavobacteriales > Weeksellaceae > Chryseobacterium > Chryseobacterium sp. CFS15. The sequence continues at coordinate 344,404 of NZ_JAVHYL010000001.1, read as the reverse complement.
CGTAAAAAGGTCTTTCTGCGTGTACTTCGTAGAATTTTTTAGCATCAGCAACAGTAAGTTGAGTTAATTTTAATGCTTTAATTTTGAATCCTCCTTCTGAAATTTTTCCTAAAATAGCACCGATATGACCGTCAGCAACTGCATCTGGCTTAATCATTGTAAATGTAATGTTTGACATAACTGAATATTTTTTTTAATGGCGCAAAATTACGAAAAATATCCAAAATATAATTTTAATTTAATTTTAACACTAAATAACTTTTATTAACAAATTTCAAAAACATTTTTGGCACAGTAATTGTTATTATTAATTCGATTCTCATGTTTAATTTGAGTTTTCATGGTTATTAGTTTTTACCCAGCTTCGGCTGGGTTTTTTTATTTATAACAATAGGTGTTTAAAATTGTAAAATTCGTAAGTTTATAATAAGAATAAACGTAATAAAATAATTAATTGCTTCAAAATCAATCAAAGAAATAAATTACAGTTGAAAAAAACGGTGAAAATTATTTATTGTGGGAGTTTTCTTCTGCCTCATCCATGAGCTTTACATAGGTAGAATATCGCGTAGGCTGAATTTCTCCGGTTTCCAGAGATTCTAAAACAGCACACTTTGGCTCATTCACATGCATGCAATTGTGATATTTACACTCCTCCCTTTTCTTGAATATTTCGGGGAAATAATGCTGAACTTCCTCTTTTTCAATATCAATCATCGCAAACTCACGTACACCAGGAGTGTCGATCACGTTTCCACCAAAGTCCCAAAAATGCATCTGAGCAAAAGTTGTGGTATGTTTTCCTTTGAGATGAGTGTCAGAAATTTCTGAAGTTCGCAAATTAAGGTTTGGCTGCATTGCATTTACCAATGTAGATTTACCGCAACCCGAGTGACCAAAAAATACAGAAGTTTTATCTTTGAGTATGTCAACAAGATCATCCAAATTAAGTTTAGAATAAGAAGATATTTCCAAAGTTTGATACCCAATTTCGTTATATAGAAATTCAATATCTTTTACAATTTCAGATTCTTCTTCTGATAAAACATCCATTTTGTTAAACAAAATGAGCGGTTTTATATTATAAGCCTCGCAGCAAGCGAGAAATCGGTCAAGAAAACCGAGAGATGTTTCGGGATGTTTTAATGTAAAAATAAAACAGGCCAAGTCTATATTTGAAGCAATAATATGTGCTTCTTTTGAAAGATTTACAGATTTTCGAATCAGATAGTTTTTTCGGGGCTCTATTTTTGTGATCCATGCAACATCATCCTGTTCAAGCTGAAATTCAACAAAATCACCAACGGCTAAGGGATTTGTAAGTCTGGTTTTTATCAGTTTAAATTTTCCACGAATTCTCGCTTCAAAAATTCTTCCGGTTTCTGTTTCCAAAACCTGATACCAACTTCCTGTAGATTTAATGATTTTTCCTTTCATACGATAACTGCAAATATAAGGAATTAGGTTTTAGATATAGGATTTAGTTTATATCACATTTGTTGAGTTATAAATTCTAAATCCTAATATCTTTTTTAAAACCAATCTTATTTATTAATCATAATATTGTTTTGAACCTCAATAGATTCTTCGTGAATTGCTTTGAATACTTTTTCAATAAAATCTTGTGACATTCCTGTTTCTGAAGCTTTTTGTGCAGCATATTCGGTAATTACTTTCCAACGATCCGGCTGGAAAATAGCAATATCATTCTCTTTTTTCAGTTTTCCGATTTTCTCAGAAATTCTCATTCTTTGGGAAAGCAACTCGATAACCTGAAAATCAAGATCAGAAATTAAGGTTCTGTGTCTGCCCATTTCATCATCGAAGCCAGCCAATCCTGTGCTTCTCACTTTAAGATTAGAAATCATCTCACCCAAAACTTCCGGAGTAATCTGTTGTGAAGCATCACTCCATGCTTCATCAGGATTACAATGTGATTCAATAATAGCGCCCTGGTAACCTACATTCAAAGCTTCCTGAGTGATTCCTGCCAATCCTGTACGGTTTCCACAAATGTGTGAAGGATCAATTAAAATAGGAATATTGGGAAACTGACTTTTAAAGTCTAATGCAATCTGCCAGTTTGGGTTGTTTCTGTATTTTGTTTTTTGGTATGTAGAAAAACCTCTGTGAATAGCTCCCAGATTTTTAATATTCTGCCCCAAAAGCCTTTCTAAAGCACCAATCCATAAAGCTAAATCAGGATTTACAGGATTTTTTACCAAAACTATTTTTTCAGTTCCTTTTAATGCTTCTGCAATTTCCTGAACGGTAAAAGGGTTCACTGTAGAACGTGCACCGATCCATAAAATATCAACATCTGCTTTCAATGCAGCATCTACGTGATGAGCATTGGCAACTTCAGTTGCGGTTTTAAAACCATATTCTTCCTTTACTTTTTTTAGCCAGTTTAGACCAATTACGCCAACACCTTCAAAGCCATTCGGTTTTGTTCTCGGTTTCCAGATTCCTGCACGGAAAATAGGAACTTGTGCATGGGTTGCTTTAATTCTTTTGGCTGTTTCCAGCATTTGCTGCTCGCTTTCTGCGCTACATGGCCCTGCGATGATGAGTGGCTGCTGAAACTGATTAATCCAGCTGTTTTCCAAATCTGTTAAATTCATATTGTTGTAAATTTATATTTTTAAATTAAAGTCAATAGTATATGTATTATAAAATTTATTTTTATAATTCTTTCAAAAAAATGTCGTTCAAAAATTGTTGTGAAATCAGGAATCTAAAATTGAGTCCTTATATTTTTTTTAAGAAAGAAATTAAATTAGCTATACCAATAAAATCGATAATAACTTCTAAAATTTCTATAATAAAAAGAGGCAAAAGAAAGATAACTGCTTAAGAAATAAGCAGGTGTAGTATTGATTTTTGTAGCAAAATCAGAGGTATATGGAATTTTGGAATGTTCCACTTTTATACTATAATTTATCTTTTGTTTTGTAAATATTTAGCAAATATATAAAAAATTATGACAAATCGAACTTCATCAGATCATCAAGATCTTTTAATAATGGATTCATCTCTACAAATTTCTCGAAGATTTTCTTTTTGGTAACAATTTCTATCTTAAGATTTTCGTGATCTTTTTTAAATTCAAAAACTATAGAATGGTTGTTAACTTTGTGTTTAAAATGATTAAAAAACTCTATACTTATCTTGTCAAACTCTCCTTTTGCAGAATCTGAAGGGTAAGAAATCTGGATTACTTTTTCGTCTATTTTATGGAGTTTAAAAGCTTTTATGGCATTAAAAACTACCGGATCTTTGGTACGAAGTTGCTTTAGAAGTTCTGCCCATTCATTTTGAAGATCAGTTTCCGTAAAGTGGTGTTCCGGCAGATTATCAGTGTTAACAATAACTGATTTCTCGGTTTCATCAGTTTTTTCTTCTTTGTTTATAAAAGAATTGATACTAAATCCTGAAGAGATGTTAGGCTTTGATAGTGGTTTTGAAGCTTTTTTAATAACTTCTAAAGGTGGCTGTTCAGGTGTAGGCTGAGGCTGAACTTTTATTTCAACTTCCTGTTTTTTCTCCAGAGTTTGGGTAGGCAACTTAACTTCCTGTTTCTCGCTGAGGAAAGGAGCTAATATTATAAACTTTTTTTTTTAGCTGTTTCGCCACCGGCTGAAAGAGACGATAATTGCATTAAGGCAATTTCTACGGTAAGTCTGGGGTTTTTTGAGTTTTTATAATTGATATCTGCGTGATTGCAAATTTCTATTCCGTCGATTAAATTTTGCGGACTCCATTTTTGCCCCTGCTCTACGAATTTTACTTTAGTCTGCTCACCGACTTCAATTAAATCTATTGTTGAAGAATTTTGAGCCATCATCAGATCTCGGAAATGGTTTCCAAGTCCGGCAATAAATAAATGTGGATCAAAACCTCTTTTTACAATTTCGTTAAAAGCAAAAAGTATTTCCGGAATTTTATTTTCTTTAGCAAGATCAACAATTTTCAAATATTGATCATAATCTAAAATATTGAGTACTTCAGCAGCTTTTGCGAGAGTAATATTTTTTTGAGAAAAAGTAGAAAGCCTGTCAAAAATTGAAAGAGCATCTCTCAATGCACCATCAGCCTTTTGTGCGATCAGATACAATGCATCATCTTCGTACTTTACGTTTTCTTTTTCTGCAATACCTCGTAAATGTTGCTGGATATCAAGAATCGTAATTCTCTTAAAATCATAAATCTGACAACGCGATAAAATAGTTGGAATAATTTTATGCTTTTCGGTTGTTGCCAAGATGAATATAGCATGAGCTGGAGGTTCTTCTAATGTCTTAAGGAATGCATTAAATGCAGCGGAAGACAACATGTGAACCTCATCAATGATATACACTTTGTATTGCCCAACTTGAGGCGCAAAACGTACCTGATCAATCAGTTCACGAATATCATCAACAGAGTTATTGGATGCCGCATCAAGCTCATAAATATTATAAGCAAAACCATCCTCGGAAACAGAACCATCTTTTTCGTTGATTTTTCTTGCCAGAATTCTGGCGCATGTAGTTTTACCAACGCCACGCGGCCCACAGAACAAAAGAGCCTGAGCCAACTGGTTTTCTTCAATAGCGTGTTCTAAAGTATCTGTGATATGAGATTGCCCAACAACGGTATCAAACTGTTGAGGGCGGTATTTTCTTGCAGATACGATAAAATTTTCCATTGCCCAAAAGTAAGAAATATAGTTTTAATTTAAAAGTTTTAGTTTTCAAAATTTAGTAAACTCATTTTTACTTTTGGGTAACAGAATGTTATTTACTGTAAGCGTAGTCTATAATATCTACCAGTGCTTTTTCGATCTTCTTTCTACCTTCCTCAGTTTTCATCTCAATTCCGCAGAAAGTATTTCCGTTGTAACCGGTGTAAAGATTCAAATGATAAATACCAGCTACCAGGATTGCTGTAATAGCTCTGTACTCTTCAGCTTTATCACCAAAATGAGGATCTGTAATGTTTTTGAAGAGCTCTTCTCCTACTTCTTCTCTCTGATCCAGAAGTTTTTTAAGAACAGGTCTGCTCTCAGACATTTCCCAAACTAAAATCTTCTGTAGTTCTTTGTTTTTCTTTAAGCTTTCAAACTGGTTTAGAATCGCCTGTTTAGACATTTCTTTTCCACCGTCAGATAAATCAATATCACTTGCTGGCTCAAATTTGCTCCAGTAATCTTGTGATTTAATGTATTCATCAATTAATTTGTCTGTGCTTCCGAAATATTCATAGATTAGTTTTTTATCAAAACCGGCAACAGCAGCAATTTTGCTCACCATTAATCCTGAATATCCTTTAGTTTTCAAAATCTTTCCTACTGCATTCAGTAGTTTTTGTTTTGTTTTTTCTTTGTCTCTAATCGGACCTTGTACAACTTTTCTGGGCATCGTTTCAATTTATTTGCTAAAAAGCAATTATTTAATATTTAAAAATCTTACACAACATCTAATCTTTTGTTTATAAAAGTTTTAGAAGGTTTCTTTAGTTATAAATATACATCTCTTGAGGGAGAATTGTATAAGACATATTTCTATTAACTACGATTTTTTTCATCATCCGGTTTTACTCTGTAAGAAACAAACAAATTATTTTTTTATATTTCAGTTTTTTGTCAAATAAAGATTGCAAAAATAATGCATCTAAATTAAATAATGATTATAAAATAATATCAATTATTCAATAAATTTAAAATATGGATATAATATAATCATAATTTATACTAATTAAAAATTACAATCATAATAAAAACATTTTACTGTAAATGATATAGTGAATTAAAATAATTCACAATTCTTAATTAAAATTACGTTTTTTTTCAATATCAAATTAAAATTTAAAGTAGATGTTTTATTGTTTTTTTAAAGCACCTCTGTACTGTTGCATGTTTAGTGCCATTCTCACTTTTTATTGTAACTTCTTTTAATTGTTTTACTGTTTCACGAATGTATCTTTGCGACCTGCAATTCAATTTAAATGAAAATTATTCCTATAAAAGAAGGTAATTTTATTGCCGATCAATCTAAAAATTTTAAAATTCTCGAAGGAAATCAGGATTCCAAAGGAATTAAAATGTCTATTCAGCCTTTTTTAATCATAACCGAAAATGATTATATCCTTTTGGATACAGGCGTAGGCTGGAAAAATAATGAAGGTGAATTGATAATAAATGAAGTTTTAGAAAAAGAAAATATTCAGAATACCCAAATCACGAAGGTTCTTCTTTCTCACTTACACAAAGATCATATTAACGGAACTTTAGTGAGAACAGATTCGGGTTTTGAATCTAATTTTCCTAATTCTCAAATTTATATTCAAAAAAGAGAACTAAGCTTTGCTTTTGAGAGCCGTGTAAATCCATCATTCGATTTTGAAATTTTAGAAGCACTCGTTCAACAACCGAATATTGTCTGGATGGATGATGATCAGGGAAAAATAAATAATGAGATTTATTATGAAGTAGTAGGCGGTCATACCCCTTTTTTGCAGGTTTTCAAAATTGTTGAGAATAATGAAATTGCTTTTTATGGTGCCGATAATCTGCCACAAGAATCTTATTTAAAATATCATGTTGCTTACAAAAGTGATTTTGGTGGTAAAAAAGCAATGCAGCTCCGCATAAAATGGCAAAAAGAAGCCATTGAAAATAACTGGAAAATTCTTCTCTATCATGATCTTGAAAAGAGCATTTTGCAATTATAATTCATAAAACTCCTGCAAAAAATATCTACAGGAGTTTTATTGTAAATTTTAATATTGACTCACTTTATTTAAAAGCTCAACATCTTCAGAACTTAATTTTAACTCAGGAGCAGCAAATAAAGTTTTCAGTTGAGATTCGCTGGTTGCGCTTACAATTGGAGCTGTTACTAAAGGATTTGCTAAAAGCCAAGCTAATGCAACAGAAGCCTTAGTAGTTTCTAATCTAGTACTGATTTCATCCAATGCTTTTAAAACATTCAAACCTTTGTCATCTAAATATTTTCTAACGCCCTCTCCTCTTGCGCTTTTATTCAGATCATCTTCACTACGATATTTTCCGGTAAGAAAACCTGCCGCCAAAGACCAGTAAGTAAACACACTCAAGTCATATTCTTTGACCAGATCAGCATATTGAGATTCAAATTTTTCTCTTTCAAGTAAATTATAATGTGGCTGTAATGCAACATATTTAGGAAGGTTATTTTTATCTGCAACTTCAAAAGATTCTTTCAGTCTTTCAGGTGAAAGGTTTGATGCAGCAATATATCTCACTTTTCCAGCTTTAATAATTTCATCATATGCCTCTAAAGTTTCTTCAATGGGAGTTTTCTGATCGTCAAAATGTGTATAATAAAGATCAATATGATCGGTCTGAAGTCGAGCAAGAGATTCATCAACCGACTTTAGAATATGTTTTTTACTGATATCAAAACCATGTTCTTTGGTTTCTGAACCTACTTTCGTTGCAATTACAAGATCATTTCGATTGTTTCTTTCTTTCATCCATTTTCCGATAATTTCTTCCGACTGACCGCCTTTTCCATTTACCCACCATGAATACGTATCGGCTGTATCAATAAAATTAAAACCTCCTGCTGTAAACTGATCCAGAATATCAAAAGACTCTTTTTCATTTAAAGTCCATCCAAAAACATTTCCGCCAAAATTGACAGGTGCTACCAAAAGATCAGTATTCTTTATTTGTCTTTTTTCCATAAACAGATTATTTTATTAAAGTAGGCTAATTTAAGAACAACGTTTTGAAAAGTCGCTTCACAATTCAGTTTTAATAAAAATGCAGTCAATAGAAAATTTCGATAAAACAATAAACTAAATCTTGAGGTAAAAAAAATATTTATGAATAAGAAAATTTGTTTTAAATTTGTTTTTTCGAACAAAGGAAATGGTGTCTTCCTTACCCAACCGCATTAAAAAAGCTGATGGCGCCTGATTAGTTGAATGTTTTACCATTTAATCAGGCTATTATGTTTAAAAAAGATAAAAAATCGGTTTTCAGAATTCTTCTTATTTTAATTCGTCTATTTTTCAGAAAGCATCCTTCTGTATTTTTTGTAGTGAAATGGCTTTTCATTACTGCACTTATCGGATTTTTAATAGGAGGTGCATCTGCTTTTTTCTTACAAACTTTAGAATGGGCAACGCAGTTCAGAGAGAATCATGTTTGGATAATTGTTTTTTTACCTTTGGGTGGATTTTTGGTCGGCTTACTCTATTATTATTTTGGAAAAGATGTTGAAGCGGGCAACAATTTATTATTAGAAACCATTCAGCAGCCTGCAAAAACAATTCCTTTTAAAATGGCACCAATGGTGTATTTGGGAACAATAATTACGCATTTTTTCGGTGGTTCTGCAGGACGCGAAGGAACAGCTTTGCAGATGGCAGCAGCAATTGCCGATCAGTTTTCAAAGCCATTAAGACTTTCAACAGACGATCGGAAAATTTTAATTATATCTGCGATTGCAGCAGGATTTGGATCAGTTTTCGGAACACCATTTGCCGGAGCGATTTTCGGACTGGAAGTTTCTCTTACAGGAAGAATAAAGTTCAAAGCTTTATTGCCGGCTATCTTTGCCTCAGTTATTGCTGATTGGGTTACCAAATCATTAAACACTCATCACACCGAATATTTCATCAGTTTCGTACCTGAAATTTCATTGTTAAATATTCTATATGCTGTTATTGCCGGTATATTTTTCGGTATTTGTGCTGCACTTTTTGGTAAGACAATTCATAAAACAGGAGATTTTTTTAAATCTAAAATTTCTTATCCGCCACTACGACCATTTATAGGAGGAATCATTATATTATTATCAGTCTGGTTAATCGGAACGACAAAATATCTTGGTTTAGGAATTCCAACGATTTTAGATTCTTTTTCACAACAACTTCCGGCTTATGATTTTGCATTAAAAATCATTTTTACAATTATTACACTCGCATCCGGTTTTAAAGGCGGTGAAGTGACTCCGTTATTTTTCATTGGTGCAACATTAGGAAATGCTCTGGGGTATTTTATCCCTTTGCCTTTAGCGCTTTTAGCAGGAATGGGGTTTGTAGCAGTCTTTGCGGGAGCAACCAATACGCCGATTGCATGCAGTATAATGGCTATTGAATTGTTTGGAATTGAATGCGGAGTTTATGTTGTTATCGCATGCGTTGTTTCGTATTTACTATCCGGGCAAAACAGTATTTACAAAAGCCAGATTATCGGTACACCTAAACACAAAAGATATTGGAAAAGAGATGAATATCTTTAAATAAACTAAGACCGAAGATTATGAGTTCGGTCTTAGATATAAGATTTATTTTTACAATTCCGGGATTATAATTTGTTGTAAGCCAGATTTAAAATTTTCTAACTGTTTTTTTATCTTTTCTTTTTGTGAGGAAAAGAAAGATGTCTTCTCAAAAAGGTCTTCGTAATAATGTATTCCTTCTAAAAGATTAGATTTAAAAGTTTTCCATTTTTTAATTTGAGAATTATTGAGTTCTGCCGAAAAATTTAAAATTTCATTCCTTAAATGATCAACATACATTTTCAATTCATTAATAAACATATTCGGTCGCTCGGTTTCAGGAAGAATATTTCCATTTCCATAAATATGCTGAATCATTTCCGAGAGAGAAACTTCTTTATCAAAATAAGCCAGATTCGGTCCCGGACAAACAACAACACCTTGTTTTTCACCTTTTATTTCAATTCCATTTTCTAAATATGCTGAATTTACTAAACCTACACAAAGACATGCTTTATCGGTGATTTCTCTTTTTTTAGACTCAAATTGTTTCGGAGTAATTTCACTTTTTAAGGTTTCAAGATCCTTAAGTTTAATATCCTGATATTTTTTTGAAGCTGTACAAATACCTTTTGGAGAATATTCTTTGCTTAATGCCAATAATTTTTTAGGACATGAGCTGCCAAATTTATTTTTGGCTTCTCTGTAGTGTTTTAATATTTCATTTGAAGTTCCTTTTACCGTATTAAAAGGAACTCCCAAAGGAGAAATATTACTCAGATAATAATCATCTTTCTTCGATTGTGCCAAAAGATCGCGCGTTTCACGATCTACTGAAGTCGCTTCGGGAACCAATAAAAAGGGTGAGCCCCAACCAATACTGTCAACCTTGTAATTTTCAATAAGAAAATCATGTTCCTCAGAAGTTCCTACTCCACCCTGAACGGTAATTTTCATTTCTAAAGGCTCAGCCGGAATATATTTTTCTTTCTGCTCCAGCGCTTTAATCATCAGAGAATGTGCTGAAGAAATCAATTCATTTTTCTTTAATCTAAATTCTTCCATGATTGGGCCAAGCAATAAACCTTCTGTTGCAAAAGCATGTCCGCCACAATTAAGTCCGGATTCAACTCTGTATTCTGAAACCCAAAGTCCTTTTTTAGCCAAAAAATTCCCCTGAATCATTGCAGAACGAAAGTCGCTTACTTTAAGAATAATTTTCTTTTTTATATAATTATCAGAATCAGGAAAAAAGTCATTAAATTCTTCAATATAACTGTACAATCGGGGATTCATTCCGGCAGAAAGCACCATTGACGAAGCTATTTTACTTCGGGCAAACCCTCTGAGAGAAGCATGTGCATCATTGTAAATCACAGGAAGCTGTTTGTTGTTGAGATAATTATCTTTATCAACTTTGGTCATAATATTGACATCAATACTTCCGGGAGTAAGATTTTTCTCAATAAAATTTTTAATATTTGAAGTAATAGAATCTTTTTGATTCAATATATTCTGTAAACCACTTTTAATCTCGGATGTATTTGGCAGCATGACCATGAAATTTTTCAGGGCATCGGTATTTTTAGAAATTTCATCTTTAAAAGATTCGAATTTTTCTGTAACAATATCATCCATCATATCCAGATAATCTGTAATTCTTTTGGCTCTGTAATCTTCGGTTTTTGAAGAAATTCCAAAATAATTAAGATTAAATTTTTTACTGTAGAAATTTTTCATCTTCTCTACAATTTCGTCATCGATGATTGATATAACTGAAGAAATTCCGTACTGTGCAACACGAATTGGGCTGTCAATCGTGTAAGATAATCCCATGACAGGGATATGAAAACTGTGTAAAGGCTTATTAATCATTATTTTAAACAATAATATTTTACTTTCATGTTGATGAAAGCGATAATGATCTGAAAACCTGTATTCTCTACAAAAGTATATAATTAAGATAAGCTATGCAAAAAATAGTGAAGATGATATGAAGATGCAAGTGCAGACTATTGATTGAATATAATTTTTTTTATAAAATCAATCAAAGATTAGGTACCACATAAGTAATGTGAGGCATAGTATTTGCAATTTGTAGTTTATACATAATTAATACCAGCACCCAATAATATGAAAGTTACAGACCTAAAAATTAAAAATCTTGTTGAATACAGAAATGAGATTTTTACAATAACAGAGATTTTTCAGAATGAAAGTGATTATTTTGTTAAGATTGAAAATGAAAATCACTCTCTTTCTGTACCTGCAGAGCAAATCAGCCCTATTCAGATTACAGAATATTGGCTAGAGAAATTTGGCTTCTTGAAAACATATGCTTCAGATGACCATATTATTCGTTACGAAAGACCAGAATCTTTCATTAAGTATGATATTGACTTAAACTCTAAGAAGATTTTTGAAGGTTTAAAAATTTATGGAAATTCGATAAGATGTAAATATATACACGAATTCCAAAATATCTTCTCTTGTCTTTTTGGTAAAGAAACTACAGTTTTTATGAAGAGCTCTTTTCACAAAGCTGCTGTTTAAGAACTGTTTGATTAAATTCAGATATTCAAAAATCCCCGGCTAATTGTCGGGGATTTTTTTATGTTATTCTTATTTTATTAGAAGCTTCTACCCAATTGATCTTGCTGCAATTTTTACAGATTCCTGCATTTCCTTCTTCTTTTTTTTCGGTAAAGCCACAAAATGTACAAGAAAAATAACCTTCTTTTTTGATATACCTTGTCGGATGATCCAAAGAATTCAACATAATCGGAAGTCCGTATTTCACATCTTTATCTTCATAAAAGAAAACGCTGATCTCCCCGGAAACTTCTTCAATAGCAAACTCAATTTGACCTAAATGTGAAATTCCTTTCACTCTCAATTCTGCAAAAAACTCATCGCTGCCCAGGTTTTCTTTTTTAAAGTTATCAATGGCAAAAACGCCGTGCTCAATAAGGCATAATGCTTTACCTTCAAATAAATTTTCTATTTTTTTGAATCTCCCTATTAATGCTGTAATTGTAGAATATAAAATGATGATTACCAAAAAAACAAGCATTGATGAAACAATTCCTACTTCTTTATAAAACATAGGATCTCCGGCTGCAGAACCTAAACCAATAATTACCACTAACTCGAAAATAGAAAGCTGTTTCACTCCTCTTTTTCCTAAAACACGGAGACTTACAATGATGGTAAGAAACATAATGATGGTTCTGAGAACTATTTCCAGGAGAAATCCCCAGTCTTCGGTACCTAAAAACAATTCTTTCCAGGTAAAGTTTAATAAAGTAGCTATAAGCATGATTTAATTTTAGATTCAGAGATTCAAAAAATACGCCACGGAAAAATTGAGATAAGCAAAACGCAAACAGGATTCTTTTAGATATTACCTTTTCGAAAAAAGCTCAACAATATAATTTTGTTGAGCATTATAATAAAGAATTATGCTTTAAAACGTAATTCTGAGAATCTTCAGGGTTTGTGGATTTCTCCGGACAGAAAAAACAGCTTAAAATCACTTAACAAGATAAAAACATCTAAAGCTGAAATCGAAATGGAAGGTACATTGAAAAAAGCCAATCCCAGTACTAACGATTGCTGATTTTAGTGATGTCTTGTTCCTTTTTGATGATATGAAACCTGTTGACTTGCATTGTAATTATTATTAAGATGTTGATCATTAAAACCAGGTTCCACATGATTCTGAACAGGTACATTATTTTCTGGAGTTTCTAAACGTAATTTTCTTCCGTTTTTATAAACATCCCCTTCAGCAGTGCGATACATTTGATTTTCTTTATATTTATTTCCATCAGGTGCAGTAAACATTTGATTTTTGTTTGCTCTGTTTTTTCTTTTGTGGTTTAAAAAAACTAAAACTCCACCCGCTACAACTCCTAAAGCAATTTTTACTGAATTTTTCATAAAATTAATATTTCTTCACATAAAACAAAAGCATTGCCAATAATAACTGATGTGGTATCTCTAAATTTTTATTTTACAAAAAAAGACTGTCAACTAAACATTGACAGTCTTAAAAAACTTGAGTTAAAAACATAGATACAAATATTGGATTGATACATCTATACTTCAAAAATATAAATATTGGTTTTATTTTTTTATGATCTAACGCATAAAAGCAATATGATGATATTAATCAACAATTAAAGGTCAAATTTTTACATAGATTTCTTTTCAACTCCGATAGGAAACACTAATTTTGCGTCTCATATTTAGAATAAATAAAAATAACAATGAAAAAGATACTTTATTCTGCTTTATTACTTTTTTCTGTAATAATCAGTGCTCAAAAAAACACATTATTACAAGCAGATTTCTGGAAATCTAAACCCAATGTTGAAAAAGTAAAGCAGGAAATTGCCAACGGAAACAATCCGTCTGAGTTCAACGGAAGTACTTTTGATGCAGTTTCTCTTTCACTTACCAATAAAGCTCCTCTGGAAACTGTAAAATTTCTTCTTGAACAAAAAGGAAATTCTGTAGATAAACTGACGCATGACGGTAGAATTTATCTTCACTGGGCTGCAATGGCTGGAAATCCGGAAATCATTGAATATTTTATTTCTAAAGGTTCTGATGTAAACAAATTAGATACGAAAGGTTTAACGCCGCTTGCATTTGCTGCTATGTTTGGTCTAAATGATCCTAAAGTTTATGAAACATTTTTCAAGGCTGGCGTAGATCCCAAACATCAATATAAAAACGGAGCCAATATTTTACTTTTGGCTATAGGAAATGACAAAGACGGATCGTTACAAAAACTATTCACCTCAAAAGGTCTTTCTATTAAAGATACAGATGAAACCGGAGCAACTGCTTTTGACTATGCCGCAAGTTTCGGGAATATAGAACTGTTAAAATCATTAAAGAATCAGGGAGTAAAGGCTTCAGATAAATCTTTGATTAATGCCGCTCAGGGAACAAGAGCCGTTACAAATCCGCTTTCTGTTTATCAATATTTAATTGATGAAATAAAATTGAATCCTTCTGCAACAAACGCAAACGGAGCAACCTCTTTACAGATTATTGCTAAAAAAAATAATCAAAAAGAAATCATCGATTATTTAATTAGCAAAGGAGTTGATGCCAATAAAGCCGACAGTGAAGGAAATAATGCATTAATCATCGCTTCAGGAGGGCGAGATCTTGAAAATGTAAAAGCAATTGCAGCAAAAACTAAAAACATTAATGCTATAAATTCTAATGGAGAATCTGCTTTAACACAGGCTGTCCAAAGTGGTTCTGCAGAAATCATTAACTTTTTAATTTCGAATAAAGCAGATGCAAAAATTGTTGATGCGAAAGGGAATAATTTAGCTTATTATTTAATTCAGTCTTACAGACCCGGACCACAAAAAGGAGCAGATGAATTTTCAGAAAAATTAAATATTCTTAAATCAAATAATGTAAATGTTACTGCTTCGCAAAAAGACGGTAATACACTACTCCATTTAGCGATTGCAAAAAACGATCTTGATCTTTTGAAAAAATTGAGCGATCTCAAAATAGATGTTAATTCTGCTAATAAAGAAAACATGACTTCACTTCACAAAGCGGCTTTGGTGGCAAAAGATGATCAGGTTTTGAAATATTTGGTTTCATTGGGTGCTAATAAGAGCATCAAAACAGAATTTGACGAAACTGCTTACGATCTTGCTTCAGAGAATGAAAGCTTAAAAAATAATAATGTATCAATCGACTTTTTAAAATAATATTATATGAAATATTTTAAAATTCAGGCTTTAGGAATTTTAATGGCACTATTTTGTTCAAGTTTTGCCAATGCTCAAGCTTCAAAATATAAATGTATGCTTCAGTTGACCAGTTATGGCGGTGAAGGAGCTTATGTTGTTGTGTCTCTCATCAATCCAAAAGGAGGTTACGAAAAGACACTTTACATGATGGGACCCGATGCAAAATGGCACGATACATTGAAGGAATGGCATAAGTTTCAGAGCAAAAAGCCTGTAAAATTAAATGCAATTACCGGAGCTTCTGTAGCAGATGGAGACAGAAGTATTACTACGTTTTCTATCGAAGATAAATATCTGAACAAAGGGTACAAAGTGCGTTTTGAAACCGCCGTAGAAGATAAAAAATACAATGTAGCCGATTTAGAAATTCCTTTCACAACAGATGCAATTATCAAAAAAACAGAAGGAAAAGGCGGATACATCAGATATGTAAAACTCAATAAGCTTTAAAAAAAACCTGCAAATGACCTTATCAATTTGGAGGTATGCCCACTTAACTTTAGCAATACTGACTTTTTTATTCTTAATAGTAGCTTCTACCACGGGAATAATTTTAGCATATGATGCAGCACAGGAAAAAACACAGCCTTATCGCGTTGATGATTTCAGTAATATAAACCTTGCACAGTCTTTACCGGAGCTGCGCAAGGTTTTTCCGGAAATTACAGAGATTATCGTTGATCATAATCAGTTTGTAACCCTTGAAGGAATAGATGATAATGGTGAAAATATCAAAGCATACATCGATCCTTTAACCGGAAAAATCCTGGGAAAACCGGTTGAGAAAAGTAAATTTATCAATTGGATAACCTCACTGCACCGATCTTTATTTCTAAAAGAAACGGGAAGATTTGCGGTGGGAGTTGTTTCTTTTTTATTAATGATCATCAGTATTTCAGGGCTTATTTTGATTATCAAGAGGCAAAATGGAATCAGGCATTTTTTTGACAATATCAAGAAAGACTTTTTCTCGCAATATCTGCATGTCGTTTCCGGAAGGGTTTTATTAATTCCAATTTTAATAGTTTCTCTTACAGGTACTTATCTTTTTATGCATCGTTTTGAATTGATACCAAAAGGAAAAAATGAAAAGATTGCTCATAAAATCACCAATTCTGAAACTCAGATAAAGTTAGCTGACTTCCCTATTTTTAAAGAAACAAAACTCAGTAAAGTCAAGAAAATTGAATTTCCTTTTATTGAAGATGATTCCGAAGAATTTTTTGTTTTAAAACTGAAAGACAGAGAAATTACCGTTAATCAAATTAATGGCGAAATTGTAAAAGAAGAAAAATATCCGCTGACTATTATTTATGAAAATCTAAGTCTTACGCTTCATACAGGTCGTGGAAGCGTTGTTTGGTCAATCGTTTTAGCGCTTTCTTCCGTTGGAATTTTACTGTTTATCTATTCAGGTTTTGTCATTACTTTTAAGCGAACCAAAAATAAAATCAAAAATAAATACAAATCTGAAAATGCGGAAATTGTCATTTTTGTAGGTTCAGAAAATGGTTCGACTTTAGGTTTTGCCAATAAAATTCATACTCAACTCTTATCAGACGGGAAAAAATCATTTATTACAGAGCTTAATCAATACAAATTTTATCCTAAAGCAGAGCAGTTTATCATTTTTACTTCAACTTATGGTTTGGGTGATGCTCCGACTAACGCTTCCAACTTTAAAAAACTTTTAAAAGAATTCCCTCAAAATCAAAGTGTAAAATATTCTGTAGTTGGTTTTGGATCAAAATCTTACGAAGGTTTTTGTGGTTTTGCGATTGAAGTTGACCAGTTATTATCCGAACAAAACTGGGCAGAACCTCAACTTGAAATTTTTACAGTCAACGATAAATCAGCAGCAGAATTTACAGAATGGGCAAAGCAATGGAGCTATAAAACAATGATTCCTTTGGCAACTGCACCTTCTTTATACAGCGAAAAAATTCCTTCTTTAAAGAAAATGAAAGTCATTGGAAAAAGTGAAATTGTTGATGAAGTAACTACTTTTAAAGTGATTTTAAAACCTAATTCTTTAGTGAAATTTAAGTCTGGAGATTTGCTGGCAATTTATCCTGAGAATGATCATAAAGAAAGATTTTATTCTATCGGAAAAGTGAATGGAGCCATTCAGTTGGTTGTAAAACTTCATGAAAATGGTATCGGTTCAGGATTTTTACATCGCTTACAAGAAAATCAGGAAATAAAAGCCAGGATTATTAAAAATTCAGAATTCCATTTTCCGAAAAAGGCTTCTGAAGTGATTATGATTGCCAACGGAACCGGAATTGCACCTTTTTTAGGAATGATCGATGAACAAACCGGGAAAATGAAAACTCATTTGTATTGTGGTTTCAGAAAATCAAGCGAGCTGACTGTTAATTACGAATATTTTGCTCATGAAAACATTAAAAAAGGAAAATTATCGTCTTTTAATTTAGCATTTTCCCGTGAAGAGAAATCTCAATATGTAATGGATTTGGTTGAAAGAGATGCTGAATTATTTACCAATTCATTGGAAAACGGAGGTTTTATCATGATTTGCGGAGCATTAAAAATGCAGCATGATGTAGAGGACACTTTAAGAAAGTTGTGCACCTTAAAAAATAAGGATTACGAGACTTACAAACTAAACGGACAGATTTTAACCGACTGTTATTAATTTTAAAGCACATGAAAAGTCTGAAAAGTTTTTCTCATTTATTTTTGGTCCTGGTTTCTTCATCAGTATTTTCTCAGGTTCAAAGAAGCAGATTGGTTACTTTAATGGGAAGTAAATTTGAAATTACTTTGGTAGATAAAGATTCTCTTTCAGCAGAAAAAAATATTGATAAATCTGTAAGCGAAATCCGAAGAATTGAAAATTTAATTTCAGAATGGAATCCGGAAACTCAAATTTCGGAGGTCAATGGAAATGCAGGAATAAAGCCTGTGAAAGTTGACGCAGAAGTTTTTGCTTTAACTGAAAAGGGAATTTATTTTTCTCAATTGACTGACGGAGCTTTTGACATCAGCATTGTCGCAATGGATAAAATCTGGAAATTTGATGATTCTATGAACGAATTACCCTCTGAAGAATCCATCAGAAATTCGGTAAAAAATGTGGGATATCAAAATATTATTTTAGATAAAAGCAATTCGACTATTTTTCTTAAAAATAAAGGAATGAAAATAGGTTTTGGGTCGATAGGAAAAGGCTATGCAGCTGATAAAACCAGAGAATTGATGAAAAGTTTTGGAGTAAAAGCAGGCATCATCAATGCTTCAGGAGATATTTCAACGTGGGGCATGCAGCCTGACGGAACACCTTGGGCAATTGGAATTAATAATCCGTTTAAAGATGATACAATTGCAGCAGTTCTTTATTTAAAAGAGAATGCTGTAACCACATCGGGAAGTTATGAAAAGTATGCCGAGATTAATGGAAAAAGATATTCTCACATCATGAATCCCAAAACGGGATATCCTTCAACCGGACTGACAAATGTTACCGTTGTAGGTCCGAATGCAACAATGGCAAACGGCTTCAGTACTTCAATAATGGTTTTAGGAAGAAAGAAAGGTTTAAAACTAATAAAAAAGTTCCCCGATTACCAATATTTACTGATCACTGACACAGGGAAAATTATAAAAAAGCTCAATGAATAGATATAAATTATGCCATTCTGAATTCCAGAATGGCATATTTATTTTTCTCAGTGTAAAGTGTCAATTTTTATTTTTGTAAATAAAATAACTAATTAATAGCGTAAGGTTAACGAGTACAGCAAAAGAATTCGACAAAATAATGGGTAGCTCGTTTTGCTCAAAACCATACCAAACCCACAGCGAGAGCCCTGTAATAAGAATAACAAGCATTAACCAGGAAATATCTTCTACGTTTTTTGTTTTGAGAACTTTAATCAGCTGCGGCATTGATGCGATGGCAGTTAAAGCGCCGGCAATTAGCCCTAAAATTTCTACATCCATTTTTTTAGTTTATCCGTTAACGATAATTCCACCATTAGGATGTAAGACTTGTCCGGTCATTTGCGCAGAAGCATTGGTTGCCAGAAAAAGGTACGACGGCGCAATTTCTTCAGTGCTCGCATTTCTCTGCAAAGGCGGTTTATTTTGATCTTCCTCTTCTTCGCCAAATGTCTCTTTGGTAAGCGGTGTTGCAACTGGTCCGGGAGCCACGGCATTTACTCTTATTCCTTTCGGTTTTGCCTGTAACGCCAAAGATCTTGTAAAAGAAACAATAGCTCCTTTTGTCGCTGAGTAATCTAATAATTCTTCATGCCCCTGATAAGCGACTGCAGAGGTTGTGTTAATAATAGAACTTCCCTCTTTCAGGTATGGGAAAACAGCTTTTGTAAGAAGAATCATCCCGATAATATTTGAGTTAAAAGTAGTGCGAATATCCTCTTCCTTTAGCTTTGTAATATCATCATTTGGAAATTGAATTCCTGCGTTATTGACTAAAATATCAATACCACCCCACTTTTCTACTACTTTTGATGTTGTCTCCTGACAAAAACTATTATCATTAACATCTCCTTTAAAAATCATGCATTGGCGACCCAAATACTCAATTTCACTCTTTGTTTTTTCAGCATCTTCAACATCTGAGTGAAAAATAATAGCAATATGAGCGCCTTCTTCAGCAAAAAGTAAAGCTACTGATTTTCCTATCCCGCTATCTGCTCCGGTAATTAAAACTGTTTTACCATTAAGTTGTAATCTGTTCATATTTTTGTGGTTATGGTTTAAAATAAAATTCAGCATAAAATTATACACTGAATTTTTTTATTTCTTAACCACAGTAAAGCAAATTGTATGCTTTTATGATAGAAAACGATGATAAAATGAAAGATGTGGTATTTTATCTTAAATTGACCATCCCGTCTGAGAGCTGCTTCCATTGTATTTTTGATGCGCCAACCATTCCACCAAAAGCTATAAACATATTTTTTATACTGCTGATGATATCTGTATTTTGATTAGGTTTCTCATTTCTCCCGTAAATCGCCATTTTTATATAATCGGTACCTTTTGAAATTACAAAAGTAGAAGTAGTGCACAGCGAATGGTAATGTACCGTTTTACCTGCAAATTCATTTCCGGGTAATTTTGAAGGACGGCATTGCATCATTAGGCGATTGGGATTACTTTTATCGATCATATCAATGCGTACCCATTGATAATCGTCTGATTCAGTTTTATTGCTTTCTGACAATAGAATTTTAATATAATCTCCTATTATAGGTGATCTTTGTACTGGGTTTCCCGAAGAATCACATAGCGTAAATGCTACATTAATTTCTTTACAATAAGATCCCCATTTGTTTATTTCAAAGAAACGTTCTTTAAGTGCGTTATATTTTACTTCGGCTTCCTGTGCGTTTTGAATTTTTTGGATACTTTCAGTATCATGGAAACTGCCTTTTATCTGCAAAGGAATTCCAGGAACCTTCTTTGCCTTCATTGATTTTACCTGCATTAATTTATTATAGTATAATTTGTTGAAATTTTTTTTCTCTTTATAGCTTTTAGTGATTATTAAATTCACTAAAAGCTATAGCATAATATTCTTCTGTAAGTTTGATACAAAAATAATATATATCACATTGAAATGAAAATATTTGTGTTTTTTAATTGTCTTTAAATAGATAATGATTACTAATTTCTGAGAATCAATATATTAAATTAATAATATGCAATATTTTAAACTGATGTTATTTATTATAAAATAATTTTAAAATAGTAGGTTTTATTGAGATTAAAAACATTTCTAAACTGCTTAATTGATTAATGTTTAATTATTTTGTGTTTTTTAAGTTTATTTAATAATTTGAAAACTATTGAAAATGAAGAATAAAAAATAATAAGTGAAAATTTTTACAATTAATTCATGCATATATTATTATTTTGAGTATATTTGAAATGAAAATTTTTTTTTCATCATTTGTGTTTTTATTAAACCCTCCAACTCGGAGGGTTTAATTTTTTCCTACACTCCGTTTCTATTCGTCAAACTTATTTTTTAAGCTTTATACATTTTATAGTGTATACAAATAGCTGTTTTTGAAATTCTCAAAAAAATATTTTCATAACTTACAGATTAAATTACCAACACTACAAATTTTTAATTATGAGAATAGGTTTAATAGGATTTGGAAAAGCCGGAAAAGCAGTGGCAAACGTAATATTGCAAAACCCTGAATTTAGTCTTAAATGGGTTTTAAGGAGCAGCAGGAATATGGAAAATACATCTGTAAAAGAATTACTTGATGTAAAATCCAATGATAAGGCTCTTGTATTTTCTGAACAAAGTATAGAGATCAATGAACATTTTAGTAAACATCCGGTAGATGCAATTATAGATTTTTCTTCTGCAGAAAGTATTTATAAATATGGAAAAGCTGCATCTGAACATAAAATAAAAATTATTTCTGCAATTTCTCATTATGGAGATGAGGAAATAAAACTTTTAAAGGAACTTTCCAAAATAAATACGGTTTTCTGGTCACCAAATATAACTTTAGGTGTCAATTATCTTTTATTTGCAGCAAGCCTTCTTAAAAATATCGCTCCAGATGTAGATATAGAAGTTGTTGAAGAGCATTTTAAAGCAAAAAGCGGTGTCTCAGGAACTGCAATTAAAATAGCAGAAACTTTAGATATAGAGAAAGATAGTATCAGCTCAGTCCGTGCGGGAGGAATTGTAGGAAAACATGAGGTAATTTTTGGATTTCCTTATCAAACAGTGCGTTTGGTTCATGAATCGATTTCCAGAGAAGCATTCGGAAGCGGGGCACTCTTTGTGGCAAAACAACTTAAAAACTACTCAAAAGGACTTTATAATTTTGAAGACATCCTCAGACCTTTCTTCTTTGGTGATGCCAAAAATAATCTGTCATAGAACTATTTTATTATGAAAATATAGTTAATTTTTCATTTTATATAGAGTTTTAATTGTTAGATTCCGTAATTATAAAATATAGACTTCAATTAAAAATATTCGCATTTTTATAAAAAGGCACACAATATGCTTATAACAACATATAAACCTTAAAAAAATATTATTATGAAAAGCTTATTATGGTTAGTAGCCGTTATCTGTATTATTGTTTGGCTTTTAGGAATGCTGAACGTTATACCCGGAATGAGTACCAATTATTTAATTCATGTACTATTAGTAATTGCAGTAATTGTAGTTCTTTACAATATTATCTCTGGTAGAAAACCTTTAGATTAGAAAAAATAATTAATAAAATTAGAAAAGCTGAATAGTAATATTCAGCTTTTTTTATGCTAATTATAGAATTTTATTATTAAAAATTTTCGAGCTTCTAGCAAAATATATTCAATTTAAGTTTTAATTCGCCATCGAAATCTTTACGAGACAAAATATAAACTTAATAATAAACCAAGTCATTCAAAACTTAAACTAATTAATATTCAATTAATTAAAATTATTGTTTTTGATATTCTATCCTAATTATTACGTCACGATTTATAAATAGCCCCCACAATAAGTTGTTGATGAAATTTTATGATGATATATTTGTTACAGATAAAACAAGACACTTAAATCATTCATATATAATAACTTTTCATCATTCAGTTTTCATGTAGAACATCAGGGTTCTGACAATCTAGGAAAAAGAACCCTGTTCTCTACAATTCTAAATTAGACACCAGTATCACATTCTATTAATAGAAAAACCGAATCTTCTTTGAAGGTTCGGTTTTCATTTGAATACGTTTAACGTTTACAGTTAAGAATTATTTTGATCTTCGAGTTCTTTAATTCTCTTTTTAATAAAATCAGCTGGTCTTATCCCATTTTGTTCAAGGAAAATATTTGAGAAACTTTGTCTGTTGCTAAAACCGGCAGCTGAAGCAATAGACTCAATAGAATACTTTCTCCACTCTTTATCATGATAAATCTTCTGGGTTGCGTAGTTGATTCTTAAAGCATTAATATAAGTGTTGAAATTGCTTCCTTTATATTCGTTGATAACTTGTGAAAGATAAGATGTATTTGTTTTAAACTGCTCTGCGAGCTTCTTCAGCGTTATTCCCTGTTCTAAGTATCCTTGTTTATTTTCGAATGTATGAATATCATTGAGAAGCTTTTCTACAATACTGCTATCAAACTTTATATTTTTGTCCCCCGAATCAATTACTTCAGATTTTACAACAGCATCAACTACTTCATTCTGATTGCTTTCTTCAAGCTTTATTAATAATTCATCATAGTTTTTCTGGATATTCCTTTGTTTTCGGATTCTGAAGTACATTACAATTCCTAATGCTATAATAATTGCTAAACAAATAAATATGAGTAATTTACTATAAGAATTAGTTTTCTCTAAATTTTCTTTTGTCTCTAAAAGCTTCTTTGTATCATATTCTTTATAAACGCGCGTAGAAAGATGTTTAAAATCTGACGAAATTACACTATCTACCTTAAGAAGCTGATTGGTATAATACAATTCTTCTTTATGATTATTACCTTTACGATAATATTCGATTAATTCTTCATAATTGCTTCGTAATTCTGGAAGAATAAATTTATTTTTATTGAATATAGAGTCTACTTTTCTGTAATTTTCCACTTCAAGATTTTGATCACCTAGAAGCTCATAACTTTTACCCTTGTAAAAATAAATATATGAAGCCCATGTAAAATCATTAACCTTTAATAGTTCAGGTAGAGCTTTATCAAAATAATAAATTGCTTTTTTGTAATTTTTATTTTTAAATTCCGAAACGCCTAAACTTTTTGTAAAATAACTTTTTTCTAAGTAAAATTCTTTTGTCTTTGGAGTTTTTTCTGCTGCTTTTTTTAATAGACTAGCGGCTTCTGCATTCTTACCGAGCATTTGATAACAGATAATTGCCTGATGTAAAGAATTTAAATAACCTTTTGTATTATTAAACACCAAATTAACATCTATATCTCCATCAATTTTAGTTTCAAAGAAATTGATGCATTGTTGAAATATCTCTAAAGCTTCTTCATAGTAGCCTAAATAGCTTTTAACAACACCAATATGATAAATATTTCTATATTTTAAGTATTCATCCTTTGAATCTTTTAAATATTCATAAGCTTTTAGATATTCTTCTAAAGCAAACTGGAATTTTCTTTGGTTGAAATAATAAACAGATCCTTTTGTTAAATAACCGTTACCGATCAGATCATTATCTTTAGAATTTTGTGCAACAGCCAATGCACTGTCTGCATAAATCATTTTTTGATTTTCAGAGTATAAAATTGCATCTTTATATGCCTGAAAAAGCTCTGGATAATTTTTTTCTGATTTCGCTTTTTTAATATATTGATTTACAAATACAAGTGCCTTAGGATCATTTTCCTCGTAAGCCCAGTACTTTTCTCTAAGCTTTGAGTAATAATCCTGCGAATACATTATACTTATAATGAAGAAGCAGCTAAACGTAAAAATTCTTTTAAGCATCAGATATTTCTAAGAAATTTCATTCAAAAATACATAAAAACTATTTATTATAAGCTATTACAAGGCTATCAGTTTGATTATTTAACATACCATTTATTTAAATTTTTGTATTTTTGTAGGGTAAAAATTTATAAATCGTACCTGGATATATTTGCAACTAAATATATATTTAACTATTTTCGAAGAGCTTATTAAGACCAAATATAATCATTAATCCTAGAATAAAATGAAAACAAAATTTATTGCACTCAGCCTTATAGTAGCTGGAATTTGCATAGCAAGTTGTAGGCAAGACGACGAAAACCCAGCAGAAGAAACTATTCAGTCTTCATTAAAACAAGATTCTACTGAAGAGCTTCAAAAAAATGGAAATGACTCTATGGTAGTAGAAAATTCGGAAACTGATCCTCCAAGAGATGGAGCGCATTGGAAAGTGGATGAAATTAAAACTGAAAATGTAAAAGTAGATTCTACATTATTACCAAAGTTTAATCTCGACAACTCAACAGATCCTCCAAGAGATGGAGCACATTGGAAAGGAAAAGAAAACTAAAATTTTTGACAATACAAAAAAGCCGGCTGAATACTTCAGTCGGCTTTTTTTTATCAGATATCAAGGACATATTAAATTCATAATTCGTCACTAAAACATATCAGTTTTAAAGCATTTTAAGATTATTCACTTCCAATTCTGTAAGAATCCTCCAGTGACCTCTTTTGATGTTTTTCTTTGTAAGTCCTGCAAACATTACTCTGTCCAGAGCTTCTACTTCGTATCCTAATCTTTGGAAAATTCTTCTGATGACACGATTCCAACCGATATGAATTTCGATTCCGATTTCATTTTTAGGCTTTCCTTCAATAAACGAAATTTGATCAACTTCTGCAATACCTTCATCCAAACGAATTCCTTCTGCAATAAGTTTCATGTCTTCATTCGTTAATTTTTTGTCTAAGGTAACGTGATAAATTTTCTTAGAATCAAAAGATGGATGCGTCAGTTTTTTAGTCATGTGTCCGTCATTGGTCAAAAGAATAACTCCGGTTGTAGAACGGTCTAATCTTCCTACCGGGAAAACTCTGTATGGAGAAGCGTTTGCAACCAAATCCATTACCGTTTTTCTTGCTTTGTCATCTTTAGTGGTAGAAATATAACCTTTTGGCTTGTTTAAAAGCACATAAACAGGTTTTTCAGGCGTAATATTTTGTCCGTCAAATACAACTTTGTCGGTTTTTTCAACCTGGTAACCCATTTCTGTTACTACTTTTCCGTTGACTTCCACCAAACCTTGAGTAATCAACTCATCAGCTTCTCTCCTACTGCAAATTCCGGAATTGGCAATGTATTTATTAAGACGAATAGTATCTTTATGAACGTCTTTTTCAACTTTCTTGAATCTTCTTTGCTGTACAAAAGATTTTGCTTTATCCTGATCTTTATCGCTTCCTTCAGTTCCCGGTCTTCTTCCGTATTTCAGGCTGCCTCTTTCGTATTTATCTCTAACGTCAAAACTATTGGGTCTGCTACCTCCTCTTTTGGGAGCAGATTTACCGAAAGTCTTTTTCTCTTCACCTGAACTTGTAATAAATGGTTCTTGTTCAGTTTTTGAATATTTCTTATTCATTCGAGCTTGATAACTTGTATCATCACTTCTTTTAGAATCAGAATTTCTTTCTCCCGCTTTAGGGAATGACTTCTTGAAAGGTTTTGATCCGGAATCTCCAGATTTAAGAGAACGAGGGCTGTCTGAGTTTCTTGTTGAAGATCTAGGTTTTTTAGGTCTCCCTGAATTATTATTGTCTCTGCTCATTCTAAATATTTTTGCAAAGATAGTGATTTAGTTACGAGTTAGAAATTAAGAATCATAACTTTGTAGCTTAGAATAGCTTTAATTATAAAAAAATCATACGATGATTACTTTATTAGACGAAAATTTTTCGCAGCTCAATCAATTTCTGACCGAAAAATCATTCAGCAAAATTTTTATTTTGGTGGATGAAAACACACATGAATATTGCCTTCCTATATTATTAGGAAATTTGGAAACCGATATTTATTTTGAAATTCTGGAGATTGAAGCAGGTGAAGAGATGAAAAACATACAAACTGCCAATCAACTTTGGGAAATTCTTACAGAAATGCAGGCCGACCGAAAAGCTTTAATAATCAATCTTGGTGGCGGCGTGATTACCGATATGGGAGGTTTTGTAGCTTCTACTTATAAAAGAGGAATTCAGTTTATCAATATACCGACGACGCTACTTTCAATGTGTGATGCGTCTATCGGTGGTAAAACAGGAATCGATCTGATGCATTATAAAAATATGGTGGGAACATTTTCGTTTCCTGAGCAGATATACGCTTATACGCGATTTTTAGATACTCTTCCCGCAAAAGAACTGAAAAGTGGATTTGCCGAAATGTTAAAACATGGCTTAATTGCAGATAAAAAACATTGGGAAGATTTAATAAAGCTCCAGCATTTAGATCCTGTTGGGGTTGAGCCTCTTATTCCGCAGTCAATGGAAATTAAGCAAGAAGTTGTGAATGCTGATTTTCATGAGAAAAATGTAAGAAAGACTTTAAACTTTGGTCATACCATCGGTCATGCTATCGAAAGTTTATGTCTTCAAAGCGAAAATCCTATTCTTCATGGCGAAGCAGTTGCGTTGGGAATGATTTGCGAAAGCCATCTTTCTTATCTTGAAGGTTTAATTTCGAAAGAAGATTCAGAATTAATCATAGAAAATATCCAGCGCTATTTCTGTTTTATTGATTTGAGCGGTTTTAAGGATGAAGATATTTTCAATTTATTATTAAATGATAAGAAGAATACTGATGCAAAAATCAATTTTTCTTTGCTTTCAGCAATCGGTTCTTGTATTTATGATCACGAATGCAGTACCGAAAACATTCAAAAATCAATTAATTATTACAAAACATTGAGTGAATTTTAAGTTTTAAACTAAATTTTTAGATTTAAATTTAAATAATTGTTATTTATAGCATATTAATTAATTTGAATTTAATTAGTTCATATTCATTATGTTACGCTTTAAGCCATTCATTATTGTGAATGGTTTTTTAATGTTTTAAACATTCTTCAAATTTTGGCAAACAATTTGAAAGATACGACTCGTCAAACTCAAAAGTTTGGTAGTAAAATTTAAAATTAGAATTAGTAAAATATTAAAAAATTTAAGTTATGAAAAAGTTAATTTTAGGAATCGCAGTTTTGTCAACATCTTTGGCATTTGCTCAGACTACAACGACAACCACAACTAGACCAATGTCTTCTTCAGATGTAAGATTTGGTATTAAAGCTGGTATGAACGTTTCTTCATTATCAAAAAATGAAACTTTAGAAGATCAAGGATCAAAAATCGGTTTTAATGCAGGTGTATTTGCTAATATCCCGGTTGCAGAATCATTTAGTATTCAGCCAGAGGTTTTATACTCTCAATATGGTGACAAATATGATTATGTAGTAGCAGGAAACAGATATTCTTATGCAAACCACCTAGATTATGTTACAGTTCCAGTAATGTTTCAATACAATTTTATTCCAAATTTATATGTAGAAGCAGGTCCGGAATTTGGTTTCATGGTTAGTGCAAAAAACAAAGCTAAAAACGAAACTAATAATGATGTATTAGCTGAATCAGGAAACTACAAAGATAATTTTAATACATTCAACGTAGGTATTGGTTTAGGTGCTGGATATTATTTCACAGATAATATAGGTATTACAGCAAGATATGTTGCAGGTGTAACAGATATTGCTAAAGACAGACCAGCTAATTCGGATGCTGTAAGAAACAATGCTTTCCAAGTAGGTTTAGCTTACAAATTCTAAGAAAAGAACAATCTTATTTCAATAGAAAAGGTCAGACTTAATTGTAAGTCTGACCTTTTAATATTTAGATATTTAAATCTTAATTAAATAATTCTATTTCTTCTCCTTTTGCTACAGGATATTCTTCTGTAAAACATCCGAAACAATGGTTTGAAGAACCTAAAATTTCTTTTAAATTATCAGTACTTAAAAACTCCAAAGAGTCTACTCCCAAATAATCTCTCAACTGTTCTGTTGTCATATTGGCAGAAATCAAATCGTCTTTCGATGGTGTATCTATCCCCAAATAGCAAGGTGCAATGATTGGTGGAGAAACACTTCTAAAGTGAATTTCTTTAACGCCTGCTTCTTTTAAAATTTTAACCAATCTCTTAGAAGTTGTTCCTCGAACGATTGAATCGTCGATGATTACTACTCTTTTGTCTTTGATCTCAGAAATAATAGGATTCAGTTTCAGATTAACGATTCTTTCTCTCATTTCCTGAGTAGGAACGATGAAACTTCTTCCGATATATCTGTTTTTAATCAAAACCGGGCGGAAAGGTATTCCTGAAGCTTTAGAAAAACCAATTGCAGCCGGAACTCCAGAATCTGGAACTCCAATTACGATATCAGCCTCTACCGGAGCCTGTTCCCAGATTTTTTCACCAGATTTTTCTCTGATCTCGTAAACATTGATATTTTCTAAAGTAGAATCGGGTCTTGCAAAATAAATATATTCAAAAGAACAAATTCTCTGCTTCCCTCTTTCCTCATTTACCATGTAAGAATTTAATTTTCCAGGTTCGTTTTCATTGGTATAAATGATTTCTCCCGGTAAAATATCTCTTACATATTGAGCTCCCACTGCATCTAAAGCTACAGATTCTGAAGCAACAACATATGTTTTCTCATCAACAGCTCCTAAAACCAAAGGTCTGATTCCGTTGAAGTCTCTGAATGCAAAGAATTTGTTTCTTGTCATCCCAACAACAGAATATGCACCTTCAATTTTCTCCATCGTTGCTTTAATGGCACCACGAAGTCCAAGGTCAAGATTTTTTTGAATTAATCTTAAAATAACCTCAGAATCTGAAGTCGCTCTGAAAACTACACCTTCAGCTTCCAGTTCATTCTTTAATTCTTTCGCATTGGTTAAGTTACCATTGTGAGCAATAGAAAGTATAATCTGGTCATATTCGTTTTTGGCAAAAAATGGCTGGAAATTATACTTCTTTTTATCTCCTGCAGTCGTGTAACGAGTGTGTCCGATTGCAGAATTTCCCATAAAAGTTTCAGGTTCCTGAATCTCCTTATAAACATCCAAAACCAGACCTTCATCTTTCATGTTGGTAATCTTTCCGTCTTTAAGAACAGAAATACCACAAGCTTCCTGACCTCTGTGCTGAAGCGCAAAAAGCCCAAACTGAGAAAGAGAAAACGTATCCAGATCGTTATCAGAATACATCCCAAAGATCCCGCACTCCTCGTTTGGAGCATCCAGTCTTTCTTCTTCCTGCGTTCTGAAAAGATTTCTTCCGTAGGTTTGAGTTTCAAACTGTTTTAAATATTCACTTTTATGAATGTCTAAACTTTTCATTTCTATTTTTTCTAAATTAGAAGTTAGATATTAGATGTTAGAAATTAGTCTAAGTTAACTTCAATTATAATTTTAAACTTGTCTTCAATGAATAAATCATTTTCTGTATCTCAGCTAAAAGTTCTTTTAAAGGAACTATTTTAGTTTCGGAAATAAAATTTAAATCTATTAATAATTGTAACTGTGTTTGTAATTCGTACGTAGAACCAAACGCAATTCCAAGAAATTGATAAAATTCGTTCTTATTATTTCTTCCTGCTCCTTCTGCAATATTGGAAGGTATCGAAACTGCACATCTTCTGATTTGAGAAAGTAAGCCAAACCTTTCTTCATTTGGCAATTCAGCAGTAACCAGATAAACTTCTTTTACTAAAGTCATTGATTTACTCCAAACTTTCAAATCTTCAATTCGGTGCGATTTCATACTAAATTCTAATATCTAACTTCTAACTTCTCAAACTTTACTTGTTAAGTAAAGTTTTCAATCTATTGTAGATCTCAACATAAGCTTCAGTAACTTCTCCAAGATCTCTTCTGAATCTGTCTTTGTCTAATTTCTTCATCGTATCTTTATCCCAAAGTCTGCAAGTATCAGGAGAAATTTCGTCAGCAAGAATGATCTCTCCGTCTGAAGTTTTTCCTAATTCTATTTTGAAATCAACCAATATAATATTCATTTTGTCGAAAAGATCGATCAAAATTTCGTTGATTTTTCCTGTCAATGCATACATTTCGTTTAGTTCTTCATAAGTAGCTGCACCCAAGAAAACTGCATGGTGATCGTTGATTAGCGGATCTCCCAATTCGTCTTTTTTGTAGCAGATATCGAAGATGGTAACCGGAGATTTAATTCCTTCCTCAACTCCTAATCTCTGAGCCATGCTTCCTGCAGAATAGTTTCTTACGACCATTTCCAAAGGAATAATTGATACTTTCTTTACCAATTGCTCTCTTTCGTCTAGTTGTTTGATGAAATGAGTTCTAATTCCTTTTTCATTTAAATATTCAAAAATAAGAGTGGTGATGGCATTGTTCATTTCACCTTTTAAATCTACAGATCCTCTTTTTTGAGCATTAAACGCTGTTGCATCGTCTTTGAAACGTACTACAACTTCTTCAGGATTTTCGGTTGCAAATACTTGTTTTGCTTTACCTTCATACAGCATTTCTAGCTTTTGACTCATAATTTTTACTTTTTTTTACTTTAGAAAACCTTGAATCAAAGGTTTTCAGTTATAATTAGATTTATATACTTTTACTTAATTAAAATTCCTGCTAAAACAGCGATTCCAAAACTTAATAATGTACCGATCAATACATATTCTGTCAGTTTTCTTTGTTTTGCCTGTGCCAGATCACTGAATCTGAAAACAGATTTTGCAGCGACCATAAAACCGACTCCTTCCCAATGATTGACTACAATAAATGCGAAAACCAATAACCGTTCTAAAATCCCGATGTATTTTCCGGCACTCGATAAAGATTCGCTTTGCAAATTATTTTCTCCTTCGCTCACGGGAGTCCAAGATGATAACAATAGTTTAATAAAAATTGAAGCTGGCGATGTTAAAAACAAAGCAGCCATTAAAATTTTCAAAAATTCCTGATCTTTTAGAAATTCAAAATTAAATTCACTGAAATAAAGAGAAATTCCTCCGATAACAGCGACATGAAGAGCCTGATCTATAAAGAACCACGCCTTTTTTGTCTGAATATTCTGAAAAATAAGTTTACAGGCATCAATAATGAAATGAGAAATTCCCACTAAAACAGCTACCCACCAAAGTTTAAGATCCCAAAGGAAAATAAAACTTAAAACAGTGTGAATAAGCACATGAAAATATAAATATGAACTTTTCAGTTTACGGTTCTCTTTATCTGCAACCCAAGAATTTGGCTGAAGAATAAAATCTCCGAGTAAATGTGCCAATATGAGTTGAATAAAAATCATGCTTACAGTTCTGAAATTTTCTTTTTAAAATAATGATTGGTTTCTACGATCAGTTCGTAGTTTGCACGCTTCAGCCTTTGGCTGATTGAGGACTGTGAAATGGTAAATTTTTTGGCAAGATCTTCTTGTGTATAATCTTGATTCATTATCATTTCGTGGATGATTTCGGCAGTTGCCATCGTCCAGTTATCAAAATCTTTGGATGCCCATTTTAATAAAATATTGAGATCACGGTCTATAGCATCATTGGAAGTTTTGATGGAAACAGTGTCGCCATCACTCTTCAGATCATTCAATAATCTTCCGGAATTCACATAGGCGGAACCGTTGGATTCTGTAATTTTTTCGGATGAGAAACTTTCTTCTCCAATTCCAATCGCAATTCTTACGTCTAAATTTTCCTGACTTTTTATAAGAGATTTGATAGCTAAGAAATGCCAAAAAACATCATCGATATTACATTTAAATTGAAATTCGTCGCCTCTGTAGATTTCCCATGTTTCAGGAGCACTTCCCCACTTATCGAGAAGATTTTTAAGCTTGGTAATCCAAACTTCAGTATCTGCATGCTGTGAATTTATAACATCACCGGTAATGACCGCTATCATTTTGCAAATATAATCATTATTACTTATAAATAAAAAATATAAGCAGATTTGATTATAAGTAATAAATATTAGCTTTTTTGCTTATAAATTTTATAAACAAAAAACTTCGCTCAAAGTTGAACGAAGTTGTACAGTTTGTATTTAAATTTAATCCTACTTCTTAACAAACTGATAAGCTTTATCATCAAGTTTCAACAAGTAAGAACCTCTTTTTAAATTCTGCACAGAAATATTTTTCTTGTTTTTAAATGGCGTTTTCTCGCTATAAATTAATTGCCCTGAATAATCTAAAATCTGTGCATTCTGAACATTTTCAGTTTTTCCACTTACAAAAATGTTTTCATGAACCGGATTCGGATAGATTTTAAACTCTTGTCCAGTAAATAATTCGGTTTCAGAAGTAGCTAATATTCCTAAATTTTGGCAGTAATTGCTTGCATAAGAATCCCATTCATTACTATTGAAAGTTGAAGTTGGCTGAGTAACAGTATTTTTTCTATACAGAGAGATGTTTGCATTGGTGTTGCTTGCAAATTTAATTCCTATAGCATCAATTGTCGTTGAATTATAGGCTAACTCTACATATTGAGTTCCGGTAAAAGTTAAAGCTTCACCCGCAGTTAGAAATAAAGCATCATTGTTTGTAACGCATGAAAGTGCCGATTTTGGATTGAGGATGATAAAACTTTCGTTATTCTGAATTTTGCCTTCAAGTTCAAAACTCCCTGCGAAATAATAGGAATCCGTTATGCTATTATAATACTGTGTTCTGATACTGTAATTGTTTAAATTAACTTCATGACCGGTTTTATTTAAGATCTCCAAAGCTTTGTTGTTGTCTGTTCCTTCAATATATTTTGTAATTAAAAGATCTTTAGAATTTGAATCTGTTGCAAGTGTAGATACAGTTGCAGTATTGCTGTCTGCAGATTGTAGATAACCCTGATCATACGCTCGTACAGTAAATGCATAAGATGTTGCAGGATTTAAATGATCAATAACAAGAGATGTTGATTTTGTAGTTGCTAAAAAAACTCCATTCTGATAAACATGATATCCTATGACGTCTGTACTAGCGCTTGGCGACCATGCTATGTTTGTATAATAAGCTCCGGATTGGGTAATAGTTAAATTGGCAGGAGGTTGTGGCGCGACTGCGTCTGGAGTCTGTACCCAAATTGCATTAACCCATTGCGGGTTGTCAATAAAGGGGTTTCTGTTATTCTGAATAGCATATACCGCATTGTTTCTACTGATTTCTCTCTGAGAAACCGGGTCTTGTGTATGCCATTGAATAAGCATTGAAATATAAGCAGGATCAAATGCACGCTCTGCTGTTCCGTCAAAAGGTGAACGATCTATTGCAGGATTAATATTAGTGGAATAATTAAATACCGGCAATTTGCTTTCGTATCTCACTGCAAAATAGAGCAGCATTCTTGCAATATCTCCTTTAAATTCATTTATTGGCTCATAAACCCTATTGGTATATACATAATTTGGAATAGCGCTGTTGGCAATTTTTGATGTATTGCTAAAAGTATAGTGAATGGTGGAGTTCCCTATTCCGTAAGGATAATTGTTTCTCAATTGATTGATCCTTGCATCTGTAGGAATTACAAAATGCAAGTCTGAATACATCGGATAATTACTGTTAAAAGTGCTTTGAGGTACGGCATGCTCTCTATTATAGCCTAGCCCCTCGGCACCGGAAGTGCTGATCAGGTTTGCAGAAGTATATTCGTAGGCGTCCGGACCTGTCGGGATTTCGGAATACATGTCCAGTAAAACTGTTGTATTACCAGATCCGTGATCATAATATTGATCTAAATCGGTTTGATTGTATAAATTAGGCAAGTCACTGTAACCCCAGTTGACATTTTTTGTTGCAGTAATTTCATGAAGCTTAGATTTTAAAGCATAACCTGTCAATCCTGTTGTTCCATCATAATATCCCGCCGGAATTTGTGCTGAAACGTAAACAGATATAAAAAATATAGGTAGTAAAAGTTTTTTCATGTGTAAAAAATTGGATAGCTAAAGTAAGAAATAAACATGCGGAATACCAATTAATAAGATTAATATATTATTAACAATTTAAATTTAATTTACTGACAATTAATTACTTATTTGCTGCAACTTATCTTCAAAACAAAATATTTTCGTATTTCGGCAATTTAAGTATCTTTGGGACATAACTATACATGTAATATGAACACAGAAACGATTAACAACATCAAAATGATCGCGGAAACAGCAAAGGAATTTGCTGAAAAGAATATCAGACCCAATATTATGGAGTGGGACGAAAGTCAGACTTTTCCTAAAGAGCTATTTCACCAGTTAGGAGATATGGGTTTTATGGGAATTGTGATTCCTGAAGAATATGGTGGTTCTGGTCTTGGCTATCATGAGTATGTTGCTATTCTGGATGAAATTTCTCAGGTAGATCCTTCAATTGGATTATCAGTTGCGGCACACAATTCATTGTGTACCAATCATATCTATGAATTTGGAAATGAAGAACAAAGAAACAAATGGCTTCCACAGTTAGCTACCGGTAAAGTAATAGGAGCTTGGGGGCTTACAGAGCACAATACAGGATCAGATTCTGGAGGAATGTCTACTACAGCTGTAAAAGATGGTGACGAGTGGATAATCAACGGAGCTAAAAACTTTATCACTCATGCAATTTCTGGTGATATCGCTGTGGTAATGACGAGAACTGGAGAAATTGGAGCTAAAAATAATTCTACTGCTTTCGTTTTAGAAAAAGGAATGGCTGGTTTTACTTCAGGTAAAAAAGAAAACAAACTTGGGATGAGAGCTTCAGAAACGGCAGAACTTATTTTTGACAACGTTCGTGTTTCAGATGCTAACCGTTTAGGTGAAGTAGGTGAAGGTTTCAAGCAGGCGATGAAAATTCTTGACGGTGGTAGAATTTCTATTGCTGCGTTAAGTTTAGGAACGGCAAGAGGAGCTTATAAAGCAGCTTTAAAATATGCTAAAGAAAGAAAACAGTTCGGAAAATCTATTTCAGAATTCCAGGCGATCAACTTTATGTTGGCTGATATGGCAACAGAAATTGATGCAGCAGAATTATTGATCCAGAGAGCTTCTACGCTGAAAAATGCAAAACAGAAAATGACCAAAGAAGGGGCAATGGCAAAATTGTATGCTTCTGAGGCATGTGTTAGAATTTCTAACAATGCAGTTCAGATTTTTGGAGGTTACGGGTATACAAAAGATTTCCCGGCTGAGAAATACTACAGAGATTCTAAGCTTTGTACGATTGGTGAAGGTACTTCAGAAATTCAGAGAATGGTTATTGGTAGAGATATCACAAAATAATTTTTTGGGTTAATTTACCTTAAAATTAATATAAAGGAATAGCATACGTAATTTACGTGTGCTATTTTTATTTTATGTAAGTATTTTTATAATGCTGTATTGTTTGTTCAATGCATTGCATAATTTATTAAATTAAATATCTAAAATTTTCTTAAATAATTTTGTTTTCCATAATATAATTTTTATTAGCTTTGATATTCCAAAATCAAAATAGATATTATATGAAAAAACAACTATTGGTGATTGGAATGCTGGTTTCAGGCATTTCATTCGCTCAGACAGACCGTCTTTGGTCTGAAAGTTCTAGAAAAACAAATTCAGAAATTTTTGAAAACAAATCAACAATCAACAATCCGAAGATCTATAGTTTAGATATTGACGGATTGAAAAATGCTTTGGCAAAAGCTCCAAAAAGATTGGCTGTTGGCGAAAAATCAGACATTATCATTTCTTTTCCAAATTCTGATGGGAAATTGGAACATTTCAAAGTAAGGGAAAATTCCAATTTCGACCCTCAATTGGCTGCGAAGTATCCGGATATCAAATCTTATGTTGGTGAAGGTCTGGGAGATTCAAATTCTACCGTGTATTTCAGTATTTCTCCATTGGGTTTGTCTTCTATGGAAATTTACGGTGATAAGTCTGCGGTTTTTATTGAGCCTTATACAAAAGATCTTTCAACGTATGTCGTTTACAGAAAATCAGACAAAAAAGATGATCTTAATAAGTTTGAATGTACGGTAATTGATGTTGCTCAAAAAGGGATTTCGAGCACAGATAATCTTGCAGCAAGACCCAATGCCGATGATGCAAAACTACGAACATTCAGATTAGCTTTGTCTTCCACAGGAGAATACACGACCTATTTTGGAGGGACAAAAGCTCTTGCTTTAGCGGCAATGAATAATACAATGACCCGTGTAAACGGAGTTTTTGAAAAAGATTTTTCAGCGAGAATGGTCTTAATTGCTAATAATGATGCTGTGATTTATACCAATGCTTCTACAGATCCTTATTCTGCAGCTTCAGGAATGAGCAGTTGGAATTCTCAGCTTCAATCGACCTTAACTTCAGTAATTGGTGAAGCTAATTACGATGTAGGACATTTATTCGGAGCTTCCGGAGGTGGCGGAAATGCAGGTTGCATCGGTTGTGTTTGTGTGAACGGATCAAAAGGAAGTGGTTATACTTCTCCGGCAGATGCAATCCCTTCGGGAGATAATTTTGATATCGATTATGTAGCTCACGAATTGGGTCATCAGTTTGGTGGAAATCATACATTCTCAATGAGTAATGAAGGAACCGGAGTTAATATGGAACCTGGTTCAGGATCGACTATTATGGGATATGCAGGAATTACAGGTCAGGATATTCAGGCGCATTCAGATTCTTTCTTCCATGCAGTAAGTATTCAGCAGATTACAGATAATATTAAGGCTAAAACCTGTCCTACAAGTACGAGTACAGGGAATTCTATTCCTACTGCAAATGCAGGTGCAGATTATACTATTCCAAAAGGAACTCCATTTATGCTAACCGGTGCGGGAACTGATGCAAACGGAGATACTCTTACTTATATCTGGGAACAGATGAATAATGCGTCTTCTTCTCAAACCGGAGCGAGTTCAGCGGCAAGTGCTACAAAAGCAACAGGACCAACCTTTAGATCGTGGACTCCACAAACAACTCCTACAAGATATTTTCCGAGAATGGCTTCTGTTTTAACGGGTGCGACAACAACGGCTGGCTCAGAAATTACTGTTGAAGCATTATCAAACGTTGCAAGAACTTATAATTTTAGATTCACAGTTCGTGATAACAGAGCTGGAGGTTCTGGAAATAATTCTGATGATGCGGTAATTACGGTTAACGGAACTGCAGGCCCATTCAGTGTAAGTTCTCAAAATACAGCAACAACTTATCCGGGAGGCACTTCTCAAACCATAACCTGGAATGTTGCCGGAACTACAGCAAACGGCGTAAATGCTGCAAACGTAGATATTCTTTGGTCTACAGACAGCGGAAATACATGGACTACTCTACTTTCAGGAACTCCAAACGACGGTTCTCAGGCTGTGGTTATTCCGAATTCGTCTACGACTACAGGAAGAATTATGGTAAAAGGTTCAAATCATATTTTCTTTGATGTAAACAATGCAAATATTACGGTAAATGCAGGTTCAGGAACTTCTGATACTACTCCACCGACGACCCCAACTTTAGCAGCTTCAGGAACTACTTCTTCAAGCACGAATCTTTCTTGGTCGGGCGCTACAGATAATGTTGCTGTGACGGGTTATGATGTTTATCAAGGGGCTTCATTGGTGGGCTCTACAACTTCTACTTCTTATACCGTAACAAGTTTAACGCCTTCTACAACATATAGTTTTACCGTTAAAGCTAAAGATGCAGCAGGAAATAATTCTGTTTCAAGCAATACGGTTTCTGTGACGACGCTTGCTGGAAGTACAGTTACTTATTGTTCTGCAACATCAACCAATACATCGGATGAAAGAATCGGGAATGTAAAATTCGGAACGATTAATAATACTTCAACAGGAACTTCTGGTTACGAAAACTTTACTTCAGTTTCCACCAATGTTACACGAGGTTCAGCTTATACGATTTCTGTAACTCCGGTTTGGACTTCAACTAAATATAACGAAGCTTATGCAGTTTACATTGATTACAATAAAGATGGAGACTTTACCGATAGTGGAGAATTAACTTGGACGAAAACAGGTTCACAGACAAGTCCGGTAACAGGATCTATTACAATACCTTCAACTGCAACTCTTGGTAATACGAGAATGAGGGTAATGATGCAGTATAGTTCTGTACCGTCATCTTCTTGTGGTTCTTATACTTACGGGCAGGTTGAAGATTACACTTTAAATATTGTATCATCCGGAAGAGGTGATGATTTTGCTACAAAAGATTTAATAACAGATATCAAATTATATCCAAATCCTGCAAGAGACATTTTAAATGTTTCAAATACAAATAGTGAAGATTATAAAATCTTCGATATGGGTGGAAAACTAATCAATTCAGGAAAACTCAAAGGAGGCTCAGTGAATGTTAGCGGTCTTGTAAAAGGAGCTTACGTAATTCAGGTGGGCGAAGTTTCTAAACGATTTATTAAAAACTAACTTCCTCTCAATTAAACTTTAGATCTTTTTAGGCTGCTCGGAAACGGGCGGCCTTTTTTTTATTTAGGATTTCGAGTTTCGGGTTTCGAGATTTAAAACTCGTATTAATCGTATCTCGTATCTCGCAACTTTATTGAGTACGATAATTTAAACCTCAATCAATCATATTTTCTCATTCCTAATTTTTATATTTGCCCTAAATAAAAAATTTCATGGATAAAATTGACAGCCTGAACCAAGTAGCAGAATTCCACACCACTTTTAAAGCCCCTATTTTAGATACTCCACAAATTCCTTCTCAGGAAAGATGTAATTTGAGAGTTGAACTTTTGCAGGAAGAATTAAACGAACTAAAACAGGCTATTGCCGATAACGATATTGTAGAAATTGCTGATGCTTTGTGCGATTTGCAGTATGTTTTGAGCGGTGCGGTTTTAGAATTCGGATTGGGTAATAAGTTTGTAGAATTATTCAACGAAGTTCAGCGTTCTAATATGTCTAAAGCTTGCGATAATGAAGAGCAGGCAAATGAAACAGTAGAATTTTATGCAGCAAAAGAAGTTGAATCTTTCTATGAAAAATCCGGAGAAAAATTCAATGTCTACAGAAAAGCAGACCATAAAGTATTGAAAAATAAATACTACTCGCCTGCTGACTTAAAAACAATTATCGAAAATTAATATGAAATCAAAAATTCACAAATACAATGAAAAATAATAGAAATATGATTTGTAAGAAAATCATCGCCAATATTTTTACCTTTTCAGTTCTTACTTTGGCTATGCAGCAGTATAATGCTCAGAAAGTCGTAGTAAACAGAGAAGTAGAAACAACCAATGACGGAAAAATGCTTTTGGGACACCAGCTCAAAGAGCAGTTTGTGAAAGAGCCGTATTCAGAATGGTATACCAAAGAATTTAATGAATACGCTTTAGATCAAAAAGCTGTTGGAGAACTGAAAAAAAATAATATCAATTCTTATAATCTGATTGTTTTTATCGGAACCTGGTGTGAAGACAGTCATAGAGATTTTCCGAGATTGATGAAAATTTTGGATGAGGTAAAATATCCCGACAACAGATTGACGATCATTGCGGTTAACCGTAAAAAAGAATCTCCTACAGGTGATGAAGTAAAATATAATGTTTCTAAAGTTCCTACAATTATTGTCGAAAAATATGGCAAGGAAATTGGAAGAATGATAGAAATGCCGACGACAGGTTACGTAGAAAGAGACCTTTTGGAAATCTTAAAAAAAGATGACAAGTCGGTAATCAGAGAAATATTTAAAAAAGAAAATTGAGAAATCTAAAATTAATTATTCCATTTGTTGCGGGCATTCTTTTGATGCTGATTCTGTTTTTCAGTTTCAGGTCTTGTTTTAAGGTAAGCGAAAAAACTGAAAAATCCGATTATTATATTCTAACCAATCAGATCTCCAAAATGAATAAAATGGTTGTTTTGGAACAGGATTTTTCCGCCATGCAGAAAACCAAATTCGGCTATGAGTTTTTAGGGAAAGAAATGACGAGTAACAGCGTTATTACTTATACAAAGACCAATGCACAGGTTTCTTATGATCTTAATAAGATGAAAATAGAAGTAGATTCTATTAATAAAAAATTAATTATTAGAGAACTTCCTAATGCTGATATCAGGATTACGCCAAGTGTAGAAATACAGTCGTTAGACGATTCTTTTATCAACAGGATTTCTGAAAAAGATATCAAAAATGTACAGCAAAAAGCCAAGCAAACAGCTGTGAAATCTGTTGATCAGAACAAATTGAGAAGCGAAGGTCATCAACAATTAATGGAAAATCTTAATAGTATTTTCGTTTTGGCAAAGGCTTTGAATTATAAGATAGAAGATCAAACCGGCAAAATCGGTGTTCTTGGACTCTAAAAATTCAAAATTATGGACTCAAAAGACGATAACAAAGAGAAAGAATCTGCTAACTCAGCAGAAACCAAAAAACAAAATGAAGACTTCCGTGATATTCCGGCCTCTTCAGAAAAACAAAATCCATCCGATGTTGATAAGGAAGATGTTCAAAAATCTTCTAAAAACAACCAGTCAGGAAAAACAGATAACATCAAGTGAAAGCTTGGTGTTTTTTTTATGGCAGCAATTTCCGCCCACCACTCTCGCTATTTTTTGCATACATTGTAGTCTTAATATAACTTTTCAGCACACAAAAAATGAGCTTCGTTCAGGTCGGGCTGCAACTTTCAGCAGACTTTCACTATTTCGTACCATCTGGATATGACTCCACTGTTTGATTATTGAAAGGAATCATTAACGTGAAAATTTAAAATAAATTGTATTTTTTGTGAATTATCGTTGTATGATTTCTTAAAGACGTAAAAAAAGCGTATTTTTGCAACTTAAAATTTCTTAGTAAACAATGATAAAAATTACACTTCCAGACAATAGCGTCAGAGAATTTGAAGGAGCAACGACTCCTTTGGATGTGGCAAAATCTATAAGCGAGGGATTGGCTAGAAATACCATTTCCGCAGTTGTAAACGGCACACAAGTCGAAATTACCACGCCTATAACCACAGATTCTACGGTACAGCTTTTGACATGGAATGACGATCTTGGTAAGAAAGCCTTCTGGCACTCTTCTGCCCACCTTTTGGCGCAGGCTATCCTTGAGTTTTATCCTAATGCTAAGTTGACGATTGGTCCTGCAATTGAAAGTGGTTTTTACTATGATGTAGATTTTGGTGACGAAACTTTATCTGAAAAAGATTTTGAAAAAATCGAAAAAAAGGTTTTAGAAAATGCTAAAAAAGGATCAACGTTCTCATTGTATCCTGTTTCTAAAGAAGAAGCTTTAAAAACGTATGCAGACAATCCTTACAAAGTAGAATTGATTTCTAATCTTAATGATGGAGAAATCACTTTTGTAACACACGATAACTTCACAGATCTTTGTCGTGGCGGTCACATTCCAAATACAGGAATTGTGAAAGCGATGAAAATCTTAAATGCTGCAGGAGCATATTGGAGAGGAAATGAGAAAAATCCTCAGTTAACAAGAGTGTACGGTATTTCTTTCCCAAAACAGAAAGAACTGACTGAGTATCTTGAGTTATTAGAAGAGGCTAAAAGAAGAGATCACAGAAAATTAGGTAAAGAATTAGGGATTTTTGCTTTCTCAGAAAAAGTAGGTGCAGGTTTACCACTTTGGTTACCAAAAGGTACAGCTTTGAGAAAAAAATTAGAAAATTTCCTTTCTGATGCTCAGAAAAAAGGAGGGTACGAATTTGTAATGTCTCCTCACATCGGAGCTAAAGAATTATATGTAACTTCAGGACACTGGGATAAATATGGAGCAGACAGCTTTCAGCCGATTAAAACTCCGAATGAAGGGGAAGAATTTATGCTGAAGCCAATGAACTGTCCGCATCACTGTGAGATTTACAAAACTTCACAATGGAGCTACAGAGATTTGCCAAAAAGATATGCAGAATTCGGTACGGTCTACAGATATGAGCAAAGTGGTGAGCTTCACGGCTTAACAAGAGTTCGTGGGTTTACTCAGGATGATGCACACCTTTTCTGTACTCCGGATCAGTTGATGGATGAGTTTAAGAAAACAATTGATTTGGTTCTTTATGTTTTTGGCTCACTTGGATTTGCAGACTTTACAGCTCAGATTTCATTAAGAGATCCTGATAATAAAGAAAAGTATATCGGAACTGATGAAAACTGGGAAAAAGCAGAAAATGCAATCGTAACTGCAGCCAGAGAAAAAGGACTGAATACCGTTACAGAATATGGCGAAGCTGCATTCTACGGTCCTAAGTTAGATTTCATGGTGAAAGATGCTTTAGGAAGAAAATGGCAGTTAGGAACTATTCAGGTTGATTATAATTTGCCTGAAAGATTTGACCTTACTTACATAGGAAGTGATAACGAAAAGCACAGACCAGTGATGATTCACAGAGCACCGTTTGGTTCTATGGAACGTTTCATTGCAATCTTATTAGAAAATACTGCCGGAGATTTCCCATTATGGTTGGCTCCGGATCAGTTTACGATATTACCAATCAGTGAAAAATATGTAGATTATGCTAAAAAAGTTTCACAACTTTTAGAAAATCACGATATTAGCGGTCTGATTGATGACAGAAATGAAAAGACGGGCAAAAAAATCCGTGATGCCGAATTGAAGAAGATTCCATTCATGATTGTAGTGGGAGAAAACGAAGAAAAGGATGGCACAATTTCTGTAAGAAGACGTGGAGAAGGAGATCTTGGAGTAATGAGTGTTGAAGATTTTGTAGCTTATTTCAAAGAAGCTTCAAAAACAGCAGTTGAGTACCAAGCATAAGATCCACTTGTTATTCTGAACAAATTTATTTTGTTTCGAATGATTTTTTAGAATAGAATTAACCAATAAAATTTAATACAATAGCACAGAGATTTAACAACAGAGGCCCACAGAGACGTCCCGTACAAGAGGACTTACACATGATAAACGATAAGATTCGCGTAAGAGAACTTCGTTTAGTGGGCGATAACGTAGAGCCGGGAATATTCCCGATTGACAAAGCGAGACAAATTGCCAAGGAACAGGAACTAGATTTGGTCGTGATTTCAGATAAAGCTGAACCTTTCATTGCAAGAATATTAGACTATAAAA
This sequence comes from Chryseobacterium sp. CFS15, assembly GCF_031118795.1. Taxonomy (NCBI): domain Bacteria; kingdom Pseudomonadati; phylum Bacteroidota; class Flavobacteriia; order Flavobacteriales; family Weeksellaceae; genus Chryseobacterium; species Chryseobacterium sp. CFS15. Next base: position 300,736 of record NZ_JAVHYL010000001.1, on the reverse strand, counting down.
AGTTTTTATACGAGCAAAAGAAAAAAACAAAAGAACTTAAAGCAAAACAAATCAAAGTGGTTGTAAAGGAGATCCGTTTCGGACCTCAGACTGACGAGCACGATTATGATTTTAAGAAAAAACATGCTGAAAAGTTTTTGGAAGAAGGTTCAAAATTGAAAACCTACGTATTTTTCAAAGGCCGTTCTATTATCTTTAAAGACCAAGGAGAAATTTTACTTTTAAAACTGGCTCAGGAATTGGAGCACGTTGGAAAAGTAGACCAGTTACCAAAACTTGAAGGTAAGAGAATGATTATGATGATGAGTCCTAAGAAACCAGCTAAATAATACATAATTACACCAAAATATTTGGAGTTTTCAGACTTTGATATTTTTGGTTTATGATATATAAAAGAGATTTTCTTTGAAAGTCTCTTTTCGTATTATTATTTTTCGTAATTTTGCACACCAATTATCTGCGTGAGGGACACGCCCCAATCAATGTAACAATCTAATAATTTACCAATGTAACAATTATTGGTAAATTGATAAACTGTTACATTGGTACATTTGAAACGATATTGATAACAAAAACATAAAAAAGCAAACAATGCCAAAATTAAAAACGAAATCAGGTGCTAAGAAACGTTTTGCTCTTACCGGTTCTGGAAAGATCAAAAGAAAAAACGCTTACAAAAGCCACATCTTAACTAAGAAAGAAACTAAGCAGAAGAGAAATCTTACTACTACTTCTTACGTAGCTAAAGTGGACGAAAAAAGCGTTAAACGTCAATTAGCAATTAAGTAGTTTTTATAAATCCTATTCGGTTTATAAGAATTCAAACAAATTCAACATTTTAACCCTGAAACGGTGCCACTAAGAGTAACATATGTTGCCGCCCTTTTCAAAAAAACAATTTAAATTATGCCAAGATCAGTAAATGCAGTAGCTTCTAGAGCTCGCAGAAAAAAATTAATGAAACAAGCTAAAGGTTTTTTCGGTAGAAGAAAGAACGTTTGGACTGTTGCTAAAAACGCGGTACAAAAAGCAATGCAATATGCTTACCGTGGAAGAAAAGAGAAAAAGAGAAACTTCAGATCACTTTGGATCATGCGTATCAACGCAGGAGCTAGAGAGCACGGAATGTCTTACTCTCAGTTTATGGGAGCTCTTAAAAAGAACAACATTGAATTAAACAGAAAAGTTTTAGCTGATTTAGCGATGAACTATCCTGAAGCTTTCAAAGCAGTTGTAGATCAAGTAAAATAATGTAAAATTTTTTGTTATCAATATTAAATCCCGGGTTTTTTGCTCGGGATTTTTTTATTATCTACATTTGCTAGATTATTAAAGTATCTTATTAAAAGTGAAAAAATTAACTACTCTTCTATTATTTTCATTAGCATCTTTTAGTGTTCAGGCTCAAAATTTCATTCAGGCTTATCAAGCAAGAGCCAATCAGGTAACGCAAGCTAATATCACATCATTGCTGCAGGAATTTGCATCATTTGGTGTAAAAACTTCCGGTTCAACAGCAAATAATAATACTTTGGACTGGCTTAAAGGTAAATATCAAGCCTATGGTTATGCGCAAAGTCAAATTACTGAAGACAGCTTTACGGTAAACGGAAATACTACAAAAAATTTAGTTATTACAAAAACAGGAACTGTTTATCCAAATACGTATGTCATTATTTGCGGTCACTACGATACGATAGTTGGCCCTGGAGTTAGTGACAATGGCAGCGGAACATCTATTTTATTGGAAGCTGCTAGAATTTTAAAAGATATTCCGACCGAATATTCTATAAAGTTTATTCATTTCTCAGGCGAAGAACAGGGACTTTTGGGTAGTTATCACTATGTAAATAATGTGGTTTTTCAGAATGGTGTACGTCAGCTAGATCTGAGATTGGTTTTCAATATTGATCAGGTTGGAGGTAAATTTTCTGCCCCGAGTAATTCGATAAAATGTGAAAGTGATCAGTCGGGTTTACCGGGAAATAACGCTGCATCTTTATCTTTTACGCAACAATTGGCAACGTGTACGACGCTCTATTCTCCTTTACAGACTGTAATGTCTAATGCATATTCATCAGATTATGTTCCATTTGAAGGGAAAGGAGATATTATTACCGGTTTCTACGAAACTCCACAGAGCCAAAATGAACATACCGCTAATGATACTTTTGCCAATGTAGACCCAACGTATGTTTTCAATGTGGGAAAGGCTGCGGTAGGAGCTTTACAGCACTTTGCAGTGGCGACCTCAGTTTTAGGAACTAATGAAACTTCTCAAAGTAAACTGGAATCTATTAAAATCTATCCTAACCCGGCAAAAGATATTTTGAATATTGAAATTCCGAAGGAAGTTAAAAATTTCAATTTTGAAATAAAGGATATGAGTGGCAGGCTAATTTCAACCCACGAAAATGAGACGACTATTAACGTTTCAAAGCTATCAAGCGGGGTTTATCTATGTACTGTAAAATCTGAAGGTGAAACGGTTACCAAGAAAGTAATTATCGAAAAATAAAAGGATGAAATTTATAAGCCACGAATACACGAATATTTATATTTTCTTTGATAATATTCGTGTATTCGTGGCAAAAGATACATAGGTTGCAATCTAAACAATAAGTTTGTAGCTTGATAATAATTATTTATTTCTGTCCAAAAGTATTTCTTCAATATCTGCTAAATGTATATTTTTAGCTTTCAGTAAAATTAAAAAGTGATATAGTAAATCTGCAGCTTCATTTTTAAACAGATTTTCATTATCATCTTTTGCTTCTATCACTAATTCTACAGCTTCCTCTCCTACTTTTTGAGCAACTTTATTAATCCCTTTCTGGTACAAAGAATAAGTATAAGAGTCATGAATCTTATCATCAATTCGCTGGCTTATTTTTTCTTCCAGCTCATACAAAAATCCTTTACTATCTTTTTCTCCAAAACAGCTGAAACTTCCGGTATGACAAACGGTATTTGTGGGAATTGCTTTGATTAATATTGTATCCTGATCACAATCTACTTCAATATTTTTTACGCTTAAAAAGTTTCCTGACTCCTCACCTTTTGTCCATAATCTGTTTTTTGAACGGCTGAAAAAAGTGACAAATCCTTCTTCTTTTGTTTTGCTAAAAGCCTCTTCATTCATATAGCCCAACATTAAAACCTGTAAAGTTCTTTCATCCTGAATAATTACCGGAACAAGACCATTTGTTTTACTAAAATCTATTTTCATCTTACATTAATATTTTTATTTTTCAATTCGTTTTTTAAATCATCAATTCTAATTTCACCAAAGTGGAAAACACTTGCCGCCAAAGCTCCCGTTGCTTTGGTCTGATTAAATACGTTTTCAAAATCTCCAGTTTTTCCGGCGCCGCCAGAGGCAATCACCGGAATATTTACAGCATCTGAAATCAGTTTTGTAAGTCTTAAATCAAAGCCGTTTTTAGTTCCGTCTCCATTCATTGAGGTCAAAAGGATTTCACCTGCACCCAATTCTTCGGTTCTTTTTGCCCAATCTAAAGTTTTTAAAGAGGTCTGTTCCCTTCCTCCTTTTACAAAAACCCAATCGGTATCATTTATCAACTTTGTATCAATAGCAACGACAATGCACTGACTGCCAAATTCTTTGGCTAAGTCAGAAATTAAACACGGATTTTTCACTGCAGACGAATTTATGCTGATTTTATCTGCTCCGGCTTCCAGTAATTTTCTTACATCTTCAATAGAAGAAATTCCGCCCCCAACCGTAAATGGAATACTGAGTTCTTTGGCAATATTTTTAACGAGTTCAGCAAATGTTTTCCGTTCTTCAATTGTGGCAGTAATGTCGAGAAAAACCAATTCGTCAGCTCCTTCATTTTCATATTTTTTGGCTAAATCTATTGGGTTTCCTGCATTTCTCAAACCTTCAAAGTTGATTCCTTTTACGGTAGTTCCGTCTTTTATATCCAGACATGGGATTATTCTTTTTTTAAGCATTTTATTTTATTGATATGATGCAAATACAATTTTTTTTAATTCTATTTTTTGATAGGACTTCATCCTATCCTTTACTAAATCGTCCCTTTGGGACTTTCGTGAAAATCAATTTGTCTAAAATATTTAGGATTAAATGAAACTTTCCAATTGTTTTAGTGAAATATTTCCTTCATAAATTGCTTTTCCGATAATTGTTCCGCTGCAGCCTATTTCTTTCATTTTACAAACATCTTCAATGCAGGAAATACCACCGCTTGCAATAAGTTTAGTATTTGTTTTATCTAAAATTTCTGCGTACAAATCTTCTGAGGCTCCTTGCAACATTCCATCTTTTGAAATATCCGTGCAAATCACATTTTTAATTCCATTTTTCTGGTAATTAAGAATAAAATCGATAACATCCTGATTGCTTTCTTCCAGCCAACCTGAAGTTTTTATTTTTTTATTTTCACAATCAGCTCCAAGAATTATCTTTTCTGCACCATATTTTTTAATGAGTTGAAAACAGAACTCAGGATTTTGAACGGCAATACTTCCGATTGTAATTTGTTTTGCGCCACAATTAAAAGCTGTTTCGATATCTTTTTCGCTTTTTAGCCCTCCACCGAAATCAATTTGCAAAGATGTCTTACTGGCTAAAGTTTCCAGCACTTTTTGGTTAACAATATGTTTTGATTTTGCACCGTCCAAATCTACCAAATGCAAAAATCTGATTCCAAAATCTTCAAATTCTTTGGCAACTTCCAACGGATTTTCATTATAGATTTTCTGTGTGTTATAATCTCCTTTAGACAGTCGTACACACTTTCCATCTATAATATCTATGGCGGGAATTATTTTCATTTTTAATAGTTTTATTTAGATTTTTAAGAAATTTTCTAGCATTTTGTTTCCTACTTTTCCTGATTTTTCAGGATGAAATTGAGTAGCAAAAAAATTATCTTTCTGCAACGATGCACTGAAAGGTAAAATGTAATCACAAACTGAAGTTGTGTTTTCTGATAACTCGCAATAAAAACTGTGAACAAAATACAGATCATTTTCCTCCGAAATCTCCGAAAATAATGGCGATTTTAAATCTGAAACCGTGTTCCAACCCATGTGCGGAACAAGGTCAAGCGACGGAAACTTTTTTACATTACAATTAAAAATTCCCATTCCGACTGTATTTCCTTCTTCATTATTTTTACACATTAACTGCATTCCAAGACAGATTCCCAAAACAGGCTGCTTTAAAGTTGGAATTAACTGATCTAATCCTTTTTCCTTTAAAATTTTCATTGTTGAAGATGCCTCTCCAACTCCCGGAAAAATTACTTTATCGGCTTTTTTTATCAATTCAAAATCATCCGTAATGATAGATTCTGCTCCTAATCTGTTCAATGCATTTTGTACAGAACTTACGTTTCCGCCGTTGTATTTTAAAATTGCTATCATTATAAACTTCCTTTTGTGGATGGTAAATTATAGTTTTGATCCGTTTGTTTTACCGCCATTTTTATAGTTTTTGCAAATGCTTTGAAAATTGATTCTATTTTGTGGTGCTCATTTTCTCCTTCAGACTTGATATTCAAATTGCATTTTGCGGTATCTGAAAAAGATTTGAAAAAGTGCTCAAACATTTCTGTCGGTACATCACCTATTTTTTCTCTTTTAAAATCAACATTCCAAACCAACCAAGGCCGACCGCCAAAATCAATGGCGATCTGAGAAAGACAATCATCCATCGGAAGCAAAAAACCATATCTTTCAATTCCCTTTTTCTTACCTAAAGCCATAACGAAAGCTTCGCCTAAAACAAGTCCTGTATCTTCGATAGTGTGATGCTCATCAACCTGCAAATCTCCTTTTACTTTAATTTTCAGGTCTAAATTTCCGTGTTTTGATATTTGCTCAAGCATGTGATCGAAAAAATTCAAACCTGTTGAGATCTCAGAATTTCCGCTTCCATCGAGATTGACTTCAATTTCAATTTCGGTTTCATTTGTTTTTCTGAAAACATTAGCTTTTCTTGGTATTTGTTTTAAATATTGGTAGATCTCATTCCAATTTTTTGTCGTTAGTTGTGAATTTTCATTTTCTGATTCACTGATGAAAATCGCTTTTGAACCTAAGTTTTTTGCCAACTGAATATCAGTCAATCTATCTCCGATCACAAAAGAATTTTTTAAATCATAATCTCCGTAGATATATTTTCCAAGCATTCCAATTTCGGGTTTTCGATTAGGCGAATTTTCATTTTCAAAACTTTTATCGATCAAAATATCGCTGAAGATAATGCCTTCATTTTCAAAGGCTTTCAACATCTTTTCTTGTGGTTTTTTGAAATTTTCAAAAGGAAAGCTTTCAGTTCCCAAACCGTCTTGATTGGTAACCATTACCAATTCATAATCTAATTCTTTTACGATTTTTGATAAATTTTGAAAAACACCAGGATAGAATTCTAATTTTTCCAAAGAATCAACCTGAAAATCGGTTGGTGGCTCAATAATTAAAGTCCCGTCTCGATCTATAAATAATACTTTTTTCATTTTTAAATAATTGTAAATCTATTATTTTGAAACTCTACTAAACCTTATAGGTTTTTAAAACTTATAAGGTTTCGCATTGATTTAAAACGTTAATCAAGTGAATGTTTTCTTCTATATTCCCTACATTAATTCTGATACAATTTGGGATTTGCGGACTTCGTTTACTTGTCAGAATTTCACTTTCCAACAGTTTGTCGTAAACGTTCTCTACATCTTTAAACTCAATTAAAAAGAAATTCGCATCAGTCGGATAGACTTTTGTAATACATTCAATATGGGTAAGCTGATCGTTTAGCCAGTCTCGTTCTTCTAAGATTTTATTTAAATTATTCTGAAAATCTTCTATCTGATCTAATATTTCCAAAACCAAGTTCTGGCTCAGGTTATTTACGTTAAATGGTGATTTCACAGTGTAAAATAGAGAAGTAATTTCTTCTGAAGAATAAGCAACTCCAACTCTTGCTCCAGCCAAACCCCACGCTTTTGAAAAGGTTTGCAAAACAATCAGATTAGGATAATTGTTAATAAGTTCAAGGCATGATTTCTGGTTAGAAAACTCAATATATGCTTCGTCAACAACCACAATTCCATTGAAATTTTCAATGTAAAACTCAAGATCACGGATTGAATTTCCTGTGGGATTGTTTGGCGAACAGAGAAATAAGACCTTTGGCTGATTATCTTTAACGGTTTTTAGAAAATCTTCTTTTTTAATCTCAAAATTTTCATCTAGGTTGAGCGAGATAACTTCATTTTCGTTAATCGCTGCATAAAATCCGTACATCGCGAATGAAGGATTCATCACTAAAACAGAATCTTTTTTTGGTTCACAAAATATTTTGATGATTAAATCAATCAGTTCATCACTGCCATTTCCTATCGCAATTTGATTTGAAGATATATTTTTAAAATCTGCTATTTTTTCTCTAATTTTTTTGTGTGTAGAATCAGGATAACGATGATATTCGCCAAAGGGACTTTCGTTTGCGTCCAGCAATAGAGGATTTTTAAATTGATTATTATCCCTGAAACTAATGTACGGTTTGAGTTCTAATATATTTTTTCTAACGAGTTTTTTAATATTTAATGTTGTCATATTTTTATTTTAATCTTATTGATACTGCATTTTTGTGTGCTAGAAGACCTTCAGCTTCGGCCATGATCTCTATTGTTTTACCTAAATTTTGTAACCCTTCCTGTGACAAATTCTGAAATGTAATTTTTTTGACAAAACTATCTGAAGAAACTCCGCTGTAATTTTTTGCAAATCCATTAGTTGGAAGCGTATGATTGGTTCCGCTCGCATAATCTCCGGCACTTTCACACGAGTAATTTCCGAGAAAAACAGAACCTGCATTTTGTATTTTATCGAAATAGTTTTCGAAACTTTCTATGGCTAAAATCAAATGTTCAGGAGCATACAAATTGCTGAATTCTAAAGCTTCATCAACAGAATTCAATAAAATAAAATGGCTGTTATTCAATGATTGTTGAGCAAACTCATTTCTTGGAAGCTGTTTAATTTGTTTTTTCAATTCCTCAATCGTTTCATTTAAAATCCTTAAATCTGTCGAAATAAAAATCACCTGACTGTCACTTCCATGCTCTGCCTGAGAAAGCAAATCAGCAGCGCAATATTCTGGTATCGCCTTTTCATCAGCAATTATCAAAACTTCACTTGGTCCTGCAGGCATATCAATCGCTACGTTGTATTTTTGAGCAAAATCTTTTGCTGCGACAACAAATTGGTTTCCGGGGCCAAAAATTTTATAGACTTTGGGAACCGATTCTGTACCAAAAGTCATTGCCGCAATAGCTTGTGCACCGCCGGTTTTAAATATTTTTTTTACTCCACAAAGTTGAGCAGTATAAAGAATCGCTGGATTGATATTTCCATTTTTGTCGGGCGGAGTGCATAAAACAATTTCTTTACAACCAGCCAATTGAGCGGGAATTGCCAGCATTAAAACCGTAGAAAATAAAGGCGCTGTTCCTCCCGGAATATAGATTCCAACTTTTTCGATAGCTCTGTTTTCTCGCCAGCAAATGACTCCTTTTGTAGTTTCAATTTTTTTGATTTTGATAATTTGCGAAGCGTGAAATGTTGTAATATTTTCTTTTGCCTGGTGAATTGCATTTTTTAATTCACTGCTTATTACACCTTTTGCATTATCTATTTCTTCTTCAGAAACATTGATATTTTTAATTTCAGCCTTATCAAATTTTTTATTAAGATCAATTAATGCCTGATCACCATTTTCTTTGACTTTTGAAAAAATTTCAACAATAATTTTTGTGATTTCTTCTGTTTTTATAATTGGTCTTTTTACCAATTCTGGCCAGATTTCTTTTTGAGGATATTTATTAATTTTCATATTATATGACCATTTTATCGATTGGAATTATTAAAATATCTTGGGCTCCCTTTTCTTTCAGCTCATCTATAACTTCCCAAAACCGTTCTGCATCAATTACTGAATGAATGCTGCTCCAATTCTTTTCTGCCAAAGGAATTACGGTAGGGCTTTTTAAAACCGGAAGAATATTTGAGATTTCCGCAATCTTATCATTCGGAACATTCATCAAAATATATTTAGAATTTTTTGCCCTTAAAACAGACTGAATTCTGAACAGAAATTTTTCTAAGATTTTTTGTTTATCATTACTTAATAATGATGTTTTAGCCAGAACAGCTTCAGATTTTAAAATAGTAACAGTTTCTCTTAAACCATTTTTAAATAAGGTACTTCCGGAGCTTACAATATCACAGATTCCATCGGCAAGACCGATATTTGGAGCAATTTCTACTGAACCGGAAATGACGTGTATGTCTGCTGAGATATTATTTTTTAAAAGAAAACTGTTAAGAGTATTGGGATAAGAAGTTGCAATTCTTTTACCCTGAAAATAACCAATATCATCGGTTTCAATTTCCTTAGGAATGGCTAATGAAACCCGGCATTTTGAGAATCCTAAATTTTGGATGATTTCAATTTTTTTCTGTTTTTCTACCAAAAGGTTTCCGCCGACAATAGCAATATCAACTACGCCATCTTCCAGATATTGGGGAATGTCAGAATTTCGCAGATACATGATTTCCATTGGGAAATTATCTACAGAAACTTTCAGTTGATCTTTTCCGTTGTTGACGAGAATTCCGCAATCTTTGAGAAGCTGAAGAGATTCTTCATAAAGCCGTCCGCTTTTTTGTATGGCAATTTTTAATGTACTCATTTCAATTTTATTGAGTCTGAGTAAATAAAAACTGATTGTCTGAAATAAATTACCGTGAAAGAATTTAGAAACAAAAAACCGTCTGTTTACTCAGACGGTTTAATTATTTTTTGATTTTTAACTGTGTTGCATATCAATCAATTCCGTCTTAGCAGAGATGATGATAATGATGTACTGTTAAAAAATTCGGTTTCATATTTCTTTGAATATTGTGGTACAAATGTAGAACTAATTTTTAATTCCACAAGAATTTTAAGAAATATTTTTTTGATAGAGACTCATCAGTTGATGCGCAATAGGCTCATCATTGAACTTCTGAACGAACTCAAATCCTTTATCAGAACGGCGTTTTCTTTCAGATTCGCTATCCCATAAAAATTTTATTTTTGATTGAATATCCAGATAATTTTTTGGATCGATGTAAACAGAATCCGGGCCTCCAGCTTCAGGAAGACAGCTTGTATTGCTCGTAATCGTAACCGTTTTTGAAAAAAGAGCTTCGATTACGGGAATTCCAAATCCCTCAAAAAAGCTTGGGTAAACAAAAATATCCGCCAGCTTGTAAATGGCTGCTAATTCATCCATTGAAACTCCTTCCAAAAAATGAATTTGTTTTTCCATTTTATTTTTCTGAATAAAATTTGCTATTTTCTGAAAATACTTTGTCTTTTTTCCGACTACAACTAAAGGGATTTCAGTGTCTTTTATTGCTTTAACAATGCTAAAAAGATTTTTACGTTCTTCAATCGTTCCTACATTTAAAATAAACCGTTCCGGAAGATTAAATTTTTCTTTGGTTTTCTGAATAAATTCATCGGATTGTTGTTCTTTAAAAGCTTGATGACAACCTTGATAAATCACTTCGATTTTGCTTTCCGGAACTTTCAGATATTGAATAATATCCCTTTTGGTCTGCTCTGAAATGGCAATGATCTTATCTGCAGTATTAGCTGCTTTTTTGAATTTCCAAAGATGGATTTTTCTGTCAAAAAAAGAATAATATTGAGGATATCTTACGAATATCAAATCGTGAATGGTAACGATTTTTTTGATGGGTTTCTTATCCCATTGTAAAGGTAATTCGCCCGATAATCCATGGAAAATATCTGCACCTTCTTTTTGCGCATCTTTTCCCATTTTAAACTGTCGAGACATTGTTCCTTTAGATGTTTCTACAAAGGTAACATCGGATTTTTCTAAAATATTGGAACCTCTTTCCGATTTGTTCTTATTAAGTAATAAATACTGATTTTCAGGATAATATTTAGATAAAATTCTAACTAAATCTCTCGAATAATTCCCTAATCCTGAAGTATTATGAAAAAAACGTTTGGCATCAAATGCTATCTTCATTCTCAGGTTTTATGATGTTTTGGGTGAGCTGTTTTCTCTTCCAGTGTTCAGATTTATCACTGTAAAGGAAGAATTTCCCGAGCTTATATTTAAACTGCATATTATTGTCATAATGTGGTCCCATGAAACGATGCGGAATTGTGGGATCTTCCTCTAAACATGCTCTCACGGCGTCTGTATAAACGGTTGGGCCAGTCGTTTTATGTACATTATGTGGATATGGATTGTTTTTAATATTATCCATAATCATTTCTAATGTTCTCTGTAAAAATGGGTGTCCTGCAGCATATGCAAGACCCCATTGTACATAATATGTTTGTGGAATTTCATCCGTCACCAGAGCTACATCGTCTTCACGAATAAACTTTTTGATCGGCTTATTGATTCCGCTGTCTACATCTAAATAAACACCACCTTTTTTGTAAAGAATGGCATATCTGAAGAAATCTGCTTTGGCAGCTCCTATCGTCAGTCTGTTATAAGCTTTCAAATATTCAGGTGGAAACTCATCTTTAAAAAAAGTCTGAATTCGATTATCATCATAAAAATGGTATTCGTATTCAGGATTTTTTTTGAGCATTCTTTTGATATGAAACTTCGTAAGCCAAGGAAGCTTATCGGTTTTAAAAGTCTGAAAAATTTGTTTAGGAATTGCCATTTGCAAAAATTTAAACAGCTACATTATTTTCTCTTAAAGCATCATTAAGAGATGTTTTTTTGTCTGTAGATTCTTTTCTCTGACCGATGATCAAAGCACAAGGAACCTGATATTCTCCGGCAGGATATTGTTTGGTATAACTTCCAGGAATTACAACTGAACGGGCAGGAACTCTACCTTTTATTTCAATAGGAGTGTCTCCTGTAACATCGATAATTTTTGTAGAAGCGGTTAACACTACATTTGCACCTAAAACAGCTTCTTTTTCAACGTGAACTCCTTCTACAACGATACATCTGGAACCGATAAAACAGTCATCTTCAATGATTACCGGAGCAGCCTGAAGCGGTTCTAAAACACCACCAATACCAACACCACCACTTAAGTGAACATTTTTACCGATCTGTGCACAGCTTCCAACCGTTGCCCAAGTATCAACCATTGTTCCTGAATCTACATAAGCACCAATATTTACATAAGAAGGCATCAAAATAACGCCTGATGCGATGTAAGCACCTTCTCTTGCAATGGCATGCGGTACAACTCTAACCCCTTTTTCTGCATAGTTTCTTTTCAAAGGCATTTTATCATGAAATTCAAACGGACCTACTTCAATAGTTTCCATCTTCTGAATCGGGAAATACATTACTACTGCTTTCTTCACCCACTCATTCACCTGCCATCCGTTTTCTGTAGGCTCAGCTGTACGAAGCTCGCCTTTGTCAACCAAAGAAATAACCTCTCTTATAGCCTTTTGGCTGTCTTCATTCTGCAATAATTCTCTGTTGTCCCAGATATTTTCAATAGTTTGTTGTAACGACATAATTATGTTTATAATTTGTTAAAAAATTCACTGCCAAATATACAAAAAAGTTAGGCAAAATCTTTTGAATGTTCTATTACAAAAACTAAATATTTATCCAAGATTAGTCTTTCTATCTTGTTTATATAATAAGAATAGGTGTTTTAGCTTTATTAAAAAAAATGATTGTAAAACGAGTATAAAAAAGATCTACATAAAATTTATGCTAGATAAAGCGTTTCATTTATTTTGAATAAAAAATGCATTTCTCTTGCAAAATTTATTGAAACTATAAAACTCTTTGTGCGTGTAGATAGGCTTTGTTCCAGTATTTTTCCTTTAATGAAGATATGATTACTCCTTTAGAAGTAGAGGCATGGATAAATTTTACTTCACCATCATTTTCAATGGTGTGAACAATCCCTACGTGGGAAACCCTACTTCCGCCAGCCGTAGCAAAAAACAGCAAATCGCCTGGTTTTACGGTTTTAATATCAATAGATTTCCCGGAATCTGCCTGATCTGAAGATCTTCTGGGTAAACTGAAATTATTATCCTGAAAAACCTTCACGGTAAATCCGGAACAGTCAAAACCTGAAGAACTATTGCCTCCAAATTTATACGGAGCTCCCAAATACGTTTCAGCATCTTTTAAAAGACTCTTTACAGAGCCCGGAACTTTACCATCGAAATCAGAATCCAATTTTCTTAGATTTTCAGCTTTACTTATACTTTTCGATGATGTTTTCTTAGAATTAGAAGAAGAAACATTTTTCGAGCTTCCACAAGAAATAATTGTTGTTGAAATTATTGCTAAAACAGCAAACCTTTTATATAATTTAATTTCCGAAAAACGCAAATCCTTATTCATTTGAAAATCAATTAGATATTTATGGTTACAAATATAATTTAATTTTTTTAATTATACAATAACTATACTATAACTATACTTTAATTATATAGCAATATATTTAATTGTCAATTTTTATGTTTATATTTGGTGCTATTTTAGAAATATGGCGACTTACGAAAGTTTCATTAAACTCAACGGATCCATTGGTGATCTGGTTTTTTATAATTTGAATGGTAAAAATATTGTTCGGAAAAAAAGTGGGTTCAATAAAACTGCCTATAAAAAAAGCCCCACTTACGAAAAGGTGAGGCAAAACAGTTCTGAATTTGGGCACTGCTCAAAAATTGGAAAGTTAATCCGTTCCTGCATCTCAAAATATATTGAATTGGCGGATGAAGCCCTACTCTATCAACGGTTTGCAAAGACGATGACCAAAATCAAAGATCTGGATATTGAAAATGAAAAAGGAAAGAGATCGGTAAAAAATGGCTTAAAAACTAAAGAAGGACGAGTAATACTCCAGCAATTTGAGTTCGGTGATATTTCTAATTTTAATCAGAATACTCAGATTTTCCTTGGATTGTGGGACAAAAGTCTGCATTTGGATAAAGCGATTTTTGCTGATGAAGTAGCAATTGTCAGTATAAAAATTGATTTTGAAAACTATCTTACAGAGTCTTTTGAAGAAAAAATAAAGTTGCAGGAAAGTCAAAATGAAGTAATTTTTGAAAATCATTTTTCAGAAGAAGATGATGAGATTCATTTTGTTGCAGTAAAGAGAGATTCTCACGTTGTACAAATGGGATTTGTTTAAATAAAAAAATCGGCTGCAAACTTTGTTTGCAGCCGATTTTTAATTTATAATAGTTGATCTATTTATTTTTCTCTCCAGACCAAGATCCGCTTCTGACAGGAGTTGGCGACTCGTTCGTCCAATTTCCACTTCCCTTTTCTTCAACGTTTAGTGTTCCGTTAAATTGTCCGTCTGCAGGTAAAACCAATTCAGCAGTCAACTGACCGGATCTGTCCAGGAATCCTGAAATATTGTAGTTTTCATTGTTTGTTTCATTGTACATTGTTCCGGTAACTTTTCCGTCGGAAGCAACTACAAATTTCCAAAGACCTTTTTCGGTTCCTTCGTAAGTTCCAGACCATGTTCCTACATAATCAACAAGAGTCTCGTCATCTGCAGTACATCCAATCAATGAAAAAATAGTCAATAAAAGTAAAAATAGTTTCTTCATAGGTTACAATAGTTTATGAAATAAGTTTATTATTCAATTTATTCTTAAAAATAAGGGAAAAAATTTCAAGATTGTTTTTAAAATTGATGATATCTCTATATTTTTTGAATTGGGCAAATATATTAATTTAATTTTATAGTTTAATCTTTTACAGATGATAATTTTTATCTGTTTAGAGGAATTTCATCTTTAAAATTGTTTTCATGACTTTTTTTATTGAGTAAGGGGTAATTCTAAAATTAAATGAAATTAAAAATTTCTAAAAGGGTATAAGTAGTTATTAGCGCATCGTTTGATTTGAGCCAATTTATAACCTCGAATATTTTATTAAGATAAATCTAAAAAAACCTTCCGAATTGGAAGGTTTTATAAAGTGGAGAATACGGGGATCGAACCCGTCACCTTTAGACTGCCAGTCTAACGCTCTAGCCAGATGAGCTAATTCCCCTTTTTCAGATTGTTATTTCTGAAGCCGTACAAAAGTAAGTATTTAAAGGACATATGCAAACTTTTTATTAAAATTTCCTTGAACTATTTTAATATTAATAATCATTTGCAAACTTTCTTTAAATGAAACGATAAAAAGAAAATTAAAAACAATCAATTTATTAACATTACTTATTGGTTGTTTTTCAATTGTAAAACTCTTTGTAAAAAAGACTGTTTGGCAATTTTTTCTTCTGCTTCATTAATTGCTTTCAATAAATGATTCTCATTATCTGCTATCTCTTCCAACACTTTAGAGATAATTTCCCATGCAGGTTTCATTTTTTCTATCAATTCAATACCTTTTGGTGCCAATTCAATTAAGCGTTTACGTTCATCCGTTTTATCTTTTTTAGATATAATCATTTGTTGCTTTTCAAGTTCTTTTAAAAGGCTGATTGTTGAAGGATGCGTGTATCCTATTTCATTAGCAATTTCTACAACGCTGAGTAAATTTTTGTGATGTAATGTAAAGATTACCGGAAACCATTTGGGTTCGAAATCAATACCAAATTCTTTATAAACTAAGGCTCCCTCTTTACGTAATTGCTCGCTAAGGCGTTGTAATCTTGTAGATAAAGCTAAAGTTCCGGATTCGTTGATGACATTCATAAGCTATGATTTTAGATTTAGAAAACAAAATACATTATCAGCAGTCATTAAAGGAAATTTTAAGGGAAGCTGTTCTTTTTCAATTCGTATAAAGTGATTACGTTCGTAAAAACGCAATGCAGCCTCGAGTATCGATACAGTTCCTAAATATACTTCATCTATTCCGTTTTTCTGGCAATAAGCAATCAGGATTTCCAATAGCTTTTGAGCGATACCGTGTTCTTTACCTCTGAATTCTTTTTTTACAAACATCTTTCGGATTGCAGCTGCTTTTTCATCAAATTTAACCAAAGCAATGGTTCCAACAAGTTCACCGTCTATGAAAGCTCCCCAAAAACTTCCGCCATTGGCAAAATAAAAATCTTCGATTTGCATAAGGTCTGGCTGATCTTCTATCGTAATGGGAACATTAAATTCCTTTTGCTGAATAGTAAGAATTAAGTCTATTATTTCTTTTGAATAGGTATTGTTTACAAGATTAATTTCTAACATGACTTTTAATTTATGTACAAAACTACGTAGTTAGCTACATATATGTAATGGAAAATTGAAATATAATTTTAAAATATAGAAAATCAGTTGTTTGTAATTTTAATTAAATAAAAAACGTGCACTGTTTCCAGTACACGTCTTAACAAGATTTGAATATATAATAACTAACTTTTCATTATTTCCATCCGCCGCCTAAAGCCTGGTACAAATCTACTGCAGCTTTCATTTTACTGTATTCTGCATTTGAAATATTAAGCTCGGCATTCAATGAATTTACACTTGCATTTAAAACTTCAAGGTAGTTTGCCATACCATAGTTGACCAATTCCTGAGAATAATCAACTGATTTTTTGTAAGAATCCAGCTCTTTTTTCTTTAAATCTATAAAAGAATCCTGAACCGAAAATACTCTTATTGCATCAGAAACTTCTTTTCCAGCCATCAAAATAGATTTTCTGAAATTCAGATAAGCCGTTTCTTTGTTTGCTAAACTTACATCGTAATTGGTTTTGATCTGTCTTCTGTTTAAAATTGGTTGCGCTAAACCAGCTACAACATTGGCAAAAAGAGAGTTTACACTAAACAAATGGTCGATGTCTACTGATTGTACTCCACCGCTTCCAGTTAGTTTTAGCGTTGGATAAAACTGAGCTTTGGCAACATTTGTCAACTCAAAAGCATTCATTAAATTAAATTCTGCCTGCATCACATCCGGACGGTTTGATAACAAACTTGCAGGATATCCTAAAGCAAGACTTTCTGGTAACGACTGTGATCTTAAAGATGATCTGGCAATAGTCTGCGAAGGCTCACCCATCAACATGCTTACTGTATTTTCCAAAAGTTGAATTTGAGTATCAATGTCGATCAGTAAAGATTTAGCATTATAAACCAAAGCTTCACTTTGCTGCACAGCAACTTCCGTCAATGTTCCTGCTTCCTTTAAAGCTTTTGTGGTTTCTAAATTATTTTCTCTTACTTTAATTGTTTCTTCAATGATTCTTTTCTGATCATCATAAGTCAACAACTGAAAATAGGCCGAAGCGATTGATGCTACCAAATCACTTTTTACCGCTTTGTGAGCCGCTAAAGTTCCTAAATAAGTAGCCAACTGAGCTTTTTGCTGAGACTTCATTTTTCCCCACAAATCTGCTTCCCAACCGATTGTTGCCGTAATATCAAACTGGTTTACATAACGTCTTTCTCCGATAATCTGACCAAACTGTGTGTTGATAGACTGTGTCTGAAAAGTGTAATTCGGACCGATTGATAAAGTGGGTTCGTATGCTGCTTTTGCCTGTTTCAGATAAGCTTCGGCAGAAGTGATATTCTGTACTGCAATTCTTACATCAAGATTGTTTTCCAAGGCTTTTGTGATGTGCGCCTGAAGAATAGGATCTGTGAAAATCTCTTTCCAGGAAACATTCGCAATACTTGTACTGTCTTGAGGCAGCATATCTGTACGGAATAGTTTTTCGTCAACTGCCGCTGCAGGTCTTTCGTACTCTTTTCTTACCATGCACGATGATAAAACGGCGAACGTGACCACTGAAAAAGCAGTTCCTTTTATAATTATTGATAATTTTTTCATTATTTAAATCTTAAAGATTTCTTATTCAGCTAAATTGATGTCTTCGTGCTTGATAGGTTTTATTTTTTCCTGTAAAGTCTGGAAAATCACATACAAAACCGGAATCACAAATACTCCTAAAATAGTTCCTATTAATAGCCCGATCGATGCACCTGTTGCAATTGATCTGTTACCAACCGCACCAATTCCGCTTGCTAAAACCAATGGTAATAAACCGAAGATAAATGCCAATGATGTCATTAAAATTGGTCTCAATCTCGCTTTGGCTGCATTAATTGCAGATTCTACAATGGTCTCGCCATGATGTCTCCTCTGAACAGCAAATTCGATAATCAAAATCGCATTTTTTGCCAATAAGCCGACCAACATAATCAATGCAATCTGGAAGTAAATATTGTTTTCTAAGCCCATTATTTTCTGTCCGAAATAAGCTCCCATTACCCCAAGAGGAAGTGAAATTACCACCACTAAAGGAAGAATGTAACTTTCGTACTGAGCAGAAAGAATGAAATAAACAAACACCAAACTCAAAGCAAAGATCAATAACGTCTGAGATCCTGAATTTAATTCTTCTCTTGTAAGACCTGTAAACTCAACATCATAATTTTGATCAAGCGTCTCTTTAGCTACCGCCTGTACCGCCGTAATTGCATCACCCGAACTGTAACCAGCTTTGTTTGCTCCTGTAATTTTCACTGAAGTAAACAGGTTATAACGACCTACAGACTGAGGACCGTAAGATTTAGTCAATGTCACAAATTGTGAAATCGGTGACATCTCTCCGGAACCGGTTTTAATATAATATTGATTAAGATTATCAGCATTTACTCTGTTTTCAGGAAGCGCCTGAATCATTACTCTGAACTGTTTTCCATATTTGGTAAAATCAGCTCCGTAAATTCCACCAATATATCCCTGCATTGTAGATAAAATATCATTTACAGAAACACCTTTTTGTTTAGCTAACGGAACATTGATTTCCATTAAATACTGTGGATATTTTGTATTAAATGAAGTCTGAGCAAATTCAATTTCCGGTCTTTGCATCAGATTCCCGATAAACTCGTTTGATTTGGCATCAAGCTGAGCAAAATCACCTCCGGATTTATCTAAAAGTACCATCTCAAAACCTGCGCTACTACCAAATCCCGGTACACTTGGAGGCTGGAAGAAAACAACTTTAGCATCAGGCACTTTTACTGCAAGACCAAATAATCTTTTTGTAATCTCTTCAGATGATAAGCCGTCCCCTTTTCTGTCGTCGAAAGGTTTAAGTTTAACAAAGGCAAGACCATTATTACTTCCGTTTCCGGATAATAATCCTCTACCTGTAGAAATAGTCACATTTTGAATTCCCGGAATTTTCATGGCATCTTTCTGCAAAGTCTTCAATACATTGTAAGTTCTTTCCATTGATGCTCCCGGTGGAAGCTGCACGTCTGTAAAGATGATTCCTCTATCTTCTGTAGGTACAAAACCTTTCTTCATACTTCCATTTGCCCAATAGATGATTCCTCCGGTAACGATAAGAATTACTAAAGTCACCCATTTATGTTTAATCAGAAAATTAAATCCTCTTCCGTAACGCTCGGTTGCCGTTTTGAAACCGATATTAAATTTGTAGAAGAATTTCTGTATGAAATTTTTATTCTTGTAATCTTCATGATGATCTTCGTGAGGTTTTAAGAATAATGAACATAAAACCGGACTTAAAGTCAATGCATTTACCGCCGAAATGATGATCGCAATAATTAAGGTAATCCCAAACTGCTGATAAAATACTCCGGTAGGTCCTGTAATAAATGTAACAGGGATAAATACCGCTGCCATTACCAATGTAATTGAAATAATCGCACCTGTAATTTCGTCCATTGCTTCTACCGTTGCCTTTTTCGCATTGGAAATTCCTTGTTCCATTTTAGCGTGTACAGCCTCGACGACGACAATCGCATCATCTACCACAATACCAATCGCTAAAACCAATGCAAAAAGCGTTAATAGGTTTAATGAATATCCAAAAAGATTCAGGAAGAAAAATGTTCCCACAATAGATACCGGAACCGCAATCGCCGGAATTAATGTTGATCTGAAATCCTGTAAGAAAATATAAACTACAATAAATACCAAGATAAAGGCTTCGATCAAAGTATGAATTACTTTTTCGATAGAAGCATCAAGGAATTCGTTGGTATCAAAGTTAAATGTATATTTTACACCTTCAGGATAAGAACTTTCATTTTCTTTAAGCTGTTTTTTGATGTTTTCGATAATTTCCTGAGCATTGGATCCTGGAGTTTGGAATACCCCCATACTGATTGATGGGTAATCTCCGTTTTCACCAACTCCACTGTAAGATAAACCGCCTAATTCTACCTTTGCAACATCTTTCAACATTAAATTCTGTCCGTCCGGAAGAGATTTGATGATAATGTCATCATACTGTTCCTTTTCACTGAATTTTCCTACATATTTAATGATATATTCAAAAGAGCTTCCGCTGTTTTGTCCTAAAGATCCTGCTGCAGCTTCTCTACTCTGATCATTAATAGCGGTGGTAACTTCATTGGGTGTAATTCCGTAGGCTGCCAATTTTGCAGGGTCAAGCCAAATTCTCATCGAGTAATTTTTACCACCAAAAACGTTGGCTTCACCTACTCCGTTAATCCTTTGTAGATTTGGAATCACGTTAATATTCAGGAAGTTTTGAAGATATACATCATCAATATTTTTATTTTCTGAATAGAAAGAAAGATACATCAAAGCACTCGTTTGTTGCTTCTGAGTTACAACACCTGCACGGGTAACTTCACTAGGAAGTAACGGGCTAGCTCTAGAAACACGGTTCTGAACGTTTACCGCAGCAATATCTGCATCTATTCCTTGTTTGAAAAATACCTGAATCTGTGCTGAACCGTCATTACCTGCTGTTGAAGTAATATAATCCATCCCTTCAACTCCATTGATCTGTTCTTCCAAAGGAACAACCACACTCTTCATTACGGTTTCAGCATTGGCTCCTGTATAATTGGCTCTCACACTCACCGTTGCCGGAGCAATATCGGGATATTGTGTAACCGGAAGTGCTGTAAGTCCCAAAACACCAAGAATAACAATCAAGATGGAGATTACAGTTGATAAAACCGGTCTGTTAATAAAGTTCTTTATCATTAGAATTTCGGTTTTACTGATTGAACGAGGCTATCCATACTTACTTTTTTAGGCTTTACGGCTGTACCCGGCTTTATATTTCCGGTTCCGGCTGCAATAATTACTTCTCCTTTTTTAACCCCGGATTTTATTAAAGCTAAATTGTCTATTCTTTCAATGACTTCAACAACTGTATTTCGTGCAGTATCCTTTTCAACTTTATAAACGTAAACAATTCCTTGCTGTTCGTAAGTTGCACTTTCCGGTACTACCAAAACGTTGTCATAACGTTTAGGGAATCTTATGGTTCCACTGTTTCCGTTACTTAAAAGTTTTTGAGCATTTTTAAAAGAAACTCTGAACTGAATAGTTCCTGTTGTAGGATCTAAAGAACCGGTAATTGCTTCGATTCTTCCTTTTTCAGGATAAATACTTCCGTTTGCCAATTCAAGTTCAACCATCGGAAGATTTTTTATTTTTTCCGGAACATTGGCTCCAACTGAATTTTCTAAGAAATCAAAATAGGATTTTTCATTCATTGAAAAATAAGCGAATATCTCTGAAGTATCTGAAATCGTGGTTAAAGCAACCTGATCTGTAGGACCTACCAAACTTCCCACTTTTAAAGGAAGTTTACCAATCACTCCGGAAATAGGAGCACGGATCACAGAGTAATCAATGTTTGCTTCTACACCTTTATAGTTGGCAACAGCTTGTCTTTTTGCCGCAATAGCCTGCTGTAAACCAGCCTGAGCCTGAGCCAAATTGGCCTGCGCCGTCTGTAACTGTACGTTGCTGATGATGTTTTTCTGAACAAGTGGCTTCAGTTTATTCACTTCTACATTAGCGGCATTTACCTGAGCCTGAGCTGCGGCGATATTTGATTCGGCAGCACCAATTCCTGCTTTTGAAGCAGCAGCGTTTTCTGTAAGAATATTGGTTTCTAGTCTGAATAAAGGTTGCCCTTTAGTTACATACTGACCTTCATCCACCAAAACCTGAGTAATATAACCCTGAATTTTTGCTCTTACATCATTATTTACTCTGCCTTCAATACTTGCAGGGAAAGTGTCGTACCCTACTACATTTTTATTCTCTACCGAAACTACAGGAAAAGGTTTTGGGCCATCCTGTTTCGGAGCTTCTTTTTTGCAGGCAGTCAGTGAAAATGCTGCTACAGAAAATAGTATAAGCTTGTTTGTCATTTTATAGTTTATTAAGAGATTCCTGAATATTTGATATGTTTTTGTTTAAAAGAGCTTTGTAGACTTCAATTCTTTCTTCGTCTTCTTTATGCTCCGTTTTTCTGAAATTTTTAAGATCGTCTAGTAGTTTCAATTCATCTTGCATTTTTTGAACAATTTTCTCGAACCTTATTTTTTTGTAATCATCATTGGCAAAAAAATAACGTTTTCTTTCATCCATCTTATTAACATCAATGATTAATTCTGAATTGATAAGTAAATTGAGGTTGGTAGAAACCGAGCTTTTGCTTGCTGAAAAGACTTCAACAAACTCATCAAAAGTAATTCCCACCTTATCAAAATCGAAAATGAGGTACGAATAAATTTTTGAAGCCAAAGGCGGTAGATTAAGAACGGTACCGTAAAACTTCACAGCATCCTGAAAGATTTTCTCATCTACTTCTAAACTTTTTTTCATTATTGAAAAATTTTGACAAATGTAGAAATTAGTTCGGAACTAAACGAACAAAGGTGATAGAGTTTATAAATAAACAGTTTCTTAAAGAATCAATGAGTTTTTAATTTAACCTTTTGTGTTTTTTTAAATCAACACTTTTTCAAAGGCTTTTCTTACGCCTCCTGCAAGAACAACTTCACCACAATAAGTGTATCCTTTAGATTCTAAAATCTTCAGCATGGCAATGTTGTCATAATTGGTATCAACTTTTACGCTAGCAACATTCTGAGACTTCGTAAAATCTTCAATATAATCGAAAAGTTTTTTGGCAAGTCCTTGTCCGGCAAATTTTTCTGAAACTGCAACTCTATGTACAACTACAAACTCTCCGGTTGTTAACCATTCACCATCAATTGAACTGTAGGCTGGTTCGTCGTTGAAAATCAGTGCAACGTAAACCGCAACATCATTATTAACTGTCAAAACATGGCCAAACCCTTTAGAAACATCACTTTCTACGGTTTGTAAATTGGGATATCCGTTTTGCCATTGATCACTGCCATCTTTTCTTCTGCGTTCGATAGACTGCTGTATAATTTTCCAGATGGTATCAATATCATTCGATTCCGCTTTTCTAAAATGGATTTCATTTTTATCGGTCATAAGAAGTTTATATTACAAATTTGAAAATAAAGAAATAACATATTCAATGCTACAGATTTTACCTTAAAATTTTATTAAGAATATTTTTTTAAGCTTAACACCAAAAAAACCGAAAATTAATGAGAATTAATTTTCGGTTCCGAAGTAGTAAAATTTAAAATTATGAAATTGTTTTTATTGATTCTGATTTTGTTGAAGATAAGCATCAATAATTTCAAATGCTTTCTTCTCGTCATGTAAATCTACCATTACTTTTAAACTTGTTGCTGTAGGCGTAGTTGTAAAAGTGAGATAATTATTTTCAACATCATTAGTGATCTGTGCATCGTCTAATTTAGACTTAATTAACTGAATTTCTGCAGATTTATCGCTTTCAAAAACTGAGACTCTAGTGTTACGTTCCATATAATTACATTTTGAGTATCTAAATATAGAACGTTTTTTTTAAAATTCCAAATTTGAAAGTTTTAAATTTTATTAATATTGTTTTCGATTTTGTCTATTGCAATTTGAATTTCCTCTGTTGTAACATTCAAATGTGGTCTGAATCTGATTGACTGATCGCCACAAGAAAGAATAATTAAACCATCGTTGTAAAGCTCATTTCTTAAATGATCTCTTTGCTGAGGAGATGGTAAATCTATTGCGCACATCAAACCTTTTCCTCTTGCATTAGATAATTTTTCAGGATATTTTTGAGCTAAATTCTGAAGACCTTCCAGTAGATATTCACCAACAATATTGGCATTTTCTAAAAGGTTTTCTTTTTCGATAACTTCCATTACCAATTGAAAACGCAACATGTCTATAAAGTTACCTCCAAAGGTAGAATTGATTCTTGAGCTTTCTCTGAAGACATTGTTTGGTATTTCATCAAATTTTTCTTTATTCGCCAAAACTCCACAAACCTGGGTTTTCTTGCCAAAAGAAATAATATCCGGTCTCACGCTTAAGTGTTCAAAAGCCCACATTTTGCCTGTTATTCCTATTCCGGTTTGTACTTCATCGAATATCAAAAGAACCTCATGCTCGTCACAAATATTTCTTAAACCGACAAAAAATTCGTCTCTGAAATGATTATCACCACCTTCAGCCTGTATTGGCTCTATAATGATGCATGCTACCTGATCAGGATTTGATAAAATAGCTTCTGTAATTTGAATTAACGCTAAATTTTCGTTCTTAATAGTTTCTTCTAAATTTTCTTCTGTAATTGGAAAATGTAATTTAGGATTCAGAATTCTTGGCCATTCAAACATTGGAAAATATTGATATTTTCTAGGATCTGAAGTGTTGGTCAAACTTAAAGTATAGCCGCTTCTTCCATGAAATGCCTGTCTGAAATGGATGCAGATTCCAGCTTCAATATCCAATCCTTTGTCGAAATTTTTTCTTGTTTTCCAGTCAAAACATGCTTTCATCGCATTTTCAACACCCAAAGCTCCACCTTCAATAAAAAATGCATACTGTAATTCTTTTGGCAAAACAACTCTCTCGAAAACTTCCAGAAAATGAGCATATTCTTTAGAATAAACATCTGCCAAAGTAGGTTTGTTAATTGCCATTTTTCCCAGCCAATCAGATTTTTCAACCAGATAAGGGTGATTGTACCCAATAGAAGCCGAGCCGAACATTGAGAACATATCAAGAAAATTTTTCCCTGAAACAGAATCATGAATCCAAGATCCGTGAGAGTTTTCGATATCCATTACAAAATCAAAACCGTCTGCCAAAACATGTTTACCAACGGTTTCTTTTATTTTATTTGACTGAATTTCTAATATATTGTTCATATTAATTTTAAAATTTTAAGTGAAATGGATCAGGAGATTCTGTACATTCATCTCCAAAATCTCCTGATTCTAAATTATTTTAAAGATCAAATTTAATTCCCTGAGCTAATGGAAGACTTGCTGTGTAATTAATAGTATTGGTTTGTCTTCTCATGTAGTATTTCCAGACATCAGAACCAGATTCTCTACCGCCTCCAGTTTCTTTTTCGCCACCGAAAGCTCCACCGATCTCGGCACCTGAAGTTCCAATATTTACATTGGCAATTCCACAGTCTGAACCCGCATGAGAAAGGAATAATTCTGCTTCTCTTAAATTCTGAGTCATGATTGCTGAAGATAAACCCTGTGGAACATCATTCTGAATGGCAATTGCTTCTTCTAAAGTTTTGTATTTAATTAGATATAAAATGGGTGCAAAAGTCTCGTGCTGTACGATTTCGTAAGAGTTTTTAACTTCAGCGATACATGGTTTTACATAACAACCAGATTCGTAATCTTTACCTTTCAGAACTCCACCTTCAACAACGAATTTCCCACCTTCTTTCTTACATTTTTCGATTGCCAATTCGTACTGATTGACAGCTTCAACATCGATAAGCGGCCCAACGTGCATATTTTCATCCAAAGGATTTCCGATTTTTAATTGTCCGTAAGCTTTTGCCAAGCGGTTTTTCACTTCGTCATAAACAGATTCGTGAATAATCAATCTTCTCGTAGAAGTACATCTTTGTCCTGCAGTTCCTACCGCTCCGAAAACCGCTCCGATAATTGACATATCAAGATCAGCATCTTTAGAAATAATGATTGCATTATTACCACCTAATTCTAAGATTGATTTACCAAATCTTTCAGCAACTTTAGAAGAAACCATTCTTCCGACTCTTGTAGAACCGGTGAATGAAACCAAAGCAATTCGTTTGTCATCAACCAATTTTTGTCCGATTGTGTGGTCTGCAACCAATACACTGGAAATTCCTTCAGAAAGATTATTTTCTGCTAAAACTTCATTCATAATATTCTGACATGCGATTGCACAAAGCGGAGTTTTTTCTGATGGTTTCCAGATGGTAACGTTTCCGCAAATCCAAGCTAAAGCGGTGTTCCAAGCCCAAACAGCTACCGGAAAGTTGAATGCTGTGATGATACTTACAATTCCTAGCGGATGATATTGCTCGTACATTCTGTGACCAGGTCTTTCTGAATGCATGGTGTACCCGTGAAGCTGTCTTGATAAACCCACTGCAAAATCGCAGATGTCTATCATTTCCTGCACTTCACCAAGACCTTCCTGCAAAGATTTCCCCATTTCGTAAGAAACCAGTTTACCAAGATCGTCTTTGTATTCTCTTAATTTTTGCCCAAGCTGACGTACAATTTCACCTCTTTTCGGTGCCGGTACCGTTCTGAATTCCAGAAATGCTTTTTGAGCAGATTCTATTACTTTGTCGTAATCTTTTTCGTTTGATAGTTTTACTTTGGCTATTAATCTTCCGTCTGCCGGAGAATAACTTTCTATAGATTTTCCTGATGCAAAAAATTTACCTCCTGTAGAAGTTCCCTTATTTTCATCTTTGATTCCTAAATTTTGTAATGATTTTTCAATCCCGAAATCTTTGATTTTCTTTGACATAAAAATTTAACTTTTCGTTTCCCCTAAGATAAAAAATATTATGAACCTGGAAAATTTTAATTTTTTGAATGATTTTATTTGGACTAATTATAAACATGTTTATCTTTGTAAGTAAACCTTTATAATTGCAGAAATGGAAACGAAAGAAGCTACAAACGAAGAGAATGTGGAAAAAAAGTCAAGGTGGAAGAAAATGCTGAAGAAATTCGGTATTGGCGGAATCATCTTTTTTACTGTAAAAGGAATTATCACTTCTACGCTGATTTATTTCTTAGGGAAAAACTTCTGGAGTGTAATCAGTGGTTATTTTACCGGGATTTTTCAATAAAAAAAGCAAAGAAACTTTTCTCTGCTTTTAATTTTGTTTTAATTATAAAATTTATTCTTTTTTCTTTCTTCCCGAATTGACCAAATTCTGATTAAGAAGATATTCAATCTGCCCGTTGACGCTTCTAAATTCGTCACCTGCCCATTTTTCAAGAAGTTTATAGGTAGACTCATCTATCCTTATCACGAAAGATTTTTTGCTTTTGTTTTCGGGAGAGTTCTGAGCTTTTTCTGATTTCATTTTATTATTTTTCTAGTCCAAAATTTCTTTTTAACGCAAAGGTCGCAAAGACTTTTTCTTAAAATTATTGAGTATCTTTTTCGTTCGTAAAGGCCTTCACTTAGTAAAGACCTATACTTTCTTTAATAATGAGTCTTATTTTATGAACCTTAAACTTAGCCTCAACCTTAGTTATACAAAGTTCCTGCATTTAAAATTGGCTGAGCTGCTTTCTCTCCGCATAATACCACCATTAAATTGCTTACCATTGCTGCTTTTCTTTCGTCATCCAATTCAACAATATTTTCTGCGGAAAGCTTTTTTAAAGCTAAATCTACCATTCCAACTGCACCTTCTACGATCTTAGTTCTCGCCGCTACAATTGCCGTTGCTTGTTGTCTTTGAAGCATTGCTCCTGCAATTTCAGACGCATAAGCCAAATGTGAGATTCTCGCTTCCTGAATAATAATTCCGGCTTTTGAGAGTCTGTCTGTTAATTCCTGTTCAAGTATTGAATTGATTTTTTCACCACCTTCTCTTAAAGTAATCGGCGCGTGATCGTCTTCAAGATTATCATAAGGAAAACTCATTGCCAAATGACGAACTGCCGCCTCACTCTGCATTTTTACAAAATCTGAATATCTTTCTACATCAAATGCTGCTTTGTAGGTATCTCCTACTTTCCAAACCATTACCACTGCAATTTCTATTGGATTTCCCATTTTGTCATTTACCTTCAAAGTCTGTCCCTGTAAGTTTTCTGAACGTAAAGACATTTTTTGAGATGAATACAAAGGATTAATAAAAAACAATCCGTTGTCTTTTACAGAGCCTACATATTTTCCAAAGAAATTAAGCACTCTTGAATGATTGGGTTGAATAATCATTAAACCCTTTAATAAAAAACAGGTAATAAAAAATGAAATAAGTGAAATGATGACATACGTGATATCTGGATTTTCACCATCATTGATACCATAAATAAAAAGATAAGCTGAACCTCCCAATAAAAGAAGAGAGATTACTAATGCCAAATAACCTGACATTGGTTTTAGAACTTTTTCCATGATTTTGATTTTTAGAGTGATATTATTTTGATATCATAAAGATATATATAAGTTTTGAATTATATATAATATATTATATATTATATATTATATATTATTAGTTATTAGTTATTAGTTATTAGTTTTTTTATTAAGTTTTAACCAAAAAAAATCCCGAAAGTAACTTCCGGGATTCTATATAATATATATGAATGATCTTATTTTTTCTTTAAAGCAACAAACTTAAAGTAAGATACTAAGGCTAAAGTAAACATGGTTGCCAAGCCGATGTATACCCAAGCCGGAACCGGAACCGGATCACCTGCAGCGTAAGAGTGTAATCCGCTTAAGTAATAATTTACTCCGAAATACGTCATTACCATCGAGCAGAATGCAAACATTGTTGCTACGTGGAATGCCCATCTGCTTCTCAATCCCGGAACCAATCTCATGTGTAAAACAAAAGCATATACCATGATTGAAATAAATGCCCAAGTTTCTTTTGGATCCCAACTCCAGTATCTTCCCCAAGATTCATTCGCCCAGATTCCTCCTAAGAAGTTTCCTACTGTTAATGCAAAAAGTCCGATCGTTAAAGACATTTCAGATACAATTGCCAATTCTTTTAAAGTAGAGTCATTATGAACTTTAAATAAATTCTTATCTGAGATAATATAGAATACTAATGAAATTACAGCAATAATCATTGACAATGCAAAGAAACCGTAGCTCGATACAATAATGGCAACGTGTACAATTAACCAATAAGATTTCAGTACAGGAACCAACGGTGTAATCTGCGGATCAAGCGCTGAACCTCCGTGTGCAAATCCCATCATGATAACAGCAACCATAAATCCTGCTGCAGGAATTAAAGCATTGGAAGTATTTCCTTTTTTTACAGGCTTCACTGTAGAATCTAACGTCTTTTTCCCTAAGCTTGGTTTTCCAAATCCGAAATAGAACATTAATCCTGCAGAAATTCCGACCCATGAAATGAAGATAATTGCTTCGTAACCGTTACTCCAAGGAGCGTGACCTGATATATACCATCTTGCAATCAATCCTAAGAAGTGAGCAACATACCCTGCAATTCCTACATAAATAATTCCTTTGATGATTCTGTTAAGAGTTTTATTAGGCTTAAATAATTCTACAAAACCTAAAATCAATAGTAAACCACCGATGATTGTATAGAAAATCAATAATTTGAAATTGATATCAGCTTTATTAATGAAAACTTCAAGATTCACTTTAGTTTCTGACGGAACTACTGCTTTCGCCCATTTTTGCTGATAGTCTGAAAGCTTTTTCAACTCAGCATCTGCTTTGCTCCAGTCGCCTGTTTTTTGTGCCTGAAGTGCTTCTGCGAAATACGGTCCCATTACTTTCTGAGATTCCATATCCGGCTCCATTTTTTGGTCTAACCAAGAATGCCAGGTATGATTCGGGTCGTTTTTCACAGGAACGATTCTCATAAACTGTCCGCTGAAGAATTCATTAAAAATCTGTACTCTTTCGTTTAGTTTAATAATTTGCTTATCGTATTCAGATTGTTCTGCTGGTTTTTTACGGAATGCGGTGTTGTAATCGGCATCCAAAATATAAGTAAGGTTTCCGCTTCCATCAGACGGGAAAAGATTCATCAAAGAAGTGTAACCATCTTCGTCGGCTTTTGTTTTTCTCAGAAGTTCTTCACCTCCTTTTGCATCCACTTTGATTAAAGGAACCATTGTCCAGCTTGGTGTATCTGTATTGATCGATAAGAACCATTGTTCAGCCGTTAGGTATTTTCCGTCAGTTCCTTTAAATTTATCTCTTTTATAAAGTTTTCTTAAAACATCCAAAGCCTGAGTATTGATCGGTACAATTCTACCTTCATAATTCTGTACCAAAAGATAACCAAACTTATCTGCATGTTCTTTAGTGATTTTATTTCTGGCAATTATTTCGTCAGGCGAAATCATTCTCATTTTCGTTAAAGGAGCTGCCAAAGAATTCTGTTGATTTCCTTGTGGCTGAACTGCTTGAGGAGCAATATCATGAGTATGACCGTCTCCTTCTACATGTACGTGTTCTCTGCTACCGTCTGAAGTACCGTGAGTTTCGATTTTCTGAGCGCTCAAACTTAAGCTTAAGAATAATAAAATTACCGTTGCAGCTCTTTTCTTGTTGATGTCTTTCAGCATTTTATTAAGCTTCCAGAAGTGGGTTCCTTTCCAGAAGAACATCACAAACATACCTCCGAATAAAAATGCATAACCAATATAAGAAATTAAAGTTCCCCAAAAGTCATGATTTACAGATAATAAAGTTCCCATTCTGTCTGGCGTATAACTCGCCTGGAAAAAGCGGTAACCTTTATAATTAAGAACGTTATTCATATAGATTTTATAAGGAGTCTGTTTTCCTTCATCGATGATTTTTATGTGACTTTCGTATGCACTGGGAGATGAACTTCCGGGATAAGTTTCCATTACGAAATCATCCAGTTTTATAGCAAAAGGAGTGGTATAAATTTTAGGGCCAAAACCAACCATAATATTCAGACCATCCATTGTTACTTGTTTGTAAGCATTGGGGTTTCCTCTTTCTACAGAGAGTTCTACGATTTGTTTCGTTTTCGGGCCTTCAATTTCTATCGTCATCGCATCAGGAACATTCTGATCTTTCTTTCTATCGCCTTCAAAAGCCATTAGTTTACCTTTTCTAAGACCTTCCGGAACAACCAGTTTCAATTCATTAATGCTGTAAAGACTTCTCAAAACCAAAGGTTGGTACTGATCTTTAGCAGTATTTCCTGTTGCCTGAGTAGCCATCGTCATATAAGTTGCATCAACAGGAGTTTTAATCATCATTTGCCCGTTTACTTGTTTAAATTCTACAGCTCCGTCAATAGCTCTGTTGAAAGTAACCAAAGTTCCGTTGATTGATTTTGTTTCGCCGGATTTGATGTAAATATTCTGTCTTCCTGTTTCTGCAGTCGACACCAAATGAAGATATTCTGCTCCGTTTTTATCAGCAACTAAACTGTCTTTTTTTCTCTGAACATAGTCCAAAGTTTTTATCTTAACCGGTTTTCCGTGGAAATCATAAGTTGCTTTAAAATCTTTATGTAGCGGAGACATCAAATAAGGAACATCCTGATAATTCAGCACATCACCTTTATCTTCGATCTGAATTTTAAAGAATTGTTTGTCGGTAACAATTTCGTTTGAAGTTTCACCTTCTCTGATGCTCATTTGACCTTCAAAACTGATGTATCTGGTAATAGCGCCTCCAACGAAAATAAAGATAAATGAAAGGTGAAATACCAATACAGGCCATTTTTCTCTTTTCCAAAGACGGTATCGCCCAATGTTTCCCACAAAATTGATGATGAGGAGAAGCATAATGAGTTCAAACCATTTTGCTTCATAAATTAAGGCTTTTGCGGTTGGTGTTCCGTAATCGTTTTCTAGGAACGTTGCATATGCCATGGCAAATGCATAAACCAGCAATAGAACAGCCATTGTTCTGGTGGAGATAATTATATCCTGCAGCTTCTTCATGATATTTTTTACTTGACATGCAAAAATAAGGATGATAAACCGAAAGGAGGCTAAAAAAAGCTGTTTTTTGTCACTTAAAAAGGGATTTTGCTTATTTTTAAACGTTCTTAATAAGCTTTATTTTATTAAATTAACCATAAAAATAAGGCGTAATTATCTTCCTAAAATGTCACATCAAAAAACAAACGTGTTTTCTCCTAAAAAATATTTAAAATCTAAAAAAAACATTAAATTTGCCCAGACTGACATTATGGAAAAGAAATCACAAAAAAACCAACAGGAAATGCCTGAGGCAGGCAAAATCTTATCAAAACCACGTATTTTTTTCGGACTTACATTTATTGTTTTTGCCGGAGTGCTTACGCTGTCTTTTATTTCATATTTAATGAACTGGAAGGCAGATCAGAGCCAGGCCGGAACTATATTGGATAAGACGATAAAATCATCAAACATATTTGGAAAACTTGGCGATTGGCTTGGTAATATTTTCATTTTTGAAAGTATTGGTATTGCTTCATTTATTGTTGCTTTTCTATTTGTAGTCTTCGGAACAATGATTTTAAAGAAAAAAATCTTTAAACCGTGGATGACTTTCGGGCACTCGCTTTTTTTCATTTGCTGGTTACCAATTTTATTGGGTGCTATTACAAGAGGCAATGGTAATGGTGGAGTGTTAAGCGGGGTTTACGGCTATCAAATTATGGATTCCCTTTCTGCGATTATCGGAAATGTTGGTCTTTGGGTGGTCTTAATTGTGAGTATTGCCCTGTATTTTATTCTTGAATTTAATCTTCGGCCAAGCTCAATAAAAGCTAAACTTGATGTAATTAATGAAAATACCATCGGTAAAGTAAGATCGATGATGCCAAATTCTGATCAGAGTTTTGATGCCGATCAGGAATTGGAAGAAGAAGTAATTGAAGAAACACCAAATATTACCGTAACCGATCTATCCGAAAATAGAAAAAAACCTGAAGCGACCAAGCAAGCTCCGGTTATTCAGGAAACTCAGCCGATTGCAGAAGTAGAAACAATTGTGACACCGAATCAGACTTCTTTTGAGGAAGACAAAGAAGCGGCGCCTACTTTAAACTTAAATATTACAACAACACCTACAATTCCTGCTATAAAACCTGAAGATGCTTTTGATGCTCCTGTTTTAAGCTCTTCTGAAACGGATGACATCAAATTTAAAGTTGAAGTTGCTCCGGTTATTGATATTATTGATGATGCAGACAAGCAGTCTCAGGATTTGGTTGATAAACATGGTTTGTATGATCATCGATTAGATTTGGCAAAATTCCAAATGCCGACTTTAGATTTGTTGAAAGAATACGGAAATGAAGAAATTTCGATTAATAAGGAAGAATTAGAAGAAAATAAAAATAAAATTGTCGGACTTCTAAAAAACTTTAATGTCGGAATTGCTGAAATTAAAGCGACGATCGGGCCAACAGTGACTTTGTATGAAATTGTTCCGGAAGCTGGAATCAGAGTGGCTTCAATTAAAAAATTACAGGATGATATCGCCTTGAATCTTTCTGCTTTAGGAATCAGAATTATTGCGCCAATGCCTGGAAAAGGAACGATTGGTATTGAAGTTCCGAGAAAAAATCCGACGATGGTTTCTATGAGATCGGTGATTGCTTCTCAGAAATTCCAGAATACAGATATGGATTTGCCTGTTGTTTTTGGTAAAACAATTTCGAATGAAGTGTTTATGGCAGATTTAGCAAAAATGCCTCACCTTTTGATGGCGGGAGCAACCGGACAAGGAAAATCTGTCGGAATCAATGCAATCCTGACTTCCCTACTCTACAAAAAACACCCAAGTGAATTGAAGTTTGTAATGGTAGATCCTAAAAAAGTGGAACTCTCATTATATTCAAAAATTGAAAGACATTATCTGGCAAAACTTCCGGATTCTGACGATGCAATCATTACAGACACCAATAAAGTAATCAATACTTTGAATTCTCTATGTATTGAGATGGATCAGCGTTATGATTTACTTAAAAATGCATTCTGTAAAAATTTAAAGGAATACAATAAAAAATTCACCGAAAGAAAATTAAATCCTGAAAACGGTCACCGTTATTTACCTTATATTGTTTTGGTAGTCGATGAGTTTGCAGATTTGATTATGACTGCCGGAAAAGAAGTTGAACTTCCCATTGCGAGATTGGCACAGTTGGCAAGAGCGGTAGGAATTCACTTGATCGTAGCGACACAAAGACCTTCTGTAAATGTTATTACAGGGATGATTAAAGCCAATTTCCCTGCAAGAGCTGCATTCAGAGTAATTTCGAGTGTAGATTCCAGAACAATTTTAGATTCTACAGGTGCAGATCAGCTGATTGGTAAAGGAGATATGCTTTATTTTAACGGAAACGAAATTTTAAGACTTCAATGTGCATTTGTAGATACTCCGGAAGTTGAAAGACTTGCTGAGTTTATTGGAGAACAAAAAGGATATGCTTCTGCCTTTTTACTTCCCGAATATGTTTCAGAAGAAGCGACAAGTACAGTTGGTGCATTTGATCCTAACGAAAAAGATGCTTTGTTTGAAGAAGCGGCAAGAATTATTGTTTCCACTCAGCAAGGCTCTACTTCAATGCTTCAAAGACAATTGAAATTGGGTTATAACAGAGCCGGAAGAATTATGGATCAATTGGAGGCAAGCGGTATCGTTGGCGGATTTAATGGTGCTAAAGCCAGAGAAGTTTTGATAAGCGATCTGTATTCTTTGGAGCAATTTTTAGAAGATTTAAGAAATTAATAACAACTTTAAAAATATAAAAGATGAAAATTTTAAAATTTACAAAAGGAATTTTTCTTGTTTCGACAATATTGATGTTATCTTCCTGCGCTTTGAAATCAATTCCCAGTGATTATAGTACAGTAAAATTAGATATTGTAAACACAGAAAGTTTGGGCAATGGCAAAGTTTTGATTTATAATGGTGCAGGAATATTACATTCAGCAGACAATACCGCAAGATTAAATGTTTGGGTTGATGCTAAATCGCTCGGACAAATCAAAGCTCGAGAATATCTGATTGTTGATCTTAATAAAGGAAATCACGAGTTTAAAATTCTTCACATCGATATGGTAAATATGAGAAGCACTCATGAGATTAATATTAATGAAAATACAAAAGTAATCAGATTAGAACCTACTATCACATCAAACAAAGCAACTGTTACAAATATTTTGCCTGATAATTTCGATAAATACAGATATAGAATTGAGCATAA
Organism: Chryseobacterium sp. CFS15; assembly: GCF_031118795.1. NCBI lineage: Bacteria > Pseudomonadati > Bacteroidota > Flavobacteriia > Flavobacteriales > Weeksellaceae > Chryseobacterium > Chryseobacterium sp. CFS15. The sequence continues at coordinate 265,627 of NZ_JAVHYL010000001.1, read as the reverse complement.
TAAATAGATAAGCTTTTTTGTATCGATCATTTGGAACAGTTTTTGGAAGATTTGCGAAATTAAAATTTAAAAACATCCAATTTTAACTTTCAGGTTGTACGAAAGTCTAAAGAATAGGAAAAATCAGAAAAATAGAAATGAAAAAAATAATATCAAAAATAGTTGTAGGAACATTAGTCGTAGGAAGTATCGATTCTGTACAGGCTCAGAAAATTGATGCTAAAGCAAAAAAAATATTAGACGATATTACGGCCAACTACAATTCTAAGAAAAACTCATATTTCAAATTTGCTTTTGGAAGCGGAATGAACGGAGCGGTTTCTAAAACTGAGCCCGGCATTTATTATTCGGCAGGTAATAAATACAAGTTGAAAATCATGGAAACCGAGCAGATTTTTGACGGAAATAAAATCTATAATATCAATACTGAAGACATGGAAGTAACGGTGGCAAAACCAAATGCAAACAGTACCATGTTCTCTCCTATCAATTATCTTACGACTTACAGAAAAGATTACAATGTTGTGTATGGCGGTAAAAAGGCTGTTGACGGTGTGAATGCAGACTTGATTAAATTAACTCCGGTAAAAGCAAACGGATTAAAGTATATCTATCTGTATGTAGACTCAGCCAAAAAACAAATGCTGAAACTAGAGCAATACGGAAACAATAAAGATATCTCTGTAATTGCGATAAAAGAATACAAAGAAAATCAGCAATTAGACCCGAATATGTTTGTTTTTGACAAAGCAAAATTCAAAAATTATCTTGTTACAGAATTATAATTCTAAATAAATATTAAAATTTAAAAGTCACAAAGAAAACTTTGTGGCTTTTTCATTAATTTTGGCGAATGTTTAAAATCTTAGACCGATATATCATCAAGACCTTTTTTGGTCCGTTTTTATTTATATTCAGTGTACTGTTTTTTATATTTATTGTAAACATTATCTGGATTCAGCTTGGTCAGTTTATGGGTAAAGGTTTAACGACTTTACAGATCATGAAGCTCCTTTTCTATCTTGGAGTAAGTGTTGTAAGTATGGTTTTACCGTTGACGGTTTTATTGGCAAGTATCATGTCTTTCGGTGAACTGGGAGAACGCTACGAACTTGCAGCAATGAAAGCTGCCGGAATTTCTTTAACGCGAGTGATGATGCCGCTTTTAGGGGTAACAGCTGTTTTAGCAGTCATGCTCTATTTTTTCTCAAATAATATTATCCCCGACTTTCAGAGAAAAGCAAAAAATATGCTTTTTAATATTGCTCAAACCAAGCCGGCATTAAATTTTACTCCGGGACAGTTTATTGATCAGTTACCCGGTGTGATGGTAAAATTTGATAAAATTAAAGGCGAAGATGGTAGAGATCTGGAAGGTATTTTCATTCATAAAAAAGCCGGCAATTATGAAAACCAGCAGACAATAGTAGCTGAAAAAGGAAAGTTTGCTAATGCAAAAAACCGAAAATTCATGAAGCTTATTTTGTATAACGGAAGTGTCATTGAAGACAGTTATGCCGGAAAAGCTGATAATGTAAGATTAAAGCAACCCGATCAGGCTACAAAATTTGACACCTTAACGATTCACTTCGATATCAGTGAATTGATTGATAAGGCTATCGAAAAAGAACAGATCACGGATGATTACCGTTTTCAGACCTATACAGAGCTTCTGGCCACGATTGATAAAACTAAAAAAGATAACAACAGAACGGTAGATAATATCAGTAACGATATTATTAACCAAACCAATTCTGTAGTTACTTATATGGATAAAAACAAGACCAAAGCTCCTGTAAAATCACAATATAAGCTCGATTCTATAAAAGGCGAAAAAAAATTGCAACTTCTTACGAATGCATATTCGAGGCTTGATAATCTGAAAACAAGTTTAGATACAAAAAATAAAGAGCTGGATCCAAGCGTTAAATATTTCAGTAAAGTCGTTATTTACCAGCAAAGAATCCTTACCTACTCTTTTACGTGTATCATTTTCTTTATGATTGGGGCGAGTTTAGGATCTATTATCAGAAAAGGAGGAATGGGAGTTCCGGTAATTATAGCGATTGTAATATTCATTATTTTCTACGTAATAAATGTAGGTTTTGAAAATATTGCATGGTCGGGGAAAATGAGCCCGTATTTGGCGGCCTGGCTTCCAAACATTATATTATTCCCGTTCGGAATTTTAATGACTTATAAAGCCTTGACAGATTCTCAGTTGTTTGATTCTGAGAAATACAAAGCCTTCTTCAAACCAATTACGAAACTTTTCGTAAAACAGAAAGAGCATCAGCGTTATCAATAACAATCAAATCCGGAAGAAATTTCGGATTTTTTTATTTAAATTAAATACTTAAATTAATATCTCCAAAAATACATGTGAATTTGATATTTAAACCCAAACACAAAATATGAAAAGCCTTCTTCAAATACTTATTCTTATTTCTTCTAGTAATTTTATAGCTGCTCAGGACCAGTTATTAAAAGATATAGATTTTGATTCGGTGAAAGATTCGATCTTCTTAGACAGGAAAGATTCTGTAATTATTTGTAAGCTTTCTTCAAAAGATTTTAAAGTTCAAAAAAGTAAACCTATTGAATATTTAAATGAAATTTCGTCCGGATTAAGTGAAACTAAAAATGGTTTCGAACTTAATAATAATTGGATGCGCAGCGGATATTCTGCACAATTCAGGTTTGAGAAAAAGGAAAAACGTATTCGTTTAATTGGGATGAGCCGTTATGAATTTGGAAACGCAGTCAACGACGGCAGCGGAGAATCAAGCGTAAATTTGCTTACGGGAAATTATATAGGCGATTGGAATTATTTTGACCATTTGGCCAATAATGAAAATGGAGAGTTAATCAAAATTCCGACAATTAAAACTAAGATGGTATTTAGAAAAATTTATCTGGAAGATTTTAATGATGAAATTCCTTCTAATTTTACTTCTGAATGTGCGCAACTGTATGAAAAATACAAAAGTGTAGAAATGAAAAAAAGAAATGAACATTGAAAACAGGTTTTGAAACAAAACTTGAAAAACTAGAATAATACAAATGTTTTAGTGAATTCATTAGCATATTTTTTGTTGCTCTCAAAAAAACAAAATATTATTAATGAAAAAACTCATTCTGCTACCAAGTCTTGTCTTTCTGTTTTCTTGTGAAGACAAAAAGAAAGAACCGATTGATGTACATTCTCCAACAGACACTTCACAACAAATTTCTTCCAAAGATTCTCTTAATAAAAACAATTCACCGCAAACGATTGAAGAAATTAAAGCAGAATATGCTTTGGTTAATAATCAATTAATCGGCAAAAAGCTTGATTCTGCAAGCTTTGATTATGAATGTGATGAGGTGTCAGGAAACGTTGTTTATTACAGTTCAAATGGTGAGTTGAAAAGTATAAAGCATTTTCATGGTGACAGCCATTTTTCATCTGTAGAAAATTATTACTTAAAAAATGGAAAGCCATTTTTTATTTTTCAGGAAGAAACCGTTTGGAATTTTGACGGAGGAACACCAGAAAAACCGGAAACAAAAGATGATGTAGAAGAAAAACGATTTTATTACATCAATGACAAATTAATTTCGTGCAGAGATAAAAAATACACACTGCGAACTAAAAATCAATCAAAACCTGAAAATGTTTCTGACGGAGAAAGTAAAAAATGTAATGATACAGAATTAAGAAAAACATTTGAAGTGCTTCTGAAAAATAAAGACAAAAAAGGAAAAACAGACTGTATTTTATAAAATAAAAAAGAGGATTCATCGCTGAATCCTCTTTTTTAATATTTTCAATAACTGAAAATCATACTTTCATAATTTCAGCTTCTTTTGTTTTAAGATGCTCGTCACAAAGTTTTACATGCTTGTCTGTAAGTGCCTGAATTTCTTCTTCAACACCTTTAATAGCATCTTCAGAAACACCTTCCAGTTTTTTCAATTCTTTGATGCCGTTTTGTCTGGCATTTCTTACAACGATTTTAGTATCTTCTGTTTCTCCTTTAGCCTGCTTTGCCAATTCTCTTCTTCTGTCCTCCGTCAAAGGTGGAACGTTAAGAATAATATTTTCACCATTATTAGATGGCGCAAAACCCAAATTTGAATTGATAATTGCTTTTTCTATAGCCCCAATCGCAGTTCTATCCCAAGGTTGAATAGAGATGGTCATCGCATCTGGTACAGAAACGTTAGCAACCTGATTAAGAGGAGTCGGCGCACCGTAGTATTCTACCATTACATCCTGAACCATGCTCGTAGACGCACGCCCCGCTCTGATTCTTTGAAATGCATGATCCAAGTGCTTTATAGCCGCTTCCATATCATGTTTTACAGATTCTACGATAAGATCTAATTCTTCCATTATATAATAAAAATTTGATAAGTTACACATTGTATGAGCAATCAATAATAAGTAATAAGTAATTAGGGTTTTGTACTTTAAACTTTTACCTTTTTACTTTGCTCTTTTTTTTTAAAGATTCACTAATGTTCCTACATTTTCTCCGTCTACAATTTTCAATAAATTACCGTCTTTATTCATATCAAAAACGATGATTGGCAATTTATTTTCGTGGCTTAATGTAAAGGCAGTCATATCCATTACCTTAAGGTCTTTTTCAAAAACTTCTTCGAAAGTTAAAGAATTATATTTTACTGCATTTTCATTTTTTTCAGGATCGCTGTCGTAGATACCGTCAACTCTGGTTCCTTTAAGAATAACATCAGCACCTATTTCGATGGCTCTTAATGTAGCTGCAGTGTCTGTTGTGAAATAAGGGTTTCCTGTTCCTGCCCCGAAGATTACTACTCTGCCTTTTTCAAGGTGTCTTACCGCTCTTCTTTTGATGAAAGGTTCAGCCACTTTATCCATTTCGATAGCAGACTGTAGTCTGGTTCTGATTCCGGCATCTTCCAAAGCACCTTGTAAAGCCATTCCGTTGATAACGGTTGCAAGCATTCCCATATAATCGCCCTGTACTCTATCCATTCCTTTTGCAGCTCCTGCTACACCACGGAAAATATTTCCTCCTCCGATTACAATTGCAATTTCGCAGCCTCTGTCAACCACTTTCTTGATTTCCTGAGCATATTCTATCAGTCTTTCGGTATCGATACCGTATTGTCTGTTCCCCATTAATGCCTCACCACTCAGTTTCAGAAGGATTCTTTTATATTTCATCTTTTATTTTAATAATAGTTTTTGAGAATTAATTTCCCTGGAAATTAACTTTGCAAATATAATCATTAAAAATATTGAAAAAAAGAAAAATATTATACATAAATAATGTCAGAAATATTTTGATAAGTAGCAAAAAGGATTATTTTTGCATTAATTAAATACTGATTTGAAGAAAGTTCTAATTTTTTCACTATTTCTTTCGGGAATTGTTTCATTTGCACAAACTGGAACAAACGTTTATTCTTTCTTAAATATTCCTGTCTCTGCAAGACAGGCTGCTTTAGGTGGCGATGCTATTACCATTAGAGATTATGATGTGTCTTTTGCCATTGCCAATCCTGCTTTGTTGAATAAAGATTCAGATAAACAGCTTTCAGTAAACGCTTCTACTTATCTGGCAGATTCGAAGTTTGGAACGGTAGCCTTTGCAAAAGATTTAGATAATGGGCATATGGTTACCTTAAATGCGAGATATTTAAGCTATGGAAATATCCCAAGAACCGATGAAAGTGGTTTTGAAATGGGAGAATTTTCTGCTTCTGATGTTGCTGTAGGCGCAGGATATGCTTATCAGTTTGAAGAAGACTGGACGATTGGTGGAGGATTAAATTTTATCACTTCAAAAATCGACACTTATACTTCTTCTGCCCTATCCGGAACTGCAGGTGTCACGTATCACAACAAGCAAAGTAAAGAAGTTGCCTCTGTGGTTTTCAAAAACTTCGGATATCAGTTTAAATCTTTCAATGGCGAACGAGAAAATCTTCCGTTTAGAATAGATTTGGGATATACAAAAATATTAAAGGCGATTCCTTTAGCGATTACCATTACAGCGCACGATTTGCAGAAATTTGATATTTCTTCTGATTATAATGTCAACGGGCAGGAAATTGGTTTCGGTAGAAAAATTGCCGATCACTTTTCTCTTGGTGCCGAACTTTTCCCTGAAAAAGGGTTCAATATAAGATTAGGCTATAATGTAAGAAGAGGAAATGAGCTTGCCGTTGTTGATCAGCGAAATTTTACAGGTTTGTCTGCAGGTTTTGGTCTGAAGATTTCAAAATTCCGTTTAGATTATGCTCATGTAAGATATCATAATTCTTCAAATGTTAATCAAATAGGGATTTCTGTAGATTTGAGCGGTCACCAAGGACAGTAACGAACCGCAAAACTTAAAATATTAAACTTTATCGTTCATTCATACTTGATTTTTTAATAAAATTTCTTGAAATTTGTGATATGAAAAAACCAGTAATCGCTATCGATGGATTTTCTTCTACGGGGAAAAGTTCAATCTCAAAAATTATTGCCGAAAAATTGGGCATCGTCCATTTAGACACCGGTGCTTTATATCGTGGGATTACGTGGTTTGCTCTGCAAAACTGTATGGACGAAGATGGTAAAATCGATTTACCTGAACTTTTCAAATCATTTCATTTAATTGAGCTGGAATTTAAAAGAGAAGATGAAGAATTGATTCTTTACCTTAATCATATTAATGTTTCCAAAGAAATCCGTACCAATGAAGTGTCTGATAATGTAAGTTTAATTGCAAAACAGAAAGAAGTAAGAGACTTTCTGCTGGATGCACAAAGACTAATTGCAAAAAATGGCGGCGTGATAATGGACGGAAGAGATATCGGAACTGTAGTTTTACCCGATGCCGATTTCAAATTTTTTCTTACTGCAAGCATCGATGAACGGACAAAGCGCAGATACAGCGAGCTTTTATCTTTAGGAATAGAAGCTGATGAAATAAGTGTAAAAGAAAACCTTATAAAAAGAGACCGTATTGACAGTGAAAGAGAGATTTCGCCATTGCGACAGGCAGAAGACGCCATCGTAATTGACAATACAAATCTGACAAAAAGGCAAACTATAGAAAGTATATTGCAATATCTTACAAAAATTAACAATTTTTATTAGTCATAAACCTTGATTGGTATATTAATTGTAACCTTTTAAAACGAAAACTAGTATTTATTAACTATTAAAAAAACAAAAAATGTCTAGAAAAGGAAATAATACAGCAGGTATTTTGGCAGGTCTATTAGCAGGTGCTGCAGCAGGTGTAATTTTAGGAATGCTTTATGCACCTGAAGAAGGAAAAGAAACAAGAAAAAAAATCAAGACTAAGGCTGAAGATTTGAAGGATCAGGCTAAAAATAAATATGGTGAAGTATCTGAAAAAGTAAAAGATCAGTACGATAGTATCTCTTCTACTTTCAAAGAAACTGCAAGCAATGTAGCGCATACCGTAAAAGACGGATATGACAAATACAAAGATCAAATTGTTTCTAAAACTACCGATATGGTAAAAGATGTAGAATCTGGATTGAACGATCTTAAGAATTAATATTTAATTTTTATTAAATATAAAAAAGGAACTTAGTTAAAAGAGTTCCTTTTTTTGTAACTTTTAAAAAAATATAAGGATGATTGAGACAATTAAAGAATACGCATCTAAAAGAATAGATTTGCTAAAAATTGAGGCCACAGAGAAATCTTCAATTTCTGCAGGTGTTATTGCATATTTGGTGATATTGTTGGTGGCTTTTGGTTTTTTTATCATTCTCTTCAATTTTGGATTAGCATTTCTTATAGGAAAAGCATTAGATAACTATTCATATGGATTCTTTATTGTTGCAGGATTTTATTTTGTGATAATGTTTTTAGTTGTTACCTTTAAGAAAAGAATCGTACACATGGTGGCAAATAAAGTAATCGAATTTTTAAATCACTAAACTATGGGCAGAAATTACGAGAGTCTGGAAGAACTTAAAAGGAAGAAGAAACTTTTGAAAAGTGAAATTAATGATCTTGAAGCTCTTTTAACTTTTAAAAATACAAAAGAAAGCCTGAGTGCATTTACCAATGGTCTTAGCGATCAGTATTTAAAGGAAAAAATTGATGAAGACGGCGAAGAAACTACAGTGATCAGAAAAGATGTCATCGCAAAACAGATCACCTCTGAGGTAAAAGATCTTTTCTTAAGTAAAAATACAGCAATGGGAATTGCCGGAAGCGCTTTTAAAGGCGATGCAATAGACACTGTTATGAAACTTGCAGTAACTGCCTTTGTGGCAAACTATGCAAAGAAAAATATGAAAAGCTCAAACTGGAAAAAGAAGATTTTGGGAGCAGCATTAATTTATGTAGCACCAATGGCTTTGAAATTTATCCGTAAGAAGTTGGAGGCTTATCAAAAAACAAAAAGTGTATCCAGCATGGAGCAACTTATATAAATTTGTTTGAGAGTTTTAGAGTCGGAGCGTTTAGTGTTTTTACATTCTCTCCCACTCTAAAACCCTCCAAACACTATAGCTCTCAAACTCTGAAGAGCTGTCCCAAAATTATCCCCGCTGCCATAGAAACATTCAGGCTTTCTGTAGACTGCGATTTTCCGAATCTTGGAATACTTATTTTTTGGTGAAGAAATTTTTCTGTTTCGTCACGCATTCCATTTCCTTCGTTTCCTAAGATCAAATTTATTTTTTTTGGTTTTGCGAAATGATAAATATTCTCTCCTTCCATATCGGTTCCCACATTGATGTTTTCAGTTTTTGAAAGATATTCTACCAAGTTGCAATACACAATATTCACTCTGGTAAAAGAACCCATCGTTGCCTGAATAACTTTCGGATTGTAAAAATCTACGGTATCTTCACTGCAAATAATTTGTTCGATTCCGAACCAGTCTGCCAAACGGATAATGGTTCCCAAATTCCCCGGATCCTGAATTCCATCTAAAACCAACTGAAAATCTTTGTCAGTAAACTCAGACTTTTCTGATAACTCACAAACAGCTACAGAATCTTTAGGATTTTGTAGAAAACTTATTTTTTTAAGTTCATTTTCAGTAATGTGCGTAAATTGAACATCTTTGGAAAGAAAATTGCTAGGTTGTGTAGAAAATATTTCTTTAATTTTAAAGTTAGATTTAGGAAGTTCAAGAATAGTTTTATTCCCTTCAACCAAAAACAAGTTGTATTTTTGCCTGAACTTCTTTTTATCTAAAGACTGTAAAATTTTAATTGTATGAGCTGTAAGCATTTTAAGAATTCTCCTCAAAAATATTATAAAATAATATCATTTGCAACATTTGTAGGTTTACTTTATGCATGTAGTACCACAAAAAAAGTTCCGGATGGTGAATATCTGCTTACTCAGAACAATTTTGAATTTGAAGATAAAAAGCAGTTTTTTGATGACGAGCTGGAAGATTATGTGCAGCAGAAACCCAATAAAAAGCAGTTGCTTTTCATGCCTTTAAGTCTTCTTTTCTATAATGCTGCAAATCCTAAATACGATACTATTCTTAATGAATATATGACCTATCCAAGTGAAATGAGAAATCAGAAACTGCGTGATTCTCTTTTCATTAAATATAATATGCAAAGCAGTGTGGGGAAAAGTCTTTTCATGGATAGATTATATCATAATTGGGGAACTCCACCGGTGATTCTGGATCAGACAAGAACTGAAAAAAGTGCGGAATCTATTGAAAAAAGAATGGTCTACAGAGGTTTTTGGGATGCAGAAGTGAAACACGCTCACAAGCTTGATTCAGCAGCTAAAAAGGCATCTGTAAAATATTCTATTACACATAACAGCCCGACCAATATTAAAGAATACTATTATAATATCCCAGATTTGGGCATCAAAGGGCTTTATCAGCAAAAAATGCATGAAAGTTTGGTAAAAAGAGGGCAATTGCTCGATCAAACGGTATTAGAAAAAGAAATTACCCGAATCAATGATTGGATGCGTGAAAATGGCTATTATAAATTCAATGCTGGTAATGATGAAGTAGGTTTCGTAGCTGATTCTCTTTTGAGCCGTAAAGAAGTTCCTTTGGTTTTAGAGATTCGTAAAGACTCTGTCAATAGACCTTACAAAAGAGCTACTTTTGGAAATATTGATGTTGCAATTGTCGATAATCACAACGATTTTCCAAGAAAAACAGTAAAAGACAGTCTTCGAAGAATTCGTTTTCATAAAATGAACGAAAACTACAAGACTTCGTCGTTATGGAGAACCATTATTGTTGATAATAAAGCAGTTTATGATCAGAAAAAATTAGACCTTACCAAAAGAAATCTTTTGGCCATGAATAATTTCAGTATTCTAAAAGCTAAAGATTCTTTGCGACAAGGCGGCGCAAGTTCTCCGAATGACAGTATTGTGGATGTTTTATACATTCTAAAACCTTTAGATAAATATGAACTGAAGATAGGAACAGATATTAATTATTCACAGTTATTAAACTTAGGGATATCACCTTCGGTTGATTTAACGACCAGAAACGTATTTCATGGTGCCGAAAACCTTACAACAAGTTTAGCAGGAACTTTCGGATCTATCAGAAATCCTAAAAATCTGGATAAAAGAATTTTAGCGTATGAATATTCTGCGCAGGCTTCTCTTAGTTTCCCTAGATTACTGCTTCCGTTTAACTATTACAAATTGATTCCTAAAAGATATACTCCCACATCGTCGATCGTTTTGGGAGCATCGGTACAGAATAATATCGGGTTGGGAAGAACCAACTTCAATACCGGTCTGAATTATTTTGCCAATGTAAATGATCAGGTTTCGCACCGTTTAACGTTATTTAATACACTTTTCAGTTTAACGAAGAATAAAGACAGTTATTATGATTTCTTTATTGGTGATGATGTGGTGAGAAGAGCTGCTTTCGCAGATTATTTTCTTTATAATCCTCAGTTAGAGCAAGAGTTCAATGCCGGACTTGTTACAAGAGATCAGGTTTCTCAACGAATTATAGAAGATCTCGGATATGTAGGTACACTTGATAGAGAAAAAGCAGAGAGACTTTTAGATTTTACAGGTACTTTAGTAAACAAAGACAGGCAAACTCAGGATGTTTTAATTTCATCAATGGTTTATAATTTTATTTATAATGAAATTGGTAAAAAAGATTATCCCAATGCTTTTTATTTTAATGGAAAAGTAGAATTGGCGGGAAATATTCCAAGTATATTTAATCAGAAAAGACAAGATGAAGGCGGGATTTTAAGAAGTCCTGAAAGAACAATTTTCGGAATTCCGTATGCGCAATTTGTGAAATTTGATTTTGATGTCAGAAAGTATTTTAAATTTAATGGTAATCAGACTTTAGCACTTAGACAGTTTATAGGAATTGGTATTCCTTACGGAAATTCTTCAACAATGCCGTTTGTAAGATCTTATTTTAATGGTGGTTCTAATGATATCCGTGCTTGGGTTGCATTTGGAGGCTTAGGCCCGGGTGGCTCGCAGATTGACGAGAAAGTTCGTACTTATTTGATGGGAAATATTAAACTGACAACAAATATAGAATACAGAATTCCTTTTACCGATATGTATGAAGGTGCTATTTTCACAGATATTGGAAACGTTTGGAATACTGAAAATAATGGTTTTGATGACCAGTTTAAATTCAATAAATTCATCAAAGAGATGGGGATTGGTAGTGGTTTTGGTCTGAGAGTAAATGTTGCTTACATTACATTAAGAGTCGATTTAGCGTATAAAATTTACGATCCAAACAAGCCTGATGGTGACCGATGGAGATTCCATGATATTAAACCATTAAAACCTACATTGAATATTGCTTTCGGATATCCTTTCTAATCGGAAGAAATTCCAAAAATAAAATAAACTACAGCGGCCACTCTTGCAAGTATTTCGCGGGATTGGTTTCTGTAGTAACTCTCCGGTTTTGTAACGTCCTGAGCGTCAAATCCTAAAGCATTCATATTATTGTTTCTTGCAAAAAACAAAGCTCTCAGATTGTGAAAACCCTGGGAAACAATAATCACATTTTTCTTGTTGTACACATCTTTACACCGCAAAATGCTTTTATAGGTATTAAAACCTTCCGGATCTTCCATTATGATTTCTTCGGGCACACCTTCCTGATAAATAAGATAATTTTTCATCGCAGCGGGCTCATTATATCCTTTACTTTTTTCACCGCTTACAATGATCTTTTTTATTTTTCCGTGATGATAAAGCAACGCCGTGGCATCCATCCTTTTGGTAAAATACGGGTTTGAAAGTCCGGAACGCATTCTTGGTGATGTTCCTAAAACCAAAGCAACTTCTCTAGGCGGAATTTTTGATATTTTGGTATATGTTCTCCCATTGGTGAGTCCGAAAACCCAGGCATTAGACAAACATATCAGAAGAAAAACAATTTCTACTGATACAAAAAATAATTTGAATATGTTTCGGATGAATCTCAATTGAAATCAAAGTTAAGCTTTATTTTCTTACTTTTTGCAATCGACATACATGCTAATATTTTCCCCTGTGCTTCTTCTTTTTCGGTAAGATATTCGTTTTCCAAAAGCTCTACTTCGCCTTCTTCCAAAGTACATTCACAGCTTCCGCAAATTCCGGATTTGCAGGAATAAGGAACCGGAAATTTTTGAGTCAGAAGCTGCTGTAGAATTTTCTCCCGGTTATCTGGAAGCTCAATTTGATAGTTTTTTCCTAAAAGTTTAAAATCTACCTGTACATCCTCAATCAACGGAAATTCTTTTTCTACAGGATAAATATCATCATTAAACTCTTCAAACAATTCAAAGTGAATATTCTTTTTTGGAATTCCGTGATGATAGCATGCATTGGCCAACGTTTTTATCATCTCCCCTTTTCCGCAGATTAAGACTTCGTCAACGGCATCCCAAATTGTAGATTCTTCATCCGTATCATCCAGATGCAAAATCTGATTGATAATTAAGTTTAATTTTTTTGCGTCCAGTCTTCCGTAGAAAAATTGATCTGCTGTTTTTTCTTGCGAATAAAAATAAAAAATCTGCAGTCTGTTATGATGCTTACTTGCAAGATTATCGAGAAGTTCGCGATAAACAAGTTCTTCAGAACTTTTGTTTCCAAGAAATAAAAAAAGTCTCGTTCTCGGTTCGGTATGAAGGATGTTTTTAAAATGGCTTAAAATCGGTGTAATTCCGATTCCTGCAGCAAAACCTACTATCGTTCTGAATTCACTGGGTTTAGAAACTAAAGTAAATCTTCCACCAGGTTCGCTCACCAAAATTTCATCTCCAATTTCGTAATTTTCAAATAGCTGCGAAGTAGCACTTTGCACTGAATTTATTTTGATTCCCAAAACTATTTTTTTCTCATACGGAGCCGACGTCATCGAGTAATCATTGATAACATTTTTACCGTGAGACTGAAATTGAATGCTTACATACTGGCCGGCCTCAAATTGAAAATTTTCTTTTAAATCCTCAGGAATTTCGAGCTCCAAAGAAAAAGTATTTTTGGTCAGCTTTTCTTTTTTAGCTATTTTTAACCGATGAAACTGCGTGAGTTTCCCTTTATAGATTTGTTGTTCCATACTGCAATTCAAAAATAATAAAAAATAATTATGAAACCGCCATTGCTGAGATTTTCTTGATAACAGAATTGTTTGCAATGATCATAATAAATAACAAAAAATAAATAGGCCGTATGAAAAAAATAATTTTAACTGCTCTTTTGGCTACTGCATTGCTAAGTTGTAAAAAAGAAGCAGAAAAAACGGAAGAAAATATCGCCGTAGCAGATTCAGCGGATATTAAAAAGGATGCAGAACCTGAAACTTCTAAAATAGCACTAAAGGAAGTTGATCAGAAAGGATTAACTGAGATTCTATCCAAAAATAATGATACTTTATATGTAACCAATTTTTTTGCAACGTGGTGTGGCCCATGCATGATGGAAATGCCTCATTTTAAAAAGAAAATTGAAGAATTAAAAGACAAACCTGTAAAATTTACATTTATAAATATTTATAACAAGCCAGCTTGGGAAACCGAAGTTCCAGCTTTTGCACAAAAAAGTGGTCTGGCAGATAAAATTCTTCTTCTTGATGATAGTAAATTAAATCAAGACTTTTTTGTCAATTTTCAACAATGGAGAGGAAATAATATTCCATTTACTTTTTTCAGAAAAGGTGATAAGGTAGAAGAATCTGAAGGTTCAATGACTGAAGAAATGCTTAATTCACAAATTGATTCTTTTCTAAAGTAAGATTATTCTAGTTCGAAGATGTCTAAAAAATTTAAAATCCTGTGTTTATTTTTACTGATCGCAGTTACTTTGACGGCGCTCATTAATCTGAATACAGGATTTTTGTCTTTAAATTTCCAGGATTTTTTCCAGGATTCTACCAATAGCCAGATTGCAGAAATTCGTGTAAATCGGGTTTTAGTAATGCTTTTGGCAGGAATTTCAATTCCGACATCGGGCTTTCTGATGCAGGAATATTTTCAAAATCCTCTTGCTGGGCCAGATATTTTAGGAATTACATCTGTCGCAAGCTTATCTGTCGCATTTTACATTTTCTTTTCACATAATATTTTACTGCCTGAATTTCTTCAAAACAGTTTTCTAAGTTTATCAGCAATTATCGGAAGCTTGTTGTTGATGCTTGTTTTGCTTTCAATGTCAAATAAGTTTCAGGATAAATCATATCTTATTATCTTCGGATTTTTGGTGTCTGCTTTAGCGGGAGCTATCGTTTCTCTGCTTCAGTTTTATGCAGAAAATCAAAGTTTAAAAAACTATATTTTATGGTCTTTTGGAGCCAATAATATGGTGTCGAGAAATCAGATTATCGTGCTGTCTGTTTTAGTTTTTATTGGATTGTTAATCTGTTTTAAAACAATAAAACCTTTAATCGGAAATTCTCTCGGAAGTTCGTATGCACAGAGTTTAGGAGTTAATTTAAATCATCTGAAACTGATGATCATTGTTGCCTCTTCTTTGCTTTCTGCTTCGGTTACGGCATTTTTAGGACCTATTCTTTTTATAGGAATTATTGTTCCTCACTTTTGCAGATTGATTTATAACCCTGCAAAACTTTGGCAGCAATGGATTCTGAATATGTTTTTGGGAATGTTGATGATGTTGTTTTTCTCAATTATTGCAGAAAAATCGCAGATTCCTTTAAATGTTATTAGTTCGGTTTTTGGAATTCCTGTAATTTTGATGATGCTTTTGAAACAGAATAAGGTGTAAAGTGAATGGTGAATGAAGTCAATAGTCAATTTTAAATTCTCTCGTAGATTTTGCAGATGAAGCAAATGATTGAGAATATTACTTAAAGTTTAAATAGATGTTTGTCATTCCGCAGGAATCTAAAACTAATTTTGTAGAGATGCTTTCAGCATGACAAACAGAATGTGAAAAATTAAAAACAAAATCAAGGAGAAAAAATAAAAGTCTGTGTAAATCTGTGAAACGTAAGTTCGAGTAAGTCAAATCTGCAGAAAATTAAAAACCAACAAATGCACCTACAAATAAAACAAGCCAATATTGGTTACGATAAAACCTTAATCTCAAATGCTAATGCATCTTTGAATTTAGGAGACGTTTGCTTGTTAATAGGAAATAACGGTGTTGGAAAAACTACTTTAATAAAATCGATTCTTCATCAAAATCCTTTGTTAGATGGAGAAATTTCGATTAACAATAAAAATGTAAAACATCTATCTGTAAAAGAGATTGCCGAAAATATTGCCATCGTTTTTTCCAAAGCGATTATTCCGCAAAATTATACAGTTGAAGATTTAATTTCGTTGGGGAAATATATTTATTATCCTTTTTATTTTGAACTTAAAAAAGAAGACCGGGAAGAAGTTTCAGATATTATTGAAGAGTTAGATTTAGTAGAATACAAAAATACCCCTTTAAAAAATCTATCTGACGGAAATTTGCAAAAGGCTTTTATTGGACGTGCATTAACACAGAACTCCCCTATTATTATTTTGGATGAACCAACTACTCATTTGGATGAAAAAAATAAAATTATTATTCTAAAAACACTTCGAAAACTCGCAAAAGAGCAAAACAAACTGATTTTGTTTTCATCACACGACTGGCGTTTGGCAAAAGAATTTGCAGATAAAATCTGGTATGTAAAAAATCAGGAACTGTTTTCTGGAATTGTAGAAGATGTTTTACTTGATCATAATGAATTAACCAACGCATCACTGTTTCAGGTGAATGAAAATTTTGTGGCTCCTTCCATTATTTCACCCGAAATTCAAAAAGAAATGCTGTATTCTTTATTGCAAAAAAACTTTCAAAAAGACCTTTCATTATTTCAATTTAAGTATAACAACACATTTTGGGAGATTTCGTACAAAAATGAAATGCACAAATGCGAATCCTTTGAAGAAATCATTAATTTAATCTCAAAGCTTTATTAATACGCTATTTTAATTGTTTATTCTATATACTATGCATGCATAGTATTATGCTTGTCATACATTTTAACATGCTGTAATTCAATTAATTAATAAATTTTACTATTAATTAATACTATGCATGCATAATATTTACTACATTTGATAAAACCGATAAGCAAAAAATATGATGGATAACAATAAAGAGAAAACAGAAAATGTAGATCTCATTCTGAAACAGACTTGGTTGGCTGTTTCGAAAATGTATACTGAGCTCGCACAAGAGCACGATTCTACTGCAGTACAAGCCTTAACTTTATTAAAAATTGATCCCAAAGAAGGTACAAGAAGTACCAATTTAGGCCCCAAAATGGCCATTGAGCCAACTTCCCTCACAAGGATTATTAAACTCCTTGAAGACAACGGCTACATCTACAAAGAAAAAACAACTACCGATAAACGAGAAGTCATCATTAAGCTTACCGATAAAGGATTAAGTTCAAGAAATATGTCTAAAGAAGTGGTGGTGAATTTCAACAAAAAAGTAATGGAAAAAATTGCTCCCGATAAGTTGGAAACCTTCAAAGAAGTAATGAGTGAAATCATGAAAATTGCTGCCGACTTGAATAACAGGAAATAAAAATCTCTTCTTGAAAAGGTGGAGAGATTTGAAAAAATTTAATGGTTTGTAAATAAAACTTATTAAAATCAAAATTGAAAAGGTTTACTTAAGCGATAATAACTAAAATAAATATTAATGAAAAGAAGAATCAAACACGTGACGGTATTAGGTTCAGGAATTATGGGAAGCGGTATTGCTGCGCACTTTGCCAATATTGGCGTGCAGGTTTCGCTGCTCGATATTGTTCCGTTTGAATTAAATGAAGCCGAGCAGAAAAAAGGTTTGACCAAAGATGACAAAGCTGTTCGTAACAGAATTGCTTCAGAAAACTTTGAAAAACTGAAAAAATCAAGTCCGGCTCTACTCTATTCTCCGAAATTTGCGGATAGAATTAAAGTTGGGAATTTTGATGATGATTTAGCTAAAATAAAAGACACTGACTGGATTATTGAAGTTGTCGTTGAAAAACTAGACATTAAAAAATCAGTTTACGAAAAAATCGAACAGTTCAGAAAACCGGGAACTTTAGTTTCTTCAAATACTTCAGGAATTCCAATTAATATGTTGGTAGAAGGAAGAAGCGATGATTTCAAGCATTATTTTGCAGGAACGCACTTCTTTAATCCGGTAAGATATCTTCCATTGTTGGAAATTATACCTACAAAAGATACAGCACCGGAAATCATTGATTTCTACATGAGCTATGGCGCAAAATTCTTAGGTAAGACAACTGTTTTAGCGAAAGATACCCCTGCGTTTATTGCTAACAGAATTGGAGTTTTCTCAATGATGGATTTGCTTCATAATGTTCAGAAATTAGGTTTAAATGTTTCTGATGTTGATAAATTAACCGGTCCGGTTATTGGTCGTCCAAAATCTGCAACGTTCAGAACTGCTGATGTTGTAGGTTTAGATACTTTGGTAATGGTTGCAAACGGCGTTCGTAACAGCGGTGTTGAAGCTAATGATTTTAATAATGTTTTTGCACTGCCTGATTACATCCAGAAAATGGTTGATAATAAATGGTTGGGTTCAAAAACCGAACAAGGTTTCTACAAAAAAGTAAAAGGAGCAGACGGAAAATCTGAAATTCACGGATTAAATCTTGATACTTTAGAATACGAACTTCAAGGTAAATCTTCTTTCCCAACTTTAGAGTTAACTAAAAGTATAGATAAACCAATTGACAGATTTAAAGTTTTAATTGGTGGAAAAGATAAAGCCGGAGAGCTTTACAGAAAATCTTTAGGAGCATTATTCGCTTATGTTTCGCATAAAGTTCCTGAAATTTCGGATGAAGTGTACAAAATCGACGATGCGATGAGAGCAGGTTTCGGTTGGGAAAATGGTCCTTTTGAAATCTGGGATGCCGTTGGTGTTCAAAAAGGAATCGAATTGGCTACAGAAGCCGGTTACGAAGTTTCAGACTGGGTTAAAAATGTAGAATCTTTCTATAAAGTAAATGATGAAGGACAAAGTATTTTCGTTGATAAAAATTCAGGAGAATACAACAAAATTCCGGGTCAGGATGCTTTCATTATTTTAGATAATATCAGAAAAAATAAAACGCTTTGGAGTAATTCGGGAGCTTCGATTGAAGATTTAGGCGACGGAATTATCAACTTCGAAATCCGTTCTAAAATGAACTCTCTTGGAGGTGAAGTTTTGGACGGATTAAACAGAGCGATTGATTTAGCTGAAAAAGAATATGACGGTTTGGTAATCGGAAATCAAGGGACAAATTTCTCTGTAGGAGCGAATTTGGCAATGATTTTAATGATGGCGATTGAGCAGGATTGGGATGATTTGAATATGGCTATTGCTTACTTCCAAAAATCGATGATGAGAGTTCGTTACTCTTCTATTCCTGTCGTTGTCGCTCCTCATGGAATGACGCTTGGTGGCGGTTGCGAAATGACAATGCACGCCGACCGAGTTGTTGCGGCAGCAGAAACATATATCGGATTGGTAGAAACCGGAGTTGGTGTAATTCCTGGTGGTGGCGGAACTAAAGAATTTGCTTTGAGAACTTCAAGAGAATTCCACAGTGATGATGTGAAAAATAACAGACTTCGTGAAGCTTTCATGAATATTGCGATGGGAAAAGTGGCAACTTCAGCTTACGAAGCTTACGATATGGGAATTCTTGAGAAAGGAAAAGATATCGTAGTGGTTGACAAGAAACGTCAGATTGCCGAAGCTAAAAAAGTAGCAAAATTATTGGCTGAACAAGGTTATACACAACCTATAGAACAAACCGTAAAAGTATTGGGTAAAGATGCTTTGGGAATGTTCTACGTGGGAACCGACCAAATGTTAACCGGAAACTTCATCTCTGAACACGACAAGAAAATTGCAGATAAATTAGCCAACGTTTTGGTAGGTGGAAATCTTTCTGAACCAACTGTTGTGACTGAACAATACCTATTGAATCTTGAAAGAGAGACATTCTTGCAACTTTGTGGTGAAAGAAAAACTTTGGAGAGAATCCAGTTTATGTTACAGAAAGGAAAACCATTGAGAAATTAATAAGGAGCTCCGTAGGAGCGAACTGTTAATAGCTACGAATAATTTTAAAAACATCGAGCCTCGTAGGGGCGACCTGTTAAATCTATGGCAAACACATACACACAAATTTATATTCAAATTGTTTTCGCTGTCAAAGGTAGACAAAACCTGATTTCAAAAGAAAACAGAGAAGAATTGCATAAATTTATTACAGGTATTGTTTCCAATAGAAATCAAAAATTATTCGCTGTGTTTGCGATGCCGGATCATGTTCATATTCTTGTAAGTATGAGTCCAGTTATTTCAATTTCAGACTTAGTAAGAGACATCAAAGCTGGTTCTTCAAAATTCATTAATGAAAAAATATGGATGAATGGAAAATTTAATTGGCAGGAAGGTTATGGTGCATTCTCTTATTCAAAAAGCAGTGTTGATTCGGTGGTAAAATATATTTTAAACCAAGAAGAGCATCATAAAAAGAAAACATTTAAAGAAGAATATTTTGATTTCTTGCAAAAATTTGAAATTGAATATGATCCGAAATATGTATTTGAATGGATTGAAGATTAACAGGTCGCTCCTACGGAGCTCCTTGATTTGCAAAATACAAACAAAAGCTATGAACAGTTTGCGTCTACAATGCAAAATTCTTAACTAATAATATTAATACAACAAAATGAAACAAGCATATATAGTAAAGGGTTTCAGAACAGCCGTTGGAAAAGCTCCAAAAGGAAGTTTAAGATTTACAAGACCCGATGTAATGGCGGCAACCGTAATTGAAAAATTAATGGCTGAACTTCCGCAATTAGATAAAAACAGAATTGATGACCTTATCGTAGGAAATGCAATGCCGGAAGCTGAACAAGGATTAAACGTTGCTCGTTTAATCTCTTTAATGGGCTTAAATACAGACAAAGTCCCCGGCGTTACCGTAAACAGATATTGTGCATCAGGAAGTGAGGCGATTGCGATTGCTTCTGCAAAAATTCAGGCAGGAATGGCCGATTGCATTATTGCAGGAGGTACAGAATCAATGTCTTATATCCCAATGGGTGGTTACAAACCGGTTCCAGAAACAGAAATTGCAAAAACAAACCCTGATTATTATTGGGGAATGGGTTACACTGCAGAAGAAGTTGCAAAACAATATAATATCACAAGAGAAGAACAGGATCAGTTCGCTTTTGAATCTCATATGAAGGCCTTAAAAGCTAATACAGAAGGTAAATTTGCCAACCAAATTGTTTCGATTCCTGTTGAATACAATTTCTTGGATGAAAACCAAAAAATGCAGACTAAGAAGTTTGATTTTTCAGTGGATGAAGGACCAAGAGCGGATACTTCTTTAGCTGGCTTGGCTAAATTAAGACCTGTATTCGCCAACGGGGGAAGCGTAACTGCCGGAAACTCATCTCAAATGAGTGACGGAGCAGCTTTCGTAATGGTAATGAGTGAAGAAATGGTAAAAGAATTAGGTCTTGAACCACAAGCAAGATTGGTTGCTTATGCAGCTGCAGGTCTTGAGCCAAGAATTATGGGAATGGGACCAATTTATGCGATTCCAAAAGCATTGAAACAAGCAGGTTTAGAATTAAAAGATATTGAATTAATCGAATTAAACGAAGCATTCGCATCTCAATCTGTTGCTATCAAAAAAGAATTAGACTTAAATCCAGATATTTTAAATGTAAATGGAGGAGCGATCGCTTTGGGACACCCACTTGGATGTACAGGAACAAAATTAACAGTTCAGCTTCTTGACGAAATGAGAAAACGCGGAAACAAATACGGAATGGTTTCTATGTGCGTTGGAACGGGACAGGGAGCAGCGAGTATTTTTGAACTTCTTTAAAAAGGATTAAGAGAGAATAGACGGATAGATAATAGAGTTGATAAACACACAAGAAATGATGAATGATTTTAAAAGACACAATTTTAAAAAGCTTAAAATTTGGCAAATGGGTATGGAATTATCAAAGTTTACATTAGACCTTACAGATACTTTTCCAGCTTATGAAAAATATGGTTTGAAGAGTCAAATGGACAGATGTTCAATCTCAATTCCTTCAAATATAGCCGAAGGTTCGAGCAGAACAAATAAGTCTTTTAGTCATTTTTTGGATATTTCTTTAGGTTCTTCATTTGAATTGCAAACCCAAATATTGTTAGCAAATCACAGAAAATATTTATCCGATATAAAGAGTGAATTTTTTGAAGCTAAAATTGAAGAATTTCAAAAAGCAACTATGGTATTTCAGAATACTTTACATAAAGACTAAAAAGATAATAGACGAAGAGAAAATCGACAATTTAATAGCTACTTTCATTGCAAAAAAATCTATTATCTATTTGTCTATTATCTAAAGTCTCTAAATAATATAAAATTTAAAAATAAACATAATGAGCAATATAGTAAAAGGCGGAGAATTCCTAATCAAGGAAATTCCTGCAAACGAAATCTTCTCTTTGGAAGAACTTTCTGAAGAGCAAAAAATGCTGCGTGATTCTGCGAAAGAATTTATTGACAGAGAAGTTGTACCGAAGCACGATCGTTTTGAGAAAAAAGATTATGCATTGACAGAAGAGACAATGCGTAAGTTAGGGGAAATGGGACTTCTTGGAATTACTGTTCCTGAAGAATATGGCGGTCTTGGAATGGGATTCGTAAGTACAATGTTGGCTTGTGATTATGTTTCAGGTGGAAATGGTTCATTAGCAACGGCTTATGGAGCGCATACCGGAATCGGAACGCTTCCGACGCTACTTTACGGAAGTGAAGAATTGAAAAAGAAATACCTTCCTGATTTGGCTACAGGAACAAAATTCGGAGCTTATTGTTTGACTGAACCGGATGCTGGTTCTGATGCAAATTCAGGCAAAACAAGAGCAAAATTGTCTGATGACGGAAAACATTATATCATCAACGGACAAAAAATGTGGATTTCAAATGCAGGTTTTGCAGATACTTTCACTTTGTTTGCGAAAATTGATGATGATAAAAACATTACAGGTTTTGTGATCAACCGTTCGGAATTAGAAGATCCAAACAGCTTATCTTTTGGTGAAGAAGAGCACAAATTAGGTATTCGTTCGTCTTCGACGCGTCAGGTTTTCTTCAATGACATGAAAATTCCTGTTGAGAATATGTTGGGTGAAAGAAACAACGGTTTCAAAATCGCTTTGAATGCATTGAATGTTGGTAGAATTAAATTAGCTGCAGCAAACCTTGACGGACAAAGAAGAATCCTGAACCATTCGATTCAGTATTCAAACGAAAGAAAACAGTTTGGCGTTTCTATCTCAACTTTCGGAGCAATCAGAAAGAAGATTGCTGAAATGTCGACAGGAGTTTTCGTAAGTGAGGCGGGTTCTTACCGTTTGGCAAAAAATGTTGAAGATAAAATCGAAGAATTGGTTGCTGGCGGGATGGATCATCAACAAGCTGAACTAAAAGGTGTTGAAGAATTTGCTGTTGAAGCTTCTATTCTTAAAGTTTTTGTGTCTGATCTTACGCAGGTTACAGCCGATGAAGGAATTCAGATTTATGGTGGAATGGGATTCTCAGAAGATACTCCAATGGAATCTGCTTGGAGAGATGCAAGAATTGGAAGAATTTATGAAGGAACCAACGAAATTAACCGTCTTTTGGCAGTTGGAATGTTGATTAAAAAAGCAATGAAAGGCGAATTAGATTTGTTGTCTCCTGCAATGGCGATTAGCAAAGAATTAATGGGAATTCCTTCATTTGAAGTTCCTGATTATTCTGCATTTATGAGTGAAGAAAAAGCAATAATTGCTAATCTTAAGAAAGTTTTCTTAATGGTTTCTGGTGCTGCTCTTCAAAAATATATGATGGATATTGAGAAACAGCAGCATTTATTATTAAACGCTTCTGAAATCTTAAACCAAATTTACATGGCAGAATCTGCAATTTTAAGAGCTGAAAAACATTTCTCTACTGATTCTGTAGAAGCTGCAATGGCTCAGTTAAATCTTTACAAAGCGATTGACAAAATTATTTCTGCTGCTAAAGAAGGAATTGTTTCTTTTGCAGAAGGTGACGAGCAGAGAATGATGCTTTCAGGATTAAGAAGATTTACAAAATACACGAACAGTCCGAATGTAGTTGCTTTAACTGAAAAAGTAGCGGCTCATTATATTGAAAAAGGACATTATTAGTCTTTATAGATAAATTTGATTTTAAAACGTCTCAATTTTTTGGGACGTTTTTTTGTTAAATAATATAAAAATTGATAGTCAAATTTTAAATAATTCTTAGAAAATGTAATATTAAAACGTTATCAGTTGTCTTATTATAATAGGTTAAAATTTAATCCCGTAAACTTTATATTATTTAATCTGATAAAAAATTAACACAATGAAAAAATTATTAGTAATTACATTATTAAGTTCAATATCATTTTCAGCACAGGTTTCATCTCGAAAACTATTGAAAATTGATACTCTAAAATTTCCAAAAATTGAAAAGCCATTTGTAAAAACTCCATTACTGCAGATCACAAATTTGGACAGTGCTA
The DNA here is from genome assembly GCF_031118795.1 of Chryseobacterium sp. CFS15. Taxonomy (NCBI): domain Bacteria; kingdom Pseudomonadati; phylum Bacteroidota; class Flavobacteriia; order Flavobacteriales; family Weeksellaceae; genus Chryseobacterium; species Chryseobacterium sp. CFS15. Next base: position 241,555 of record NZ_JAVHYL010000001.1, on the reverse strand, counting down.
TTGCAAAATTGTACAAAATGCCCGTAGCAAAGCCAAAAAATCCTGAGATTTATTCAAGTTTAAAAGCTCCGAAGAAAAATACGACATTATATAGAATGCCAAATATATTTGATGCAGTAAAACCACCGCAATTAGCAGCTAAATAGTAATCACATCAATGAAATTGTTGATAAAATTTCATTAAAATCGTTGAGTTTATCTCAGACGTTTTATATTTTTGTATTCTATTTTTCAAAAAGAGAATGACAAAGGAAGAACTTTTAAATAAAGCGATAAAAATTGCCGACAAAGCACATAAAGGCCAGAAAGATAAATATCATGCGCCTTATATTGCTCACGTAATGCGGGTCATGGAATATGGCAAAACAATGGATGAAAAAATCGTTGGCGTCTTGCATGATGTTGTAGAAGATCATCCCGAAGAATTCAGTTTTGAATATTTAAGGTCGGAAGGTTTTCCCGAGTATATACTTTTTGCGGTAAGTTGTCTTACAAAATTTGATCCTGAAGAAGTCTACGATGATTTCGTAAAAAGAACCGAAAGATCACCTCTTGCTGTTGCCGTAAAGCTTAATGATCTTCGTGATAATATGGATTTGAGAAGGGTAAACCGGGAATTAACTTCAAAAGACATTCACCGTTTCAATAAATATTTGAAAGCGTACCGATATTTATCAGAGAAATATTAGATTATTAATCTGCTCCCGGGAAATGATACGTTTTGTTATCATTATCAGTATCGTCGATATTGATATTTAAAGCCAGGTAAATAAAATGAACGTTTTTGTTTCCCTTTGCTTCAAATTCTCTTTGCCATAAATAACCGCCCAGAATACCGAAATTTTCATCAATCTGATATCCGAAGCCACCATAAAGTCGGTTTCTTGCAAATGAAGGTTTCATGGGTGTAACTACAAAAACTTCGTCGTAAACATTTGCGAAGACTGTTCCTGGTGCGATTTTTTTAGCATTCAGAGGTACAGAAACATTCAGACGGTAACGGTAGCGCATTCTTTCAGAATTTTTATCCGTTTGTGGCTCGTAGAACCATGATTTTTCTGCACGAAATCTGTTTTCAAATTTTACCACTCCACTTTTGAAATCAATCACATCCTGCAACCAAACACGGAATTCTTCTTTATTAATGGCGTGATCTTTATAAGTTGCGTATCGACCTAAACCGATAAAAGGTTTATGATTTTTGGTAAGGTTATATCCCAAACCTCCTTTTATTTCATAATAATCAGGATAAGTATAGTCTTCAATGCCTCTCAACTGTCCTTCAGCATAAAGGAAAAATTTTGGATGAAATTTATAAGTTAAGGTCAAAGCATTGAAAGCAGAAATATGTTCCTGTGCTTTTAAAATACTTAAACTGAAAAGTAAACTAAGGCTTAAAATAAATTTCATCCAAAAAAATTTTTGCAAAATTATATTATTTAACTATTCCGTAATATTAAGTTTACTTAATATTAATATTGTAAGAAAAACCAATGTGAAACCATCTTTGAGGCATAGGTATTCCAAAATTTTCAATATAATCTGTGTCAGTCACATTATTGATTAACGCATATACCGAAAAGTCTTTTTTATTAAAGCTTATTTTTTCATCCAGCAAATGATAACTTCCCGAGTTTAGCCTATCGTTGTATCTGTAAACCAATTCGTTGGTAAAGTATGTAAGAAATTTGGTCTGAAATTTTGCTATAAACTGATGTTTTAGATTATCTAATGCATAACGGGAATTCAGATCATTTAAATCTCTTAACTTATTATCGATATACGTGTAGCCCAAAGTATATTTCATCCAATCGAAAACTTTATGATCGATCTCTATTTCAATCCCTTTTGTTTCTTTATTTCCGATATTTCGCGAATACCAAACCGGGTCTTGCAGAGAATTTTTAATCCAGTCAATAGCATCATTAGAATCTCTGTAGAAACCACTGAATTTCGCTAAAATACTTTTGTTTTGATATTGATAACCGATTTCCGCATAAACCGCATTTTCAGGTAAAAGATTTGGATTTCCCTGCTCTGTTTTGCTTGTGTAATACAAATCGGTAAAAGTAGGAACCCGGTGAACTTTTGAAATACTTCCAAAAACTTTATTATTCTGATAGAATGTATAACCAACGTCTAAACCCGGATAAAAGAAGTTACCATTGGTAGAGTAATTTGCCCAGGAAGCTCCCGGACTGATGTTTAGTTTTTTATCAAAAAAAGAAAAATGATGCTCAAAGAAAACCTGCGTTACAAAACGTTCTCTGTCACCTAGATTATTGCTTGCTAAGAATTCTTTTCTTAATTCTACACCCAAACCTGTAGTTCCTAAACTTGATTGGTAGCTTGAATTAACTTCTCCTCCTACATTATTTCCGATGTGCATATTCCTGTAGATTTCAGGTTTTTCTCGGCTAAACAGATACATATCCTGGCCTCTTCTCCAGTACATATTAGAATTGAGTTTCAATTTTCCGAAAGTTTGCTGATGGGCAACACTTAAAATGGAAGCCTGAAGTTCTTCATATTGCTCAGTTGCTTGTGGTGAAGAATAAAATCCGTTGGCACCAAATTTCTTTTCAGAAAAACCAGCCTGTAAGCTGATGTCTCCATTTTTTATTTTCAACTGATTTTGATAAAATACATTTCTTATTTCAAAATCAGTATTATGTCTGTAGCCTTGCGAAGAATTTGAATTTGCCTGTAATGAGTTTGAAAACTTTTCGTTTCCAAGACTGGCATTAAATCCAAGACCATATGTTTCATAATCTCCTGCATTGGCGCTGATTTTCACATTTTTACCAATCTGAGTTTTTGTAATGATATTGATTGCTCCGGCATAAGCATTTTGCCCGAATCTTCTCGCAGATGGTCCTTTGATAACTTCTATTCTTTCAACATTATCCAAATCAACAGGAACGTTCAGAGAATTGTGACCGGTTTGTGAGTCATTCATCCTGATTCCGTTGATGAGGATTAAAACTTGTTCGAAATTGCTTCCTCTGAAGCCCACATCGCTCTGCACTCCATTCGCTCCTCTCCTTCTGATATCCATGCCGGGAATTTGCTGAAGAATTTCATCAATACTTGCTGCCGGAGAGTTGAGGATTTCATCCCTTGTAATTATAGAAATATTCTGATTTGCATTTTTGTAAGTGGTCGCAATAAATTTCCCCTGAATCTCAACAGAATCAATATCTGAAGTTTTCACCTGTGCGGTTAATGCGCAAAACGAGGCAAGAAAAAATACAGTTCCGAACTTCTTATTCATAATATTTCTTAGTTTATATTGAAGTTCCCAAAAATAGGAGACTTTGGCAAGACCAAAAAATGATACATATCATAAAAAAGATGCATCAATAATGCATCTTCCAGTTCTTGTAACTTTTTATCTTTTTTTCATTAAATGTGTAATAAAATGTCTGAAAAGCTGTATCATATTTATTACTATTTATGCTGCAATTTTACACGAAAAATATTTACAAAGCAATACTTGACGTTAAAAAATGAAATATTTTTTGGCAAATTTTCTGTCAGAAATATGATATTAAATGTTATCAAGATTTAAATTATTCTTTCCCAAATTAATAAAGTGTTACGCATTAATTCTTTTTAAAAAATTCAGCAAAAATTCGTATTTTTGTTAGTCTTAATTTTACTATGGCTTCAACAACAGAAATAGATATAAAAAAACAGGTTTTCGTTAAAAATGCACACCTTAACAACCTGAAACACATTGATGTTTTAATCCCAAAAAATAAACTCATCGTCATAACGGGAGTTTCCGGAAGCGGAAAATCTTCACTGGCTTTTGATACGATTTATGCTGAAGGACAGAGGAGATATGTAGAAAGTCTGAGTTCTTATGCACGTCAGTTTTTAGGTAAATTAGAGAAACCAAAAGTCGATGACATCAAAGGTCTGGCGCCTTCAATCGCTATCCAGCAGAAAGTAATTTCTTCCAATCCACGGTCTACGGTAGGAACTTCTACTGAGATTTACGATTACATGAAGCTTCTTTTTGCAAGAATTGGTAAAACTTTTTCTCCGGTTTCGGGTGAGGAAGTGAAAAAAGACTCGGTGACCGATGTGATAGAGTACATTAAAAGTTCTGAAAATAATGTTCCGTTTTTACTAACGGCTCCGCTGAATTTTGATGTTGAAAGTTTTACAGATACTTTAAATGTTCTAAAACTTGCTGGGTTCACAAGATTAGAAGTCAACGGAAATCTTGCCGGAATAGAAGATCTTGAAAGTTTCGGTTTCACTCCCGAAAAAGGAATGGAAATCAATTTGGTGATCGACCGTTTTTCGTATGAAGAAGATGAAAGTTTCCTTCAGCGTTTGGCAGATTCTATTCAGATGGCGTTTTATGAAGGTCACGGTTATTGTGCCTTAAAAAATACAGAAACAGGAACCGTAAAAAACTTTTCAAATAAATTTGAGCTCGACGGAATAGAATTTCTTGAGCCAAATGTTCATTTTTTTAGTTTTAATAATCCTTTTGGTGCTTGCCCGACTTGTGAAGGATACGGAAAGGTGATCGGAATTGATGAAGATCTTGTTATTCCCAACAAAGCTTTATCGGTTTTTGAAGATGCTGTTGCTTCCTGGAAAGGAGAAACGATGAGCGAATGGAAAAAAGATTTTATTAAAAAAGCGAAAGACTTCCCTATTCATAAGCCTTATCATCAGTTAACCAAAGAACAGAAAAATTATCTTTGGAAAGGTGACGGTAAGAGCACCTTCCCTTCTCTGAATAACTTCTTCAAAATGCTTGAAGAGAATTTATATAAAATTCAGTATCGTGTAATGTTGTCCCGTTATCGTGGTAAAACCCTTTGCCCTACTTGTGAAGGTTTGCGTTTGCGTGAAGAGACAAGCTGGGTGAAAATCGACGGAAACAACATTCAATCTATGATTGAGCTTCCTTTGGACGAGCTTTTACCATTGATGCAAGCTTTAAAACTTTCAGAACATGATAAAGAAATTGCTAAAAGGCTGTTATACGAAATCACAACCCGATTAGAATTTTTACTAAAAGTCGGTTTGGGTTATTTAACGATTAACCGAACTTCAAATACGCTTTCCGGCGGTGAAAGCCAGAGAATTAATTTGGCTACAAGTCTGGGAAGTTCTTTGGTAGGATCTATCTATATTTTAGACGAACCTTCCATCGGACTGCATTCCAGAGATACAGAAAATTTAATTGAAGTTTTAAAAAATCTTCGAGATATAGGTAATACAGTAATCGTTGTAGAACATGATGAAGATGTCATGAAAGCGGCAGACTATATTATTGATATTGGCCCGGAAGCTGGATATTTAGGCGGTGAACTTGTTTTTGCAGGTGATTACGCAGCATTGAAAGATGCCGATACACTGACTTCAAAATACCTTACCGGAAGACTGGAAATAAAAGTTCCGGAAAAGCGCAGAAAAGCAAAAGAATTCATTCATATTAAAGGAGCAAGATCCAATAATCTGAAAAATATAGACGTAGATATTCCTTTAGAAAGTTTAGTCGTTATTTCTGGAGTTTCAGGAAGTGGAAAATCTACTTTGATGAAAGAGATTCTGACGAATGACATTCAGATCCAGTTAGGAATGGGCGGGAAAAAGGGTGACTACGATTCTGTCGAATTTCCAAAAAAACTAATTAAGCATATTGAGCTTATCGACCAAAATCCTATCGGAAAATCTTCGCGTTCAAATCCTGTAACGTATCTGAAAGCGTATGATGATATTCGTGATCTGTTTTCTAAGCAGAAAAGTGCCAAAATGATGGGTTACAAGCCTAAACATTTTTCTTTTAATGTGGACGGCGGAAGATGTGATGATTGTAAAGGTGAAGGTATCATCAGTGTTTCGATGCAGTTTATGGCAGACATTGAGCTAGAATGTGAAACCTGTAAAGGAACCCGTTTTAAAAATGAAGTTTTAGAAGTAAAATTCGATGAGAAAAATATTTCGGATATCCTTCACATGACTGTTGATGAGGCGTTAGATTTTTTCAGAGAAAATAAAGAAGATAAAATCGTTACAAAACTGACTCCGCTACAGGACGTTGGTTTGGGATATTTACAGCTTGGGCAAAGCTCTTCTACTCTTTCTGGAGGTGAAGCGCAGCGTGTAAAACTGGCTTCTTTCTTAGTAAAAGGTGTAACGACAGACAAAACTTTATTTGTTTTTGACGAGCCTTCTACCGGATTGCATTTCCATGATATTCAAAAATTATTAAAATCTTTACAGGCTTTAATTGATCTCGGACATTCTGTGATTGTCATTGAGCATCAACCGGATATTATGAAATGTGCCGATCATATTATAGATATCGGCCCTGAAGCCGGAAAATACGGTGGCGAAGTTGTTTTTGCAGGAACTCCGGAAGCTTTGGCAAAGAATCAAAAATCGCATACCGCAAAATATATTGCTGAGAAATTGTAGTAATTAATATTTATATAAATAAAAAAGGAAGCAGATTATGCTTCCTTTTCTATTATTTAACCGTCATTTTAAAGACTTTTAGTTTTTCCGCATTCTCGGTATTTACTTCTATCAAATAGTTTCCGATACTTAGCTTACCGTGCATCGGTAGATAATGTGTTTTATTTTTGTTAAGATTTTGAGTATTCAATAATTTTCCGGACATATCAAATATTTTTACAATCGTATTTTGTTTTTCTAAAGCTTTTCCTGATAAATAGAAGTTACCATTATTCGGATTGTCATAAAGTTGAAGTTCGTTTTGCTTAGCTAAATCGGACGTTGATAATCCATCTTTCAGACTGAATTTAGCTACAAATCCAAATGGTGTATTCGGATAAGGATCGGTCATATATTGATAAGTAACACCTTCAGTTCCAATACCCGTTGGTGAACCTGTGAATCCCCATAACAGCAATGAACCATTATTCATAAACTTTGCATTGAGATACTCACCTAATTGATTACTCCCACTTCCACCATAGTAGGATGCCCAAATTCTGTTACCGTCAGAATCAAACTCAGCAAAATACATATTTGTAAGTCCTGAAGAAGTGTTGGGTGCGGCTGTGAGAAATGCTCCCGGTGTTGATATATTGCTTGTAGCTCCGTAATGGCTTCCGGTTATGATTATTCGATTCCCCAAAACAGTTAAATTACTTGTTCCAAACATGACATCGTATCCCGTACTTCCAAAATAGGTACTCCAAACTCTGTTTCCGGTAAAATCGAATTTAGAAAGAAATAAGTCACTATTTGTAAGTTGATTTTTGTAAGCACCTGTAGTTGCAAAGTAATTGGGATGAGCATCGTCTTCATTCTGCCCACTTACGTAGATTCCGGTAGAATTAACTTCAATTGCACTGATGCCATGCCCGGTAAATAAAGTAGGATTAATTGGAGTACCATAAAAAGTACCCCAGATTTTCTGGCCGGTATTTGCATCAAATTTAAAGATTAAATTATCCGACGTTGTAGTGGGTTGAAATGTCCCCGGATTCGTAAAATTACCAGTCATATGCTGCGCATACGCTGCTACAAGATATAAATTATTGTTAAACCATTTAAAATCAAAAATTCCGGGAGTAGAAAATGTACCCCATACTTTCTGACCTGAAGAATTAAGTTTTACAAGATAAGAATTGTCCTGAATCATTCCTCCTGCGTAGTAAGGAATAAAATTTTCCTGAAATGCACCGGGTGTTGCTAATCCGGGCAGGTCATATCGTATTCTTCCCAGTACATAGATATTTTGATTGTCATCAAACCTTATACTCATTGTATTGCTTGGTACATAGGTAGTCCAGACTACATTATGGGACGAATTATATTTTGTAAGTGTAAATGTGTGGCTCGTTGCAGTGTTTACATTTTGACTTAGCCAGGCTCCCGATGTAGCTAAATTTGGTACTTGTGTAGGATAATTTTTTAATACGTACATGTTTTCAGAGCTATCGACTCCAACAATTTGTTCAAAACTATTTCCAATACCATCATAACTCCCTTTAATCATTTGGCCAGTGGGAGAAATTTTTGCCGAATAGAAATTCTGTTGACCAGCAATAATTGTATTACCACCTCCTGTTACGAATTGATTATAATAAGATGAGGTATAACTGTTTTGATATGATGTTTGCCCATTGACAAGAATATTTTGTTGAGGGTCAATAAAAAATGCATTCCCATTTAAACTAAAGTCACTGAGATAAGTGCCTGAACCTCCTACATAGGTTCCCCAAGTACGTTCGTAAGGAAATGACTGTGCATTATAAAATATAGAAAGCGTGCTAAACGCCATTAATAGGAGTGATTTTGATATCATGGTGTGTTATTTAATTCACCGGCAATATAGTTATTTTAATTAAAATATGTTTAATTGATAAGTGACTGAAATAAAGTATTATCTTATCCACAAAAAAATGTGGATAACTGGTGAATTTTAACATTAAATTCATATAGCGTATGAAAATAATTACTAAATTTACTATGTAATAAAAATGAAATGAATCTTTTTTTTGCCTTTTTCAACTTCGAAATCGCAATTAAATTTGAAATAAAAATTTAAGCACAGCATCGTCGGCTGTGCTTTTTTGTTGTTGTTTAATTAAAAAAATGAGATGTATTTATCTATTGAATCCACTTCTAAAGAGTGGGTTCTTTCTTTGGTTTAAATTTACCCAAAGGTTTTTCTTTAGAAACCAATATTCCGTAAATAACGTTTTGGTCACGGTAAATCCATACACTTATAAATTGTACATCTTTTGAATTTTCAAAATTTGCTTCGAAAATGATAAGCTCTACTGGATCTGTTTTTTTTGTGTAATCGTAAATGTAAGCAGAATTAAATTTTTGCGAGATAATCCTCCCATACTCTCTGACTGATTCTTCGCAACTCTCTTGAAATTCGGGATAAAATCTTCTCTCAAATCTTTTATCCAAAATAAAATTGCTGAATCCGGAGTAGTCTTTATTCTCACATTTTTTATAATATGCATTAATGAAATTTTCACTCACATTTACTCTTTCTGCACTGACTTTTGAACTGCTGATTTTTGTGTAATTTTTTTGAGATAATGCAAAAAGTGAACTGCATATCGCAGTTAAAAGTATAATTTTTTTCATGTGTTTGTGTTTATTACTCTCAAATGTAAAAATTTAAATTAATAAATCGCTGACAAATAAAAATAAAAACCGACAAGTCAGGCTTATCGGTTCTTGAAAAATGAAAAATTAATATGGATATGAACTGTTTTAAATACTTTAAATGTGTTTTAATTCTAAAGCAAATTTATATTTATTTAGAATAAATATAAATAAATACTATGCTGACTTTTATCAGCTTATTGTATTTAGTTCATCCTTCTCTCTTGTTAGCTGATCAAGCTTTTTCAATAATGTTGGTATTCTGTAAGCTCCGTGCATATTTTCAACATTGATTTTGGTTTTATCTGCATCAATTCCTTTAGCGGTAAGAAATAAAGGTGTTTTGCTTTCTCCGCGAAAAATAGTTTTTCTCATATTATCTTCGCTTGCAAATCCATTTTTGGCAATACCGATGACAGGATATTTTTTATTTAGAGATTCATAAAGATAGCCGCCCAACCCTATTTTTCCATTGTTATCTAATGTTACATAGCCATCAACGATAATGAGATCACCATCTTTTAAATCAATTTTCTTTATCAAACTTAAAATACAGGGTAATTCTCTTTTGTAAAAAGCTCCGCTTTCATAATCGGAACTGATTTCGGTATTTTCTGAATAGATAAAGCTTTCAGTTTCAGAATCCCATTGTTCAAAGGCAATGCAGACTGTTTTTGCATAGTCTGCATAATAAAAAGTGTCGAATGCGTAAATCATCTTTTACGATGTAAAAAATTCTCCGAAATGCCATAAAACTCCAGCCGGGTCAAGAAGAAAACATTCTTTTCCCCAAACTTCTGTTTTTGTAGGAACTAATCGGATTGAATCATACTTTTCTTTTAAATTTAAAGACACAAGTTCTTCCCAATAAAGGTCTACATTTTCTATTTCGAGGAAGATCATGGTGTTTTCAATCCATTCTTTAGAATAATAATCTTGTAGATAAAAAGCAAAATCTCCTTTTTTAAAAACCGAAAATTTGGGATCAATTTCAACTTCTTCAAATCCTAAATCTCTGTAAAATGCTCTGCTTACGGCAAAATCTTTTGCGCCGATAAAGGGTCTTATTGATTTTATTTTTTGATTCATACTATATTTGTAATTAAATGTGACAAAACTAACAGACAATGGTTTTGAACGTGCAGAGTTTACTTTTTGTCTACAACAATTCTCGCTTCACGATTGGCTAATTCCCATGCTGTGGCAAAAACCAGCTGTGTTCTTTTTTGCAACAAAGGAAAATCGATTTTCTCAACATCATCGGTCGGTTGGTGATAATCTTCATGAATTCCATCAAAGAAAAAAGCCACCGGAATACCGTGTTTTGCAAAATTATAATGATCAGAACGGTAATATAATCTGTCCGGATCTTTCGGATCATCATATTTATAATTCAATTCCAGATTATTTGTTTTTTTGTTTGCAGCTTCATTAACTAATTTCAGCTCTGAACTCAACATTTCAGAACCAATCACATACACATAATTTTTACCTCGGTTTTCTGCATCATCTCTTCCGATCATGTCAATATTTAAATCTGCAACCGTATTTTCTAAAGGAAAAACTGGATTATCTGAATAGTAAGACGAACCGAAAAGACCATGTTCTTCACCTGTTACATGTAAAAAAAGGATTGATCTTTTTGGGCCATTACCAGATTTTTTTGCTTTTTGAAAGGCTTTGGCAATCTGCATTACGGCAACTGTCCCACTTCCATCATCATCTGCGCCGTTATAGACGACTCCGTTTTTCGTGCCTACATGGTCATAGTGTGCCGAAACAACAATGATTTCTTCGGGTTTTTCGCTCCCTTCAATAAATGCAAGTATATTTTCTGAATCCGGTAAATCTCTCCCGCCAATTTTATTCATATAAGAAGAGGGAACTTTTTGATAATATGATGCTAAATTTTTCGGAAATGAGATTCCTAAATCTTTATAGAATCGAATAATATACTCTCCTGCTTTCTTCTGACCGGGACTTCCCGTATCTCTTCCTTCCATTTCATCAGAAGCAATTACGTATAGATTTTTCTTTAAGTCCTTTAGCTTAATTTGCTGATAGGCTTTACTAAAAGCTTTTTCATTGTTTAAATTACTTGAGCTCGTATTTTGATTCTGATTATTGATCGATGTATTTGCTGTTCCACAACTCGTAAGAATAATTGCAGAAAATATAGGAAGAAGTAATTGCTTCATAATTAAAAAATATTTCTTTAAAAATAACAAAAATATTTCACCTGCTTACTGCGTGCATTTTTTTTATATATTTGATAAACACTATGGAAAAAAATTACGGATTTAATGATTATAAATTTTTTACAGAAATGTCGGAGCTTTCTTCCAGGCATAAAAGTTATGATCTGTCATTAGGCCTTCCCGATTTTGAAATCGATCCGCGTCTTCGGTATTTTCTTAAAGAATCTGCTGACATGATCAGTCACAGTTACGAATCGCTGGCGGGCAATTCTTTGTTGATTGGAAAAATTATTCAATTTAATTTAAACAGAAAAAATAGTTTACAATTAAAATACGAAGAAATTAATATTGTTCCGTGCTCTACATTTGGGTTGTACACTTCCTTAAAATCAATTTTAAATAGAGGCGATGAAGTTATTGTGATTCAGCCTTCTTATTATACTTACGCTCCTTCCATCGTTTTGAATGGCGGAGTTCCTGTTTACTACGATTTGGAAAATGATTTTAAAATTGACTGGGAAAAACTTCAGCAATGTATTTCTGAAAAGACAAAGGCGATCATTGTAAATTCCCCTCAAAATCCTACCGGAAAAACATGGAGTAAAGAAGATTGGGATCAATTGTATGAGCTTATAAAACATCAGGAAATTTACCTTATTTCAGAAGAAGTTTATGATATTTACCATTATGATAATGCAGAACATTACAGTTCGTTCTTGCATCCTGAATTAAGAAAAAAAACATTCTGCATTTTCTCTTTTGGCAAAATGTTTCACGCAACAGGCTGGAAGGTAAGTTATCTTTTGGCAGCTGAAGATTTGTTACAAAATTTCAGAGATCATCAGCAATACATTTCGTACAGCTCCAATTCCCCTTGCCAATATGCAATCGCTAAATATCTTGATGTCTTTGACCCTTCCGAAAATCAAATAATCATGGAGAATAAACGTGATATTTTTAATGAATTGATACAGTTTACTCCTTTGGTAGTTGAAGAAATAGCTCAAGGCGGATTTTTTCAGATTGTAAATTTTAGAAATGTTAATAAAACGATGACAGATGTTGAATTTTCGAAATGGCTTACTGTAGAAAAAAAAGTTTCCTGCTTGCCGCTTTCGGCATTTTATAATTCTAAAACAGATTCAGATTATATCAGATTTAGTTTTGCTAAAAAAGATGATTTGATTATTAATGCTTTGGAGCATTTGAAGAAAGATTTGTAAATCTGTGCAACCCTTAATCAATAAATTTCACATTTTCAATTTTATTTAATTTAGTTTTAAATGAGTTGAACAAATGGATAAAAAATAAAACTTAATAAAAATAACTTTAATGAAGATCTCAAAAAAAATTCTGATGTATTTATGTATCATCATATTATTTTGTTCATGTACCAAAAAAGATCCTTTGGTTGGAACATGGAAATTTACTTATAGTCACGCAAGTAATGAAGCAGATAAGTATAAAGAAGATAATTATTCATCGTATACGTCATATATAACTCTCTCTGGTGATAATTCTTTTTTGCTTGTAGACAACGGAGAATTGAGCCCGGTAACTACACTCAGAATTCCTAAAGATTCGCTTAATGAAAACGATAATAATACCGAAGTTTATTTCGGAACGTGGTCAGTAAAAGACTCAATAATTTATTTTGAAGCTCAGAATCATAAGTCCAGTCCGGAATTTACAGCTAAAATAATTTCTAAAAACGACAGAAATATGAGATTATATTTTCCTGAACAAAAGCAAGCAAAAGGATTGGAGTTTAAATATAAAAAAGATGATTATAATGATGTAAGCCGCTCAGAATCTAATTTTATAACTAATGAATTAAATAAATGGCGTCTCAAAAATAAGAGTAAACAAACAACAGAGAAAATAAGATCTAAAATAGAAAATGCACTGGAATTTTCTATTGCTTTTTTGGAATATCACGAATCTGAAAATAAAGTTGCGATGACGCTTTATTTAGAACCTTTACCTTTCAAATTTTATGGAAATGGAATAGTATTAAAAAATCACTACAAAAACGAAAAATGGAATGATTTGTTTTATGATGAAGAAGATGCTTCTATTGCGTATAACATGCTTAAGAAAAGTTTTAATAATGTAGCAAGTATTCCTGAAGAAATATCGAATAACCCGATAAAAATTAATATTTTCATTCTGAAAGAAACATTAAAAAATTTGAAATAATATTTTTCTTATTTCTAAAGAAAAAGCACTGCGCAATGCAGTGCTTTTGTTTATTATAATTGTGACTAAAGAGAAAGAACTCTTATATCAATTCTTCTGTTTTTTGCGCGACATTCGTCGGTGTCATTGGCTTCACAGACAGGATACATTGAGCCATACCCTTCTGTTTCTATGCGATGTCCATCAATTCCCAATTCTAATAATTTTAGTTTTGTGGTCTGCGCTCTTAAATTTGAAAGCTTCACATTGGTTTCCTGATTTCCTGTATTATCCGTGAATCCGCCGAGTTTTATTCTCATATTCGGATACGCATTCATGATTTCAACCAGATTTAATAATTGGGCTTCTGCTTTTTTCTTGATTTCACTTGAACCGCTTTCAAAGTGAAAATTTTCTAGCGTGTACCAATTATTAGGATCTAAAACAGCCTTATCATTACTTTTTATAGCATTATACATCTGAAGCAACTGGCTTCCTTCACCGATGGTCAATTTTTTCCCACCTTCAAGTTCTACTTCCTGAATTTTTCCGGTATCGTAAACAAAATCTCCTTCTTCATTCAGATATCCTTTAACAACTTTCGGGGCCAAAATAACAGTATTGTGTACAGAATTTACGACAACAGGAGAAGCAGCTATTGACGAAGCTTTAGTCAAAGCTTCGATTTTTGCTTTTCTGTCGGCTTCAATTTTATCTTTATGTAAAACGGCCAAAGTCGGCGCTATTACTAAAGAAACAATAGACATCAATTTAATCAAAATATTCATCGAAGGTCCCGAAGTATCTTTAAACGGATCTCCCACCGTATCTCCTGTTATAGAAGCTTTGTGAGGTTCTGACCCTTTGTAGTACGTCTGACCATTGATATCAACTCCTTTTTCAAAAGATTTTTTGGCATTATCCCAGGCTCCACCTGCATTATTCTGAAATATCCCCATTAAAACTCCGCAAACAGTTGCTCCTGCCAGAAAACCACCTAAAACTTCAGGCCCGAAAATAAAACCAACCAGTAAAGGCGATACAATCGCAATCGCACCGGGAAGCATCATTTTTCGGATAGAAGCATCGGTAGAAATAGCGACACATTTCTGATATTCCGGCTCGGCGGTTCCTTCAAGAATGCCCGGAATTTCTCTAAACTGTCTTCTCACTTCTTCCACCATCGCCATTGCAGCCTGCCCGACTGCGGTAATTGCCAAAGATGAAAATATAAAAGGAATCATTCCTCCAACAAATAATCCTGCCAAAACATCGGCTCGGTAAATATCAATACCGTCAATGCCTGCAATTCCTACAAATGCTGCAAATAAAGCTAATGCCGTTAATGCTGCAGATGCTATTGCAAAACCTTTTCCACTTGCCGCAGTTGTGTTTCCGACAGCATCCAAAATGTCTGTTTTCTCCCGAACTTCTTTAGGGAGCTCACTCATTTCGGCAATTCCACCTGCGTTATCTGCAATAGGTCCGAAAGCATCAATTGCCAACTGCATTGCTGTTGTAGCCATCATTCCTGCTGCAGCGATAGCAACACCGTATAATCCGGCACATAAATAGGAACCGTAAATTCCTCCTGCCAAAACGAGAATCGGTAAAAGTGTAGATTCCATTCCCACGGAAAGCCCGCCTATGATATTGGTCGCATGACCGGTAGAAGACTGTCTCACAATACTTAAAACAGGTCTTTTTCCCATCGCAGTATAGAATTCGGTGATGATACTCATTAAAGTTCCGACAACCAAACCAACGATAATGGCTCCGAAAACCCCCATTTTAGTAAATTCATGGTCTCTTAAAATCATTTTTTCAGGTAAAAGATAAGTAACCAGAAAATATGAAGCTATTGCCGTGATGACGATACTTCCCCAGTTTCCTAAATTTAAAGCATTTTGTACATTAGATGTGGATGCTCCTTCGCTATCATTAATTTTAACGAATAAAGTACCGATCATTGAGAAAATAATTCCTGTTCCGGCTATTAACATCGGTAATAAAATAGGTGCAAAACCTCCGAAATTATCATTAGAAATAGTTTCTCTTCCCAGAACCATTGTTGCTAATACTGTCGCCACATAAGAACCAAATAAATCGGCTCCCATACCTGCAACATCTCCTACGTTATCTCCTACATTATCGGCAATTGTGGCTGGGTTTCGAGGGTCGTCTTCCGGAATTCCCGCTTCCACTTTTCCTACTAAATCTGCTCCAACATCTGCTGCTTTAGTATAAATTCCACCTCCTACTCTGGCAAATAATGCAATAGATTCTGCACCTAAAGAAAATCCCGTAAGGATTTCAATTGTTCTTTCCATTTCGTGAGAATCTACGGCTGCACCAGGTGCAAAAATTTGCTTAATAATTAAGTAGAGGGCTCCTAAACCTAAAACAGCTAATCCTGCAACTCCCATTCCCATTACAGAACCCCCGGTAAAAGATACTTTAAGGGCTTTAGATAACGAAGTTTTTGCAGCTTCGGCAGTTCTTACGTTGGCTTTTGTAGCGATTTTCATTCCTATAAAACCCGCTAAAGCAGACAATATGGCTCCGATGACAAAAGCTATTCCAATGGCCCAATGCGAATTGGAATTGGTCATTCCCATCACTGCTAATAAAATTGCAACAATTATGACAAAATACATCATGATCTTGTACTCGGCCTTCAAAAAAGCCATCGCACCATCAGCAATATGTCCGCTGATTACTTTCATTTTTTCATTTCCTGCATTTTGCCTGCTTACCCAATTACTTTGCAGAAAAGTATAGATAAGGGCAATAACACCGAAAATGGGTACTAAAACAAATAAGTCCATAGTTTATTATTTTTATATTAAAAAAAGTTTGTGATTATCTTTATAAATATAATGATTTTTGTAAATACTTTATGAATTGAATGTAATTATTGTATTATCAGCAAATTTATTTGATACAATTACTCCGGTCATTATAAATTTTTTAGTTAATCTGCCTATAGACTACTACCTTACCTCAGTTCGGGATTAGAGATTCTGATGATAGTTTTTAAAACATTAAACGCAAAGATTTTATAATTGAACTTTCTATTTCAGAAAGCAAAGGCGAATAAATTTGCTTCGCAAAGCTTAAGCAAAAGCTTTATAAAATCAACCTGTTGATTCATCTTAAAGCAGTATAATATTTTATTTAATGGAATATTTTGGAGGGCAAATTAGAAACCATTTAATGAAATAGAAAATATTATATGGGTTTAAAGTTGATACGAAACAATTCGTCATTCATTAATTATTTAAATGAGAAACAAAAAAAGGGTAAATGATTGTTCATTTACCCTTTTAGATATTTAAATCCAGAGAATCTTATCCTCCAAATTTGCTTGCGTAATCTTTTTGAGAAGCTATAATCACTTTTCTAGCATGCTCTGCTCCGTAAACCTCTTGGATTCTACATTTTGCAGGCTCATCTGGTAAGTTTTTGTAAGTTAAGAAATAGTGCATCAACCTTTTTACTTCTGCTTCAGGTAATTCTGAAATATCTCTGAAATGACCAAATGCGTGATCGCTCACCATTACTGCTACGATTTTATCATCAGCTTCACCACCGTCAATCATTTTGAAACCACCGATAGGAATAGCTTCCATCAAAAGTCCGCCCGAGTGAATATTGTGAGAGCTTAATACACATATATCCAAAGGATCGTGATCTCCCATTGTAACATCAGTTGCACCACTTTCAACTGCCAATTTCATTACTTCTTCATTACAGTACGTTCTGGGAACAAAGCCGTAAAGCGCCGGAATAATATTAGAAAACTTCTGAGGTCTGTCTACTTTAAGGTAACCGGTTTCTTTATCTATTTCATATTTAATGGTGTCTGAAGGAACTATTTCCACGAATACGTTTACCACGTTTGGCGCATCTTCTCCTGCAGAAATCCCATGCCACGGATGTGCTTTAAAATTTGGAATCATTATGTATATTTATTATTTAATTAAGCTATTATTAAAATTTCTCTTCTCAAATCTTCTATCGTTGCTCCGATATAATCATTATCATTCATGTAATTCATGATGAAAACGGTTTTATACTCATTAAGATTCGGATTGTTATTGAGACTTTCGTAGGTTTTGTGCAGCAAATCTATGATTGCATTTTTAGAATCTACGATATTCTGCCATGAATTTTTTGTTAAATAAAGTTGCTGTGAAGCATTATATTCAAACTCTTCATTGATGGTTTTCTCGGTAAGAAATACAAATTCGTGAGCTGCAAGTTCTTTATCAAACTTTAGAATAAGGTTTGAAGGTTTTATTCTTTCCAGAAAAAGAGTCATTCTTTCATAAGAATGCGTTTTATTTTCAGAATTAGATTTTACAGAAAGTAATTTTATCTCCTGATTTTTTAAGTTGATGTACGAATACACAAATTGTCGCAGCAAAACCAAAAACGGAATTGCAATAACTAATGCGGCTGCATAGGGTAAATAGTCTGAAAAATCTGTCATAATTTGAGGTAGCAAAATTAATGATATTTTCTGAATTTACAGCTCGAATAATGCAGGTCTTTGCGTAACCTCGTGATAACAGACACTTTTTTCGTCAAAATAATGATAAACTAAGCTCTTTCTTGTTTTTGTTTTATCTAAATGTGGTTCTCCACCGTGAAGAATATTAGCATGCCAAATCAGAAGATCTCCTTTTTTGGCTCTAAAAACTTCCTTTTTCAACCCTAATTCTTTAACTTTATTTTCAAGGAATTCTTCATAAGCTACATAACTTTTTTTGCCGATTTTGAAAGCTGTTCCTTCATTATCATAATCAGAATTTAAGAAATACGGAAGCTTATGACTTCCCGGAATGTAGTGTAAAGCGCCATTTGTTTCATCCACATCTTCCAAAGCAATCCAAACTCCGAGAAGGCCTCCCAAAGGATAAGTCGTCATGTGAATACTGTCTGAATGGGTTTTTTGCTGACTTCCGTTGATGAAATTTATGCTTTGAAACAATTTAGCATCACCATCAATTAAAACAGATAAAAATTCGAGCAAGTTTTTGTCATTTCCGATATTTTTTATGATTTCAGAATGATGAATAACGAACATTAACTTGCCTCCATAACGGAATTTTATAGTTCCATCTTTCAATAGTTTTTCAATCTCATTGTTGATTTGATCGGCAGTTTCAGGTTTTAGATAGTTTCTTAGAACTAAAAAACCATTATCGTCAAAACCTTTAGCGCTGGCTTTATTTTCTTCGGAAAGATTTTTATAAAATTCTGTGTTGAATAGTTTTTGCTCGTCAAATTTTCTTTCATTTTCCGGTAAATGAGCAAAATCCTTGCTTGAAATACTTGAAAAATAATTTTTATCAAGGCCGTATTTTTTATAGAGCGGAATATTATGCTGTAATTTTTTTTTGTTGAAAAAATTATAAATCATGTAAGGCAACTTATAATTGCGAATTTTCTTTAGCATTGCAAGTAGTTTGTTAATACTTTTATAAATCTAAGAATAATATGTAGAACTAATCTAAAGAGAGTAACTAAATTAAAGTTTCATGATAAATTTCAAGCTTAGCAATTTTTTAATAATATTTTTTTTAGAATATTCCATCAGATGATAAGGGCGAAGCTCAGGTCTGAAACCTCTGAAAAATTCTTCTACATTCGGCAATTCACTTCCTTCAAAATCGAATATTTTAGTCTGAATATTCTCTTTTATACATTTGTCTATCAACACGGAAGAACCGGATACTTTAACTGATTCTTTATCATTAAACGTTCCCAAAAGAGCCACCGTAAAATCATCAAAATAAGTAACGATAATATTGATAATTCTTTGGTTAAGATAAAAAGCTGAAAAGTTCAGGCAATTTACCTCAGACATATTTTTAAATATCTTAATAAAAGAATCAACATCTTCTTCTTTATCTGCTCCTAAAAAATTTTCTTTAATAAAGCTTTCAGCCTGAGAAAAACTGATATTTTTAATTTCAGAATTCTTTACAATATCGTCATCAAGTCTAAGCTTTCTTTTTCTTTTTGGGGAATATTTAGAATAAATCGTTTCGTAATCATTGGGAAGAATAAGATAATTCTTCTTTCGTTTTAGTGATGTTTTAAACTGATTAAATTCATTAAAAGTATAAATTCTGATGAGATAATTTTTCTCTAAAAAGCTTAAAAACTGTTCGTTAATTTCAATATTATCTTCGCTGGAAAAAATACCCAATTGCTGACAAAGCATCGGGTTGTGAACGATTTTTATCCCCGATTTGAAAACATAAGGAACCGGCATTACGGCTTCGTAATCTTTGTAAACCAACAATTCCCATTTTTTGTCAGAAGAAATATCTAAAAACTTTTTTGCTGCAGAATATTTTCGCTGTGCAGAATTTTCAAGGCATTGAGTATATTTTTCAAAATCAATTTCATGGTATTTTAATCTTTTAATCATAATAATCCTTCGTCTGAAAAACTGGTATATGCGTTTTGGGTAATAATTAAATGATCCAAAAGCTGAATGTTCATCACATTTCCTGCTTCTTTCACTGTTTTGGTTATACTAATATCTTCTGCACTGGGTCTTAAATTTCCGGACGGATGATTGTGCGAAATAATGATTCCTGTTGAAAAATGTTCTAATGCTGTTTTAAAGAGTATTCTGATGTCAACAATAGATTGATTGATTCCACCTTGAGTCAGTTGAGCGATATGAATCACTTTATTACTTTGGTTGAGAAATAAAGCCCAAAATTCTTCGGTTCTGAGATCCGATAAGTGCATTTTTAAAATATTATAAGCGTCTTTGCTGCTCGAAATCAATGGTTTTTCGGGAATTTCTTGATTGGCTCTTCTCTTCCCGATTTCCAGCGCAGTTGCGATTGAGATTGCCTTTACTTCGCCAACTCCCTTAAATTTCACTAAATCTTTGATCGTTAATAAACTCAACTGATGCCAATTATTATCGACCGATGCCAGAATTTTTCTTGCCAATTCTACCGCCGTTTCATCTCTGCTTCCGCTGCCCATAATAATTGCCAAAAGTTCAGAATCAGAAAGTGAGTTTTTACCTTTCAGTAAAAACTTTTCTCTCGGTCTGTCATCTTCTGCCAAAAATTTTATAGACATAATTTTAGGGTTTAGGTTATGGGGTTTAGTTGTTAGTTATTGAAAATATTTATTAATACATTTTTTTTATTATATCGAATATCAATCCAACAACAATCAACTAAAACCATCAACTATAAAATATTTAGTTAATAAAAAGCATACAAAATAATGCTCTTTTTCGATTGGTCTAAATGTTTTGCGGTTTCTTTAAAAGCTTTTGATGAAAGCATCGGACAACCTAAACTTAAGCAAGATAAATTTTGAGATTCCAGATCCGGAACACAACCAAAGGAATGTAGAACAATAGCGCGCTGCATGGCGTTGCTGTTGGTGGAGTCTAAACCTTTTAAACGATATGCCTTTCCGAACTTACCGGAATAGCTTTCTTTAATCTCATATTTTCCTAAGGAAGATTGATAAGAACCTTCAACATTAGAAAATTGAAGTTGATTCGATCTCTTTATTACAGATCCTGAACCATGAGAAACAATTGCTTTCTGTATTATTTTGTCATTTTTTAAATCGTAAACAAAATACCGGTACTTTCCCGAATGAATTTTAAAGTTAATAAAGACGGCCAGATTTTGATTGTAATCTTTATTTTTAATATAATTTTTAAGCTCAGAAATCTTTTCTTTAGGCAAAACATCTGTACTTTCCTGAGCTTTTGACTCAGTACAGGAAATCAGAAATAAAAATGCAAATAGTAAAGATTTCATATAAAAAATATTTTAAGACAGGATATTTTTTAACCGCAAAAGAGTCAAAAGATTTTTATTAGACCTAAAGTTATTCAAAAGTTTGCAAAACGATTAAAATTAAAGTTTTTACATTTTGTAAACTTTTGAACTTCTATTTTTAATCATTTCTTTTGAATCTTTTGCGGTAAATATTTTTCATAATATAGTAATAAATTACTCAATAATTAATCCGTCCTTCATCACCAATTTACGATCTGTAATCTCGGCTAATTGCGGGTTATGCGTTACAATCACAAAAGTCTGATTGTATTTATCTCTCAAATCAAAAAATAATCGGTGTAGATCATCTGCATTTTTCGAGTCTAAATTTCCTGTCGGCTCATCCGCATAAATAATCTTTGGAGAATTGATTAAAGCTCTTGCAACGGCAACTCTCTGTGCTTCCCCACCCGATAATTGATTGGGTTTGTGATGAATTCTCTCAGCTATTTTTAAATCTTCAAACAAATGATAAGCTTTATCTAAAGCTTCTTTTTCGTTAGTTCCTGCAATCTTTGTTGGCAAAAGCACGTTTTCTAAAGCCGTAAATTCAGGAAGCAACTGATGAAACTGAAAAACAAAACCAATATTCTGATTTCTGAATTTTGAAATCTGTTTATCGGTCATATTGATAAAAGATTCATCATTCAGCATGATTTCGGTATTGTAATTTTTAGGGTTTGAAGGCGTATCTAAAGTTCCCAAAATCTGAAGCAATGTAGATTTTCCGGCACCAGATTCCCCAACTATGGAAACAACTTCCCCGGTTTTGATGTGAATATCAACTCCTTTCAATACTTCCAGACTTCCATAAGATTTATGGATATTACTCGCTTTAATCATGTTTCAAAAATAGTGATTTTTTCTTTTGTTTTGAAGTTTTGGTTGTTGGTTTTAAGATCGAAATTTAGTTTGAAAAATATTCATTTTGTAAAGATAAAGATTTATGCTTTCCTGATCAGAATTCTAAAAGTGGTTCCTTTTCCTACTTCAGTTTGAGAAATTTTAATATCTCCATTATGATACTCCTGCACTACTCTTTTGGCTAAGCTTAAACCTAATCCCCAGCCCCGTTTTTTTGTAGAATATCCAGGTTTAAAAGCATTTTGTGCTTGGTATTTTGTCATGCCGCTTCCGTTATCTTTTACTTCAACCAAGATATTTTTGTTGCGTTCGAAAACCGACATTTGTAACGTACCTTCACCTTTCATGGCATCAACTGCATTTTTTACCAGATTTTCAATTACCCAACTCATTAGAATTCTATTGTGTGGAACCAATATATTGTATGTTGGAAGCAAAAGTGTAAAATCTATTTTCTTTGAAATTCTTGTTTTCAGGTAATCATAATTTTCCCGGATGGTGTTATTAAAATTGGTATCGTTCAACTCGGGTACCGAACCGATTTTTGAAAACCTTTCGGAGATCGTTCTCAGTCTTTCAATATCTTTTTCTATTTCTTGTACACCGTCTGAATCGGGATTTTCAAGCTTCATAATTTCCATCCAGCCCATCATAGAAGATAATGGAGTGCCAATTTGATGTGCCGTTTCTTTTGCTAATCCGGCCCAAAGGTAACCTTCGTCTGTTTTTTTGACTGTTCTCAAAAACCAGAATGAAAATAAGAAGTAACACAATACAAAAAATCCTAATAAAAACGGAGAATACTGTAGGTTATTAAGGATTTTGGAGTTGTCATAATATAAAAACTGATTGTTGCCGTTAGAAAATTCAATTTCTATCGGAGGATATTTTTTTGCCATTCTTTTTGCGAGAGCAACAATCTCATCATTGCTATTTTCATATTCTTTCGAGATATTTTTGTGCTCTATAATCTGGTCATTTCTATCTAAAATAATAACAGGAATCGTAGTATTTGAGCTATAAATTCTAAGAAGTAATTCTTGAACTTCCAAACTTGGAGACGTAGCTTCCTGTTGAAATTTTAAAGCACTTACCAAAATATCAACTCTTCGTACTTCTTCTCTTTTCAAATAGTTTATTACTAAAGTTGAAGCAATCACAATAGCAACAACAACAAGAGTCATTAGAGAAAAAATGAACCAGTTGTTGAATCTGGCAAATATGGATCTTTTTTTCAATTCTTTTTTATTTTAAAACATTCAAGATTTTCTGTAACTCTGTACTTCCGCTTCCCTGATAATTGTTGATAATAATCGAATATACATATTTTTTTCCGTCTTTAGACGTGTGATAGCCAGCAAATGATTTTGTGTCGCGCATTGTTCCGCTTTTCATTTTCATTCCGTTATCCTGAGTCGGGAATCCGTCGTAATAAGAGTCAAACCAAGCTTGTTTTTTAGCATAAAGCAATGCCTGAACTTCCGCTTTTGCTGAAACATAATTTTGTGGTGAAAGTCCGCTTCCGTCGGCAAAATTGATCATATTTGAATTAATTCCTTTTGCTTTCCAAAATTCTTTTAAATAAGCAATTCCGCTTTTAAAACTTGTGTTGTTTTTTTTCTCTTTCCCTAGAGTTTTAATTAAATTTTCACCATACAGGTTTATACTTTTTCTTAAAAACCAATACACGATTTTATCTAACGATGGCGATTCGTAAGTAAGAATGATATTGTTTTTTGGAGTTTCTAAAGGTTTTTTACCTTCTATTTCCAGTTGAGAATTGGTTACCACTTTTCCTGAGAAGTCAATTCCTGAGTCTTTCAGCCATTTCTGAACTTCCACACCCAATTGCAATGGCGGATTTGGAACAGAACCGGAAACTGTCGTTACTTTTCCTGCCGGTAAACTTCCATTAATTAAAGCGATATTTGAATGTGGTGCAGTAAAAATTAAACTTTGATCTGAATTTCCGGATGCTTTCAAATCGTTGAGCCATTTTACATTTTCTAAAGGATAAGAAAAACTTTTAAAATTATTTCCGTTGATATTGATATCGAATTGGTTTTCACGCCAATTTACGCCCCAAACTCCGGCTCCATAATAATTTCCCAAATCATCCCAAGGCCATCCTCCCGGAATAGTTTGATGGTCAAAATAAGAATCATCAATCACCAAATCTCCTGAAATTTTTGTAATTCCTGATTTTTTAACTGCTTCAATCAGTTTTTGTTTGAAATTTTCGGGTTTGTAGCCTTCATATCTCCAGCTTCCTAAAGTAGGATCGCCATTTGAAGTAATGAAAAGATTTCCGTTTAAATTCCCATTAGAAATCGTCCCGGAATAAGATGATGTTGTTTTGTACGTATAATTTTTGCCTAAAGTTTCCAAGGCTGCAGCTGCTGTGAAAATTTTTTGTGTTGAAGCTGTTGAAAGTCCTTTATTTCCCTGAAATTCATACACAAGATTTCCGCTTTCATCGGCTACGTAAAAAGATAGATTAGATGAAATCGCCGAAGAAGAATTCATTAGATTTTTTGTGGCATCATCTAATTTTTGCGAAATATTCTGAGCAAAAATAATTTGTGTGGAAAGTGTAAGAAATACAAAAGTTCTTTTCATTTGATATGTATTAAAAAGCTGTGGAATGCTTCGACTCCGCTCAGCATGACAACGCTAATAATGTTAAGATATTTGAGTAGAATTAAAAAATAAGAATTAAAGTTCGCTTCCGGCTTCAATTTCGTACGGCTCTTTTCCTTTTTCAAAAATCCTTGTCAATTCGCTTCCTTCAACGATAATTTTATCACCAATTCTTCTGATCCAGTTTCCTTCACGCAGTCCTACAACTTTGATGTCATTCTGCGTTAAAAATTCTTTAATTCTGGTTTCTCTGGTTTCTCCGTTGTGTTTTAAATCTGGATTTGGATCTAAATAATGCGGATTGATATTAAACGGAACCAATCCCATACACTCGAAGCTTGGTGGATAAACAATCGGCATATCGTTGGTGGTTTTCATATTTTGTCCGCCAATATTACTTCCTGCGCTGCAACCTAAATACGCTTTTCCGTTTTTTATGTTTTGTTTTAAAACAGACATAAGATTTTCTTCATGCAAAGTTTTAACCAATAAAAAAGTGTTTCCTCCACCTGTAAAATATCCTTTTGCTGAATGTAAAGCTTCAGTTTTGTCGTCAAACTCGTGCAGACCTCTCACTTTAATTTTAATGGTTTCAAAGAAAGATTTTGCTTTTGCGGTGTATTCATCGTGAGAAATTCCACCCGGTCTTGCAAATGGAATGAAGATGATTTCGTCAATTCCGTTATATAATTCAATAAGTTCTTCTTTTAAATATCCAAGATATTCTCCGCCAAAAATTGTAGACGTTGAGGCTAATAATACATTCATAAGATGAAAGATAATAGGTTTGTTATGAAACAAAGATAAACTCAAACAAGGTAAGAATCAAAAAATACGCTAAAAAAAGTCTGATAACTGTTAATACATTCAAAAAAAACTTAAGAGATCTAAAACTTTCTGTTTTCTGGAATTATTCTTGAATTTCAATTATTACAATTTTAAAAATGTAAGAAATATGAAAACGATTAAAATTAATACAAAACAATTATTTGTAGGTTTACTGATGATGGGAAGTACAGGTGCTTTTGTTGCTCAAACCTCGCCAAAAACTGACACCGTAAAAGTTGCTACTTCTACTGCTCAGGTACAGACAAATCCTGTAATTGAAGGTTTGAAAAAACAGGTAGAAGCTAATCCTAAAGATGCAGAAGCATTAGCTAAATTGGCAACTGCTTATCAGGATGCTACAGATTGGCAGAACGCAATTGCTACCTGGAAAAAAATATCGGTGTTATTACCAGATTGGGCACCATCTTATTACAGCCAAGCCTATTCTTATCAATCAGCAAAAGATGATATGAATGCTAAACTTGCTTACGAAAAATATATTGCAACCGTAAAACCGGAAGAGATTGAAGCAAGCAAAAAAAATCTGGCATACGCGTATTATTTTATTGCATTTAGCGAACAAAAAGACAACCCAGATAAAGCAAAAGAGCATATTGCCAAATCAATACAGTATGATCCGAGTAATCAGGAAGCTGTAAAATTGAGTCAGGCTCTTAATTCATAATAATAAAAGAACCGGAGAATTTATTTCTTCGGTTTTTTTATTGGAATTTTTTTTCCGAAAAAGTCTGTTTCTCCTTTTAAATGCCTGATTATTTTTTCGATATTTCTTTGTTTTGCTGCTTCTGTTTTTAGATTATTGATGTACCGAATCAGCTCCAGTTTTCTTGATGGAATAAGGTTTTCAAAACTTTTTGAAGCAACAGGATTTTCTTGAATTGCTTTTTCTAAATCCGGATGAATTGAAATCGTTCGGTCTGAATTATCAAATTCTATAAAAATTTCAAGTATTTCACCAATTCTTTTGGGAGAATCTTTTAGAATCGTTAAATTGATGTACAATCTCCATTCTCCAAAATATTTCATTAAATTTTGTGTGAATTCTTTACCATTTACCTTTCCTTTCACAGGAATTGGACTTTTATTCTTTCCTGAAGTTTCAAAAATTTCATTTAAAATTTCATCAGGAACAAAAACAAAAGGATTAATTCCTATGATGTCGAGCTTTGCGGTGAACTGGTTTTTCATTGAAGTTAAAATTAATGATTTTTATTTTCAAAAGTTTAATTATAAAACCACCACGTCAAAAATTCTTGGAATTTTCGCCAACCTTTCAAAGAAGGGGAATTTCTGAGGCTCAATATGGTAAGTCGACAAATTAATTTCGCACTCAAAATGGAATGTTTATCTTTGCGGGAAATAAATCTATTTAAATGAAATTTTTTATTGACACTGCTAATTTAGAGCAAATTAAAGAAGCTAAAGACCTTGGTATTTTGGATGGTGTAACGACCAACCCGTCATTGATGGCTAAAGAAGGAATTAAAGGTGATGAAGCAATCAAGAATCATTATAAGGCGATCTGCGAGATTGTAGATGGAGATATTTCTGCAGAAGTACTTTCTACAACGTACGAAGAAATGATTAAAGAAGGTGACGAATTGGCTGCAATTCACCCAAATATTGTGGTGAAGATCCCAATGATTAAAGATGGTATTAAAGCTTTGAAATATTTTTCTGATAAAGGAATCAAAACAAACTGTACTTTGATTTTCTCTCCAGGACAGGCACTTTTAGCCGCTAAAGCCGGTGCAACTTATGTTTCTCCGTTTTTGGGAAGATTAGATGATATCACAACGGATGGTTTAAATCTTATTCAGGAAATCAGATTGATTTTTGATAACTATATGTATGACACTGAAATTTTAGCGGCTTCTATCCGTCATTCAATGCATATTATTGACTGTGCAAAAATTGGTGCAGATGTTATCACTTCACCACTTCCTCCGATCTTGAGTTTGTTGAAACACCCTTTAACAGACAGCGGTTTGGTTCAGTTTGTTGCAGATTCTCAAAAATTGGCGTAAGAATTTGAAATTTGAAGTTTGAGATTTGATAGTCGTTTATTGAATAAAATATTTCAAATTCACATAAAAAATCCCGGAACAAAATGTTTCGGGATTTTATTTTATATCAAATTGACTTTACCAGCTTTACCAGTCATTGGCTCTTCTGCGTTTTTCTATCATTCCATCGATGGAAAACCTTCCGGCTCCAAATGAAATAATGATTAAGTAAATTGAAAGGTACAATAAGCTCAATTCTCTTTTATCAAAAGCATCTGCGCCGTGAACTACAAATGCAGCAACAGCCATCGTAAAGATTAAAAATCCTGCTGCAATTCTTGTAAATAAACCAAGAATGATAAAAATAGAACACACAAACTCAGCAAAAACCGCCAATATTAAAGATATTTTTGGACCTAAACCTATAAAATCATAAAAAGGCTTTTCAACTCCATTAATTAAATCCTGAAGTTTTGGAAAACCATGCGAAATCATCGCAAAACCTATAAACAATCTTACAAGAAATAGTACAATATCAAAAATTACAGGATTCGCCTTTGTGTTTAAGTAGCTCATTGATTGAAATTTAAACTAAAGATAACAAAAATATCGTTAATATAACGATGGATAGAGACATTTAGTCTATCTGTATCCAAAATTTTTCAGATCACGATCGTTTTTTCTCCAATCTTTTTTCACTTTCACAAAAAGGTTTAAGTGAATTTTTTTAGAGAAAAATTTCTCCAGATCAATCCTTGCTTCGGTTCCTACTTTTTTGATGGCTTCTCCTTTATGACCGATGATAATCCCTTTCTGGGTATCTCTTTCTACATAAATAATAGAGTCGATAAAAATAATGCCTTCTTTTTCTTTAAACATTTCGGTTACCACTTCTACAGAATATGGAATTTCTTTTTCATAATTCAAAAGAATTTTCTCTCTGATGGCCTCGTTTACAAAGAAACGCTCCGGTTTGTCGGTGTACATGTCTTTATCATAATACGCCGGACTTTCGGGTAACATCGATTTTAATTTCGGTAAAATAATATCTATGTTGAAAGCATTTAAGGCAGAAATAGGAAGAATTTCAGCTTTCGGTATTCTTTCGTGCCATTCGGTGGCTATTTTTTCCAGCCCTTCCTGATTGGTTTGGTCAATTTTATTTAACAATAATAAAACAGGCACCGGAATTTTATTTAATTTATCAATCAAAAATTCAGATTGTTCAGCTTTATCAGTAACATCTACAATGAAAAGAAAAACATCTGCATCCTGTAAAGAGTCTTTTACAAAATCCATCATTTTTTCCTGCAAACCGTATTTAGGGTCTAAAACTCCGGGAGTATCAGAAAATACAATCTGCAAGTCTTCTTCATTATAAATTCCAAAAATTCTATGTCGTGTTGTCTGAGCCTTTTGCGTTACAATTGCCAACTTCTCTCCCATCAATTGATTCAAAAGAGTAGATTTTCCGGCATTCGGCTTTCCAACGATATTTACAAATCCTGCTTTGTGCATATAAAAGTATTAGTTCGTTTTGTTACGATTTGCAAAGTTAGTAAAACAAAATTGGTCTTTCGGTCAATATTAAAATTAGATGCCTAAAAAAGATTATTTTTGAACTAAATTTAATGAATTAAGCAGTAAGAGTTTTTTAATATTAAATACTTTTAGATAAAATGATGCTTTAAAGAACTGGTTTTTACCTAATTATTAAATTTGAATTTTCTGCTAATTCCAAACTGTTATTTTGATGAATATTAAAGAAATTATTGATGCTATTTATTCAATTCCACAAACTTCACAGGAAAATTTGATGCAACATATTTCTGAAGTTAATTATCCTAAAGGATTCTGTCTGATGGAGGCTGATAAAGTGATTCCTTACATCTATTTTTTAAAAAAAGGAATTGTTCGGGCCTACGCTTCTACCGAAAATAATGACATTACTTTTTGGTTTGGAACGGAAGGCGAACCCATTGTTTCTATGAAAAGCTATGTTGATGAAAAACCGGGTTATGAAAATATAGAACTTCTTGAAGACTGCGAGTTTTACAGGCTTAAAACTGAAAAGCTTAAAACTCTTTATAATGAAGATATTCACATTGCAAATTGGGGACGGAAATTTGCAGAGCGTGAGCTGGTAAAGACAGAGGAATTAATTATTTCAAGGCAATATAAAACTGCGTTAGAAAGGTATAAAGATTTGCTGAAAGAAAAACCTTATCTTCTACAGAGAGTGCAGCTTGGTCATATTGCTTCTTATTTGGGAATTGCGCAGGTGAGTTTAAGTAGAATAAGAGCAGAACTGAAATAATTTTATTTTTTAACAATTGTAAAACTTCGTTTCAGTTTAAAACCTCAATTTTGCAGTATAAAATTAGAAAGTAATGAACTGGATTATTTTAATTATCGCAGGATTATTTGAGGTCGCTTTTGCATCATGCCTCGGAAAAGTAAAAGAAACTACTGGCAACGAAATGTATTGGTGGTTTGGAGGATTTTTGGTTTGTCTCACCATAAGTATGCTCTTACTAATCAAGGCAACAGAAACTTTACCGATCGGAACCGCTTATGCAGTCTGGACCGGAATTGGTGCAGTAGGAACTGCTTTGGTAGGAATTTTAGTGTTTAAAGATCCTGCAAGTTTCTGGAGAATATTTTTCATTTCAACATTGATTGGTTCTGTAATTGGTTTAAAAGCAGTTTCGCATTAAAAGTAAAAGGTATATTTCTTATATTTGTGAAAAACTATTTATGAGAACAAAACTACTCTTTCTTTTTATCAGTTGTACCTTGTTTGGACAGAATGCTGATCTTTTTAATAACAATTGGTACATTTCACAAATGATTATCAATAATCAAACTACAGTAAGTCCTATCATGCAAGCTTCTGCGGGTACATCTTTGTTCACTAATAATGGAGGTAATTATAATTTTACTTCTTCATATTACAATTCAGCTGGTTCTACGATTACTTTTAATACCGTTACAGACAGTTTTACAAGACAAGGTGGCGGTTGTACATTGGCTGTTTACAATGGTACAAATGCTGCTGCGGCTCAAGCTTATGACCAAAAAAATTGTGATTTTTATTTAAATACAACATCAGGAGCAATTTTTAATTATCAGATTGTAAATAGCGGAAGCTCCAAAACACTGATTATAACAAATCCTGTTACTGGAGACAAAATTTATTATAACAATTCATTTTTAGGCACAAAGGAAAACGCTATTAAGAAAACTTTTAAGCTATACCCAAATCCTTCTACGGATTTTGTAATCATTGAGAATGTAGAAAAGAACTTAAAATTGAAGATTAATGATCTTTCAGGGAAAATTTTGTTTGAAACATTAACCTCAGATAAAACATTAAAAATAGATGTAAGTAGTTTTGCAACCGGGCAATATATTATGAGTATAGAAAATTTTAAACCTGAAATCTTTATTAAAAAATAAATTTCGGCTTAAGAAAAAGCGGCTTCAGATTATGAAGCCGCTTTTTTTATTTCTTTAAAACGATAGGTAAAATTTCGTTTAGCCTTAAGCCGTATTTTTTTATTTCTGCATCAGAAAACTGCTGTGAGTAAAAATTAGCTTCCACTTCAAAGCCTGCATTCTGTAAACGATCGAAATAATCCATCCCGTACCAACGAACATGATCGTACTGCCCAAAATGTTTTTGTCTTTCTTTTGGATCTGTTATAGTAAAATCTTCGTAGGTTTTTTCCAAAGAATTTTTCATCGGAACCTGCAGAATTCCCCAACCTCCGGGTTTCATTACTCGATATAATTCACTCATAGCTTTTGCATCATCCTGGATATGTTCCAAAACATGATTACAGAAGATGATATCGAAACTTTCATTTTCAAAAGGTAAATCTAAAATATCAGCTTTCACATCTACAATCGGCGAATATAAATCGGCAGAAATGTAATTGAGATTGCTCATTCTTTTAAATTTCCTCAAAAATTCCTGTTCGGGAGCAATATGAAGAACTTTATAATTTTTAATGAAAAAATCGGTTTCATTCTGAAGATACAGATACATCTGACGGTGTCTTTCGAGACTTAAAGTTCCTGGAGACAAAGCATTTTCTCTCTGTTTTCCGTATCCGTAAGGTAAAAATTTACGATAAGATTTTCCGTCAATGGGATCATAAAATTTGTCACCTTTAAAAAACTGATAAATCAGCGGACGTGCCCAAATGCTCATCTTGATAAGCATCGGACGAGGGATTTTATTTAGTAAAAACTTAGTTAGCTTTTTCATTAAAAATCCAATTGAAATGGCTTTTCTTCATCACTTACAATACCTAAAGCATCATAAATATATTTGAATGTAGATAGTAAAACAGGTTTCCCATTAATTACGCAAACATCATGTTCGAAGTGAGCAGAAGGCTGATTGTCTAGTGTGGTAACCGTCCATCCATCATTATGGAATTTCACTTTTTCAGTTCCTAAGTTGATCATCGGCTCGATAGCGATTGCCAAACCGTCTTTAATTACTTTTCCACTTCCTTGCTTTCCATAATTGGGAACTTGCGGATCTTCATGCATTTTCTTTCCTAAACCATGACCCACCAATTCTTTCACAACGCCATACCCTTCTTTTTCACAGTGCTTTTGGATAGCATGAGAAATATCACCGATTCTTTTTCCTCTGATGCACTGTTCAATTCCTTTGTAGAGAGATTCTTTAGCAACTTTCAGTAATTTTTTGGTTTCAGGTTTTACTTCGCCAATTTCAAAAGTATAAGCGTGGTCACCTACATAACCGTTGAGAATGGCACCGCAATCTACAGAAAGTACATCACCTTCTTTTATTTCTTCTTTATTTGGAAAACCGTGAACTACTTGTTCGTTTGGTGAAATACACAGAGAATTCGGAAAGCCTCCATATCCTAAAAATGCAGGTTCGGCACCGTGATCTTTGATAAAATCATGCGCCAGTTTATCTAAATATAAAGTAGTAATTCCCGGTTTGATTTCTTTTGCCAACATTCCTAATGTTCTGGAAACCAACTGGGCACTTTCTCTCATAAGACGAAGCTCGTCTATTGTTTTTAATTGAATCATTTTTATTCTTAGATGTTAGATATTAGATGTTAGAAATTAGTTTTAAATAATACTAATCATCTATATTTTCTGATAATTAATTGGAAGCAGCATCTAAAAACTAATTTCTAATTACTAACTTCTAATTTCTCAAATTTTACCAGAAAAGTCCTTTTTTCTTTTCTTTTTTCAGTTTTGAATATGCTAAAACCTCTTTTCCTTCTACCCGGAACTCAATTCTTTCGTTGATGATATTGTAAATTTCTCCCCAACCCGGAAAACCACCTAAGTTTCTGTCGTCGATAAACCAGTCTGCATCCAATTTTCTTGACTGAGTTTCAGCATCAAAAACTTCTCCTTCAAAACTTGAGTTAATCGCATAAAACTCAATACCGTTCTGTCTGCAAAATTCAACCGCTTCATCCAATGTTTTACCATGTCTGTACGTCCAAAGTATGAGTCTAAAACCTTGAGCCTGAAGTTTTTTCAGAGTTTCGAAAGCGAAAATTTTAGTTTTCCCAATTGCAGGATATGCGTCATCTACGATCGTTCCGTCAAAATCAACTGCAATTTTTTTATTATTTAACATTTTGTTGCGTTTTTAGCTGGGCAAAGATACTAAATAAATAAAAAGTGCCGAAAAACATCCGACACTTCAATTTATAATTTATTGTTAAAATCTAATTATTTTTTAACCCAGTTGAATTCAAACTGCAAATCTGGAGTAGAAATTCTATCTGTAATTTTCTGTAATCTCGATGGAAGCTTCATCAGGTATTCCTGAGCTTTTTCTGCCTTTTCTGTAAGACCTGTAATATGCTCGATTTTCCATTCATCAAGAAGATCTTTCATAATATTGATATAATCCTGACCTGTATAAACCATACATCTTTGTGCCGCATCTGAGAAATGACCCCAAAGTTCACCTGCCTTTTGACCAGATTGTCTCATCATGTGAGCCGGCATAACGATTTTTTTACGCATCATATCTTCAAAAGCCAAAATCATTTCAGAAGGATCTAATTCTAGAATTTTAGCTACGAAATGTTTATATGCTTTTGCGTGTCTTGCTTCATCTGCTGCAATTACACCACACATTTTTGCCAGTTTTCCGTTTCCTGTTTGTTTTGCCAAAGTACCTACCCTTCTATGCGAAACGTTGGTCGCTGTTTCTTGGAAACTTGTGTAGATAAAATTTCTGTAAGGATCCATACTTGTTCCGATATCAAAACCATCACTGATCAGATATTGGGTAGTAATTTCCATCTGTCTCATGTTTACTCTTCCACACAAATACAGGTATTTTCCAAGTAAATCACCGTGTCTGTTTTCTTCGGCAGTCCAAGATCTTATCCAGCTTGCCCAGCCCGGTCCACTTTTTTCCTGATCAATCCCGTCAACACTCATTAGCCAAGATTCGTAAGAAGGTAAAGCTTCTTCAGTAATACAATCCCCAATCAATGTTACAAAAAGATCGTAAGGCATTTCCTGAGCGAAAGTCTGAATCTCTTCTAAGTCATATTTGAAATCAGCGCTAGAAGGATCTGGTAAATAATCTGAAGGTTGCCAGATTTTTTCAATTGGAGTCAAAAATTTATCGAGAAAAGAACCAACTTCCTTCTCCAAAATACCCATTACTTCTTTTCTTACCAGAATATTATACATCTAAAAATACGTTTATAATTTACAAAGATATGATTTATTTGTTATTTGTGGCATAATATAATATGTAACTCATACTATCTCTGACATAAATCATAAGAGATTACCGCTATCATTAGATTAACGGCATTTTTTCAATATTATTATTCACTAACTCACTAAAATGTCTCCTGTCATAATTGCAGGAATTTCAACACCCATGATCGATAAAATAGTCGGAGCCATATCACCCAGTTTTCCTGGTTTCAAATCCCAGTTTTTATCTTTATCCATCACAATTAAAGGAACCAAATTGGTTGAATGCTGTGTATTTGGAGAACCATCTGCGTTAATCATTACATCAGAATTACCATGATCTGCTAAAATGAAAACCGCATACCCGTGTTCATAAGCCATTGTTGCTACTTTTTCGATACAATGATCTACCGTTTCTGCTGCTTTTACAGCGGCTTCAAATACTCCTGTATGACCTACCATATCGGTATTTGCAAAATTTAAACAAATAAAATCTGCTGTTTCGCTTTCCAGTTCTGGTAAGATTGCATTGGTAATCTCATACGCTGACATTTCTGGCTTCAGATCGTAAGTTGGAACGTCTTTCGGGCTAGGACAAAGCAATCTCTTTTCACCATGAAACTCTTCTTCACGGCCTCCTGAAAAGAAAAATGTAACGTGAGGATATTTTTCTGTTTCAGCTATTCTGATCTGGGTTTTTCCGTTTCTTTCCAAAACTTCCCCCATCGTATCTTTCAAAACTTCTTCGTCAAAAACGACGTTTACATTTTGATACGTTTTATCGTAATTGGTTAGTGTAACATAATGAAGATTCAGCTTTCGCATGAAATATTCAGGCATATCGTGCTGACAAAGAACTTCTGTAATCTCACGACCTCTGTCTGTACGGAAATTAAAGCAGATTACTACATCATGATCAACGATTTTTCCCACAGGAACTACGTTTCCAATCTGAGTTTCTTTAACCAGAATAATAGGCTTGATGAATTCATCAGTAATATTTTCGTCGTAAGAAGCTTTTATAGCTGTAAGTGCGTTGGTTATTTGTAAACCCACTCCTTCAACCATTGCATCGTAAGCTAATTTTACACGTTCCCATCTTCTGTCACGATCCATCGCATAATATCTTCCCGTAACTGATGCGAGATTTCCTGTAGTTTGCAACATGTGATTTTGAAGTTCTTCAATAAAGCCAAATCCCGAATGAGGATCGCAGTCTCTACCGTCTGTAAAAGCGTGTACATAAACGTTTTCATGTAAACCAAAATCTTTTGCTGCAGACAAAAGTCCTTTTAAATGATTGATATGTGAATGTACTCCCCCATTGGAAACCAATCCGATAAAGTGTACATTTTTATTTTCTCTTTTTGCATAAGCAAAAGCCTCCTGAATTACTTTTTCCTGTCCTAAAGTTCCGTTTTCGACAGCCATATTCAGTTTTACCAAATTCTGGTACACTACTCTTCCTGCTCCCAAATTCATGTGTCCCACTTCAGAATTTCCCATTTGTCCGGCCGGCAGACCCACTGCCAAGCCGCTTGCTTCTAATGTGGTATGTGGAAATCTTTGATAACAGCTATCTATAAATGGTGTATTTGCCTGAGCTAATGCTGAAACTTCAGGATTTGTTCCTAAACCCCAACCGTCAAGTATTGCTAATATTGCTTTTTTAGACATTTAATTTGATTTTTAAGCAAACAAATTTATCGATTTTAAAGTAAATTGAAGAATTTTCAAGGTTTAAATTTTGCTTAAAAGTTTATAGAAAACTATTTCAGATATTGAATTTAACTTAGAATTCTTATTGATTATTCGCTATTGTATAATTTTTAATTTTAACGCAAAGGTTGCCAAGATTTTTAACGACTCACTGTTTTTAAGTTCACAAAGACGTTCTACTCAGAAACGAATACCAAGAATTTCATTTATAATAGATTGTAAATATTTAGAAGATTTTTAAAATGACAATTGCGATTGAATTAATTTATCCTGAATTATAAATATTATTTTTAATTTTGTTTTATGGATTTAAGAGATCAACTAAAAAACCTTTTTCCTGAACATGAAGAGCAGGATTTTCAAATGCCCGAAGAACAATTCAAACAGAAAGAACCTTTGGTGTGTAAATTTGAAAAGAAAGGACGAAACGGAAAACCTGTAACTATTGTGGAAGGTTGGGAAGGCAGTGAAGACGATCTGAAGAAGATTTCAAAAAAAATAAAGACCACACTAGGAATCGGCGGTTCTGAAAAAGACGGAACAATAATTATTCAGGGAGATAACCGCGATAAAATTATGGCTATTCTAAAAGATTTGGGTTACAAAACCAAAAGAGTCGGCGGTTAAAGTACTTTTCGGAGTATTTTAAGTTTTAATAAAAAAAATTGCCATCGACAAAGAACATGACGACAGCAAAAGAGAAAGTGTAATTATTAAAACGCAAATCTAGAATTTCTATGTTACCGGAATTTTAATCTTAAATTAAATAAAGATTATCTTTTAATAGATCTCCTTTTTCAAAACAAAATTCTTATCTTCACCTTCCTTTTTTAATAAAATAATTATGCTAAATAAACTTGCAGCTTCAGAATTGGTGCTGAATGAAGACGGAAGTGTGTATCACCTTAATCTGTTACCGGAAGATATTGCCAACAAAATAATTTTGGTGGGTGACCCTGACAGAGTTCCAAAAGTTTCAAAATACTTTGATAAAGTAGACGTCAAAAAAAATAAAAGAGAATTTTATACCCACACAGGAACTTTGCGTGGTGAAAGAATTTCTGTGATGTCCACCGGGATTGGTACCGAGAATATCGATATTGTAATGAACGAGCTTGATGCTTTGGTAAATATTGATCTGAAACAAAAGGAGTTTAAATCTGAACATCAAACATTAGAACTATTCAGAATGGGAACCTGCGGAAGTGTAAACCCTGATGTGCAGGTTGATAATATGCTGGTGACTCAAAATGTTGTAGGACTTGACGGTTTGATGCATTTTTACCAAGATTATCAGTTTGAAAATGAGTTTTCGAAGAATTTCTATGAAAAATTCCCATACGAAAAGATTAAACCGATGCTTTATTTCTCGGAATGGTCTGAAGAATTGGGCGAATTATACAAAGACGCAAAATATCACGGAAATACAGCGACTTTTCCCGGGTTTTATGCTCCGCAAGGAAGACAGCTTCGTTTAAAAGCTTTAGATGATAAATTTCTTGAAACTTTAAATGAGTTAGGAATTACCAATTTTGAAATGGAAACTTCTGCAATTTATGCTTTCTCAAAATTGTTGGGTCACAAAGCAATCACCGTAAACAATGTGATTGCCAACAGAAGACGTGGTGAATTTTCATCAGATCATCATGCTTCTGAAAAGAATCTGATAGAATGGGTTCTCGACAGAATCATAAAATAATAAAAAAAGGATTGCAATGCGCAATCCTTTTTTAGTTCTGTTAATACGGACAATTTTTTTCGTATTCTTTTATAATTCCAGCGTAAAATTCGAGATAAGCACGAAGCATATAGTCTCCGATAACCTGCTGCGTTTGATTGTGTTTATAGCCCTGTTTTTTCGCATCGTCATAAGCCTGTTTACGGACTTGTTTAAATCTTTCGTTAATTTCTTTTCTGAAAGCTTTATCTTCCAATTTAGCTTCAAAAGAATCCATATATTTTTGAAAATCGGGACAATTTCTTCCTGCATATCTAAAACTCTGCACCATTCTGTCGTACATTGAGCCAATACTGAACAGGCTCATTTTATCGTAATCTACAGGCATTAAAGCAAAATCGTCTTTTGCATTTCTGATATAAAACTCTGAATATGCATAATTGCAGATTGAATTTGTACAAATGTCTATATTAGAACCATAAATCTGAATCTTCCCTTCATATAGCAATGGCTGAAAAGATCTTTTTCTTTTGTCTTCGACTTTGCCGTTTTTATCTACATACTTCATGTCTAATCTTTCAATGGCGCTTGTCACATCATCATGATCATCAAATATTTTTAGAGATTTTACATCTTTAGCACTTAGCTTTTCTGCAGAAGAACCTGGTGTTTTTTTATATTCAAAACTGTAGATGTTATCTTTATCAAAGAAACCGGGATAGGTACCGTTTGGATAATTGTACCCGACAAAAAAGCCATTTACTTTTGTGCCGTCTTCCAATATAAATTCAGCTTTTGGCTGATCATTCACCTGTTTTTTTCCATAATATTGTTGAGAAAAGATTTTCCCTGTCCCAAGACAAAGTAATAACAATAGTATTTTACCATTCATAATTGATTATAGTTTTATTAAAATCAAATATAAAAAAAATTATGATTTTTTTAACTTTTATTAAATTATTTAGGAATGCTTATTGCGTAGTCTATAAGTATAACACTTAAAATATTGACATTATGGAAAACCAGGATTATAACAAAGCTGAAAAAGCTGTAGACAACACTGAAAATTCTTTAAGAAATGCAGCAACTGATGCAAAATGGAAAGTAAGTGATTTGGCAGACAAAGCCAGAGATTATATCAACGAAAAAAGAAATAATGACGAAGAGGCTAATCAGGAAGGATGGCTAGACAGGGTAAAAGCTAATGCTGCTGACACATGGGAAGACATCAAAGACGGAGCAAATGATGCTTGGGAAAAAACCAAAGATGCTGCAGAAGATGTGAAAGCAGAATGGAACAAAAAAACTAACTAAGTTTATTAGTCTTTTATATATTATCAAGAAAAACGAAGTCTTTTTAGGAAGGCTTCGTTTTTTATTATGTTCTAAACACAAATTATTGCTACATTTGTGGATTAATAAACATTAAAAAATTATGTCATACGGTTTACTTAAAGGCAAGAAGGGAATTATTTTTGGAGCCCTTAATGAACAATCTATCGCATGGAAAGTTGCAGAAAGATGCCACGAAGAAGGCGCAGAATTTATCCTGTCAAACGCTCCTATTGCTCTTAGAATGGGAGAATTGAACGGTTTAGCCGAAAAAACAGGTTCTGAAGTGATCGGTGCAGATGCTACTTCTATTGAAGATCTTGAAAAACTTTTTGATGCGGCTGTTGCAAAATTTGGTAAAATCGATTTTATTCTTCACTCAATTGGTATGTCTATCAACGTGAGAAAAGGAAAGCATTATACAGAAATGAACTACGATTGGTTGGAAAAAGGTTGGGATATCTCAGCGGTTTCTTTCCACAAAGTAATGAGAGTAGCTTACGAAAAGAATTGTATGAACGAATGGGGAAGTATTTTAGCTTTAACTTACATTGCTGCTCAAAGAACGTTCCCGGATTATAACGATATGTCTGATAACAAAGCGTATCTTGAAAGTATTGCAAGAACTTTCGGAAACTATTGGGGTGAAAGAAAAGTACGTGTAAACACAGTTTCTCAGTCTCCTACTCCAACTACTGCAGGTAGCGGTGTGAAAGGTTTCGGTGGTTTCCTAGGATATGCTGAAGATATGTCTCCACTTGGAAACGCTACGGCGCTTGAATGTGCAGATTATTGCGTAACTCTTTTCTCTGATTTAACGAAAAAAGTAACGATGCAGAATCTTTTCCATGATGGTGGATTCAGTAGCTCTGGAGTTACTCAGAAAGTAATCAGCAAATATGATGTTGAATAAGTGAAATTTTCACTCTAAATAAATTAAATCCGAAACAAAAATGTTTCGGATTTTTTTTTGAAATATTAGAAAATAAATTCGGCGGAACCAAAAGCTCCCCCGAATTTTAATTAAAAATATTAATATGAAGTGTTATAAAATTACAGTCTGAATAGAATGTGCAGGTGCAGATAATTTTGCAGACATTCCTTCGATCCAAAGATTAGTATCGATGTCGTTATCAGAATCATTCATGATTACGGTGACCAACTGTCCGTTCTCATTCATGAAAGTTGTTGATGTTAAAGCTGCTCTGTTCGATGAAGTCCCGATTCTTTGAGCATTGGGCTTAATGAATTTTGAAACGTGACCCACGTAATAATATTCATAAGTATAATGAACTTCTCCAGTTTTTGTGTCTGCTATAATCGGAGCAAAACAGAAATTCCCAACGTGATTTGGTCCGCCAGTTTCGTCTAAAAGAACGTTCCAATCTGTCCATAAAGCGGTTCCTTTATTGAAATCATTAATCATATTTCTTCCATACAACTCACCTAAACTTACATCGTAAATTTTAGACATATCAAATTGCTCCTTACAACCTTCAGTAAATGCTAAAAATTTATCCGGAAAAGCTCTTTGAGTTTCTGATAAATTATCGAATAGCTGCGTTTTATTGTTCCATGTTTCGTACCAGTGGTAGCCAATTCCGTGTGCATATTTTGAAGTTTCAGGATCGCTCAGGGTTGTGGTTGCTCTTTGGTAGATCAAATCACGATTGTGATCCCAAATCATTACTTTTTTATCTTTAAAACCATTTTTCCAAAGTGTTGGTCCTAGATTATTTTTAAGGAATTCCCCTTCTTCTTCAGCCGTATAAATACAAGATTCCCAAGTTTGTGTTGCCATAGGTTCGTTCTGAATCGTCAGTCCCCAAACATTGATTCCTCTTTTTTCGTATTCTTTGATGAATTTAATATAATAATCTGCCCAAGTCTGGTAAAAAGGGTTTTCTAATCTTCCTCCTTTCAGCATACTTTTATTAGATTTCATCCAAGCTGGTGGACTCCAGGGAGAAAAGTAAAAGGTAAAATCTTTCCCGATTGCTTTTTGAGCTTCCTTAATCATCGGGATTTTATACTTTTCATCGTGTGCAACATTGAATGATTTTAACGTTTTATCATTTTCTGTAACATAAGTATATGAATCGCTTGAAAAATCACACGAATTCATGTTGGTACGCACAACCGTATACCCCAAACCGTTTTTGCCATAATAAGCTTCAATAATTTCTTTCTGCTTACTCTTCGGAAGTTTATAGAAAGTTTCGGCAGATGCATCAGTAATTGCACCTCCTATTCCAATTAATTTCTGATATTTAAAATCAGGATCTACAAAAATGCAGGCATCCGTTTCTTTTGGCTGAGCCATTTTTTCGAATTTTACCATTCCTTTATCAACCATCTTTTCGTTGGTTTTAGAATTGGTAAAAATCACTTTTGCAGATTTTCCTGCATTTTTTTTCCAGTAGTTTTGTGCGTTTACATTCAAAGCCATTCCGACTACAAAACAACTTACAATTAGCTTTTTCATTTATTTCTTCTTCTTTTTTTTATTTAAATTTAAACCACTCCGTCAAAATTTTTTCGAATTTTAGTTATGTTTATTTTCGTATACTCTTACATAATCAATGTAATATTTCTGTGGGAAAATGGTGTCATCAATTCCTTCTTTTCCGCCCCAAAATCCACCAACAGCCAAATTTAAAATAATGAAATATGGTTGATCAAAAGGCCATGCTTCATACGTTTTTTCTTTATTTTCATAGGTGAAAAACTTTTGATCATCAATATAAACATCGATTTTTTCAGGCGTCCAATCTGCTTTATAAGTATGAAATTTTTCGCTTGCATCTTTCACAAACAATGTATCTGTTTTCTGTGTTCCGATGATGTGATTATACTTTTTTGTGTGAACTGAAGCATGAATATAGCCTTGATTAAAGCCTACATGTTCCATGATATCTAATTCACCATCCTCCGGCCATTCTTTCATGTTTTCGCTCATCATCCAGATGGCAGGCCAGCTTCCGCGACCTTTCGGAAGCTTGGCACGAACTTCAACCGTTCCGTACTGAAAAGAAAATTTCCCTTTGGTTAAAAGTCTTGCGGAAGTATATTTATTTTTCTCCCAGTTTTCTTTTTTGGCTTCAATCACAAGGTTTCCATTTTCAACTCTTGCATTTTCCAGGCGATTCTTAGTATAAAATTGAGCTTCATTATTTCCGTAACCATCGCCTCCAACATCATAATTCCATTTTGCGGAATCGGGCAATCCTTTATAATTAAACTCGTCATTCCAAATTAATTTTCTGCTTGAATCAATTTTGTTTGAAGCACAATTTAATGATGAAAAAATTAAAGTTCCTCCGATTATTATATGAAAATATGTTGGAATTTCATATTTAAAATTTAAAGTTAATGCCTGATATATTGCTATTTCTTTAACGCAAAGATTTTTGTTAAATACTTTTTACTTTAAGGAGCAAAGAGTTGCGACAAGTCGCTTATTAAGCTAGCTTTATAAAATCAACATCGTTGATTCAAATCTTTGCTCCTTAAAATCAAATACAATAAATAAAAAACTTTGCGTTAAAAAACATACTTTAATTGAAAACGCTTAGTTTTTTTACCGCCAAAAGCGGGGTTTATCCCGCTCCTAGACTTGCAACTAATATTTATTTTTCCCAATTAATTCTTTTTGTCTGAACATTTTGTGAATTGGTTCCCACCATAATATCAAATTCTCCAGCTTCCCAATCATAATTTAATTCATCATCATAGAATTTTAAATTTTCCGGAGTTAAGGTAAAGTTGATTATCTTACTTTCTCCTTTTTTGATGAAAACTTTTTGGAAACCTTTCAATTCTTTCACAGGTCTTACTACTTTTCCAAATAAATCTCTGATGTATAATTGCACCACTTCTTCTCCATCATAATTTCCGATGTTGGAAATATTTACACTAATGTTCAACGTCTGATTTCCTTTAAGGTTGGTTGAGCTTATATTCATTTCAGAATATTTAAATTGAGTATAACTTAAGCCATAACCGAAAGGGAATTTAGGATCATTATCAAGATCAATATACGCTGAAACATAATTTCTATCGGTGTTGTTTTTAGCCGGTCTTCCTGTATTGTAATGATTGTAATAAACAGGAATCTGTCCTTCTGTTCTTGGGAAAGTCATTGGAAGTTTCCCACCCGGATTTACCGTTCCAAAAAGAACATCTGCAATAGAATTTCCGGCTTCTGTACCCAGCCACCAAGTGTAAACAATTGTCGAAATATTATCTGCAGCCCAATCAAAAACCAAAGGTCTTCCTGCATTGATCATTAAGACAATAGGTTTTCCTGTTTTAGCAATTTCTTTTAAAAGCTCTTCCTGAACTCCCGAAAAATGAATATTGCTTCTGCTTTTTGCTTCGCCGCTCATCGCGTGACCTTCACCTAAAGTCATAATCACAACATCTGCTTTTTTCGCCGTTTCTACAGCTTCTGCAAACATAGATTTATCCTGATCATCAACATTGGCTCCTTTTGCGTATAGTAAAGTGGAATTTTTATCTAATTGATTTTTAATTCCATCAAACTGCGTAACGATTCTCTGATTGTCATCTTTAAATGCGATCGACCAAAAACCATGATTGGCAACTGTTTCTTTTCCAAAAGGGCCAATTAAAGCCACAGTTTTGGTAGATTTTGAAAGCGGAAGAATATTCTTTTCATTTTTAAGTAAAACAATACTTTTTGAACCAAATTCTCTTCCAAATTTTCTGTTTTCCTGATTATTTAATTGCTGCTTTTGTCTTTTTTCATTACTAAATCTGTAAGGATCATCAAATAATCCCATTTCAAATTTTTTAACTAAAATTCTTCTCGTCGCATCATCAATTAATTTAGGATCAACTTTTCCTTCTTTAACCAATTTTGGAAGTTCAGCCATGTAAGCACGGCTTTCCATATCCATATCTGTTCCTGCATTAATCGCTTTTTCTGCTGCTT
Organism: Chryseobacterium sp. CFS15; assembly: GCF_031118795.1. Classification (NCBI taxonomy): domain Bacteria; kingdom Pseudomonadati; phylum Bacteroidota; class Flavobacteriia; order Flavobacteriales; family Weeksellaceae; genus Chryseobacterium; species Chryseobacterium sp. CFS15. The sequence goes on along the minus strand of NZ_JAVHYL010000001.1, from coordinate 197,423 downwards.
CTTTATTATCTTTCGCATAACCGTGAGGAACCATTTCGCCAATACTTCCCCAATCTGAAACGACAAAACCTTTATAATTCCACTGGTCTTTTAAAAGATTTCTTAAAATATATTTGTTTGCTGTTGCCGGAATTCCATTAATGTCGTTAAAAGAATTCATAAAAGTCGCAACACCTGCTTCTGCTGCTGCTTTGAAAGGAGGTAAATACGTTTCATGAAGTTGTCTTAAACTCATGTCAACAGAATTATAATCTCTTCCGCCAACTGCTGCTCCGTATGCTGCAAAATGTTTTGCACAAGCCATAATAGCGTCAAGATTTCCAAGACCTTTTCCCTGAAAACCTTTGATTCTTGCCAAACCAATTTGCATTCCCAAATACGTGTCTTCACCTGAACCTTCCATCACTCTTCCCCATCTCGGATCTCTTGCGATATCGACCATGGGTGCAAAAGTCCAGTGAATTCCGTATGCTGAAGCTTCAGTTGCAGCAATTCGTTCTGATTTTTCAATTAATTTTAAATCCCAACTTGCGGCCTGACCTAAATTCACAGGAAATGTTGTTCTGTAGCCATGAATGACATCCTGACCAAAGAGTAATGGGATTTTTAATCTAGATTTTAAAGCTAATTCCTGAAATTTTTTTGTTTCTTCTGCTCCTGCAACATTGAGCATAGAACCAACTTTTCCTTTTTTTATTTCCTCTAAAACCGTTGCAGAATTTGAGTTTTGCGGGCCCGTTGCATATTCAAAACCGCTGTATTGAACCAACTGCCCTACTTTTTCTTCCAACGTCATTTTAGACAGCAGTTCAGAAACTTTCTGATCAATTGTTTTTTGTCCAAAAACATTGAAACCGAATACTGTAAATGCTAATATGAAATATATCTTCTTCATTTATAATTAGTTTTATTTAGCTTATACTTTAACGCAAAGTTCGCAAAGATTTTTTTGCAAATAATGCTTGATTTTTAAGTTTGCAAAGGCATTCTACTTAGCAAAGAATACGAAGGTTTTTATTCAATATAAATTTTAGAAAATTCTAATTTAAAAAATATAGGTTGCCACAGAACTTCCGGTAATTGTAACCGGAGCAATTTTCTGATTATATTTTATATTGAAACTTTCATCTGATTTATTGTTATTCTGAACAATCAAAACCGTTTTACCTTCCGGAGTTTTAAAAGCAACCGTAGCCAAGTTTTCCGTTTGTGTAGAAGCTATTCTCTGAGAATTTGCAGGAACAAATTTTGAAGCATGAGCAATAATATAATACGCAACATTTCTTGTGAAATTTTCACTGTCTGAAACCGTAATTGCTCCTTTACATTCTGTACAACCTCCCGGTGTATGCGGTTTATATTGAGTATCATTCGCTAAATTCCATTCTAAAGCAATTTTACTCCAGTTTTTCATCGATCCGATGATAACATTTCTGGTATGCCAGTTTAGATCTTCATTGAAAGTACCTTTTGCACCTGTCCATTGTTCTGTAAAATAAAGATTTTTATCTGGATGCGCATCGTGAACAGTACTCAAAGCTGAAATATCACCTTCATACAAATGAAAAGCCGAACCGTCGATATATTGATTGGCTGCTGAATCATTTAAAATATTAATGGCATATTCAGGTTTATTGCAATTGTGATCGTAAACAACGATTTTCGTTTTGATATTATTTGATTTAAAAATCGGACCTAAACTTTGTTTAATAAAATCTCTCTGCTGATCTGAAACCATCAGTAAACTTGGATTATTTCCGGGATGTAAAGGCTCGTTTTGAGGAGTGATTGCATCAATTATAATTCCTTCTTTCTGCATTCCCTGAATATATTTCACGAAATATTTTGCGTAAACATCATAATATTCAGTTTTTAAACTTCCACCAATCGATTTACCATTATCTTTCATCCAAACGGGAGGCGACCACGGTGCTGCAATGATTTTTATTTCAGGATTAATGGCTAAAATTTCTTTTAGCATAGAAATCAGGTCTTTATCTCTTGCCAAACTGAATTTAGAAAGAGAAGGATCGGTTTGACCTTCAGGTAAATCATCATAAGAAAAAACCTCGCCATCCAAATCGGATGCACCAATGCTCAATCTTAAATAGCTTATCGAAATTGAGTTCTTGTCATTTCCGAAAAGTTCGTTTAAAAGCGCTTTTCTTTTTGAAGGTGAGAGACGATTGATTACTTCAACACTTCCGCCGGTTAATGTATATCCAAAACCATCAATATATTGAAACTTTTGAGCGTCGTCAATTTCAATATTCTGAAAGTTATTAGAAGTATTTACAAAAGTTAATGCATTTTGCTGCTGTAATTTTACGCTTTCATCACCTTTTGTCATCCAGATTTGAACTTTGTTTTCTGTATTTGCTACAGATTTACAAGAAAATAAAGGCAAAAGTACCACACCGCTAAATAGCAGTGCAGTACTTTTTAAAAAGAAACTATATGAATTTTTATTTAACATATTTAATATCCGGGATTTTGAGTTAAATTCGGGTTATTATCCAATTGAGTCTGCGGAATTGGCCACAATAGTCTGTTTTGATTTAAATTATTTACATAAGGTAGAAGATTTCCATTTGCATCTCTTTGCTGTGAAAGTATAGAAATTGCTTTTCCTGTTCTTTTTAAGTCAAACCAACGGTGACCTTCGAAAGCTAATTCTAATTTTCTTTCTTTTAGAATTTTATTAATTCCGTCATCTGTATTGGCAATTGTAACAGGAGTTAAACTTGAGTTTGCTCTTGCTCTCACTTGATTGACCAAAGTAGCTGCATCCGCAAAATTTCCCTGATGAACTAAAGCTTCAGCTCTGATTAGTAATAAATCTGCATATCTCATTACATAGAAATTTTGGTGACCTGTCGTAATTCTCATTTTATACATAAAAGGAAAATTATTGCTTTGCCAGAAATTATCTGACCAGCTTACTGTATTCGGATAAAACCACACACTTGAATTCTTTCTTACATTATCACCTTCTGTGTTGAAAGTATTTACGATGTCGTATGAAGGCGTATTAAATTTTTTCCAATCTGTTCCGTAAAACATAGAAGATCCCCATGCCCAAAGATTTCCTGCATTTCCGTTAGATTCGAAGATAGATTCTGCATTCGCTTCGTGATTTCCATCAAAAAGTTGATCGTAATTAGGAAGTAATGAATATCCTTGTCCCATTAATTGCGTTGTATAATCAATTACTTTTGCATAATCAGGATTTGGTTTTGTGGCGTAAACTTTTGCCAATAAAGATAAAGCTAAACCTCTTGTTGCTCTATATTTATTTGAACTTGCAGGCGCACTTGCTAAGGCTCCTTCCAAATCTGCAATAATTTGAGCATAAACCTCATTGATAGGTTTTCTTGCAGGATAAACCTGGTCATAAACTTCTTCAAAGTTTTCATCATTTACACCAATTACAGCTTTTGTTACCAAAGGGAAATCTCCCCAAAGTTGTACACCATGAAAGTTATACATTGCTCGCATAATAGCCGCCTCAGCTTTCATTTCAGCTTTTCGTGAGCTTGTAAGTTCGGGATCTGGAATATTATCTACGTAATTTAAAATTTTATTACAGTTATTAATAAAAGTAAATAAGTAATTCCAATCTCTGTTTACGTTAGAGTTTGTTGCAATAATTCTATACTCGTCAAGCTGGAAGTTCTGAACGTTATCACTTCCTGCATGAGCAATTTCTGTTTGTGCATCACCATTGAAGAAATAATCTAATTGCCAATATTCATTACCCAAATCGGTGTAAATCGTGGTCATCAGACTTTCCGCTTCAGAAGCAGTTTTGTATGGAGTATCTGTATTGGGAATTGCTCTGTCAGTTAGTGGTTCTGTATCTAAATAATCACTACAAGAGGTAGTTCCCACCGTAAGCGTTGCCCCAAGCAAAAAATAATATATTGTTTTATTGAATTTCATAAGAATTTAAATTAAAAGTTAGCTTTAAGACCGAAAATAAATGTTCTTACCTGAGGATAAGTACCGTAATCAACACCAGACACACCGTTTGTTGTGTTGAAAGCGTTCACTTCAGGATCGAAGCCGGTATAATCTGTCCAAGTCAGAAGATTTTGACCAGTTACATATAAGTTGATTTTACTTACGCCTTTGAACGGACTCAAGAAATTGTAACCTAATGTAGCACTCTTAAGTTTTAAGAAAGAACCATCTTCTACAAATCTGTCTGAAACATATTGTGAGCTTGGAGAATTAGCTCTTGGAGTATTTGTAATTTGTCCTGGAGTTGTCCAACGGTCTAAAACTGCAGTTGATTGATTTTTAAAGTCATTCATCATTTCCAAATCAAATCTGGATGCATTGTAAATTTCACCACCATAAGATCCTGTAACCAATACATCTAAATACCAGCTTTTATATGAAAAACTATTGCTAAATCCAAAAGAAAAATCAGGGTTTGGATTTCCTATGAATGTTCTGTCACCAGTATCAAAATATCCGTTTCCATTGTTATCTTTATAAACAATATCCCCTGTCTGAGAGTCAATATGATCCACCTGATACCCATAAAATGAACTAATTGCTTGTCCCGGAGTAAATCTCACCAAATTAGCTCCTACAGTTTCGATATTAGCTTTATCAAGAATAGGAACCCAATTTAGCTGTAATACTTTATTCTTGGTGAATGAAATATTAAAGTTGGTATTCCAATTAAACCCTTCTCCTTTAAAATTTTGAGTATTTAAAGCAAATTCTAACCCTTTATTTTCCATATTTCCAACATTTCTATAAAAAGGCACTTGTGCAGGTCCCATTGGTATTGGAATTATCAGATCATTTGTTTTTCGATGATATGCATCGACACTCAATTTAATTCTGTTACTTAAAAAGCCAAAATCAACACCTATATTTGTATCATTTGTAACCTCCCAGCCTAAATTACTACTATCCCATTGGCGAGTGTACCAAGAGCCTGCATTGCCTAATTCGGTTTGTCTTTCCAAATTATAATGTGAATATGGAGGAATTCCTGAAACGTTTCCAGTCTGTCCCCATCCTCCTCTTAATTTTAATTCAGATATTACCTTACTATCAGAGAGAAAATCTTCATTTGATACCACCCAAGATGCAGAAATACCAGGGAAGAATCCCCATTTATTTCCGTCAGCTAAAGCCGAACTACCATTGTATCTAAAAACTCCCATAATGGTATATTTGTTATCAAGAGTATATAAAGCTCTACCAAAGAATGACAATTCACGCAAATTTTCTTTTACCAAACTTTCATGTCTATTTACAGCAGTATTAAAATCGAACATTGAAGCTCCCTCTGGAAAGCTGTCTCCCCAGTAATTATGCCATGAATTTCTTTTCTCATGAATCTGATTTCCTCCTAATAAAGCCAAATCATGAATTCCTGATTTTATGGTATATGTTAAAGTATTTTCAATATTCAAATCTTGATAGGTTGATAAATACTTACCTCCAATACCTTTTTTCTCTCTTCCATAGCTTGTTTGGTAACCATCTGTAAATTGGTCGTTTGTACTTTCAATTAGGTCAAATGAAACTGTTGGTTTCCACACTAAGTTTTTAAGCAGATTAACTTCCAATCCTAAGTTACTCATAAAACGCTGCGTCTGAGTTTCATTTTTTCTAGATTGATAAGCCACCGGATTTTCCCAAGAAGACTGAAAAGGATTTAAAGCAAACTGTCCGTCTTTATAACCATCAATGAAATTTCCGGAAGCATCTTTCTCTCTTACTTTTAGCTGATTACCATAAATTGGAAGAAAAGAAGGCGTGTTTAAAGCACTTAAAATAACCCCTCCTCTCGAAGTTCCTAAATTATCATTTGTGTTTTTCAAACCTGTATTGATGTAATTGAAATTACCGGTAAGCTTAAGCCAATTGGTAATTTTTGCATCTAAATTTAATTTGGCCGAAATTCTTTCGAATCTAGCCGGGTCAATAATTCCGTCAATTCCCTGATAACCCAATGCTGTATAAGCTCTTACTTTTTCGTTTCCAAAAGAATAATTTACGTTATAATTTTGATCAAAACCTGTTCTGAAGACTTCGTCTTTCCAATTGGTATTGATCCCTTCATATCGTGGATTGTTAATTGTAGTAAGAAAAGATGGATTAATTTCCGCCATCAACTTTTTGTATTGGTCTAAATTTAAAACATCAATATTGTTTACCGTTTTAGACATTCCCCAATAAGCATTGAATGCCAATTGCGGTTTATTAGCTTTTCCTCTTTTTGTAGTGACAATTACAACTCCCGAAGAACCGTTGATTCCGTAAATTGCTGCAGAAGTAGCATCTTTCAGAATGGTCATATCTGTAATATCATCAGGATTAATTCCACTGATGTCAAAAGTTTGAATTCCATCTACTACATAAAGCGGGTTTACGCTTGATGAGATTGAATTGTTCCCTCTGATTTTTACATCTATTGCTGCTCCGGGTTTGCCTGAAGATTGGATAACATTCACACCTGCGGCATTTCCCTGCAGAGCTTGCCCTACATTATAAATAGGTCTGTCGTCAAAAGTTTCAGCTTTTACGGTAGAAACCGCACTTGTTAGGTTTGATTTTTTTACTGAACCATAACCGATAACAACTACTTCTTCAATCTTTTGTTCTTTGGAAACAGTATCACGTGGTGCAGTCTGGGCATTGAAATTTGCAGTAAAATATAGTACAGCAACCAACCCTAGACTCTTTGATATTTTTACATTCATATATAGTTAGTTTTTTAATTCTCAAATTGAGACAATAAAAATATATTTTTTTTTTAATAATTAACATTTTTTTAATAAATATTTTAATATTTCCACTATTTTTGGGCAATCAAAGGCTGTTGAACTTAATAAATAATTCATGATTTGTTAAAATATGGCCTGAACAAATTCCCTAAAATGGCAGCCAAACAACCCAATATTGCACTTCCGCTGAAACTAACTTTCCTTATTTTTTCGATGGTTTTAAATTGTATGGGGATTGTAATTCTTCAACTTTCCGAGCAAAATATTACCTACGATAAGCTGGGTTTTTTAGAATCTTTTAAAGATATACCGATTGCTATATTTTCACTTTTTGCTGTTAATTTTATAAGCCGTTTCGGAACCAAAAAATCACTGATATTTGCTTTGATGCTTGTTGGAACCTGCTCATTATTTTTACCATTTGTTGAAGTATTTTGGTTTTTCAAATTATGGTTTGCCATTATAGGAACCTGTTTTGCGATAGGGAAAATATGTGTTTACGGTATCATTCGAAATAATATGACCGAAGAAAAATCTTTAGCTAAAACCATGAATAGTGTTGAAGCTTCTTTTATGATTGGTATTTTTACAGTAAATACAGGTTTTGGGTGGTTAATTTCCAGTCAGTTTGGCGAATATTGGAAATTTGGCTTCATGTCTATTTCTCTGATTTCTTTTTTTACGGTTTATCTTTTTTCTAAAATTAAAATTGCGGAACCGGAAAACAAAACCACGAGAATCTTTCCTGACTTGTCAGGATTTGGTAAAAAAACCATCATTCTTTTCTTTGCAGTAAGTTTTTTTATTATTTTCATCGAGCAAAGCTTTAATTCCTGGCTTCCATCATTTTACAAAGATCATTTAAAGGTAAATTCTTTCTTCGCACTTCAGGCATCTTCATTTCTGGCACTCTTTTCCTACACAGGCAGAACGATTACATCAAAGATTATTCAGCGTTTTTCATTATCAAAATATTTTATGTTCTGCGTAATGATGATTATCTTTTTGCTGATTATTATTTCAGGACTCCAATTTTATTTCAGTGAAAATACAAAGGTTTTATTATTTCTTTTTCCAGTCATCGGTTTGTTTCTTTCACCTCTCTATCCGGTGATCAATTCAAAAATGATTGCAAAAATTGACAAGAATAAGATCAATACTTTTACTTCTTTAATAGTAAGCGTATCTTCAATAAGCAGCTCAATAAATTCGATATCTATTTCGATACTGTTTAAAAATCAGATGCTTACCTATTACTCTCTCTATATTTTGGGAGCCGTAATAATGGTTTCTGTTCTTGCATTTTCTTATTTTAAACTTAGTTCTGATAGAATTTAAAAAATAATTTTATTTTTACTGCATGAAAACTGATCACAATAAAAACATAGAAACATTAAAAGAACTTATTGATAGTAAAGACCTTATACCCAATGTATCGGTAGATTGCACTATTTTTGGGTTTCATGATAATATCCTGAAAGTCTTATTATTAAAGTACCACGACCTCAATTTGTATTCACTTCCCGGTGGTTTTGTTTTTATTGATGAAGATTTGAGAGAAGCTGCAGATCGTGTTTTGTATGAAAGAACACATCTTAAAGGGCTGTTTTTAGAACAGTTTCATACTTTCGGAAGACTGGATAGAACGCACAATAATGTTCACAAAACATTGATCAATAACAAAGGTCTTGACGTTCCTAAAGATCACTGGATTTTACAGAGATTTATTACAGTTGGGTACTGCAGTCTGATAGATTTTACAATGGCCAATACTTTTCCGGATGCTTTTAATGAATCTTGTGCCTGGTTTGAAGTAAATAAACTTCCGCAAATGGCTTTTGATCACGACCGGGTTATTGCCGAAGGACTAGAATATTTAAGGAAAAACATTGATACTCAGGTTGCTGCAAGTAATTTATTGCCCGAAAAATTTACAATGAAAGATTTGCAGTCGTTGTATGAAACAATTTTAGGTGAAAAATTCAGACGAAATAATTTTCAGCGCAAAATATTAAGTACCAATTCTTTAGAAAGAATGGAGAAGCTATTTGATGGTTCTGCAAATAAAGCACCTTATCTCTATAAATTTATTAAAAAGTAGTTTTTTCTTTCTTTAAAAAAGTTTTCTTTTCAGCATTCCGAAAAAATCTTATTTTTAGGAAAATTAAATTACATGTCATATTATCCTCTTACAAGCATTCCCGATTACTACGGGATTGATGCCTTACTTACCGAAGAACACAAGCTTATACGTCAATCTGTAAGGGATTGGGTGGAGAGTTTTGTAATGCCGAATATTGATGAAGCAGCTCAAAATCATACCGATCTGCCGAATCTGATGAAAGAATTGGGGAAGATTGGTGCATTAGGACCATACATTCCTGAAGAATACGGTGGTTCTGGTCTTGATCAGATTTCTTACGGTTTGATTATGCAGGAATTGGAAAGAGGAGATTCTGCGGTGCGTTCTGCGGCGTCTGTACAAAGTTCTTTGGTGATGTTCCCGATCAATGAGTTCGGTTCTGAAGAGCAAAAAAAGAAATACTTACCCAAGCTAGCTTCCGGTGAGATGATCGGATCTTTCGGTCTTACAGAGCCTAACCACGGTTCAGACCCAAGCTCTATGGAAACTTATTTTAAAGATATGGGAGATCATTATCTTTTGAATGGGGCCAAAATGTGGATCACCAATTCTCCGTTATGCGATATTGCAGTAATCTGGGCTAAAAATGAAGAAGGAAAAGTACAGGGATTAATTGTTGAAAGAGGAATGGAAGGCTTTACCACTCCCGAAACTCACAATAAATGGAGCTTAAGAGCTTCTAAAACCGGTGAATTGGTTTTCAACGATGTGAAAGTTCCAAAAGAAAATTTATTACCTAATGTAACAGGACTGAGAGGACCTTTATCTTGCTTAAACTCTGCACGATACGGAATTTCTTGGGGTGTAATCGGAGCAGCAATCGACTGTTACTGTACGGCTGTTCAATATTCTAAAGAAAGAAAACAGTTTGGCAAACCAATCGGTGGGTTCCAGCTGCAACAGAAAAAATTGGCAGAATTTTTAACAGAAATCACTAAAGCTCAATTGCTTTGTTTACAATTAGGGAATTTGAAAAACGACCACAAAGCAAGTCCTGCTCAAATTTCTATGGCAAAAAGAAATAATGTGAAAATGGCAATTGATATTGCAAGAGAATCACGACAAATTCTTGGCGGAATGGGAATTATGGGAGAATTCCCAATGATGCGTCACGCTGCAAACCTAGAATCGGTAATTACATATGAAGGAACACACGATGTTCACTTGTTGATTACAGGTCTTGATATTACAGGAATTAATGCTTTTTAGGCTAAAATTATATTTCTCAAACCTCACAGGTTTTTAAAAACCTGTGAGGTTTATTTATTTATTAATTTATCGAAAATTAATTTCCAGTATTATTATTTCTAATCAGGCTAAAAATTATAATTTTTCACATTTTCTAAAAAGCTTACTTCAGGATTCAGAATTTCGTGTATTAAATTTTGAATAGAAACCATAGCCTCATCAAGACTTCCCTGAGCAAATTCTAATGACACTACTCCTTTTTTGGCATCCGCAAAACTCCAGATTCCGGTTTCTACAGGAAATCCCCAAAATTCGGGTAAACTTTGTATCACATATTGATATAAGCAAAGCTGCATCGCCTGTTTTCTGTCGCTATTTTGGAAATAGTCTGATTTATTTAACTCATCAATTTTTACAGTAAGATTTTTTGTTTTTGCAGTTTTATAATCGATAATCCTTACCGTTCCATTTAATCGGTCAATTCGGTCGATAAAACCAAAGAAATAAACCTTGTCAGATCTTTCTTCATTCAGATAAAAATCTACGCCTTCAAATCTTCTTTCAATATCAATTATTTCCAAGGAATTACCTGCTTTTATCAATTCCAAATCATGGTTTAGGATATTCTCAATTACTTTTTTAGCAATGGCTTTATGAATGAAATTCATCCCTTTATTGTAAAATTCAGGCTGATGTTTTAGCTTTTCAATAGCAATATTTATAAATTCATCTATCCGTTTAATTGAAGTTTGTAAATCATTTGATTTTAAAACTTTACCTTTTAATACTTCATATACTTCTTGAAGGGTGTAATGAACTAAATTTCCGTAATTTCTAATAGATAATTCTTCTTCAATTTCATCCGCTTCAGAGGTGTTTAAAATCTTTGAAAGATAAAAATCAATCGGATTATAAAGGTAACTTGTTAAATGTGAAGCCGAAACTTTTTCTTTCCATTTTAAAAGCTGCTGCTCAACAATTTCAGTCTTGAAAATCTCGATTGGCTGGCTTAAAATAGGCTCTGAAGAATTTTCAACTATAACGTGCTCGATCTGATGAGAACTTTCCATTTCGATCTGAGTAATAAACCTGCTTTTTTCTCCCGTATTTACTCCCGAACTTAATGCGTTAAAAAGTAAATGTACATTTTGCGCATCCTGAATTAATCGATAAAAGTGATACGCATAAATACTGTCATTTTCAAGGAATGTATGCAAGTCAAAGTGCCTTCTTATATCAAAAGGAATATAGGTATTTTGTGAGTTTCCGAGTGGTAATTTCCCTTCGTTAACCGATAGTAGAATCACGTTTTCGAAGTTTAATAGACGGGTTTCCAAAAGTCCCATTACCTGAAGTCCCCTTAACGGTTCACCCTGAAAATCTATACTTTCTGAATTAATATGTTGGTTGATAAGGATTTCAAGCGTTTCCATCTTGATTTCAAAACCATAAGGCGTAATCTGATTTTTAATAATTCTGAATGCATTTTCAAAATGAGAAACGTTTTCATACTGAATATCATCCAACTCAAGCCATTTGATTTTTTTGCAAAATGCTATAAGATCATCCAAAAACCGATATCCGGAATCTGCTTTCTGAAGTAAATTAAAATACGAAAGGTTACCCAGAAGCTCAGTTAAAAGCTTTTGAGAAATATAAACGATATTTCTTTCTTCTATTTTAGATTTAAAATCGTTGATTGTTTTTTCGTCATCATCAGATTTTGGCAGTTCTTCAAGAATTGGATAAACATCGCGGTAATAATAAGAAGATTTGCTTTTTTCAAGCTGTTTCTGAAGATAAAAAAGCTGTTTTACGGCATTAGAAAAAGAGAGGTTTTTCAGCGGAAAACCCATGGTAATATTTAGGTTTTCAACCTCATGCATTACATCCAGACTTGCAGGAAGAAGATTTTCATCAAGCAAAACAACGGCCGTGTTGGTGTATGTTTTATTATTGATGTTTTTAAATAATTCAGGTAAAATCTTGGTTTGCGTTACATTACCTGAGACTTCGTAGACTTTAATGTTTTTAGGTTGGTTAAAGTCATCTTCGATCCAGTTGAAAGCTCTGCTGTCATTGAATTCTTTCCACATTTTGTGATTTCGAAGAAATTTTCCGGCTTCTTGTCTTTCGTCATCAAAATAATATCGGTCTGCCTGGAAAAAGCATTGTGCTCTATTCCACTGGAGAAGATTCCTCACTAATTTTTCTTCAACAGGAGTAAATGCGTTGAAGCCACAGAAAACAAAATTTTCGATATTGTTTTTCGCAAACTCCCCTATTTTTGCTTTTGCCGATTCGTGAATCATTCCCGGAGTTGCCCAGTTTTTTTCTTTCAGTTTCTTCTTTAAAACAGGAAGAAAAATATTCATATTGCGCCAGAAATTCAGGAACTTTTTTCGCGGAATTTCATCATCGTCACCCAAATCCTGTGCCCATTCTTTTATACGTTCTTCATCAAACATATATTGCAAAACGGCTTCATCAGAATCTGAAAATTTTAAAATATCATCCCAATCTTTTTGGAGTGTAGGAAACCATTTCAAAAATTCGGAAAAATCGTCGTTTGGAATAAGATGTAAGCCTTTATAAACATCAAATGCGAAAAGCCACAGAGAAATCCCCTGAATGGTCTGTTGATCTACGATATTAACGATCAACTCTTCAATCGTATAAAAATTAGGCAGAAACCCGGAATAATTATTTTCTTCTAAAATCTGGCGTATAAAAACGATCGGTCTTTTACCGGGAAGAACAATACTAAATTGCGATAAATCAGTATTTTGGGCTAATAATTCATCGATGATTTTATTTAGAAATTTCAAGGTTTCTGATAGTTGTTTAGTTTTTCGAGTTCTTCGGTAATCAAAAGATTGTATTCTGCCTGCTTTTCTTTATTCATTCCATGCTCGGTAGCACGGTCGTAATTAGCCTGAAAATTTTTGTATTCGGAAGAGATTTTAGCGTAAATTGATTTGAAAAACTTATTGTAATCGGCTGTTGTTTTTATTTTTTCTGAAACTTCCTTTCTGAGTTTTCTGGCATGAATTTCGGCGATATCAAAATGCTTTTGCTCATGAAGCAACACATAATCATTGATCCTTTTGACATCTTTCCATGATTTGTTCTCATTAAAAACCGTCTGAATAGTGATTTTTACGGGAACTTTAGGATCGCTTGATGTCGTTGCAGAATATTCCCAGCCGCAATGGGTGTAGGCTACTACTGTTGAGCCACCCAGATTATTGGTTTTGCTTTTAAAATTATCCCAAACCAATTTTTGATCTTCGCTCCAGTAAATATTTTGAGCTGATATATTATTGAAAATCAATACAAAAACTATTAAAAAAAAACTCATTATTCCACTACAATTGTTTTAGTAATCCAGTTATTATCACCATTCCAGAATCTGAATGTGTAATTTCCTTTTTTCTGCGGACTAAAATTAATCTGATTTGCTGATTGATGACTTGCCTGTTTGCATATACCGTTTGTGAAATACTGATATGCGGTAACATCCCTTTCAAAATCGCTTTTGTGAATATAATCATACCCGTAAAATCCCTCGCATCCTGAAGCGTAAGTTGAATACGTTCTGATACTCTGAACCGAAAAAACACTCATCGTGTCACTAACGATTTTTACACTGTCGATCTTTACTTTATCTACAGATTCTATCGTTTGATAATCATCATCATCTTTACAGGAAGTGAAAAAAAGACCTAAAACTGCCGCAGCAAAACTAATTTTTAATAGAGATTTCATGACATCGGATTTGATCGTTTGGAAGTATAAATTTAGCAAAAAAAAATTCCAAATAATACTATCTTAAGAATTAAAATTACCCTTTGAAAGATAAACTACTTTTTTGGTGTCAAAAAACTCTTCATCGAAGTAATTTTTTAGATTGAAAAGTTCACATTTTAATCCGGCAAGTTCTTCGGCAAGATCTCCGCCTTTTAGATATAAAACTCCGTTATGCTTTGCATTAAGCTGTTCTTTTTCAAATTTACCTTTCAGCCATCTTAAAAATTCGGGCATTTGAGTAACGGCACGACTCACCACGAAATGAAACTTTTCTTTTACTTTTTCTGCCCTTCCATGGATTGCCGTAAGGTTTGATAATCCAACTCCTTCTGCAACTGCATTCACAACCGTAATTTTCTTACCAATAGAATCGATTAAGGTGAACTTAGTTTCAGGAAACAAAATTGCCAAAGGAATTCCGGGAAAACCACCTCCGGTTCCAACATCTAAAACTTTCGTTCCGGGAGCAAATTCCATGATTTTTGCGATGCCTAAAGAATGTAAAATATGTTTCTCATAAAGGGATTCCATATCTTTTCGGGAAATGACATTTATTTTCTCGTTCCATTCTCCATAAAGGCTTTCAAGCATTGTAAACTGCTCAATTTGTTTTTCTGAAAGATCCGGAAAGTATTTTTGAATGATTGCTATCGACATAAAAGTAATTCTAAAGGGCAAAAATAAGTTTAAAAAATAAAAAAAACTTCTTTGTATATAAAGAAGTTTTAAATATAATGCTACAACAAGTTTATAGTTTGCCACTTACTAGTTCATAACCATTATTTAGTAGACCTGCATGAATCATAAATTTATGACCCTTACCATACAAAAGAACAATATTTTTATTTATCAACAACGAAATTTTAGTTAAGGCTTCATTATTCCTTAGTTCATCAGTAAAATAGTATTTAGGAAGTTTCTTTTTTTCTTTGCAAATGTATTTTGCAGATAATGGTGTTTGTAAGTCACATTCGGACAGTATTACTGAACCATATTTTAATTCATATTTTTCAATAAGATCATGAAGTGACATATCTACATTATAATCCGTATTTACTATTCCAGTTTTTTCATTACTTTGAACTATATAGTTTTTTATTGAATATTCTTTTGGTAAACTATTAATGTTATTGTAATTGATATTTGCAATATTATATCCAATGATTTTTCTGGCTTTTCTTGCATTTTTCTCAAAATCATTTTTTTCTATTTCAAAAATAATTCCTTCGTAAGCAATTATAAAACCTTCTTTCCTTAAAGAATCAACTTCTTTCTTTATTGAATAATAATATTCTTTTTTGCCTATGTGAACGGTAGGAAGATAAACGAGATATTTGCCTTGCTTATTCTTATAAACTAGTTTTTTCTTATTAATGTTTTTGTCACTGACTATTTTCGCTAAAATTGACTGACAAGAAACAAGTGAAAAAGATAACATTAGCAATAAAACAATTATTTTAACCATAAATATGTTATAAAAGATCAAGGGTAGGTAGCCGACCCTTGAAATTACCAATATTAATTACGTACTTGCTGTTATTGTTGCAACTGCCTTTAAAACCTGTACTGTTGTTGAAACCCAACAATTAAACTTACAAGCACCTCTACCTGGTTTTTTAGTTCCATCAGCATTAGTATATGTTGTATTACATCCCTGTATACAACTTGCGTGATCATGTTCACCAGCCCCTGCGGTAGTTGCTTGGACTTCATTATTAACCATTACTTCTAATTCCTCATCAGAAAGATTTAAATAATCAGAAAGATTTGGACTCATTACAATATCTGTGACAGCTTCGGAATTCTCATTAAAGGTAAACTCTACAGTTCCGGATATTTCGCCTTTTGCATTTGTACCACCTGGCAAAATGATGGTTTCTACTCTTTTTATTTCGTTTGTAACTTCTTCTCGTTGATTGCTCTCATTACAAGAAAACATCATCAAAGACATTACTAAGACAGAAAAAATACTTTTAAAATTTTTCATATTCTTTTTTTTTATTGTTAGTAATATTAATTTTCAAAATTTTGTGCACAATTTTAAAACATTACAAAACAAAGCAAAAAAAGAATAGTTTACAAACATTTTAGTGATTAATTTATTATGTTAAGTATCAGATAATCAGGTTTAAAAGATGCGTAATCTATTATGATTGTAAAAAAATCATTAACATTAAATCCAAAATTATGTTCTGTTAAAATTAAGTTTTTATATATATTTGTTTAAAAGACAAAAAGAATACATGAATAAACTTTCAGACAGAGTAAACAGATTGGGTTACTCCCAGACATTCGTCATGTCAAACAAAGCTAGAGAGATGAAAGCCAGCGGAATAGATGTGATTTCTTTAACATTGGGTGAGCCTGATTTCGATGTTCCCGATAATATTAAACAAGCAGCTTTTACAGCAATTAATGAAAATTACAGCCACTACTCGCCTGTTCCGGGATTTTTAGAACTTCGTCAGGCGATTTCAGAAAAATTAAAAAGAGATAACCAACTCGATTATAAACCTACACAGATCTGTGTTTCAAACGGAGCTAAGCAGGCAATTATCAACGTCTTAGCAGCGATTATCAATGATGGAGATGAAGTAATTCTACCGACTCCTTTCTGGGTAAGCTATGATGAAATGGTAAAAATGATGGGCGGAAATTCTGTAATGCTTCCGACTTCTTATGTTACCGACTTTAAAATCACTGCAGAACAGTTGGATGAAGCGATTAATGAAAAAACAAAGGCTGTTCTTTTCAGCTCGCCTTGTAATCCTTCAGGCGGATATTACACATATGACGAATTAAAATCTTTAGCGAAAGTTATCGCTAAATATCCTCATGTAACGATAATTTCTGACGAAATCTACGAATATATCAATTACGAAACTAAAACCACCTCGATCGCTCAGTTTCCGGAAGTTTATGAGCAAACTGCGGTAATCAACGGGATGTCTAAAGCTTTTGCAATGACGGGCTGGAGAATTGGTTATTCTGCTTGTCCGGAATGGTTGGCAAAAGCATGTGAAAAAATTCAGGGACAAATGACGAGCGGAGCGAATACTGTTGCTCAACGAGCTTCAATTGTTGCTTTAAAAACTGATCCTTCAGAATATAAATACATGATTGATGCTTTCAAAACAAGAAGAGATCTTGTGTACAGTTTGATGAAGGAAATTCCTGGATTTAAAGTGCTTTTACCGAAAGCTGCTTTCTATTTCTTCCCCGATATTTCTCATTATATAGGAAAAACATTAGACGGAACCGAAATAAAAGATGCAGACGATTTTGCCATGTTTATTTTGGAAAAGGCTCATGTAGGATGTGTTGGCGGAGTTTCATTCGGTAGCCCGGAATGTATCCGGTTTTCTTATGCAGCTTCTGAAGACGATTTGAGAGAAGCGATGAGAAGAATAAAAGATTTACTAGCAAAATTTAATTAAACATAAATGAATTTATTTAAAAAAATTACAATTGTAACGAGCATTGCAGCAGCAAGTTTCTGTGGTTATGCACAGGCTCAGGATTTCCAGTGGAAAGAAGGGAAATCAAATGGGTACACCTATAAATATGTAACCAATGATCCTACTTCTGCAAGATATTATAAGCTTAAAAACGGATTGACTGTCATTTTAAGTGCAACCAATAAAGAACCAAGGATTCAAACTTACATTGCAACAAAAGCCGGTAGTAAAACCGATCCGGCAAGCCACACTGGTCTTGCACATTATCTGGAACACATGCTTTTTAAAGGTACAGATAAGTTTGGTTCAAAAGATTGGGCAAAAGAAAAACCTCTTTTAGATAAAGTGGATGCTCTTTATGAGAAATACAACCAGACAAAAGATGAAGCCAAAAGAAAAGAAATTTATAAAGAAATAGATAAGGTTTCGGGAGAAGCTGCAAACTATGCGATTGCCAATGAATACGACAAAATGATGTCAGGAATGGGCGCAGACGGCACGAATGCATTTACTTCTTTTGAGCAAACTGTTTATGTAGAAGATATTCCGGCCAATGCGGTTGATAAATTTCTCGCTGTACAGTCCGAACGTTTCAGAGCGCCTGTTTTAAGGCTTTTCCATACAGAGCTTGAAGCAGTTTACGAAGAGAAAAACAGGACTTTGGATGATGATACCGACAAAGTATATGATAAAATATTTGAAACGTTGTTTCCGAATAACAATTATGGTAAACAGACGACAATCGGAAAAATCGAGCATCTGAAAAATCCTTCTTTAAAAGCAATTAGAGAATATTACGACAATTATTATGTTCCCAACAATATGGGAGTGATAATGTCGGGAGATTTTAATCCGGATGAGATGATTGGGAAAATCGATAAGGCTTTTTCTTATATGAAGTCTAAAGCCGTTCCGGAATACGTTGTAGGACAAGAAAAACCAATTTCTTCACCAGTTATAAAAGAAGTTGTAGGCCCTAATCCTGAAAGTGTAATGATGGGATTCAGATTTCCGGGAGCTACCACCAAAGACGCAAGGCTTTTAAATTTAATCGGAAATATGCTGACCAACGGCCAAGCCGGATTGATTGATCTGGATCTTGTGAAAAAACAAAAACTCTTGAATGCATATGCTTTTCCGTATGTTTTAAAAGATTATTCTGTTTTAATTTTACAAGGAAGACCAACTGAAGGTCAATCATTGGATGAAGTGAAAACTCTTCTTCTTCAGGAAATTGAAAAACTTAGAAAAGGTGAATTTTCAGATGATTTAATTCAGTCTATCGTTAATAATGAGAAGAAAAGTATTATTCAAAAAGATGAAAAATATTCTTCCAGAGCAAGCATCTTAATGGATGAATTTACCTCTGATATCGATCATAAAGCTTCTTTGGAATATTTAGAAGAAATCTCTAAGCTTACCAAAAAAGATATTATGGATTTTGCATCTAAATATCTTCAAAATAACAATTATGTCGCAGTTTATAAGAAAAAAGGCGAAGACAAAAGTATTGTAAAAGTAGATAAGCCAACAATAACGCCGGTTTCTGTAAACAGAGAAGATAATTCTCCGTTTCTTAAAAAGATCCAGGAGATGCCGGAAAATACTATCTCGCCGGTTTGGTTAAATTTTGATAAAGATATTGAGAAAAGCAAAGTAAAAAGTGTAGATGTTCTTTCTGTAAAAAACACGGATAATGAGCTTTTCAGATTGTATTATTACTTCGATTCAGGAAAATGGAACAACAAAATGCTTCCTTTAGCTGCAGAATATTTACAATATTTAGGAACAAAAGATAAGTCTTCTGAAGCCATAAGCAAAGAATTTTACAAATTAGCTTCAAGCTTTAATGTAAGTGCAGGTAACGAAGATACGTATGTTTCTTTAGAGGGTTTAAATGATAACTTTGATAAAACAGCAGCTTTATTTGAAGATTTAATTAAAAACTGTCAGGCTGATGAAGCAGCCTTAACCGCTTATAAAGCAAGATTGAAAAAAGCGAGAGCCAACGCAAAACAAAACAAAGGAACAATCATGAGTGGATTGAGAAGTTATGCTCAGTATGGTTCTCAAAACCCTTTCAACAATGTTTTAACTGATGCAGAATTAGATGCTTTAAAAGCAGAAGATTTGGTGAATATCCTTCATGATTTATTTAATTATAAACACAAAATTCTTCACTACGGACCAAAATCTGCACACGGAGTTGCATCTTCTTTAACGCTGATTCATAAAGTTCCGGCAACGTTGAAAGAAATGCCGAAATCTAAAACTTTTGCGCAGATTCCTACCGATAAAAATAAAGTTTTGTTTGCCAATTATGACATGGTACAAGCTGAAATTTTCTGGGTAAGAAATGCAGATAATTATAACCCGAAACTTAGTCCGACAATAAGTTTGTTTAATAATTATTTTGGTGGCGGAATGGGATCTATTGTCTTCCAGACGATCAGAGAATCTAAAGCTTTGGCATATTCTACGTATTCATATTTTGGACAGCCAAACAAAAAAGAAAACAAAAATATGATTACGGCTTATGTAGGAACTCAGGCCGATAAACTGAATGAATCTACAACTGCAATGAATGAGCTTTTAACCACTCTTCCAAAATCTGAGCAGCTATTTGAAACCGCAAAAAGCGGATTAAGAAAAACAATCGCTGCAGAAAGAATTACACAAGACGGAATCATTTTCTCTTATTTATCAGCTCAAAAATTAGGTCTTGATTATGACAGAAGAAAAAGTGTCTATGAGCAGTCTCCGAAAATCAGTTTTGCAGACATCAATACTTTCCATGATAATGAAATGAAAGGGAAAAATTACACGTATTGTCTTGTTGCTTCACAAGATAAAGTAAAGGATGAAGATTTGCTGAAATTAGGTGAACTTAAAAAGTTAAGTCTTACAGAAATATTCGGTTACTAAAACCAAAAAGAGCTTTGAAAGAAGCTCTTTTTTTATTTAATTGTAAATGCAACTATAGTTTTTATTTATAGTCAATTCTATGGTTGAGTTCTACAGGATTGTTATTTTCTCGAATCATTTTTTTCATTCTTTCTGATTCGCTTTTCATGTCAACAGAAACCGTACCCCCTAATCCATCATCTTTTTTAAACTGAATTCCCATCGACTTTACACGAGATAAAGGATCTGTGTAAAAATTTTCAGACATTTTTTTTAACTGATCCCAAGTTATTTCTGTGCCTTTTGTTCTATAATAAATTTCTCCATTCAGATTTTTAATTTCTGTCAGGTTAAAAATGAAATTATTCTGATCATCTGAAATTTTCACAATTAAACCTGGTAAACCATGGAAAATATAGGGTCCGTCTTGAATTGGGATTTCATTTGCAAACCATGCAGTCCAATTTCTTCCGCCATAATTTAGTGTTGCTTTCTGAACTTCAAAAGCTCCGATTTTATCTTTTTCAGATAAAATAGTCCAATCAAGTTTTTCGTCAATTTTTATATACAATATTTCTCTAAACATTGTTTGAATACTTTTTAAAACTTCATTGTCAGGTATCTTTTTTATGATGTAAAATTGATGTTCGAGCATAGGTTTTCTTCCAAAACCAAAACCAGTTTTAGCTATAAGTGAATCTGATTTTTTTTCTTGTTCTGTTCTAAAAATAGATAAGCTTCCATCTTTAATGTCTAAAATAGTCTTTTCTAAAACCAGACTATCTTTTAATAAATTTGGTTTGTAGTTTAAATCATATTTAAATGTTTTATTTTGACCGGAAATATTGTTTGAAAATATAATTATAAAAAAGAAAAACCATGTGTGTGTTTTCATAATCATGAAGATACGATTATAATGAGAAATAGATAAGATTACAAGTAACATTATATTAATAATTATAATTAGAAAGTCAACTATACTCAGTTACTAAAAACCAGAAAGAGCTTTGAAAGAAGCTCTTTTTTTATTTAATTGTAAAAACTATTATAGATTTTATTTATCGAAAGTTATTTTTTCAATAGACAAAACTGTGTATATTTGCACTGTAAAATTAATCAAATTAAAAATTAGAAAAATTATGTCTTTAGTAGGTAAAAAATTTCCAAACGTAACGATTGACGCAATGTCTGAAATGGGTAATGATCTTAGAATCAACATCTTTGAAGAAACTACAAAAAACCAACAAAAAGTGATTTTATTCTGGTATCCAAAAGATTTTACTTTTGTTTGCCCGACTGAGCTTCACGCATTTCAGGAAGCTTTAGGTGAATTTGAAAAAAGAAACACTAAAGTAATCGGTGCTTCTTGTGATACAAACGAAGTTCACTTTGCTTGGTTGAACGTTTCAAAAGACAACGGTGGTATTGAAGGAGTTACTTATCCGCTTTTAGCTGATACTCACAGACAATTGGCAAACTTATTAGATATTGTAGATCAGGATCTGGAATTTGACGAAGAAGGAAATGAGTATTTCACAGGTTCAAATGTTACTTACAGAGCAACTTATTTGATCGACGAGACAGGAAAAGTATTCCACGAGTCGGTAAATGATATGCCTCTAGGAAGAAACGTAAAAGAATATTTAAGATTGATCGATGCTTATACTCACGTTCAGAAGCACGGTGAAGTTTGCCCTGCAAACTGGGAAGAAGGTAAAGATGCAATGAAAGCTGACAGAACTTCTACTGCTGAATATTTGGCGAAGAACTAATAAAATTAATGTAACAATGTAGCAAAATATAATGTACCAATATAACAATGTAGCAGTTTACCAATATTTGGGGTCTACTAAATTTAATTGTTACACTGGTAAATTATTAGATTGCTACATTTTTTATTTTTTATAAAAAATTAAAATTATGTATACAGAATTAACAGAAGATACGTTACAAAATATCGTTAGCGACAATGAAAAAGTAGTTGTACAATACGGCGCAACATGGTGTGGAAACTGCAGAATCATGAAGCCTAAATTTAAAAAACTGGCAGCTGAAAACGATGCAATTCCTTTTCTATATGTAGATGCAGAAAAATTACCGGAAAGCAGAAAATTAGCAAAAGTTGACAACTTACCTACTTTCGCAATTTTCAAAAACGGTGAATTGGTCAACCAAGTGCAGTCTAACCAAGCGGAAAGTTTAATTAACCTTTTTAATGAATTAGCATAATGAAGTTACCAGTAATCAGACAGTTTTATCAAAACCAAACTCTGGAAAATTTAGAAAAAACTTTAGAGGTTTTAGAATCTTTCACAGAGTTCAGAGGAACTACAGAAGAGGATATGAATGTTGCAGGTGAATTGATTACCAATATCTGTGGAGCTTTGGAAGTTCATGCAAACGTACAAAACGGAATGAGTGAAAAAGATGCTTTAAACTCTTTTGCTCAAAAGGTTTTAGGGTCAATTGACAAGTAAATTTAAGATTGAAATATTTAAAAATTTCAATTATTATAAAAATATAAACTTTTTGAAGTTTCCCCATATTTTTTAATAAAAAATCCCGATGAAAATACATCAGGATTTTTTGGGTTTATAAAAGTGAATTAAAATTTTGATTAAACTCATAACTTATAACTCATAATTTCTCACTAAAACTAGCTTCTTCTGCTCATTAAAATGCTAAGAATATACCAAAACAGTAGCATGATAGATGCGAAAAGCTGCAATGAAGCTCCTACATATTGATCCGTTACATAAGCATCCTTTAATTTGCTGGTTTGATACAAAATTGTGGCTGACGCTAAAATTACCATTCCTACAGAAAACCATAATCCCAGATTAAATCCGAAAATCATCCCCGCAACAATTAATCCTATAGCGATAAAACCTCCGATTGTAATAATATTTCTAAGGAAAGAAAAATCTCTTTTAGAAGTAAATGCTACAGCCGAAATTCCTGCAAACATAGCTACAGTAAGTGTTGCAGCCTGAAAAATTACAGAACCTCCTGCATACACTACCGCAATATATATCAATGGCAAAAATATTACTGCTTCCAGAAGTACATAAAAACCTAACCCCATATATTGAGTAGATTTACTTTGTGAAAGCGACCATTTGGTAGCTAAAAAAGATGCCAACCAAAATACACCGATAATCAAAAGCCAAAGATAACGCTGAGCAAACATTGCCAAAATTAATTGTTCCGGCACAATATTTAGCAAAACTGTCTCAACACCTATAAATGCAAGAATTGCAAAAGCAACATGCAAATAGGTTTTTTTGTAAAAACTAGCCTTTTCTACATCGGAAGAATGTGCGACTAAAACATCTGTCATCATAAGTTTTCTATTTATAATTTTTATTTTTTTATTTACTGTAACTCGGTTTTACACCTAGAATTTTACCGTCATTTTCAAAAATTACCGTAATCAAATCTTTTGGTGGATTAGATTGATCATCTGTATATTTATACTGAATAGCAGGATACGTTTGATTATCAAGCAATTTTTGATAGCCCGATTGATAAACTTCTGTTTTTCTTTCGAAGCTTATTCCGCCCGAAAGTTTCTGAATCATATTTTCGTCTACCAAACTCTTCACTTTTTCAGAAATCAGAGAACCCACCGCTTGTTTGTCTGCAGTTTTCAAGGCAGAAACAAATTTGGAGAACGACTGATTGTAAAATTCAATTTTATCTTTAGGAATAGAAGCCGAAATATCCATTGCAGGATTTTGAACTTCCACTTTTTTCACATCTTGTGCGAAAGCTGATGAAACTGAAAACAGGCAAAGAACAACGATTAATTTTTTCATATGTAGATGATATTGTTTTTATTTGTCATATAGAATCACCATAAATAACGAGATTTACACGAAATTTAATCAAAAATGATTTCATTTTAGACAAGATTTAAATTTGGCTGACCTAATTTAAGATAAATAAATTAAATAACCTCCAAAAACTTCATTGTATCTACATTATCTGCATAAGTATTCAATCCAGGGTTTTGTGCTTCTCCGAATTGAATTGAATCAATTCCCAGCTCATTTTTAGCAACAACACATTGAATATTTTCTTCGTTTTCAGCAATGAAATTTTTTACTTCATCCAAAGAAGAATATCTGCTAAAATTAATCACAGAAAGCGGACTGAATAATTGAGCGTCTTCTTTCAGCATTACAAAATTATTATCCCAGAATTTATCTTGGTTTAGAAGGTAAACTGCTCTGTTGTAATCGTAATTATTAGCATATTTATTATGATTGATGATTTCTTTAAAATCTAAGAAACTCTCAAACAATCTGTCGATCACAAACTCTTGCGGAATGAAAATTCTGGTCACATTTCTGCATCCTAAACCAAAATACTGGAAAATATCATGCGCTAAAAGCTTCAACTCTTCTTCTGTTTCATCACCTTTTAAAACCGCAACTGAAGTTCTGTTTTTACGGATAATACTTAGATGATTTTTAAAGTAGTATTCCAGATATCTCGCTGTATTGTTGCTTCCTGTTGCTATTACTGCATCAAAATTCTCTAATCTTTCTACAAATTCAAAATCAATGGCTTCGTCAGAAAATTCTTTCCATTTTTTAAGTAAAAATGGAACCATTTGCTTGTCTTTTGATGACAGCTTAATCAATGGTATGTGATTGCTTAAAATCACAGAAATTACATCGTGAAATCCTACCAAAGGAATGTTTCCGGCAAGAATTAAACCTACTTTTTTCGAAGTTTTCGATGGTGAATAGTTTTGCAACCATTCGTTTATATTTTCCTTTGTCAGCAAATCTGCCCATTGTTTTAAGGCATACTTTTGATTATCAGCCGTAAACCATGGGTTTTCAATTTCTGATTTTTTCAATACTTGCTGAAATTCGACATCATTTTCATTATAATATTCAGGGTTTTTTACTAAAAACTCTTTTATATAACCACTTAATTCATTTAGTCCTAAAACTCTTTTTTCGATATTCATAATTACTGCAAAATTGGGGAATATTTTGTAATTTTGTGCAAATTTAAAAAAAATTAGCGATGGCTATTAAAATAACTGATGAATGCATTAACTGCGGAGCCTGCGAACCGGAATGCCCAAACAATGCAATATATGAGGGGGCAGTAGATTGGAAAGCATCCGAAGGTACTGAGCTTTCAGGAACCGTAACCTTACCATCAGGTCTTACGGTTGATGCCGACTCACCACAGGAACCTGTGAGTGACGATGTTTATTTTATTGTAACAGACAAGTGTACAGAATGTAAGGGCTTTCATGAGGAGCCACAGTGCGCTGCGGTTTGCCCGGTAGACTGCTGTGTTCCGGATGAAGATCATGTAGAGTCTGAAGAGGCTTTGCTGAACAAAAAAGCGTTCTTACACGGTGAATAAAAACTTCCGTCTCATAAATTATGAGACGGTTTTATTTTATATTTAAATTATATCTCTTCAAAATAGTAATAATGAAACCGCAGATTTTGTCTATATTGAATAAAATTTGCAAAAACAACAAGTAAAATTATGAGCAAAAAGCACAATTTCAGCGCAGGACCATGTATCTTACCTCAGGAAGTATTTGAAAAATCAGCAGAAGCTATTTTAGATTTCAACGGGATTGGTTTATCAATTCTTGAGATCTCACACAGAAGTAAAGATTTTGTTGCGGTAATGGATGAAGCTCGCGCAATTGTAAAAAGACTGATGAATTTGGGTGACGATTATGAAGTTTTGTATTTGGGAGGCGGTGCAAGTCTTCAGTTTGCAATGGTGCCTTACAATTTGATGAAAGTAGGCGGAAAAGCTGCTTATCTGGATACAGGAACTTGGGCTGCAGGAGCTATAAAAGAGGCTAAAAAAGTAGGAAGTGTAGATATTGTAGGCTCTTCAAAAGAAGAAAATTACTCTTTCATTCCTAAAGATTATAAAATAGGTGCAGAATATGATTATTTCCACTGCACATCAAACAATACCATCTACGGAACACAAATGAAAAACTTTCCTGAAGTAGAAACTTTAATGGTTTGTGATATGAGTTCGGATATTTTCTCAAGACAATTAGATTTCTCTAAATTTGATTTAATCTATGCCGGAGCTCAGAAAAACATGGGACCTGCAGGTGTGACTTTAGTGGTTGTAAAAAAAGAAATTCTTGAAAAATCAGGAAGAGAAAACATGCCTTCTTATTTTGATTATTCTCAGCATATTGCTAAAGAATCGATGTATAATACTCCACCGGTTTTCCCTGTTTATGCATCTTTATTGACGTTACAGTATTTAGAAAAAAACGGAGGAATTGCAGCGGCAGAAGCAAGAAATGAAGCTAAAGCTAAATTATTATACGACGAAATAGATTCTAATCCTTTATTTGAAACGTTCTGTGTGAAAGAAGATCGTTCGCTGATGAATATTTCTTTCAAATTACTCGATGAAAGTAAAAAAGAAGAATTCGATGCTGCATGGAAAGCTGCCGGAATCAATGGGTTAAACGGACACAGAAGTTTGGGTGGTTACAGAGCAAGTATGTATAACGCATTGCCAATAGAAAGTGTGCAGGTTTTGGTAGATGTAATGAAATCTATAAAGTAACTAGCGGGAAAGAAATCAACAATTAAAAGATGTTTTTTCATTCTTTTAAATTTTCTTAATTTGCGAAACTATTAAATTCATCTTAAAAATATTAGATTAATAAGAACAATGAGAGTTTTAGCCAACGACGGAATCTCCAAAGCCGGAGAACTAGCTTTAAAAGAAGCCGGGATAGAACTGCTTGACAACAGAGTTGCTCAGGATCACGTTATTAATTTTATTAATGAAAATAACGTAGATGTTCTTTTGGTGAGAAGTGCTACCAAAGTAAGACAAGATTTGATTGACGCTTGTCCCAATCTGAAAATAATAGGAAGAGGCGGAATCGGTATGGATAATATCGATGTTGAATATGCGATTGAAAAAGGATTATATGTGATCAATACCCCAACTGCTTCCTCAAAATCGGTGGCTGAATTGGTTTTTGCACATTTCTTTTCTTTAGCAAGATTTTTACACGAATCTAACAGACTGATGCCATTGGAAGGGGAAACTCACTTCAATGCGATGAAAAAATCTTTCAGCAAAGCGTACGAACTTTCAGGTAAAACTTTGGGAGTAATTGGCTTCGGAAGTATTGGTCAGGAAGTCGTAAAAATGGGAATTTCTTTAGGAATGAAAGTAAAAGTTCTGACCAGAAAACCCAGAACAGAAGTTTTAGCCTTACATTTTTTCGACGGACAAACTTTAAATTTTGAAATTACTTCTACGAATAATACTGAAGAGTTTTTAAAAGATACCGATTTTATCAGCATCAATACGCCACAGACTGATGAGTATATCATTGATACTCCACAGTTTGAAAAAATGAAAGATGGTGTTTATATCGTCAATACCGCAAGAGGCGGTGTAATCAATGAAGTTACTTTGCTTGATTTTATAGAATCTGGTAAAGTTGCAGGAGCAGCGCTTGATGTTTTTGAAAACGAACCGTCACCTGAACTGATTTTATTGATGAACCCTAATCTGTCTCTTACACCACATTTAGGAGGTAATACGGTAGATGCGCAAGAAAAAATAGGTATTGAACTTGCCAATCAGATTATTGAAATTAAAAAGAAACTATAAATTATATATGCCAGTTTTTAAACCTTTCCGTGGAATACGCCCTCATAAAGATCATGAGGCAACGTTTCCTACTCATCCTTTAGATAATTTCACCCAGGCTGAAATTGCTGAAAAAGCACAAAAAGAAAAAACTTACATCAATATGATTAAACCCTATGTTGTAAGTAAATCTAAAGATGTCGACCGGAATTTAAGGAAAATACGTACCACTTTTGAAGAACTTTTGGAAGACAAAACATTAGTTCAGGACAGCTCTGCCTATTATCTTTATGAGCAGATTTATCCAAACAAGCAGATATTCAGAGGGCTTCTTGGCTTGTCGAGTATTGAAGATTTCTGGAGCGGAAAAATCAAAAGACACGAAAGTACCATTCCTCAGAGAAAAGAAAAGCTGGCGCATTATCTTGATAAAGTGAATCTTCAGGCGGAACCTGTTTTGCTGACTTATCAGTCAAATTCAAAAATTGAATTGCTGATGAATCATGAAGAAAAAAATGTTCCTATTTTCAATCATGTTGATACAATCGGAATCAGACATAAAATCTGGAGAATAGATAACCGCCTGAAACTGCAGCAGTTTAAAGAAGTAATCGATCAGATCGAGTCTTTTTATATTGCAGATGGTCACCACAGAATTGGTTCTACAGCACTTCATGCAAAGCGTCTTAAAGAAAAAAACAAGCGCCATAACGGAACTGAAGCCTATAATTTTGTGTATAGTTTTATCGTTTCCAATCAATCTATAAAAATTCACGATTACAACAGGATTCTGAGCAGTATCGGAGATTTATCTACTGAAGATTTCTTGAAGAAACTGGAAAAATATTTCCTTATTCACGAAAAAGACCAGACTCCGTACTACCCTTCTCAGAAATTTCATATTTCAATGTATTTGGATGGGAAATTTTATTCACTTCACGTAAAACACGATTTGCGTTCCCCGGAAATGTCACTTGATAATCTTGATCATCATATTTTAGATAAATATATCATTAAAGATATTCTGAATATTGAAGATTCCGACAGTTCAGATCAGATTACCTACGTAAAGGGAACATCGAATATCGAAGGAATTAAACTATTGAAAGAGAAAATCGACAAGGGTGAAGGGAAAGTAGGTTTCGGAATCTACCCGGTAAGCTTTAATGATATGATTAAAATATCTGATTTAAAGTTGCGTATGCCTCCAAAATGCACATTTATCGAGCCTAAACTGGTTACTGCATTATTAATGTACGATATGAAATAAAATACATATTAAAATTAAAAAGCATCTTTAGTAGATGCTTTTTATAATAGTTTTAACATTTTTCAATCTTTAGGATAAGGTATAGCTTTATCTTTTTCGATAGGTAAATAATATTCTTTTATACTTTTCTGTATAGATTTTTTTCTTTCTCTAATTTTTTCTGGTGTGCTAAGATCATCATCAGAAGCTAGTGTCCCTCCTTTTCTAATAAAGTCACTGAACTCTTCTATAACATTGTTATAAGAGTCCAATTTTATTTTGTGATATTGTTTTAAGCTTACAGCAATTGGTTTTTTTCCATAATGAGTTTCTAAAAAATTGCTGGTATCAAATGCTTCCGGAAGAGTGATGCTTTTTACTAATGTATAATGAAAAATATTTTCAGAATCATATATTTCAAAAATCAGGCCCGATAATCCTCGAAATTTGTAAGGTCCTTCCTGAAACGGAATTTTATGACTGAACCAGGCGATCCATTTTCTTCCTCCAAAATTACTAGTTGCTTTCTGAAGTGTATAATCCTGTACTTTTTTTGTTTCTTTTTCTAATTTCCAGTCAATTTTATCTGTTGACCTAATAGCAAAATAATCATATCCGTGAGAGAAAAATATCTTGTTTTCAAAACTATTGCGTTTCCTTAATAACAATTGATCGCATTTTAAAAAGTATTGTGTGTTCTTTCCCGTTTTTCTTAAGGAATCATTTTTCACAAATCCCAACTCGTAAAACTTGACAGAGCTGTCAGAAATATCCAAGGCCATATTTGTTTTTATGAAATCATCTTTTTTGTTGATTTCTAATTTATAAATAAATCGATGGTTTTGAGAAGATAAAATTTCAAATGTAATTAGTAAACTAAATAATATTATTTTCATTTTTTTTATTTTTTTTATAAACTTACCAAACTTTGAGAATAACTTTTCCTGTAATATCTGCTTTTTTAACCGGACCGAAAAATCTAGAATCTACCGATTCTGCTCTATTATCTCCCATTAAAAAATAGAAATCGTCCTGAAATATGTATCTTTCTTTAGTCAGATTTAAATCATCAACATTTTCTTCTTCAATCAATTTTTTATAAAGAATGATATTTTTAGGGTTTAGTGCTATTACCATTCCTTTTTTTGGGATTAGAAAAGCACCAAAATTGTATAATGTCCATTCATTTTTACCATATGTACTATAAATTTCCGATCTGGAAAATGCATCAGATTCCGAATTTTTTTTATCTACAGCGTTACTTGGTAATGGAATTAATACATTATCTAAATAAGTTTTGCCTTTAATTATTTTAAAAGTATTTCCAGGTAATCCTATACAACGTTTAATCATTTTTTTATTTTCATGTTTAAATATTATAACATCATTATAGGTAATTGAATAAAAATTTTTAATTATCAATACTTTATTACCCGCTTTGTAAGTATTATTCATCGAGTTTTGATTTATTGTATATATTTCAAAAAAGAATATTCTTAAAATTATTAAAGCGAAAAGAAAAGCTATAATATAAAAAAAATCTTTTCTCATAAATTACATATAAGAATTTTGGAGTATAGTGACTTTGCTTTATCATTATCGTAAAAAGCTCCAAATAAAATCACTTCAGAATTATTATTTAGAATCATTGTGTTATAAAGATTATCCGAGACTGGTAGCTTATTTATTGTTTTAAATGAATAATATTCTCTTTCGTAATATATAGGATAGGGAAAATTTATTTTCTTTATCGCATCTGAAACATATAGCTTGGTTGGAGCACTTGCAATGAATACAAAATTTACATTTGGATTTTCGGGCAAATTTTGTAATGATTTCTTTATTGTACTTAATTCGTCTATACATTTATCACAATCTGCTGTAAAAAAATGAACAATAGTATATCCTTGCATATTTATTAAATCACTAATTTTATTATTTGTAGAAGAAACATTAATCAACTTTTCCATGTTGGAGGGAAAAAATATTTTTTTCTTATACCAACTTTTCATCATTGTCTTTGTTTCTTGTTGTATATTTTCACATTTGTTTTTACATGATGTAAAGAAAATAAAACAGTATATTAAAAAGAATTTTAACATTTTCATTCTTAAAAATTTAGTTTAGTTAAAAAAATACTTTTTACTCTATCATCGTAACAGTATAGAGTTTTTGTTTTCTGGTTTATACAGATTTTACTTACTTTTCGGTCTAAAGAAAGTTCTTTTATAAAATTGCCGTCCCAGTCAAAAATCAAAATTTTTTCTGAAGATGTTTCACCGTTTTTATCTCCTGAAAAAAGACAATAAATATAATCTTCAGTATATGCGACAGATAAATAAGCATAAATTGTTTTTTCATCATCTTCAACAGAGAATCCCATTTTAAGTTTTGTAACATACATTTTAGGATTGAAATTATCTTTATTATAAATCGTTTTTTCAAGCTTATCATTTACATAAAATTCAGCTCTGCTAGCTTTATTATAAAAAACAGCAACCTTATTTTTAAAGGAATGTTTAATACTTGTAGCTTTAAATAGATAAGCTTTATTAGGAAATTTAGTATTTGGTATATCCTCAAGCAATTTATTATTATTTACCTTAGGAAGCTTTCCTATTTTCTTCTTTATTTGTTGAAAATCTGCGTAAAAATATCTACAATTATCCATTGAGTAAGTGGTGGCTAGCAATAAACTATCACCAATTATACTTGGCGAGATTAAATTTTTTAAGTTTGTAGGCAACCTTATCTCTTTTTCTATAACTTTATTTTTTTGTAAATAATCGATATTAATTTTAAATAATTTACTTAATGTTATATCATAAATCCATGCTATTTGGTTATTCTGAATAAATATATTCGCTACAGATAAACCTTCGTTTTGAGCATTTCCACGTGTAATTATCGTATCTATTAATTTATTATTATTTAAAGAATATATATTGATAAGTTTTTCAGATCTAAAATTCCCACATATCAATATACTATCAACTACAGCTATACTAGTAAATATACCATGTATATTTATTGGCTTTAAAACGATAGATAACTTATCCGAACCATTTAAATTAATATCGCTATCATTTTTTTGAATTTTAAATTCAACATTATTGTTATTTTGTTTACAACTATAAAAAATAAGAAAGAATAAAAACAAAATAAAATTATAACTTATATAAGTATGCTTCATGATTGATTATTAAATAACTAAAAGGAGATATCCTCCTTTTAGTTAAAAGTTTGAGATTCCTTATATGGTATCTTCATAAACCCTGTTGTTACAAGCTTTCTTCTTCAAATGATGATGTACCTCCAATGGTTTGTGCTTTATAGCCTGTGTAAATTTGCCCTGTAGAAGCTGATCTGCAGTCGCTATTCGTTGCTTCTACACATTTAATTCCAGCATTAGCTCGAAGGCTTTCTAAAGAAGAGTCATTAATTGTTAATGCAAATGTCGCTGCAGAAGCAACAAATCCAAATCCTAAAAAAAGAATTGTTTTAATCTTTTTCATAATAAAAATATTTTTTAATTATATGCTATTATTAGCATTGCTAAATTAAAAACGCTCTCATAATTTTGAAATGCAAAATAGAACACATAAATTGCATATTACAGCAAATGATTAGAATTAGTTATGGTTAAACAAAAATTATTAGACAAAAGAATAGAAAAAAAGTTTACTCAAGAAGAATTGGCATACAAAGTTGGTATGGAAACATCAAGCTATAACAGGAGGGAAAATGGTGTTACTAAAATATCAAAAAAAGAATGGATTAAAGTAGCGAAAGAATTAGGTGTAAAATTAGAAGATATTTATGAGCCTGATGACGGAATTTTTTTCATTAAAAATGAAAATACTACAAATGCAGTCAATATTTCAGCATATGGCTTATTGACAATGAAAAAATATATTGCTAAATTAGAAGAAGAGAATAAAATTTTGAAAGCAGAAAATGAGCTATTAAGAAAGTAAAATATTCCAGAATAAAACAATATGATAATATTTTTATTTATTTTTATGCTCCGAAAAGAAAACGGTCAGTAAAAATGAAAAAAATCTTACTTATCATATTTCCACTCTTTTTGAGTGGATTTTTATTTTCTCAGAAAAAAACTCCTTCAAAAAAGGCAAAGCCAATCCCTAAATTCAATTACCACGAAGAATTTAAGAAAATCTCTGACGAAATTTTCCTTCACGGAACTGCTTATGATAATCTCGGTGAGTTAACCAAGGGAGTTGGCTCGAGATTCAGTGCAACACCCGGCTACACAAAAGCTACAGAATGGGCTGAAAAAAACTTAAAAGAAGCTGGTGCAGAAAATATCTGGAAACAGGAAGTAAGAGTTCCCATTTGGATCAGAGGAAAAGAATCTTTACAGATTAAAACTTCAAGCGGTGACTGGAAAAACATAAAAATGCTTTCTTTCGGAAATTCTGAAGGTACCAAAGGAAAAGATCTTACTGCTGATATTCTTTTGGTGAATAACGTTCAGGAATTGGTGAATCTGAGAATTGCAGATGCAAAAGATAAAATTATTTTTGTAAACTATCCTATCGATCCTACGATAATCAGCACAGTAGATTCTTACATGATTGCGGCAAAATCTAAACTTATTTCGGCATCCGTCATTGGTCAGAAAGGAGCGAAAGCTTTAATTATAAGATCATTAACAACAGCTTCTGATGATATTCCGCATGCGAAACAGGTTTATTACGAGCCGGATGATAAGGCAAGAATACCTGCAATGACGATTGGCGCTCGTTCGGCAGATGAACTTGAAAGCCTTCTTAAAAAGACTTCTGTTAAAGCCAAAATTAATATGTCGGCCGAGTCAAAAGGTGAAACAATTAATCACAATATTATCGGTGAAATTCCCGGTAAAAAAGATTCTAAAGTAATTGTTCTCGGAGCCCAGCTCGATTCATGGGATTTTGCTGAAGGTGCCCATGATGACGGAACCGGAGTGGTACAGTGTATGGAAGTTTTAAGAGCATTTAAAGCTTTAGGTTACGACAACAATCATACGATAAGAGTTGTGCTTTACGCCAACAGTGAAAATGGCGGAATGGGTCGTGAAACGTATGCAATGAGTGTAAAAAAGAAAGAAGAAAAGCATATTTTGGCTTTAGGAAGCGATTCAGGAGGATATTCTCCAAGAGGATTTTCTTTAGATATGTCGCCACAGAGAAGAAGGCTTATTTTTGAATGGAAAAATTATTTTTTACCGTATGGAATCTATGATTTCGACCAGACGTATGCAATTCAGGATATCGCACCATTAAAAAAACTGGATATTCCATTGGTTGAAATGGTGGTAGATACACAACGTTATTTCGATTATCATCACTCTGAAAAAGATACTTTCGATAAAGTCAATAAAAGAGAATTATTGCTTGGAGCTGTTGCGATGACGCAGTTTGTGTTTATGATTGATAAAAATTGGTAGAAATATACAAATAATAACGATGAATGCACTCAAATGAGCGTTAACAAGAAACTTTTAGAAGCAAAATCAAATCAGGAATTGGCAGAATATATCAAACCTGAAAGTAAATTTGTTCCGGAAGCTAAACTTTATGCCTACGAAATCTTGAAAGCTCGCAGTCGTGAATTTAGTGATGAAGAAACGGCAAGAATTGTATTGTTAATTGAAGAAGAAAACACCAGAAAAAACTTTACTCTTCACCCCAATTATAAAAAATCAGCTGAGTTAATTTATTTAGCTGCAGTTTTAGGAATTGGCAATATGATCTGGAAATATGAAACTTTAGATTCAGGAAGGAAATTTTTCACAGCGCTACTTACTTTAGCTTTTCTTTTTGGTCTTGGTTACGTTGTAAGCAGAGGTATAGAATGGTTTAAATTTATACTATTGGTACTTTTAGCTTTTGGACTTCTCGGGTTTCCTTTAATGGTTTCTGAATTCGTAAACGATCCTGTTGTAGGAGTTATTTATATCGCACAAACAGTCCTGCAAGTATGGTCTTTAATTTTATTATTTAAAATACCTGAAGCTGTACGTACACAACAAACGCATTGATAAACTGTAAAAAAAACTTTAACATCAGATTCAAAATGGAAATCAATCAATTAGACTTAAAATTCGACTCGATAAATAACCCAAAACTTGGCGATCTTTATTCTCAGTTTCAGGAAATTTTAGAAAAACTTAACGATAAAAAATTACCTTCTGAAGCGGTACAGTATATTAATAATATTGTTGAACAATCGAATTCAACAACATTACAGGATAAAGCGTTACTGAAATTTTTAAAAGACAAGCAAAATCTCATCATAAAATATTTGGAAAAAGAACATAAAATCGTTCCTAAAGGTTACTATAAAAAACTTTGGTTAGCAGTGGGAATGACGGCTTTCGGCTTACCAATCGGAGTTGTTTTTGGTTTACTAATGAAAAATATGGGATTAATGGCAATAGGATTACCAATTGGTTTAGGTGTCGGGGCTGCAGTAGGTTCTTCAATGGATAAAAAAGCCTTGCAGGAAGGAAGACAGATTGATGTAGAGCTGAAATTTTAATTTTAAAATGTAATTATGAAAAATATTCTATCAGCTGCGGTTGTCTTTTTAAGCTTAAACTTATTTGGACAGACCAAAGAAGATTCAATACAGTTCAGTAGAATTTCA
The DNA here is from genome assembly GCF_031118795.1 of Chryseobacterium sp. CFS15. NCBI lineage: Bacteria > Pseudomonadati > Bacteroidota > Flavobacteriia > Flavobacteriales > Weeksellaceae > Chryseobacterium > Chryseobacterium sp. CFS15. Next base: position 161,627 of record NZ_JAVHYL010000001.1, on the reverse strand, counting down.
ACTGAAATTTTAAATAAAGGAAAATCCTACACCGAACTTAGAGATTTAACTAAAAATATAGGTCATCGATTAAGCGGTTCTGAAGCATATGAAAAATCGGTGAAATGGGCAGAACAAAAATTGAAAGAAGCCGGAGCCGACAAAGTTTGGCTTCAGGAAGTAATGATTCCGGTTTGGGAAAGAGGAAAAGAATCTTTAAAAATAAAAGCTCAAAACGGGAAATGGAAATCTCTGAAAATGCTTTCTCTTGGGAATTCTGAAGGAACAAAAGGCAAAGATGTTTCAGGAGAAATCATTATGGTGAAATCATTGGCGGAATATGACAAACTGAGTCCGGAACAGGTGAAAGACAAGATTGTTTTCTTTAATTATCCCTTCAGTCAATCTTATGTTCAGACTTTCAAAGCCTACAGCGATGCAGCAGTTTACCGTTCTACTGCGGCGGCTTTGACGGCAAAAAAAAGCGGGAAATTTGCCATTGTAAGATCGCTTTCTTCTGCTTTTGATGATGTTCCGCATACCGGAGCGATGAGATATGGTGATTCAGATAAAATTCCGGCTGTTGCCATTGGAAATACCACTGCAGATGAATTGGAAGCTCTTTTAAAATCCAAAAAAATCACCGCTAAACTCAATTCAAACTGTGGAATGAAAGGTGAAAAGCTCTCCCACTCTGTAATTGGCGAAATTACAGGGAATAAAGATAAAAGTGTCATTGTTGTTGGCGGACATTTAGATTCGTGGGATGTTGGTGAAGGCGCTCATGATGACGGAGCCGGCATTGTACAGAGCATTGAAGTTTTGAGAACGTTTAAAAGTTTAGGTCTGAAAAATAATCATACTATACGAGTGGTTTGTTTTGCGAATGAAGAAAACGGTGTGAAAGGTGGTCAACAGTATGGAAAAGGCGTAAAAGAGAATAACGAAAAACATCTTTTTGCCTTAGAATCTGATGCGGGAGGTTTCTCTCCGAGGGGAATTGCTTTGGAGATGGACGCTGATAAAATCAATCAGATTACAAGCTGGTCTCCCCTATTTCTTCCTTACGGAGCTTATGATTTTGAAGGAAGATATTCGGGAACAGATATTTATCCGTTAAAAGATATGGGAATTCCTACTGCAGAACTCGTTCCGGATTCTCAGCGATATTTTGATATTCATCATACCGAAGAAGATACTTTTGAAAAGGTAAATCGCCGTGAATTGCTTTTGGGAGCTACAATTATGACGCAAATGATTTATATGATCGATAAAAACTGGTAAAATAGAAAGTCCTCAAATCGAGGACTTTTTTACTTAAATCGAGATAATATTTTTTTCACTGAATTTAAAACATTGTTATTTTGCCAATTAGCATCAAATTTTACCAATTGATTTTGGTGTGGAGGCATTATTATTTTTGCATGAAACATTGTCAGATTATCTTTAATTTTTTGGTAATACTCCAGATCTAAATCTGACTTTTTTAAGTATTCAATTTCGATAATCGTTTTATTATTTTTTGCTTTAAAAACATACAAAACTACATCGTAGAGATCGTCATTAAATTCAGCCAAAGTTTCAACAATAGAATTCAGATTTTGAGGTGTTTTTTTTGAATTAGTTTTTTGTTTTATTTTTCTTAATTCATGTAAATTAATGTATTCCAGACTGTTTACATCAGTCAAAATATACTGGTAACGGTTTGTAATAATATTCCAACAATTTTTCTTAACTAATTCAAGCAGATGATCAGTAGTTATTTTAATGTTTTCTTCTAGAATTTCATTATCCATTTTAGTCATCAAATAATTAAGAGTGAATAAAGGATGATATCACAAATATTCTTTTTTAGTAATTGTAAAATCTAAAACCTTTCCGTCTCTTTTCACCTTTACATCAATAGAATTATGATCTCTTTCTATGCGATTTTGCAGATATTTACAAACAGAATCTTTATCCAGATTTTCTAAACTTACGTTGTTAATGCTCAGAATTTCATCATCAATTTTCAAAGGAACATCATTTCCGCTAAATAGCAATACAACTTTTGCTTTTTGATCGATAAATCGGTATCCAAAACCGAAAGATTCCAATTTTGCGGGATAATTTTTAATTTTATTTAAATATATTTTATTGTTTTTCCAATCCATTATAAATCTGAATTTTTTCAAAAATTCGTTTCCAAGCAGACTTGAAGATCCGGTAGAAACAATTTCATTTTCAAATTTTTGTTCATCCAAAAGAACTTTTTCTGGTTTAAAATAATAGGAACTTTCCTGTTTTCCTGCTCCAAAAGCTCCTACAGAAGCAGTTCCGTACGTTTCAATAGATTTTACTGTAGTATTTGTGGGATCATATTCTGTGTTAGAAATTCTAAAGGTCCCTGTAAAGCCGGTATCAAAAGTAAGATTTATCTTTTTATCTAAAATATGAGCTTTTATAACAGGCGTTTTTTGGGGTTTAGGATCGAAAGAAAATACCGTTTCATAGCCTTCTTTGGAAAAGTTTGTCAGATCTTTAGTCGCTTCCAATAAGTTTTCAGAATAATTGGTTCTCCAGAAAAGTTTTGCCATTTGATTGGCTCCAATAATGCCATCAATTTTAAGGCACTCAAATTCAATTCCCTTTAAATCCATCACAATAGCACCAATATTTTTGAAAGTGATTTGATCAATTTTCATTTCGGGTATTACCGTAAAAATCTGTTCCTGTTTATTTTTTTTGGAATCTGTGACTTTACTGCGATGTTTTTTCTTAAGATTGAGCTCGCTGTAAATTGAGGTAGAAATCACAGTCGGAGCACCACTATCGAAAAGAAACTGATATATTTTCCCGTTGATATTTACTTTTACAAAAGGTAATTCGTTGGTATACGTCAGATTAATTTTTTCAACAGAATTCTGCAGTTCGGCTTCACCATTTTCGAAAAATCTTTTCCCTTGTGCTGAAACTGTAATTGTGAATAGTATTAAAACAGCGAGTATATATTTTTTCATATTTATTTTCTATAAAAATAGTATTTTATCGCCGATACAGCCAAATGATTGCATTAAATAGATTACAAGCTTTTGTCTTCAAACATTTTAATCATTTTCTTTTCGCCTTACTTTTAATTTAAATCAAATACGGTTTCCCGTAAAAAAAGTGTGTATGGTTTGCTTATTATTGCAACATAAAACGAATAACCATGGAAATTTTTCTCATTTTATTTTTGGTTGGATTGGCTGTGTATTTCTACACCAGATCTAATAAACTAAAGACCGAAATTAAAAACAAAGACCTTAAAATTAATGATTTAACAAAAATTATTAATCAGTTTCAATCTGAAATATTAAAATACCAGAATGAAAATAATTCTTTAAAAACAAACCTTCAGTCTGCAAAAAAAGACTTGTCTTATATTCAGATTACCAATCGGGAATTAAAAGATAAAATTGCTGAGCTAAGCAAATATCAAAACATTATCGATGTAAAAATTGAATGTGAATATCTGCTTAAAAAAGCTCAGAAAGATTATGAAAAACTGAGAGAAAGAGGTAATCTCGAATTATCTGAAGCTCAGGAAAGCGCAAAAGAATCACGAAGAAACATTAAAGAGCTGAGCGAAAAGAAGCAGAGAGAAATTGAACTTTTGTATGAAAATGCAGTACGAGAATCTACAAGGATCATCGATCAGGCTGAAAACAAAGCAGAAACTATTGGCGGCGATGCATATAGAAGCCTTAGAGAAGCTGATGAAATTGCAAGCAGAATCCAGGCAATGAAAAACGTTATTAAAGGGTACGGAAACGAATATCTTGTGCCGAGCTACACGCTTCTTGATCAACTTGCTGAAGATTTCAGTCACAAAGACGCAGGTGAAAATCTTAAAAAGCTCCGTCAGAATAATAAAATGATGATCGTCAATCGACAAGCCGGAATCTGTGAATATATGGACAATGAAAGAAAAAAAACGGCTGTAGATTTTGTGATTGATGCTTACAACGGAAAGGTAGACTCTATTTTGTCAACCGTGAGAAAAGATAATTATGGAATTTTGAAACAGAAAATCGAAGATGCTTTTCAGTTGGTCAATTTTAACGGAAAAGCTTTCAGGAATGCAAGAATTTCAGATGTTTATCACCAGGCGAGGCTTGAAGAACTTAAATGGGCAGTTGTAGCACAGGAATTACGGGCAACGGAACTCGAAGAGCAAAGGCAAATTCGTGAACAGATCCGTGAAGAAGAGAAAGCCCGAAAGGAGTTTGAAAAAGCAATAAAAGATGCCGAAAAAGAGGAACAAACTTTAAAACGTTTAATTGAAAAAGCCGAAGCACAAGTTTCCATAGCCAATGAAGCACAAAAAGCTATGTTTCAGCAAAAACTTGAGGAGCTACAAGGAAAACTAGAGCAGGCAGAAGAAAAAAATCAAAGAGCTATCTCAATGGCTCAACAGACAAAAACCGGAAATGTATATGTGATCTCAAACATCGGTTCTTTTGGAGAGCACGTTTATAAAATTGGGATGACGAGACGTTTGGAGCCTTTAGACCGCGTTCGTGAATTGGGAGATGCAAGTGTTCCGTTTGAGTTTGATGTACACGCAATGATTTATTCAGAGGATGCTCCCGCTTTGGAAAGGCAGTTGCATAAGCAGTTTCTTAAAAATCAACTTAATAAAATCAATCCTAGAAAAGAATTTTTCAGACTTAATTTAAGTGATCTGAAAAGTCATCTTGAAACTATCGGAATCAATTGTAAATGGACACTTTTGGCAGAAGCAAAGCAATATAGAGAAACGCTGAAGCTGGAGGAAGAAATGAAAACCGATAAAAACCTCGAAGCAGAATGGGAACGTTATCAGAAAACAGCAGATCCCGTAAGCTATGAAGAAATCATTGAAGAAGTTTCTGTTTGATAACCAATTCATTGTTTGAGCATTAGCGAAAAATTACGATAATTTTCAATTTTTTCTTTGTCGGAATAAAAAAACGTTTTATATTTGCACCACTGAAAACAACGATACAATCGAAGTTTTTGGAGAGATGGCAGAGTGGTCGATTGCGATAGTCTTGAAAACTATTGACTGTAACAGGTCCGGGGGTTCGAATCCCTCTCTCTCCGCCAGTTGGGGAACCAAAATAAGCTAAAACGCTGTAAACATCAATGTTTACAGCGTTTTTTGTTTTAACGATAGTATCAAAAAGACCCTAAATAGGTCACTATTTAAATGTCCTATTTAGTGACCCATCCTAAAAAATTTAAAATGGGTCACGAAAAACTCAGGGAAACCCGACCAATAGGCAGTCTAATGATTGTACATCTTGCAAAAAGTGGTAACAAAAAGTAATTTATTAAACAATTAAAGTTACCACACAATGAACAAAACATTCAACCTGTTATTCTTTATAAAAAAGAATAAGATCAGAACAAACGGAACCGCTCCCATCTATTTACGAATCACGATAGATGGCAAGGCAGCTGACATTACTGCTAAAAGGTATATCGATCCAAAGAAATGGGATCATAAAGCCCATAAAGCAGTTGGCAATTCATTAGAAGCCAAAACACTGAACAACTATCTTAAAACTTTGGAACAACAAGTTTACGATTCTCACTATCTGATGCTGAAAGAAGAAGATTTTGTAACAGCAGAAAGTTTAAAATCCAAACTGCTTGGAACCGACATTACAACCCGGACGCTCATTCCTATTTTTCAAGACCACAATGATAAAGTTGAAGCATTGGTTGGTCAGGATTTTGCTCCGGGAACTTTGGAGCGTTATAAAACCTCTCTGAAGCACACACAGGAATTTCTGAACTGGAAATACAAAACCTCTGATATTGACATTACAAAAATCGACAACGTCTTTATAAATGAATATGACTTTTGGCTTCGAAGCGTACGTAAATGCGCAAACAATACGGCAGTAAAGTATCTTAAAAATTTCAAAAAGATCATTAGATTATGTATGGCGAATGGCTGGCTCAGTAAAGATCCTTTTCTTGGATATAAAGCGAAGCTCAAGATAGTCGAACGACCATATCTGAGCAGAGAAGAAATTCAGGTGGTTTATGAAAAGGAATTTGTGTCAGAGAGATTAAGTCAGGTAAGGGATATTTTCCTTTTTAGTTGTTATACAGGACTAGCTTACGTTGATGTAAAGAAATTATCGAAAATGCATGTCAATTTTGGAATAGATGGTGACAAGTGGATTTTTACACATCGTCAGAAAACCGATACCTCAACCAGAGTTCCATTATTACCTTTAGCACAAGAACTTATTTCAAAATATGAAGACCATCCGGAATGCATAAATTTAAATGTGTTATTTCCTGTACTCAGTAATCAGAAAATGAATTCCTACCTCAAAGAGATTGCTAATGTATGTGGAATCACTAAGGAGTTGACATTTCATATAGCAAGACATACATTTGCTACCACAATAACATTGTCCAATGGTGTTCCGATCGAAAGCGTAAGTAAGATGCTGGGACATACGAATATAAAAACGACACAACATTACGCCAAGATTTTGGATCAGAAAGTGAGCAATGATATGTTGGCATTAAGAATCAAACTTCAAGATACATAGTAGAATAAAATCAAAATCAAGCTAAAAATAATTCAACAATTCCGTCTTGTTATAAAGATGGAATTGTTTACCAAATACTGTAAGATTGCGATAGATGGATTAACGAACATCCTTTCCATATAGTTAGATTGAGAAGCCTAAATCTTTCTTTCTCTATATTTAGCTGCAGGTTTTAATGCTCCTGCAAAATCAAGCATAACGATTTTACTTCCAATAAATGGATTGTAAGAAGGCTGGTAATCAATGTAACCCAAAGAATGAAGATTCTTTAGGCACTTGTGATAAGTTGCTTTTGAATTTATTTTACTGATTCTCATTACTTCATCCCGGGAAATACTTATAGGATTCCTGAAACGATTGAAATTCCAGAATTGAAACAAAGCAAAATATAGACTAATATGTGTAGGATTAAGTATGCCATCTTGAATCACCTTCTCATAGAAGCCTGTAAGATGTTTTATATAATTCATTTTACTTAATTTTGAGCATTTAAGAAATTATCATTTGTTATTCAACATTTTTTCTATATCCTTATAATTATAGTATAACGTGCCTCCGACGCGAGTAAAAGATAAGTTACCATTAACGCGAAGATTTTGTAATGTTCCGGTGGAAATTTTCAAAAGTTCTTTAACCTCTGATGATCGCAACCATAATTTCTGCTCTGAATTTTTAATATTAAAAAGTGTTTTGATATCTTCAAGTAATTCAATCTTGAACTCCTGAAGATCTTCTTTAGTAACAAGGTTTACTCTCATAAGTTTTTATTTTCTAATTTTTTTTACAAAGTTGAGCTATCGAACTATTGTAAACAATAGTATAACCATGAAATGGTCTACTTAAGAACATTCTGGAATGATTTGAAAAATTTGAAGATTAAAAAAGAATAAATAAGACCAAGCTGGAATTTATAATTACTTTTGAGTAATAAGCTTCAACAATTAGAAAAATGAAGTGCATCACTCACCTTTTCAAATAAAATGAGATAGCAGAAACACGATCTATAAACTTTGAAGAATCCAATGACATACTCAATCGCGTTTTCTGTTTCTGACAAAATGGTTAAATTTAAAGAGTTCAGTTGTCTGAGCATCTCAGTCTTTCTTGGGAACAGTTGTAGAGTTACGAAAATGTCGTTTTTTTTGTTATACGTGTCAATACGTTCAAGCCTTCTTTGATAATCATTTTAGACGTGCATGTAAAAAAAAATAAGGTAAAATAGTATCAGTTGCATACACATAAACCAAGTGTACCTTTTTTATTCCGCACAAATAAAAAGGCCATTTTTGATTGGAAAATTCTATTAATGCACAGAATTTCAAAGACAAAATTATTTTTTAAATTTTGAAAAATGTAATATAAGATGTCAATTATTAAAATATCAATTAAATTATACACTTGTGTTCACCAACTAAAAAAATAAGTTTTAGTAGAATTTACCAATATATGGTGAAATTTAATTAATATAAATCGTTGCTTTTAGCCCACTCTATTAGTTAGGCAAACTCTATAAAAGATAATTGTGAGCAATTGGAATTAGGTTTGACTTCTCATAAATAATTTCAGAACCCCATTTCTGACAATAAATGAGTTGTTAAAAATCATGTGCCGAATTTTCCTGTAGTCTTACTCTTACCTTCTTCTGGCCTGCTTCTGCTTTTAGTGATATCTGTTCTATTAAAAACCTAATATTATCTGCAGTAAAGGGCATGCCATTGTGTTTAAAACTGACATATTCTGGTTGGTAATCTATTCTTATCTGAGCCCCTTTGTCCAAATGTACATCTGTTACATTTTGAATCAATTCCCAAATCCATCGTTTAGGCGTAATAGGAGATTTTTCTACGAGTGAACGTAATTCACCCATTTCTTTGGAAATTTTAGTTGCTATTATTTGATGGTGTGCTTTCTGCCCTAAAGAGTCAAATCTCGATTTGTAAGACATTAATTTATAGGTTAAAAGTTTTAGCCAAATTTACAAATAACATTACAGTGAATTAGATTTTTTGACACCTATCTTCTTCTTTTTACCTCTTTATTCTCGAAATCTACATTAACCTCCGTTTTACCAACTCATTTATGCAATGGATTATTATAAATGTCTTTTTTCGGAAATAAGCAAAATAAAGTCCTATTTTCATCCAATCTTTCTTTAATATAATTACAGATGATCATATGCTTTCATTTCAAATCTTATTACATTACGAATCAAAAAATTATTTAGTATATATAGAAAACGATAATAAACAAGACAGTAATAATTGGTGATAATCTTGTTTTTAAATTAAGCTAATTTGAAAAACTGTCAAACTGGAGAAAGTCTGCTTAGTTTTAACGAGAAATATGTTTGTTTTGAATTACTTATAAAATGAAAAGAGTGTCTGCAATAATTAAACATGAATTAGACATTAACCGCAAAAAATAAACGTAACATAAGAGGCTAAAAAAGTTTGTGCTTTGCTGAAGGTAAAGAGTTTCAAAATTGCGACCCTCGGATGATTGCAAAAATGTTTTTACTGAATAATCAATTCTCAAAAAACGATAATGTATTAAACTCTTTAAGATTCTCTAATCTCAGATGTCAAATATAAAATATGTTTAATATTCCTGAAGATACATAAAAAAGACCGTTTTCATAATTTGAAAACAGTCTTTTTTACAATAACTTAAATTATATTATTTTTATATGTTTTTCGTTTAAAAGCGATGAATTTTTAATTTAAACTATAATTGTATGTCACATTAGCCCAAAAAACTTCATCCCCCGTCTGAGTCATATTGCTTGGGCTAGTAAATGTGTCTGAGGGGAAAACATTGCTGTAGTTAGCAATTCCAAAACCTGTTATTTTTGAAATAAATAAAGCTTGCGAGTTATCTAACGGCACTTTTTTAAGGTACTTAAAAACTCTTTTTACTTTTAAAGAAGATGTATTTTTATCAAAATCCCCCAAGTATTCGAGATTATTATTTTCCTTAATGAAAACAGAATCCTGCTTCAAAGAAATATTGTATTTCAGATCTGCACTATTTTCCGTAATTAATGTCAGGCTCATCTCTTCAAGGTTAATTTCTACTTTTTTCCATGAAGGCTCCTTGTAAAGAGTCCAATAATTCTGAATATAGCTTTCAGTAACATTTATTGAGTTGCCCGAAGGGCCTTTAAATAAATTTACATTATTTACAACATAATTTTTAAAAGACAGACTAATCTTTGCAGATGCAAGCGGTGGACTTGTGGTAACTTCACTATCATCGCTTTCACAGGCCAAGCATGTGAAAACTGCAATGATTAAATAAATATATATTTTCATAGGACAAAATTAATCAATTATGATATATGTGTTATTAGTACTTGGAAGCAATTTATACGTATAATCCTCTTCATAATTAGAAATATATTCGCATGGAAATCTGCCTCTGGGAACACATACCCCCTGCTCTCGATGATAAGGAAGATTCGGAAGACTCATTCCAGTATTTAAACCTGCGTTTTGTAGCGTGACCTGTTCTACAGTTTCTGTATAATTCCAGTTATTAGAAGTTGGTGCACCACTTTTGATTCCCTTTTTTAATTTCTTTTCAATAGTAAACTTAATACTCGGCGGTGCTATCATGTTAGTATGACTACGGCTGGAATAGAAATACAGTTTAACGTCCACGTTTTTATTACGTCCACTGCTTACCATATTCTCATGTGCCATACGTACGTATACCGGAGGTTTTCTAATGTCATACTTAAATGTTGTCTTTACCTGTGAATTATCGTTTAAATATGAATACGAGCAAAATATTGGAACACCAGGTTGACTTTTAGAAAATGTTCCCTTTGCGACATGATTTACAAATGATTGATATCCTTGAAAAGATTGCACAGCTGTAACACCGCTTCCACCTATTAGATAAAGATTGAAATCAGCCCCATCTAGAAAGTTTCGCTCTTCCTGAGTCAAAGTACTTTCCCCGTTAACAAACAATTTACTAAAACTTTCATTTAGAATCGTACGGGCCGTCTCAGTCAGCTCATTCGTTTCAATTGAAAGTATCCCCATTCTTCCGTAAGAAATTGAACTTACATATACTGGCTCTACACCTCCGGTATCTAGATTAGTATCATTAACCAAAGAACCGTTAGGAAGATCCATATCCAAGGTAAATGATGTTTGGTAAAACTTTACATAAAAGCCTGTTCGCTTTGAAATCATTCCCTCTTCAATATTCGTTGATGAAGAGTTTTTTCCAAAAAGAGACCTTGTGTTTACGTTGGAACCAAACGCTACCTTCAATTCGTCATAAGACGTAAATTGTTCAATACTATAACTCAAGGTTCCATTTTGCGTAAAGTCGGCTGTCTGAAGATAATCTTGCACAAACTGTCTGGTTGCAGAAAGTGACGGATTATTCATAGTGAAAGCTGTTTTCTTATTGATTGCGGGAATCGAAAGAGAAACGGTTACTGGCTTTACAGAAGCATTTATAGGTTTAAAATCCAAATTCTGAATTGAATTACCTTTTAAGAGTGATCCCGGAAAAATATACATTGCCAAATTGGGAAGAACTACAGACTGTGAAGATTCAAATTCTTTTGTTTCAGTAAATTCCTCTTCATCTGTTTTTCCAAATATTGAGTTTGTTTTACTTCTACTATTTTTTAAAAACGAAGGGTATGTACCGTATGATGTTATATCAATAACTTGTTGTGAGGTTCTTTCTAAAATTTGTTCACTATCTCGGTTCAGAGAATCTGTTGCACAACTTTGTAATGTAGCCATCGAGACTGCCATTACATATAAAAATTTTTTCATTAATCTTTTTCTACTGTAAATGTGGTATAATATACAGAGTTGTCTCCTGCATGTGAAGCTGAGAAATAAATTGGAACTCCAGGAGCTTGAGCGGTAAACTGTCCACCACTAACTATAAAGCTAATAAATCCTTCGTATCCGGTTACAACCTGTACAGCATCAGAACCAACACCTCCCAAAATATAAACTGTCAAATCAGATTCTTCAAGAATTTTTTTACTTTGAACATCAATGCTTAAAGATCCGTTGACCATTTTTGCGTTTAGGGCCGCTTTTAAGGCAAAAGCTGTTTCGTTATATGAATAGTCTGACTCCAAGGATATTACCCCTAATCTACCATAAGTGATTGAATTAATATAAACAGGATTATTCGGGGCAGCTAGACCTAAATCAGATTCATTTTTAAATATATTACCGTTATCAGGTATATCCATGTCAATGGTAAAATTCTTCTGAGTGAACTTCGCAAATATTCCGGTATTTTTCTTCACCTTGTTATTGCTTCCACTGATATCAATATTGAAAATTCCCCCTATGTTTACATTTGCTCCAAAAGCAATTTTCAATTCACTGTAATAAGAGAACTGCTTAATATTGTAATCAAAGGAAAGAATTTGCTGACCACTGAAGTTAGCATCATTCATTGCCTTAAATATTGAAGCTCTCATACTTGAAAGTGAAGGCTTTTGTATTTGATCAACTACATAAGCTGAAGGGAAAGAATAAGAAACGGTGATCGGTTTTGTAGGGTAAGTAATTGGTGTGTACGATAAATTATCCAATGTTGTGGAATTATATACACCTCCAATAAATGTTTTATTTGGTGCAGTAACAACCATCTGATCACTGTTTAAAGTAACAGTACTTGTTTTTGCACTGGATGTTACTTTTTTTCCATCTACAAAGATTTCGTCGTAGTTTAAATTTTTTGAAGGTAAGACAACTGTTGGGTTAATACCTCTGGAAGCAAATGTTTTTGTCACTTCATTTTGAATTTCCTGATTTACTTCAGAATTTAGATCATCATTACAAGAGGTAACGGACAAGCTTAAAAGGCCTACTAGTGCTAGTGGCAGAATGATTTTTTTCATAATAATATTTCCTTGTGGAGCGACAAATGTATATTTTAAATGTAAACCACGCAAGAAAAAATCTCTTAACATCACTAATTAGTGATTATTCAATTGTGAATTTTAGATTGATTTCAATTGGCAAATAAAGATTTGACAAATTTTCAAACAAAAACACAAATCGTTATTTCAATTTTTTAGAAAACAATAAAAAATAAATATTTTAAAATAATTCAGATTTGCCATAAAAAGAGAAAATTACAGTTTTTAAAGACATTTCAACCATTGTGATTTAATATTAAATATATGATATGTTTTTTTCTTGAAATGCTAATCGAATTAATAAAAATTTATAAAATTCATTAGAGAGTACATAGTATGAATTCAAGTATTTATTTTATGGTTTTATGGATCTAAGGTGTAAAAAAAAGCATCTTTTTATCGAGTTGCTTTTAAATTTACCTGCCGTTCTAGACAAACTGATAGGATTCTCGTGAGGCTATGATATCTCCAATGAGATAACTTCCTTTTTATATTTTTCAACACAATCTAAATTCTTATCGAAATAAACCTAATATTAATTTAGCTATTGTCCCTCATTAAGCACTCTTCTGGGCTAGGAATCTTTACTGAATTTATGGTAGCAACAATCTTAAATAGAGCATTTTTAACGTAGAAAATGAGAGATTTTAAAAAAAGCAACAAAACTGTTGATTTAAGAAGATCAATTATCAGATATAGGTCTTGCAAAGTTCTTAGGAGTTGCAAAAAGCACAGCGAATAGTTATAGAATTAGTCTTGGTTATCATCGTAGATACTTCGTTTCTAGGCCTTATTAATTTGAGATCTATTATTTAGCCAGCTTATTTGTTCAGTACTCTAAGTTTCCCTCTATTCATCACATCTTAAAATATTAAAGTATAAAAAGTTATTGCTATGTTTTTTTTGTATAAGCCGCTCTAGAACTATTTTGGGGGAATGTGTTCCAGATTAAATAAAAATAATGGAACTATTATGGGAATTACACATGTTTGGAGTATCTTAGTGCTAAACTCATTGAGCATACATTAGGTTTTGTGATTGGCTCCTCAAAGTACCTTAGCTTTTTCAGCAATATCTTCTTGTAGAAAAGATGAGGCGGAAGTTGTAGATTATTTTGGAGAGGCCTTATGAACTTCGTTGCAAGCTCATTACACATATAGTAGTTCTGGTATATTTGATGTAAAAGCAGATATCAATCTGCAAGATGGCAAATGCAGTATTTCTCCTAAGAAATCTGTTGATACTCAATAATGGGATTAGTTCAGTACATGTTTTTGATTAAGTTAAGAAATTATAAAATATAACTTGTTAAAATGTCTATTCTTCTAGAAGTTGATTGATTTGTCCGTAGAAAGAATCCTTACTATAATCAGCCATTCCATCATGTTTCATTCTTATTTTTCCAGTCTTGTCCAAAACTACGGTTGTCGGAAGTGAACCACTGAAATATTCCTTTGAAACACTTCCATCTGGAATTAAAAATGGCACCGTGAATTCTTCCTCTCCAAGATACTTTCTTCCGGCTTTCAAGTCCTCATCCATATTGATTGTGAGGAAAATGAGCTCACTATTCCTTCCATATTTTTCGTAAAATCTTTGAATTGATGGAAATTCTGCTCTACAAGGTGGACACCATGAAGCCCAGAAATTAATAAACACCACCTTACCCTTCAATTCAGAAACATTGATGATCTTTCCGTTTTCATCTTTTACTCTAAAGCTTTCAGAGACGGATGGAGTTTCTTCTAAGGGTTTTCCAACACTTTTTTTCTCAATTTTTGGATTCAATAGACTTGTAGAAATTATTTGTCGCATCAGCCAAGCTTTTGCACCTGGACTTACCAAGAGGAGAATAAATATTCCTACGAAAAATACAGTGCTCCAGTTTTTTCTGAGCCAAATCTTGAATTTTTCCATTTTTATATAATTATGCTTATTGCAAAAGTTGTTTTCTAACTTCTGCTTCTTCGACAAATCCCAGATTTTCCCAGATCACATTTTTGTTTTTGTCTAATTTTAAAACAGGAAGTGCAGAAAGATTCAGTTCTTTACATCATTGAGTGTTTTCATCAGCATTGATTCTTACGACTTTTACTTTGTCCGACCATTCAGATCCTATTTTTTTGAGGTATGGCTCCATTTTTCTGCACGGGGCGCACTGTTCTGCGTGGAAATCAACGAGAAAAAGAGTTTCACTATCCAATAATTCATTTTACTGTGCAAGACTCATTCCTCCAGAGGTAGACTTTTTAATCTCCGGGAGATCTGCATTTCTCCATTTACCCTCAACACTAATATCGAATGCGGAAACATTCCAACCCATATGGACTGCAAAAACGGCATTTCGCCCTTTCCCTTCTGCAGGGAAAAGAATGGAACCAACCGTTAGTTTTGACAATTGTTCTTTTAAATAATTATTGGGTTCTTCACCATAAGCAAACTCTTCCTGGCTATATCGGTCATCCCATCTTGAAGTCATTTACTTTATGATCTTTCATATTAATGTTTTTTATTTTGTTTCAATTTAGTGATTTCAGATCTTACAATTAGAAGTTGCACCGTTTGCAACCACCCACTCTTTCATTCCACCTGAAAAATTTTTCACTTTTTCAAAACCGTTTTTTCCTAGAATTGAATACGCGATTGCTGCCCTATCACCACTCTGACAATGAATGATCACTGTTTTGTCTTTAGAAATTTCATCAAGATGGTCTTCCAAAGTGCCGACAAAAACATTGTCCGCATTTTGTATGTGAGCTTCTTCATATTCTGTTTTGTTTCTCACATCCACAATCTGTATATCGTCTCGATTCAGATAGGTTTCAAACTCGTTGATATCAATAATATCAGAAGTCAGCAAATCTAGACCAAAATCATTTACATCTTCCACGAAACCCATCATTTGATCCATCCCTATTCGCATTAGTTTTCTTGTAAGATCATCCATCTTATCTTGTTCTGCAATCAGAATAAATGGTTCAGAGTAATCTAAAATCCAACCCATCCACGTCGAAAAAGAATTATTACCCTGAATATTGATACTCTTAGGAAGAAAACCTTTTGCAAAATCTGCCTTAATTCTTGTATCAATGATGGTCACATTTTCAGAATATGCTTTGAGAAATTCTTCTTTGGAAAGTTTTCTTTGCTGAGGCACTTCGGTCAGTAAAGGTCTATCCACTTTATTGAGTTTTTTCATCATTGCAAAATATTTTGGTGGCTCAGGCTGCCCTTCCAATAAATTGCCAATGAAATCATCTTCGTCATCTTTATACTGAAATGCCCAATTACGGATCTTTTCGTAACCGACGGTAGAACTTGGAACAGCTCCGAGAGATTTTCCGCACGCAGAACCGGCACCGTGTCCAGGCCAAACCTGAATATATGAAGGAAGCCTGCTGAAATCCTGTACCGACTGATACATTTCTTTCGCACCTTTTTCTTGAGTTCCTTCGAATCCGGCTGCTTTTTCCAAAAGATCCGGTCTTCCTACATCGCCTACAAACACAAAATCTCCGGTGAATATCATAACTGGTTCATCTGCTGCCGGATGATCGGTCAGCAAAAAGCTAATGCTTTCTGGGGTATGTCCAGGCGTATGAATTACTTTTAAAGTCAGATTTCCAACTTTTATTTCATCGCCGTTCTTTACACCAGTATGCGGAAACTCATATTGCCAGTAGTCACCACCTTCATCAGAAAGATAAAGATCAGCACCAGTCACTTCAGCTAGTTCACGTGAGCCGGAAAGGAAATCTGCGTGAATATGCGTTTCTGTAATGTGTGTGATCTTGAGATTATTTTCTTTTGCTATCTGCAGATAGGTATCAATATCTCTTTTTGCATCAATAACAATCGCTTCGCCTTTTGCCTGACAACCGATCAGGTAACTTGCCTGCGCTAGGCTTTTATCGTAAATATGTTGAAAAAACATAACTTTTATTTTTATTAAACTTAATTTTATATTTTAAACGAAAGTGTAGAATAAACTCTTTAAAACCGAAGCTTCTCTCAATAGAAAACCTGCCGATCTACTTCTAATGTGGTAGTTTTTCTCTGTAATATCCGTAGACCCAAGTTCCCAAAATAGCACTTAGTAACGTAACAATCACAGCAAATGATCCTGTCCCGATTTGCGCAAATAAAGGACCCGGACAAGCTCCGGTTATTGCCCAGCCACAACCAAAAATGAGCCCGCCATAGATTTGACCTTTATTGAATTTTTTTGGCGCAATGGAAATGGGTTCTCCATCGAGGGTTTTGATATTGAATTTCTTGATCACCCAGATCGAAATCATTCCTGTAACTATTGCACTTCCGATAATGCCAAACATATGAAATGACTGCAGGCGGAACATTTCCTGAATTCTGAACCAGCTGATCACTTCAGACTTGACGAAAACAATTCCGAATAAAATTCCTACAATGAGATATTTGATCTGAAGATACCAATGAATCTGTGAAGGATTTTCATTGACACAAACACAATTCTTCTGAAGTGCATTATTGTCTTTTTTCATAATAATTAAAATTTAAAGTGAAAGAATAATTGGTAAAATCACATTTGCCATCAGAAACCCTCCAGCCATAAAACAAATCGTCGCAACTAACGATGGCCACTGAAGATTGGACAATCCCATAATGGCATGACCACTTGTACAGCCGCCTGCATAGCGGGTTCCGAAACCCACCAAAAAACCACCGCCCATCATAATGATGGAGCCTTTTAGAGTTAAAAGATTCGCAAAATTCATCAACTGAACAGGAACGAGATTGCTGTAATCGGTGATTCCGTAGCCGCTCAATTCAGCTTTAAGATTTGGATTTACGGTAATTTCTCCAGGATTCATCAGAAATTGAGACGCCAGCAATCCACCTAATAAAATTCCGAAGACAAAAAACAAGTTCCATATTTCCTTTTTCCAGTCGTATTGGAAAAAATTGATATTAGCAGGCACACAGGCTGCACAGATATGCCGCAGAGACGAGCTGATTCCGAAAGATTTGTTACCTAAGATCAGTAAAATTGGGACAGTGAGACCTACCAAAGGACCTGCAATATACCAAGGCCAGGGTTCTTTTATAATTTCTATCATTACTTATTTTTTTAATTTATTTTTGAAACTTATTTTGAAAGTATGTATTGACGATTCTTAACCGATTCTTTATCAAGTACAAATTTCGATGTTCTCATTCTTTTCTACAGCTACTTTTGTTACATAAGAATTTTATCTTCCAGCTTATTAATTTAAAATAAGACTTCTTTAATAATAATGTAAATTCCCATTATGAGAATGAAATATCCAAAGACAGGTTTCAGCTTTTTGCCGTCAAGTTTTTTAGATAATTCAGTACCTATGAGAATTCCTATTATAGAAATTGCTGAAATAGTCCCTAAAAAATTCCAATTGATATCAACACTGTTCATTGATGAAAAAAATCCAATCAGAGAATTGAATGAAACAATAACCAGCGAAGTTCCAATGGCGACTTTCATCGGCGTTTTCAACAAATTGACCAATGCCGGGATGATCAAAAACCCTCCGCCTGCACCAAGTAAACCTGTAATGATTCCAACAGCTGAACCTTGTCCTACTGCCATAAGTGTCTTGTTTTTGGATGTGATATTTTTCACTTTCGATTCCCCATTTTTTTGAATCATTTTATAGGAGGCAATAATCATTAAAGCTGCAAAGATTAATAGTAAAAGCAGATTCCTGGTTAGCAGAAAACCACCCACAGAAAATACCTGATCAGGAATCAGAGGCAAGAGAAAATTTCTGGTAAGGAAAATAGAAATAACTGATGGGATTCCAAAAACCAACGCTGTTCTTATTTTGACCAAACCATTTTTAAAATAAGAAAAGGAGCCAAACAAACTACTGATTCCTACAATAAAAAGCGAATATTCTGTCGCAAGAAAAACATCAATCCCAAAAAGATAAACCAAAACGGGAACTGTAAGAATACTTCCTCCGCCGCCCAGCAATCCTAGCGAAATCCCGATAAAAACAGATGCGATATATCCAAAAATTTCCATACTTTAACTTTAATAACGCAAAAATGGAAATATTAGAATTGCTGCACCGCTACTTTTGTTACATAAGGAAAGTTATTAGGAATCTGAAAGAACAATTTTATTTCTTCCCAGTTTTAATTTACCGGCATCTTCGAGTTGTTTAAGGAGTCTTGAAACCACTACTCTAGCTGTACCAAGCTCATTGGCAAGTTGCTCGTGTGTGGTGACAACAGTTTTAGAATGAGAAATTTCAGACTTTTTCTCAAGCAGTTGTAGTAATCTTTCATCCACTTTTTTGAAAGCGATGGCATTGATGATGTCCAGTAATTCTTCAAAACGCTTGTGATAGAGCCGGAAAATATAATCTACCCATTCCGGATAGTCCTTCATAAAAAGAGATGCTTTTTCTACAGGCAAAAACAAGATCTCAGATTCCTCTTCAATTTCTGCTTTAAGGATGCTTTTCTCATCGTGCATCCCGCCAAGGAAAGACATAATACAGCTTTCACCGGCTTTGATGTAGTATAAAAGAATTTCCCTACCGTCTTCCTCAGTCCGGATGACCTTCATCATTCCTTTCATCACAATCGGTATTGCACGGATTGATGCATTTTCATCTAAAATAACATCGCCTTGCTGATACTTTTTGATAAAACCATTTTGATATAATTTTTGCACCAAATCACTTGATGATTTAAATTCCAAAGCCAATACCGAGTTTTCCATAATTATTAAATTGTAAACTTAAGCCAAATTCTCTTTTAATTTTATAAGAAAACTCTTTAGACCTCAGATTATAGTTCTTCAGATTCATAAAAATCTAATATTTCTTTTAATCCTATTCTCTGGAAATCTCCGACCACATTAATACATTCACTCATTAATTCATTTTTTGAATGTGAAGAAGAAACTCCCACCACGATCATTCCTGCTGATCTCGCTGCGGAAATACCCGCGAAAGAATCTTCAAAGACAATACAATTTACGGGCTCGACACCTAACTTATAGGCAGCCTTTAAATAGCATTCAGGCGATGGTTTACCGTCAACAACATCGTTGGCTGTAATCATCACATTAAAATACAGATCTAAGTTCTTTTGTGTGATGACTCTGGTTAATTTTTCCAGATCCGAGCTTGTAACCAATCCTAATTTTATTTTTGATTCTTTTAAATGCGGTAACAATGTGGCAATTCCCGGAATTTCAGGAAAAGACATCTGATCTTCAAATGCTTTAAATTCTTTTAAAAGATTCTCTTTCTCGAGGTTCCCAATATCTCTGAATTGTGCTTCAAATATTTTTTTTACTGTCATTCCGCGGATCTGTTTTTCAAAGCCTTCAAAGTAAACATTATATTTCTTGGCAGCAGTTCTCCAAAAATTTTCATATTGCGGTTCTGTATTGATCAAAACCCCATCCATATCAAAAATGATCGCCTTGAGATCTAATTTACTGTTTTTCATATTTTTGTCAATTCTTTACCTATTTTTCAAAATTTATCACTTTGAGTATCTACTAAAATTTATATCCATTTCTGATAAATACGTGTATTTAAGTCAAAAATAGAATTCACGGATTGATTATGATATACCAAAACCGCTTATTTAAATATCATTTTGATAAGTATCATCTTTTCTACACTCCTTCGCTCCTATTTTATTATTATAATGAATTTTGAAAAGGCCTTCTTTTCTAAATATCAAAATAGTTGAGAATCTTTTAATATTAAAATTTATTTCTCGCTGTTTGGCTGTATCTTTCATCATTGAATATCCGTAACTATTTAACTGATAAAAATTTCCGCATTACTTTCAAAACATTAACCTTTGTTGGTAAATGTCCATTAAATAAAACAAATCTTCACAACACATCTTTTAATAAATGAAAAAAGCCACGATTATCTTTACGCTCATTTTTACACTCGCAATACAATCTTGCGTTAAAAAAGACGATAAACAAATTGAAAATACAGCAAGGGTTAATGCAACCTTACCTGATTCGCTTACAAAACAAAATGATAGCTTACAGCGTGATTCTTCCCAAAAAAATATTACTGAAAATAATGATCTGCTTTTTGATATCGAAGGACTGTATCAATCTAGAGACAATGCCAGTTGTAAAATGGATCTGAAATTATATTATTCGGAAGGAAAATTAAAATATGATTTAATAACGAATAATCAGACACGTACAGACTTCGCTACTTTAACATTGGATAAGAAAAAAGAGGGCTATTTTGTTACGCTAAAAAATATAAAATGGAGTAAAAACATTGGTGCGGTAGATTCAGAGGGAAATGCCATTGACAAGAATCTTTCTCTTCCTGACGAGATTCAGGGATCATTGGATAAAAATGGAATTATGATTCAAAACTATGGCAACGCAATGAACGATTATGAAAAGTTTGCTGAATGTGGATTGAAATACATTAATTTGATCAAAGTTGCAAAATAACCAAAATATTAAAAAGATAAAACCTACTCAATAAAGTAGGTTTTATCTTTTGTTTTGATCAATTTTATTCTTTACCACTAAAGAGAAAGAATCAGTTTTTCTCCGTCTTCAGGAATGATCAATTTATCTTTTCCGATTTTCAATTCAGCAGCTTTCTTTTTCAGAATGGCTCTGGTCGTAAAGCAATGATCCAATGCATTCATGTGAACTGCTATTACTTTTGCTTTCCCACTTGCGGCTACCAAAGCCATCGTCTGCATTTCATTCATAATGATCGGTGTGTCACCGAAGCCTTTTATCAACGCTCCTCCAGAATTAACAATAATATAATCGGGTTTGAATTTTTCAATATCTTTTTTAATATCTTCATTCCAGATCGTATCTCCTACAATGTAAACCGTAGGTTGGTTCTTAGCTTGTAAAACAAATCCTGATGTTTTACCCATCATTTCTAGCACCTTACCGGAACCATGTTTTCCTTCCACACGGTTTATAGTGATGCCGTTCCATACTTTTTGACCCTCAACAACAGTAGCATTAATAAAGCCCTCTTTTTTGAAAAATTCCTTATCGCCAGGTTGCATGATCAATTCTACAGATTTTTTTAGGGTGCTGCTTGCAGGCTTGTCAAAATGATCTTCGTGAGTATGGGTTACAATAACAAGATCAATGTCCTTCACAATTTCTTCTACAGGAATTGTCAGCTCAACCGTAGGATTTTTTTGAATACCCGCCCATGAATCAATGGCCCCTTTAGGAGACAGCATAGGATCTACCAATATTTTTTTTCCTGCGTAGTCAATGACCAGGGTCGCATTTCTAACTAACTGGACAGTGGGTTTTGTATCAGATTTTGTCTGTCCGAATGAAAAGATAGATGACAGTGTCAGTGCAAATGCTACAATTACTTTTTTCATAATATTCTTTTTTTATATTTTATTAATAATCTCAATTCTTTCAGCGACGATTTTACAGAAATGATTACACTGCAAAGGTCTTAATAAGAACATATCCTTACGGTATCTAAATGATGCGATTTACTGCCATTTTGATAACCTGATTATATTCCCAAATTTCACCGCTTTTAATTATGTTGAATGAATGATTCGAGATGATGCTTTTTTTAATCTCTTTGAATCGATTTAACTCTTATATATAAATATTCTCCTAATATATATTAGGCATATTGTAAGCATCTGCTATCAATGCAGCAGAATGTAAAATACCTTCTGGCGAATATCCCAAATTAGCGATCATCAGTTCATCAGCTCCCGATATCTTTTGAAACTCATTAAGTCCGGCGACGACCTGATCGGCAGTTCCCTGAATCATTTTTTGATTCCAGCTGTCCAACACATAGCTTTCATATTCAGAATAGTTGTAATTTTTTAATTCTTCAGGTGAAGGGATGACGTACGATTCACCTTTCATCATCCGAAGCATACTATGCGAAAAAGAATGCGTCTGGATTCTTGCTTCTTCTTCACTGTCCGCCGCAAATACTGAAAATGATGCGATAGTATAAGGTTGATCCAGAATTTCTGAAGGTCTGAAATTCTTCCTGTATAGATCAAAAGCAATTGACAGATTCTCCGGAGCCAGCTGTGCCGCAAATGCAAAAGGCAAACCTAATTTACCCGCCAACTGAGCTGAGTATCCCGATGATCCCAAAAGCCATACAGATGGCGCGTCAAAAGATCTTTCAATACCGTTTTCTCTATCCTGTCCGGGTCCCGGAACAGCAAAAACTTTTTCTTTGTACTTATTTCCTGCCGGAAAATCGTCTTCAAGAAAATGCAGTAATTCCTCTAATTGCTCAGGAAAATCTTCCACACCTATATGACCACGGCGAAGTGCTGTCGCCGTAAGCCCATTGGTTCCGGGAGCACGTCCTATTCCAAGATCTATACGTCCGGGAGCCATCGCCTGAAGCATCCCGAATTGTTCAGCAACAACCAATGGAGGAAAGTTCGGTAACATCATCCCGCCAGATCCCAACCGTATATTCTGAGTTTCTCCTATAAGTCTGGATAGCAATACAGCGGGCGACGAAGTAGAAACGGCTGGCATTCCATGATGCTCTGCTACCCAATAACGACCAAATCCACGCTGGTCTGCATATTTCGCTAACTTAATACTCGTTTCTATGGCTTCTATAGCAGAATGACCTTTTCCTGTAGTAGACACGTCAAGAATTGATAGGGGTACAGGTGCATTTCCTTGTTTTAACAGTGGAGAAAAAGCAGTTTTTTTATTTCTATCAGCTGTTGTATTTTTCATAACCTCTTGATTTTAAATTATAGTGCAAAATTACCCCGGTTCGTAAACTTGTACGATATCAAAAAACAGATAAGAAATACCATTTTGATAAGCCAGCAGAGAAATGATTTTTCCGGAAATCTATTCCTTGATTGAGTCACACTTTATGCGTCATGTTGTTCTCTGCTGTTTGGATTGACCTGCGTGTATAATTAAAAAAATCCTCAACAAAATAATTGTCAAGGATATTCTTCTAATGTTAGAAAATGTTTTCTCCTGATTAAGAAACAGCATTTATAAACTCGTCCGTAGTTTTTATTTCTCCGTAGAAAAATTCCAATGCTGCTAAAAAAGCGTGATGTACATCATCGGCCTTTACCGTCTTTCCGTTGATTTCCAAATCTTTTGATGCGCAGGCATCACCGATAACGGTACACTTGTAACCAAAGTCAAATGCTGCTCTAGTAGTCGCATCAACACACATATGGGTCATCATCCCTGTGATAATTACTTCTGTCACGCCGTTTTCTTTCAAATATTCACCTAGCCCAGTTTCTCTAAAACTGTTTGGATAATACTTTTGAAAGATTTGCTCTCCATCTAAGGGTTTTACATTTTCGTGGATTTCAGCTCCAGTCGTTCCCTCTACAAAAATCGGCAATGCTTCGGGATCAGCCGATAGATGCTGAATGTGTGCAATAGGCAACTTTTTTGCACGAAAATGCTCAAGAACTTTACCAGCATTCAGACTTGCCTCAACAGGATTGACCAATGTGAGATTTCCGTTTTCAAAATATTCATTCTGGATATCGATGATAATTAATGCTTGTTTGCTCATAATTAGATATTTATTAAAACGCAAAATTACCACCTGATTGAATGTATGTCTATATCAAATGATTATGGAAAAATGTCATTTTGATAAGGGAAATTATGATATATCGGAAAGTGAAATATCCGGTTTAAGTCGCATTTCATTCTAATCATAACTATTTCATTGTATCTTTGATTCTTTAAAGTTATTATGAAAACAATCAATTTTCACAAAACAGAATGCGGTGTAGATTTTTTCATCAATATTCTGAATCAGGAAACCATCAACTATCTGCAGACCGATGTCCACAATACTGACTATTTTGAGGTTGTTTTTTTTTCGAAAGCTCAGGGTACAGTACATATTAATGATACCAAAATTAATATTCACGATAACTCAATCGTATTTATCTCAGCTTTTCAAAAGAGAGCCTGGAAAATTAAGCAAGATGGACTTGAGTTCAAAACTTTAATATTTAGGGAAGACTTTCTCAATGAATTCTTTGCTGATAAATTTTTCACTCACAAAATGCTGTTTTTTTATCAGCTCAACCATGAGTTACTTCTCAATGTGAGTGATTCTGAAATGAAAAGGTTCAATGAATTTCTGGTAGAAATCAAAACTGAACTTGTGCACACAAAAAAAGACAGCGTTCACATTATCAGATCGATCCTGTACTATCTTTTACAAACCATAAATCGACGGTATGCCTCTGCTAATGATCTAATGATTGAGAAGGACGATAAAAATTATGCAGTACAATATAAATCTCTTCTCGAGAAACACATCTGTCAGAAAAAAAATATTGAAGATTACACCGTTTTATTAAATATCAGCAGAATTACCCTTAATAAGGCAGTCAAGGAACAATATAATGTGACTGCTACAGAACTTCTAAAACAGCGTTTATTGGCCGAAATAAAAGATAGATTGGTTTACTCTAATAAAACAGTTTCGGAAATATCTTTTGATTTGAACTACGCTGAACCGGGGCATATGATGAGATTTTTTAAAATGCAGACAGGAATGACTACCTCCGAATATCTGGAAAGTCTAAGCACGGTGTAAACTTATTACAAACAGATTTATAACAATTCTTAAGCTGCGTATTTAACCAATTGGGAAGCATTGATAAAGGACATAAATTGTCTCTTCGAGTTACAAGATTCCATTCAATTCATGCTGAAATTTGACTATAGCATATTTTAGCTTACCTTTGCAACTGTACATTACACATAATCAGGTACATACCAAAAGGTAAGAAATACGTTATATCAATGAATTTAAGCGATATTAATATTTGTGACGAAAACTGTCCTGTCCGAAAATCTCTTCAGCTTTTAAGCGGAAAATGGACTTTATTGATTTTATACCAGATCAATGATGAGAAAGTAAGGTACGGGGAATTAAAGCGTAAAATCCCGGGAATCAGTGAAAAAATGCTTATTCAGGAATTGAATAGATTGATAGAGCACGAACTGGTTCAAAAAAAATCTTTTCCTCAAATTCCGCCGAAAGTGGAATATACATTGTCTGAAAAAGGCTTAAGCACATTACCCATTATTGAGCAGTTAGCCACATTTGGACTTAATCATCTTGCTTAATTTATAATATAACACAAAATCAAAAATAAATCGACTTCAACTGATAATATTCATACTTACTATATGACCAAAGAGTAGTAATTTTATCATCGCAGAATCTAATGAGACTTCTACTATCTTTATTTATTGTTTTTACCATTGCTGTACGGCCGATCATGCCGGTCTACAACTATGTAGTCAACTATGATTATATCGTTGAGAACTTATGTGAAAACAGAGATAAACCCGAATTATCATGTAACGGAAAGTGCTTTTTAGCAAAAGAACTTTCAAATACTGAAAAACAGTCCACACAAACATTCGTAAAAGTGATTAGTTTGGATATTTTTGTTCCCAATGATATTTTTTCATTCGATGGTGGAACAGAATACATTGATTCTGTACAATACATTACAGAATATATTAATTTGTATCATTCAAGATACATTTTCACCATTTTTCATCCTCCGCTCTTCAGTTAAATTATTGCATTACTTGTATTTTGATTTTTTTCAAAATACTATTCAACAAAATTTAACAAATCTTACCTAATGAAATCAACAGTAATTTTGATAGCAGTGCTGTCATTATCCCTTACGTCTTGTAAAAAAGAAGAAGAATTTAAAATTAACCACAAAAAATCGATGACCGCTGGCGTCGACATAAAAAATGTGAAGGTGATCAATGAAGAGGATCCCATCTGTAAAATGAAAACAGCTCAATATCTAAAAGATACTGCAGTTTACAAAAATAAAATCTACGGATTCTGTTCATCTGGCTGTAAAGAAACATTCAAAAAAACTCCAGAGAAATATGCAGCCAAATAATCGTTCAGAAAAGAGGAACTCAGCAATTCGAAAATTTGTTGTTCCTACGTTGGTCTTTGCAGGTCTGTTTGCAGTTATTTCTTTTGGAACCGGATACTTCAAAAAAGAATTGTACTCGGTCATGAAAGTTCCCGATTTTGAACTGACCGACCAAAACAATAAAAAAACTTCTAATAAAGATATGCTGGGCAAAGTGTATCTGGTAGAGTTTTTCTACAGTACCTGCCCTACGATATGCCCGATTATGAATAGCAATCTGAAGCACATAATGGAGGAAATCGACAGTCCTGAACTTGGAGTGATCTCTATCAGCATCGATCCTGAAAACGATACCCCTGAGATTTTGAAGGCTCATGAAAGTAAAATTGGCATCAAATCTCCCAACTGGCATCTTTTAACAGGCGACAGAGACTATATCGGAAAAATTGCCGATCAGTTCAATATTTATGTCGGTGATAAAGATGACGATTCTGAAAGCCTGAACCACAGTGGTATGATTGCATTGGTAGATCAGGAGGGAAACATAAGATGTCGTTTCGGTAAAAATAATGTTCCTATCCTCTATTATTCAGGACTGAATTATGAAGATCCCGAAGGACTCAATACGGATCTTAAAGGACAATACCATCCCGACCGAGAACTTCTGATTGAAGATATCAGAAAGCTTCTAAAATAATTTCAAATTCTATTTGAGTCTGGTTTTCAGCTATTAACAGTCACTTTTTGAATTAAGATTCTGAAATATTTAGTTTCCATATTAATCATTTTCATGATGACAATGCGACCTGTATTGCCACTGATAAACTATGCAGTAAACTATGATTATATTGTAGAAAACCTTTGTGAAAACAAAGCAAAACCTGAACTGATGTGTAATGGTAAATGCTATGTATCCAAAGAATTGACCAAAACAAATCAGGAACAGACGACTCAAAATGGTCATAAAATCTCTGTTCCTTCGACTGATGTTTTTTTGGTTGCCGAAGATTTCAAATTTACCCACTCGGACATCGATAGTGTTCATCAAGACTCTATCAGTACTTTCTGTACGGATCCTTATCATTCCGAATACCATTCAAAGATATTTCGTCCACCTTCAGTTTAATTGACTCTCATTCTTAAAAAAAGAGAACTGTTAAGCAATTAGATTAAACCTAGTAGCAACATTATTAATGTCTGCCATTATCATCCGTGCGCAAAACCTACGCAAGACGGTATAATTCCGATTGAAATCACAAAGAAACTTAATCAACCAAAACAATTTAATGAAATCCATTTC
The DNA here is from genome assembly GCF_031118795.1 of Chryseobacterium sp. CFS15. Taxonomy (NCBI): domain Bacteria; kingdom Pseudomonadati; phylum Bacteroidota; class Flavobacteriia; order Flavobacteriales; family Weeksellaceae; genus Chryseobacterium; species Chryseobacterium sp. CFS15. Next base: position 133,921 of record NZ_JAVHYL010000001.1, on the reverse strand, counting down.
AAATACTCTACTAAAAAAAAGTTTTATAAAAAGCTTTCCCCTACTCTGTTTTATGACAATATCTAATTGTTTTAAAGCTCAGAATCAATCAAGTGCCGTTGTATCAAGTGTTCCCATCAATACAGAAGTTTTAGGGAGCAACCGCGGTCTGGCTTTTCAAATGATTATTGATAAAAAAATAAAAAGCGTCCCCAAACTCGGTTTTTTCAGTGTTACTTCTTTGGTAGGAGAATGGGGTGAAGATAAAGTGAATGATTATATGACGCAAGCCAGTCTTACTTATGAGATTGTAAAAGGTCTGAAATTCGCCGCCGGTTTTCACGTGACGCCGGTAAAAGGGATGCGTCCGATTGCCGGACTGATTTACAGCAAAGCCACCCCCGATTGGTTATTCGTCGCAAATTCCCGAATAGATTTCTCCAGCGACACCAATATAGAAGGAATGTTCTTAGTTGAATACAAGCCGAAAATCAGTAATAACTGGCGTTTGTACACGCGAATTCAAGCCTTATATGAATATAGCAGCATTATCGATATGCAGACCCGAAGCTATCTGATGGCTCGTGCAGGTGTAAGCTACAAAGAAGTAACATTTGGTTTAGGAACCAATATCGATTATTACGGACCGGAAAAATTCAATGAAAACAGTTATGGCATTTTCATAGGTTTTCTTCTGTTTTAATTTAATTGCTGAGAACTGAATCAATATAACTTAACAATCACATAGTCAATTTTAAGTTTTTGGTATCAGTACACGAAATTTCAAGATCAACAAAATCCAACAAATCAAATAATTTAATTCGTAATGTATAAATTAAATATAAAAAAAAGGAGCTTACCATCACATCAACACTTTGTTAAATTCCTTTTTTTGATTTCTATTTTCACTGTCACTTCCTCTTTTGCGCAAACCAATTATACGCTGCAGGGTATGGTAACAGATGTGGACGGCGGTGGATTATCAGGCGTCACCGTAGTGCAGAAAGGCACTCCCAATAGCTTAAAAACAGATCGGTACGGTCATTTTACCTTTGAAACAAACTTTAGTGAAGTCACTTTAGAATTCTTACATTTCGGTTTTGACCGAAAGGAAGAAAAATACACGAAAAATAATGCAGGTTCCGTGATGGTCATTCCAATGACTCCAGCAGTGTCATTACTGGAAGAAGTCGTCGTCACAGGATATCAGACGCTTAACAGAAGCTCCTCCACTGCTGCAATAACAAAAATTTCTCAAAAAACCTTAAACGAAAACCTCAACACCAATTTGGCAAGTGCTCTGGAAGGACGTGTTGCAGGTTTGATGTTTCAAAAAAATCCGGCAGGAATTGGCGGAGACAAACCTATTCTAAGAGGAATCGGAACCTTTTCTTCCCTTCAGGTTGGCTACAGCCCGCTGTTGGTCATTGATGGTTTACCCACTGAGTTGACATTGGATGAGATCAACCCTTATGATATTGAAAGCATAGATGTACTTAAAGATGCAGCTGCAGCCTCTATTTATGGTTCAAGAGCTGCAAATGGGATTATTGTTTTAACAACCAAAAAAGGAAGCGGGAATTTAAAAGTGACTTTCAATTCTGATCTATTTCTTGCTGAAAGACCCATTTTGAGGGATATGAATTATGCCTCTACAAGTGAGTTAATTGATTTTGAACAGGATGTTTATAATAGAGAGCGATCGAAATTTGCCAATGTTGCCACGATGTTCAATAGTTATGGAGATATCGGAAACAGCAGTATCAAGTATTACAGCCCTCTTTATCAGCTTAACAGAGATCTGGAAGAGGGTAAAATTAACAATTCTGATTACAATAAAACGCTTAGCCAATGGAGAAAAAATGACTACAATAAAGATTATCGGGACAATGTTTGGCAAAACGAATTAAGACAACGTTACAATATTGCATTTTCGGCTGGAAACAACAAGTACAATACGTATGTATCATTGAATTATGATCAGGCAAACAGGCGTATTGTGAACAACGATAGCCGTGCATTAAATCTTTATGCAAAGAGCAGTTTTCAGGTCAGTAACTGGCTAAATGCGACCATTGGTTTAAACGGAACTTACAGTAATGAAGATGTTACGGATGGCAGTTACGGAAATTATGATATTCAAAAAAGGTACGAACGTATTACTGATGAGAATGGAAATCGAGTAATATCACCATTTGTGGGTATCAGTGACGGTTTTACCTCCGGAGGGATTATCAATCCGGGAGTGGCTGCAAAAATAAATGGACTAAGTGGTTTTAAACCTGTCACTTTTAATATTTTAGACGAGCTTCAACAAGGTATTACAAAACAAAACTCGCTAAGTTTGAGAGCCTTTGCCAACCTAAAAGCCAAGATCTGGAGAGGTTTAAGTTTCAGTACACAATTTCAGTACGAAACAAGAAGAAACGATAACGAGCAGTATTATGATATTAATTCTTATAAGATGCGTTATGCGACCAATTCTTTAACCATATATAATCCCACAACAAATGCCTACACCTACGTAGACGGTTTTTCAACAGGAGGACGATACAGGCAATTGAGCAGTGAGGTAAACAATTATTCTTTTAGAAACCAACTGGATTTCAGTCAGAATCTTGATGGAGACAAGCATGCTATTACAGCTTTATTAGGTACCGAAATGCGTGAAACTTTCGTCCCCAGAACAGTTGAACAGTTACGATACGGTTATGATCCTGTTACCCTCACTTCTTCAATAATCAATAGTCTTGCATTGAGCCAGACCGGCGTTCCGAGTTACATCTACGGAAATAACAGAACCTTATCAGCCGGATCAAGAGTGCAGACAGAAATTTTGCATCGTTATTTTTCGGTATTTAGCAGTGTCGGTTATACTTTTTTATCAAAATACAATGTGGCTGGAAGTTACAGGGTAGACAGAGCCGATCTCTTTGGAGTAGATCCAAAGTACAAAAACCGTCCGTTGTGGTCTGTAGGTTTAGGATGGAATGTGAGCAACGAAAGTTTCATGAAAGAAATCCAATGGGTAAACGGACTTAAACTGAGAGCTACTTATGGCGTCAACGGAAATGTAGACCAGAGCACAACACCCTACATTACAGCGAGAAGAAGAAATGATAGACTATGAGGTGTTATAGAATCATATTTAAAAAGGCTCATCTTTCGATGAGCCTTAACATTGCACAATATTACAGTCTAGCGCAGTGTGAACATAATGGCTTACCGCCAGTTCCGCTCCGCTTGTTTTCTGTTTCAATGTTGTTACCCTCCGTACAAGAAGTGTTGTTGTGGTGTACAGTTTGTTTGATGCTGTGAAAAGCTGTTGTTTTTGCCATAATTATTTTATTTATTTGTTAGCATCGTAAAAATGGCAATTAAATAAATATTTCAATTACGGGAATCCTCATTCAACAATGTTTTTTTCATTTTTTATAATAATTCTCCAAATATTCCTAATTTACAATTTTTCTGTTACAGTTTATTATATTTGTAATGAACTACCAACCAATGAATAAAAACACTACTCCATATCCTAAATCCCAAGCCATTTACATTGATGGCAGAGACAGAACTGATGAGATAGAATATTATTCATTTGAAGGTGGTAAGTGTATCGTGGTTTATAAAAGCAATGGTAAATCTTATTCTTATCATCAGAGTAAGATTAAAATTATAAAATCTGCTCTACAAACTCAAAAAGCAGAAAATATTTTCAGTTATTTTAAAGAAATTGCTGGGACTATTGGCTTAAAAACAGAAGAGGGAAATAATATCCTTGCTGACAGCTACGAAAGAATATCTTTTATTCCTGAGACTTCGATTCTTTCCAACTATCTCAACCAAAAACAACCGGAGAAAAATTTACATTCCTCTCCTACTGAGATTTTCCCATTTGGTTTTAATCTCAGTCAGAAAGATGGAGTCAATGAAGCTTTTTCAAGTTCATTAAGTGTTATTGAAGGTCCTCCGGGAACCGGAAAAACACAGACTATCTTGAATATTATTGCCAGTGCAGTGATGAATAATCAGACTGTGGCAGTAGTTTCAAGCAATAATTCTGCAACCAAAAATGTTTTTGAAAAACTAGAGAAGAATGGGATATCTTTTATTGCAGCTCTTCTAGGAAGTTCTCAAAATAAAAAAGAGTTTATAGAATCTCAAGCTGAGATTCCTGATTTGTCAGATTGGAGTTTATCTTTTGAAGAGGCAAGTGCTCTTAAATTGTCTAATACCTTACTTCTTGCTCAGCTTTCAGAAAAACTGGAATTCAAAAATGAGCTGGCTTCACTGAAACTAGAAATTGAAAATATAGAAACAGAATATCAGCATTTCTATTTCGCTAACACTTTGTTCGCAGAGGTTCGTTTTAAAAAGAATTTCAGTTCAGATAAGTTGCTTTCGCTTTGGATCACGATTGAAAACTACGAGCAATCGGGTAAGAAATTCAACTGGTGGCGAAAATTAACTTTTCCTTTTCTTTATGGCGTGAGAGACAAAAACTTTTATAAACTGCCTTATCAGGAGTTGATCAGATTGGTTCAGTCAAAATACTACACCACAAAAATTTCTGAGCTTAAGTTGAGAAAGCAACAATTAGAATCGGCATTGCAGGATTTTTCTTTCGATGAGAAAATGAAAGAATACTCAAAAGTTTCGATGCAGTTGTTTAAGAATACACTGTTTGAGAAGTACAAAGACAAAGAACGTAAGGAATATACAGAGCGAGATCTTCTTTTAAAATCAGAAGAGTTCATCGAAGACTATCCGGTGATTATGAGTACCACTTATTCTCTGAGAAGAAGTCTTGCTGAAAATGTGGTGTATGATTTCGTGATTATTGATGAATCATCCCAAGTAGATTTAGCAACAGGTGTGCTGGCTTTATCCTGCGCTAAAAGAGCGGTGATTGTAGGTGATTTAAAACAGCTTCCGAATGTGGTCGATAATCAAACAGCACAAAAGACAGATTTTATTTTTCAGAACTATCAGCTTCCTGAAGCGTATCGTTATTCCAACCATAGTTTACTTTCATCTATCACAGAATTGTTTCCTGATATTCCTAAGACCCTTTTAAAAGAACATTACCGCTGCCATCCTCAAATCATAGATTTCTGCAACCGTAAATTTTACAACAACCAATTGATTATTTTATCCGAAGCCAAGACCGATAGAAACCCTTTAGTAGTTTATAAAACAGTGGCAGGAAATCATGCGAGGGAACGAATTAATCAGCGGCAGATCGATGTTATTACTCAGGAAATCATTCCACAACAAAGTTTGGAAACAGTAAATTTAGGAATTGTAACGCCATACCGAAATCAGACTTCAGCTTTACAAAATACTTTTCAGGGAACCCAAATCAAAGCAGATACGGTAGACAAATTTCAGGGAAGAGAAAACGATGTGATTATTCTTTCCACCGTAGATAATGAAATATCTAATTTTACTGATAATCCCAATCGTTTAAATGTTGCTATTTCCAGAGCAAAAGATCAGCTGATTCTGGTCGTCAACGGAAATGAAAGTGAGAAAGACAATAATATCTCTGACCTGATTCGATATATTGATTATCACAACTTCACCATCGTCAACAGTGAGCTCCACTCTATTTTTGACTATCTGTATAAAGGCTATGAAGAGAAACGAAGAACTCTCCTATCAGGTCAAAAGAAAAAATCGATTTTCGACAGTGAGAATTTAATGTATCTGTTGATAAAAGAAGTTCTTTCTCAGGATGAGTTTTCTAAATACGGTGTGGTTCTTCATTTTCCTTTAAGAAATCTTCTGTTGGATTTTGACAAACTTTCTGAAGAGGAAGAACGATATGCTAGACATCACGCCACCCATCTTGATTTTCTGATTTATAATAAATTGGGCAAAAATTCTGTTTTAGCGATAGAGGTTGATGGTTATGAGTATCATCAAACAGGAACCCGACAAAGCCAAAGCGATGCAATGAAGAACGAAATTTTGGAGAAGTATGGAGTTCCTTTGTTGAGATTTTCGACAACAGGAAGTGGGGAAAGGGAGAAGCTTATTAAAAGGCTAACTATTATAAAAAATTAATGATCTATTTCTTCTGTACTACTTTTTATAGCTTGAACAGAAAGAAAAAGTACCGAACTTGAGATGTTCGGTACTTATAAATTCTTAAGGAGCAATCCAATCAAAATCAATTAAATGATCAAGATTGTTAGTTTCTTTTTTGTCTGGGTTTGATCTCAAATATTAATTTTATGGTTATCCGTAATTGGAGCTTTTATTAAAAAAAATCTTCAAATTGTACTTTTAACAGCAATCAAGCCCATCCTGATCTAAAATAAATATTATGTCTTTTCTTCAACAATTGACAAATATTACATTTTACTCAAAAAACTTGTTCAAAAAAAGATAGGAAAACAAATCGAAAAAGGAAAATTATTTTTTCAGATCTCGTTTTGTATGAAAGTTCTTCTTCAATTCATCCTGAATATTAACATCCAAGTCATTGAATTCTTTTCTCATTAGCCATTGATCGATTATGGGATTCCATAATGCAACAAGAACCATTGTTTTACTTTTGAAATAATCTTAATCTGTTTTAAGATTAAAATAATATTGTTTAACTAAATTTACTGCAATGAGCACAATTCAAGCAATCAAGCCAGGACCAAACCTAACAAACCAAATGGTGGGCCTGACAAAAGGAGAAGGGTAAATCCTCCTAACCAGCCAAAACATCCAAAATTAAAACCTCATGAACATGAGAAAGGTGACTAAAATTGGATAAAACTAAGAAGCAGCCGACACAGCTGCTTCTTTTAATTATTTTCAATAAAATTAATGTTCCTTAAAAAATTAAAACATCCTTCAAAATCATATTCTTTGTTTTTCAATATTTCAACTTGAAACTTAACAGGCAGATAAGTTCCCCATTTAGAAACATTGATTAATTTAGGATTCAACTCCAAATGTTTTCTAATAATATCATTAATTTGGAGATCACTCAAACTGAATGATATAATTTCATTAATGGACTCTACTTCTGTATTTTTTTTAAAAGTAAATAAAGATTTGTGATCAAAATAGTGGTATTCTACTCCCAAATAATCATATATAAAACCAATCGATTTGTTTATTTTAGAACCTGCAAAAGAAAACAATTCTAAATTATTATTGCTATTCATCAATGGTCGCTGAAACTCAAAATTATTCATTGAAAATACTGAAAATTCAGTTCGCATATCATCAAGAATGAGGTGTCCTACTTTATCTAAAAATTCATACTGAACATTTGAAAATAGCACTTGCAGCATTTTCTCCCGTATCCTGTGAGCAGTATCCGCACCGTCACCCAAAAATATAGGTTTCTTTCCGTCGTTGGTGCGAATTACTTCAATCTTATTCATCTCGTAATCGACATATTTTATCTTCCATATTTTCGCAGACAAAAAAATGTTTTCATTTTCTTTTATCTGTGGACTTAAAGGAAGTTCACCTATTTTAACGCCCTGACTTGACACCTTAAAAAAAGTGGGAGTATGAAACATACTGTAAAAGTCTTTGTGGTTGACAACTTTTTCTCCTTCTACACCGATGATGTATTCGTGACCTAATTTCTCTAAAAAATCAATTTCCTGAAGATGCTCAATAATTTCTTTTACATCATTCTCGGAAATATTGCTGAACGTAGAATTTGCAGCTATTTTAGCTAGAAGTTCATTCAGATACAAGCCAGAGCTTCCTTTTACAATGGACAAAATCTGATGTACTAAAACATCGTAAGGTTTTTCAATGATCTGAATTGGCTCAATATATTGTTCTGAATACAATAACCAGCAGGCAAGTGACTGCAAAAGGCTCCATCGATCAGTCGAGTACAAGTAAAGATTGCTGGCTTTACCTTCCCTTCTACCACTTCTACCAACTCGTTGTATAAGCGATGCAATACTGTGCGTAGCATCGATCTGAACTACTTCATCAACATTTCCAATATCAATTCCAAGTTCTAAAGTTGATGTACAGGAAATACAGAAATTTTCCATCTTTGCGCTTTTTGCAAAAAACTCAACATATTCACGTACTTCTTTATCAACCGATGAATGATGTGAAAAGTAATTCTGATGTCCACCAACTCTTTCTGAAATCTTTTTTAGTTTAACAGCAACCTCTTCAACACGTCCTCTCGCATTCGGAAATATCAGTATTTTAGAATCCCGAGTTCTGATATATAAATCCTTTAACAGATCAAGTGGCAATTCTTCGACACTTCCAGGGAAATATTTAAAAAGTGCATTAATGGGCTTTGGAGTTGTATCACGAAGGATTGTGGTGTTCTCAGAATTCCCTAAGTAACCTTTAAGTTCAGCATATTGATTTACATCGCTTACCGTAGCTGATAGCCCAACTGCACTAAAACGACTACTATTTACTTGTTGAAGCCTGTTTAAAAGCGATTTTAAATGTAATCCTCTTTCAGAACCTAGAAAGGAATGGATTTCATCGATAACAATATAATCAAGTGAGGAAAAAAGATGATGAATATTTTGAGGTCTGTTGACAAACATCGCTTCTAAAGATTCAGGAGTAATCAAAACAATTCCTTCAGGATTTTTTATCAGATGATCTTTTTGAGCTTTAGAAGCCTCACCATGCCATTTCGTTACTTTAACATCCAAATACTCACAAAGTTTCTCAACCCTCAAGAACTGATCATTGATCAATGCTATGAGTGGAGAAATATACAAGACTTTCACCCCCTTTTCTTTGAAATTTACTTTCGATAAAATAGGAAGAAAAGCAGCTTCGGTTTTACCTGAAGCTGTTTTAGATATAATAACGTAATTGTTATCCGTACTTAAAATTCTTGGAATACTGGCTTCCTGAATTTTTCTCAGACTTTCCCAACGTTGATCTCTGATGTATTTTCGAATCGGCTCCGATAGTAAATCGAAGGCTGTCATAGCTCTTCAATACTATCTAAAATTGCTAGATCATTAGGTCTCTCGTCAGAGATTTCAATCTCACCGAACAGACGGTTTTTATCAACATCTGGATTTTGTCTGATAATATTTAAAATATTCAAAAAGTCCCTGATCACTTCTCTCGGAGTTAGAAATTCTGAAGCCCCGGGTTTATTGAACATTTCTTCCATAAAAGCAGAAATATCATCATCTGAAACATTGAGTTCTGTTTTGTAGTTGAAATCAAAGATAAACTTCAATTTTTTTAGCAAAACGAATATTTCATTGTGGTCAAGTGGTTGTAATTTGATTACAGGTTGAGCATAATCTCTTATTTCCAGACTTTCAAATTTATTGCTCTCCAATCTGGACTTTAATGCCTGATAACTAAATAATCCTCTCCTTTCATTTTCAAGGAAATCTTTCGTTCCAGCAAAATTGATGAAAAGATTAGAAACCTTGCCTTGAAAACAATCATTATAAATGCTTAGTATTTTTTCATAATTTTTCTCACGAACAGCAGAAGTAGAAATTTTATAAAGATTAATTGCTTCATCCAAATTAATCATAAAACCACTATATCCCATATTAACAAACAGCTTACAGAAATTCTTCAGCATATCATAATAATTGGTATCGTTGATTATTTCTCTAATACCTAAATCCTGACGTGCTTCAGTCTTCGTAGCATATTCACCTTTGAGCCACTTAAGAGCATTTCTTCTTAAAAGTTCGTCATTATTGATATATCCGTCATAATATTTCACAATAACAGAACCGAAATCAAAACCACCTACTTCAGTAATCTCATTGACTGTTTTCATGATTGAGTTTCTGATTAAATCTCTATACTGCTCACTTCGGATGTCTGTCAATAAAATTTTGTTTTCTTCAGCTGTCCTGCTAATCACCTGCTCAATCCATTTTTCAAGAAGTATTGGTAATGCCCCTCCTTCGGGTTTAGTCTGAATGGCTATATTATCCATAATAGATGAATATAAAATAACGCTTTTACCATCATTGGAATATAATCTGTTATCAGGCGTAAAATCTGCGTTTGCGACAACAAATTTCTGTTTCATTGCCACTGTATTTAGAAGATGGAGCATAAATGACTTACCGCTTCCAAAATCTCCAATCCAGAATTTGACGATACTGTGTCCGTTCTTTACCTCTTCCAGTGAACTTATTGCCGCATTAACTTCTTCAGACCTGCCAACAGCGATATGTTGCACTCCGATTTTTGGAACAACTCCACCGGTCAGAGAATTGATAATCGATGTAGCTTCTTTTGGTTTAATATTACTAATCATTGTTAAGTAGTTTTTTAAAATATTCTTTGTTTGTGGTATAATACCCTTCATCTTCCTCAATCAAAACATCGTCTAACACATCATATAAGATATCATTAATAGATTCTAACGTAGCACTGACAAACAATCGCTTAGTTCTCATATAATCTTCAAAATCGGATTGTAAAACGCTCATTCCGTTCTTTTCAAAATAATCTAAAACTTCTAACTGGGTATCGTTTAAATAAAGGTTTTGCACATATTTTGAAGAAACGTCATTATCAAATGATTGTATCACATTAAACTGCAAATCATCATCATCCTTTGAAATCACGTCTGATACTTGTACATCTGACACTTCATTTTCCTCAGCGAGCAAATCTCCCAGTTTTTGGGAAGTTTCAGAATCTAATCTTTGAACACGATCTATAGCAGATCTATCGATGATAATTTTTTTTCGCTTTGGGAGATAGATTTTATCAAGGCTGTCGATAGCAATTTTTAGATTTTTATTAAGAATAAACTCATTTACAATATTTTCAAACTCTTCAAATTGTTTTGAGTTTGAAAAAAGGTTTTTCTGAATACTCTTTGTAAGCTGTTTTCTGTCAAACTTATTGCTGTTAAGATCTTTTTCTAAATAAAGGAAATATAATCTTAGAGAAGCATTTTTATCGTATGCACTGATAAATTTTGAAGCTTCGAAATAAATAGTATCCAATGAAGGATTTTTACTATTTACCTCTGCTAACCTTTCAATCTCTCTCTCAAATGACACCGAATTACTATAATCGGATACAATATTTTCATATCTATCTTTCCATCGATTGGTATTGGTTTCATTCAAAATTATATTTGTCCGATGATCAGCGTCTAAAACTTGATGCTTATTTATTTCAAGAAAAACATCTGCTTTTGATACTATTTTCTTGTAATATTTATCTGCTATCTCTGGTTTAGTATATTTGAAATCAGTATTAATTTTACGTTTTATTGAATAAACATCGCGAACGTTATTCTCACATAGCTTCAAAAGATGGTTTAAGATTTCCGTTTGAATTGATTCAAAAGTATATTTGTAATTCAAACTATCTCGCCTATAATTATATTCTAAAACAATTATTATTTCAGTAATCTCATCAATCACAGAAGAATAAGCTCGGTTAACTGGTTTACACTCCTTCTCTAGAAACTCTACTGTTCTCATTAATTGCTTTAAAATCTGAATACGGCAATAGCCAATCTCATTAAAAACATTATCATTAAATGATAAGTGATTGAGAAGTTTACATTGATCTTCGGTAAGGGAGAGTTTTTTTAAGTACTTCTGACCGATTTTCCACTCATTATACTCATGAATATTATTATTATTTTTATTGTTAGAAATTGGCTGTTCTCTATAATTAATTTGAACTTCAGACATGTCTGAAACATCAATTATAAAATCATCTCCTCTTGATGAATTAGGATCTGAGTTTTCCATTAGCGATGGTTATAGTTTTTACTAAGATAATAAACTTTTATTTAAAACCACTAATTTTGGTTATCAGCATATTTACCTATTATAAGCGGTGTTGCGGGCTTCAGGTTCTTTTTATTTTCGGGATTAACACCACCCACTGTAAAAAAATCAACTTTATTTTGAAATTTTGAATAGTAAACCTCGTAAGCGTCATCAATAGAAAGTGTATCTGTTCTCGTTATTTTTTTAAAATATTTAAACTTAACTGAATCTAGTACTAACACTTCGTGTTTAGGATTTAGATCAACTGCAGTAGTTAGCCGATACTCTGTTCCGTTCCAATACATATGATCTTTCTTTTGGAAACATCCATTGAATTGAGCGAAAGAACCGCCAGCAATCAATACGCTGATGAAACCTAAACTCATCCCCTTATTATTTCTAATAAAATCCGGGATTTTTATAATATTCTGAATGTTTACATGTAATCCTCCACTTAATATCTTCGATAGATCTTGTAGTCCAAAAGGTCTGTGTATAGATCCACCAGTTTCCTTGTCAAGAATAAAATCATTCGGATTACTAAAATGCTCAAAACAACTATATCCAAGGTATTTACTGAATGAGTTCAAGATATATGAATCAATCTCTCTGCTTTCTTTTTTAACATTTTCTGATACAAAGGCATCATAATAACGTATGAGTGTACGCTCTGAAATTTTAAAGTCTAACTTTTCCTCTAGCTTGATAACTAAATACTCAGACAAACCATTTTTTTTACTCTTACCAGACTCCTGTTTTGCTTTATCGAAGACTTCCTGTATCAGTTGTTTTTTTGTAGACATACATGATTATTAAGTTATTACAAAAAAAGCGATTATTTTTCATAATACACTGCGGGATACCGTAAAATGACATTTTCAATCGATAAATAAATTTTTATCGAATTTTTTTCTGACTATTTATTTGTAGATGTCAAATCTTTGTCACACGCTGTCAGAGATCTGTCAATGTTTTAGCCTCTATCTCATCGTTACTTTGCCATAGAAATCAGTGAGAAACTAAACAAACATCAACAATCTGATTTCTGAATATCTGAGAAAACGGAGGATTCATCTCCGGGTTGGGAAGCAGAGGTTTCTCTTTCGTTTTCAAGGGTTTCACTTCCCAAAATTTAAGAAGCGCTTCTTTTTTCAAAAACGTGTAACACCGCCTGCAATCAGTTTTGCGGGGAAGAACACCAATGTCAATTTTTAAATTTTAAAACAGTGATACAACTCTTATTAATGCTATTAGGCTTAGCATTCGGAAACCAAAATGGAAATACATGTAATAACAACGGTACGAATAACGTAGAAATACAGTCTGGCGGTACAGGAACCGGGTTTGATCCCGGCACAGGAACTGGAGGAGATGATGGGACTGGAGGGCCAGGAGGACCGATTGGAGGAAACACAGGTCAGACGCCACCTCCGACACCAAGACCTTAATTAATTTAAAGAAGACAGATTGCATAGATCTGTCTTTTTTTATAATTTGCAATCAAACTAACTTACTGTGAAAAATGCTTTTAACCTATTCATCATACTTTTCATTTTACAGAACTGTTTCGAAAAAAAGAAATCCGAATATATCTTTGGTCAAGATAATTTCTACTATGCTAATGCACGCAAATTTCGTGAGAAAGGCAAAACAGATTCGGCATTTTATTATTACAACTTAGCAACGGATGAATATCTTAAAATTAATGATTCTTTAGGAGCTTCAAAATCTCTTATCAACATGGCCATTATCCAATGCAATAATGGAGATTATTTTGGAAGCATTGAAACTTCGCTAGAAGCAAACAGTTTTTTGGAAGCAAAAACCGATAGCATTTCAAGAGGATTTCTCGCAAGTAATTTTAATAATTTAGCGGTTGCATCAAATAGTCTTAAAAATTATGACGAAGCAGAAAAATTTTACAAGCTTGCTTTAAATAATGCAACGGAGCTGCAGAATAAATATGTTTATTATAATAATGTTGGCGACGTATTAATAACAAAAGGCTTATATAAAAAAGCATTACCATATTTAGATATTGCATTAAAGACAAACGATAGTTTGAGTTATGCTCGAGCACTAAATAATTGGGCTCGTGCAAAATTCTTAGACAATCATAATTTTAATCCTATTCCCCACTATCACAAAGCTTTTAATATTCGATTAAACAATGGCAATACCATTGATTTGAATTCTAGCTATGCGAATTTATGTGATTATTACAAAGAAATTGATTTCGACATCGCCTTGAAGTTCGCAAAAAAAATGGAAAATGCTGCGATAAAAGCTAAAAGTTCACAGGATCAATTACAAGCTTTGAAAAGATTAATTATGCTGGACAAAAAAAATTATCAGCAGAATTTTCGACTTTTTACTGAGCTTACTGATCAAGTTCAATTAAATGGCAATAGAGCTAAAAATCAGTATGCATTGATACGCTATGGTGTAGAAAAAAGTAAAGCTGAAAATAGCATCCTTAAAGTTGACAAACTTGAATCTCAAAAAAAACTGATTTATTTAGTTATTGCAGTAGTTGGATTACTCACCATAATTATCATTGGTAACATATCTTATAAGAAAAGAAGAAAAAGACTTGAACAAGAAAAAGAATTAGAAGTAAAAAATACCGAATTAAAATATTCCAAAAAAGTTCATGATGTAGTAGCCAATGGAATCTATCAGGTGATGATAAAATTGGAGAATAATCTGGATATCGGCCGGGATGAAACACTGGATGATTTGGAATATGTGTATAACCGATCCAGAAATATATCCTATGACAGTGCTGAAAATAATACTGAATCTGAAAATTTCTATGTAAAGATTAATAAACTACTGGGATACTTTTCAAGTAATGATGTTGGTACCATTTTAATTGGTAATGAGATTGAGGTTTGGAAAGATATTTCTGATGCTAATAAGGCTGAAGTGTATCAGGTTTTACGTGAATTGCTGATTAACATGAAAAAGCATAGTGAGGCAGATCGTGTCACTTTGAGATTCGAAAGAACTTTTGAAAAAGTCAAAGTTTTCTATTCTGATACAGGAATTGGAATCAATGATGAAACTATTTTGAAAAATGGTGTGCGTAATATGGTAAACCGTATTGAAAATATGGGTGGGTCTATTACTTTTGAAACTCAAACTGAAAAAGGACTGGAGGTAAACTTTTCTTTCCCTATTTCATAAAACAAAAAATACTATGTTTAAAAAAGTTTTAATCGCAGAAGATCATGAAATTGTCAATTTATCTGTACAAAGGACAGCTGATGAATTAAAAATTCCAGTAGTAGACTATGTGCATTATTGTGATGATGCTGTAGAAAAAATTAAAAAAAGTTTAAGGGAAAACAGTCCCTACGATCTTCTTATTACTGATCTTTACTACGATACCGATCATAGAGAACAAAGAATAAAGGATGGTCGAGAGATGGTTAATGAAATCCGTAAAATCCATCCTTCTCTAAAAGTAATATTTTTTTCTGCTGAAAATAAGTCAGGAATAATAGATTCGCTATTCAATGATTATAAAATCAATGGCTACGTCAGAAAAGGAAGAAATGATGGAAAAGAATTGAAGAAGGCGATTGCTTCTGTGTTTGATGGTGAAAACTATCTAGCTCTTGAAGCGAGACAAGACGTGAAAAAATTAAACAGTTATGAATTTTCTTCTTTCGATGTTACTTTAGTTTCCCTTCTTTCTCAAGGAATCCTACAGAAAAATATTCCTACATATCTAGCAAATAATAATATAAAGCCTAACAGTCTTAGCAGTATAGAAAAGAGATTGAATGTTCTGAAAGAAGAATTGGGAATTAATAACAATGAACAACTTATTGCATTCTGTAAGGATTTGGGAATCATCTAAAAATTATGAGATTTTATAAGTTCCCATAAACTTTCTAATGTATAAAAAAGTTTTTCTTTTATGAATATCCGTAATTAAAGCTACTATTATCTAAATACTTTTGAAATGTTAATCGATAAAAATTAAAATTTTATGAAAAAGTATTATGTAAACAAAAATGCTCAAAGCAATGGAGATCACGAGGTTCATCAAGAAAGTTGCAGGTATCTTCCTTTGTTGGCCAATCGTCAGTATCTAGGAGAATTTTCAACATGTGAAAGTGCAGTGAACGAAGCTAAGCGATATTACAATCAATCAAATGGTTGTAAAACATGCAGCCCAACTTGTCATACAAAGTAAACTTAAACACTTCGACATGAAAAAATGATCTTCGACACTGTGCTGTGGGACTTTTAATACCTGTAAGCAGAAATTCTCAAAACGACAACTTCGGAATTTTCTAGCGTTCAACAGAAGAAAAGAAATCTAAATGCCGTAAAAATACTGCAAAAAAACAGCTTCTAAAGGGCGTACCTACAACGGATATCCTCTCATTGTAGATCCCTCTGGTAGCTATTATTACCCTGGAAACAGCAAGGAGTATATAGAACTTTCCTATTGCGCAAGCTGCAATTAATGTATTTGAAATCAGTCCTCAGTTTTTGGGGGCTGATTTTCTTCTCATTCTTCAGAAGTATCATATTTTCAACCAATCATCTCTTATTATGGTAAACCATAATTTTTAGATAGCCTTTGTTATTAATTTTGAACACAGAATAATAACCCACTAAAAATTCGATACCATGACAACAATTGTACAGGATTCTTTATCTGACGCAGATGAAATTCTATCAAGAATAAAAACTGAACTTCTCAATGCTCAATCAGAGATATTGGTGGCAATGGCTTGGTTTACCAATCCAGAACTTTTTGATATCCTGGAAAAAAAGGCCGCTGAACAAGTGAACATTTCGTTGATTATTTCTGATCAGCCTGACAACGAAAAGTTGAATTTTGAATCATTGCGCAAAATGGGCGTAAAGTTCAATCGCATTAAAAATATAGGATATGGTATGATGCACCTTAAATTCTGTATCATTGACAGACAGATTGCAATATCTGGATCATACAATTGGTCAAATAATGCAAAAAATAACCACGAGCAGGTGTTAGTAACAACTTTCCCTAAAACGGTCGATGAGTTGGTGACTACATTTTTCAAGATTGAAAACAGAATCGAGAAAATTAACAATGGAATCAGTATGGAAGATATTGAAAAAGAGGAGCAATCAGAATGGAAAGAAAAGTTAAATGACTCTTCTGAAATACCTACACTTTCAAAAAAAGAAGAGTTGAGTTTTCAGGAGAAATCATTAAAAGACTTTCAGGATGTTTTAACCAATATTATTGCCACTGAAGTAGGATCTTTTGATAAAAATCTTCTTAAAGCAAATGCATATCAGAGAGCGAACGAAAACCAAGGTGACCACCAGATTTTACCACAAGCTCTCGATAGTTTGTACTCTAATTTTATCAACGATATTGAAGTCATTGAAGAAAAAAAAACTCGCCTTAAAACAAAAATAGAAGAACAGCAAAAATTAAGTATCGGAAATGTAGAAATCAGAACAGAAAATGAGATTGAGAGCCTTACATCCAGACTTAATGCTGAGACTAAAAATGCACAGGATCTGATTAATACGTTGGACAAGTCTACCGATGAGAAAAAGTTTACCATTAAATCCAATACAGATACCCAAATTCCTTTTCTTCAAAATAAAATAGAATTAGTAAGAAAAAAAATCATTGATCTTAAAACAGATATTGTTAAGCCTCCTCTGAATGTTTTTTTAATGACAGTACTAGGAATTTTATGTACTGCAATCCTTGCATATATCTTTGTATTTTATTCATCTGTAGCATATATATTTATTTTCTCAAAGGAAGACACTATGGCTGTCTTAGATAGTGGAGCTATGCCAACATCTACTGAAGTTTTTGACCCTAATGCCTTTACTAAAGCTTCTTCTAAAGGATTTGGCGGAATACTATTTTTGATTCTATTTGTGTTTATTCCCATTGCTCTTGGAATGATGAATTTATTTTTAAAGAATTCCAAGTCACAAAATTCAGCAGAAAGTCCAGTGAATAATAGATGGTATATAGAATCTTACGTCGGCATTCCTTTAATTATTATTGTTGATAGCTTCATGGCATATAAAGTAGCAAGAAATATAGATGAAATTAATTATCTCACAAACCAGACTGATCGTAAGATGTCGTTCTCTGAAATAATTTTTTCTGAAAACTTTTGGCTTGTATTTATTCTTGGGACTTTAGGTATCTATCTTTTAAAATTAATTGTAAACAAAATATATTCTTTGATTCACGAACGCACTACAACTCATCAACAGCAAAAAATAAAGTTTTCTATTGAAAATTTCGAAAATGAAATTGCGGAATTTGAAAATCAGATTATGGCAGTTAAAAAAATAAATGATGGTTTAAGCATCGAGATTCTTGCGATGGAAAGAGATAAAAAAGAATATGAAAAATTAGCTCAAAATTTACCATTAGAATGCAATAGAAAAATTGGCACCTTACGCAATGCCTTTTTATCATTCAGAGAAAAAGTCGAAAATCTATCGCAAATTTTTAAAAGTCAGGTAGATAATGATAAGCTACCGGTTTCTAGAGCTGAAATGGAAAATAGAATTAATATTTTCATGGAAGGATGGAGTAAATACTTGTACGAACTATTTGCTGTAAAAAAAGCAGAAATTAAAACATCTGAAGCCATTAACGAATGTGAAAGTTGGTTGAGTGGGATCAGCCTTCAGAAAAATTTAACTACCGATTTTGCACAAAACTAATTTATAAAAATGAAAAAATCAACATATTATATATTTCTTGTGATATCATTACTGACAACTATCTTATGTTGTAAGGAAGACGATCAAATTAAATACACATATAAAACAAATTATAATATACTTCTAGTTCCTGATTTATCCAATAGGATTAATCAATCTATTCATCCTAAGCCCCTCCAAGATACAGTGATTATAAACACGGTACTAGACGGTATTCCTCAATTTTTAAAAATAGGTAATCGAAGCATAAATCAATTAGATATTTATAAAATTGACTTTATTAACCGTGGGATTTTAAATGAGAAAACATTTAATAATTCTACTTTTGAAATCAGTTTTTTAAAATTTAAAAATAAACTTAAGGAGGCTTCTGAATATAAAAGAAATCAGTTAAAACCAGATATTTTAACATTAAAAAAAGAGACTACAAAAATATATTCTTATGCCTCAATCCAGAGTTCAGGATCAGATGTCTGGAACTACTTTAATGAAACGATACACTCCTCACTATCAAGCCAGATTGATACAGTAAAAGTCTCAAATTGTAATAGAATCATCTCTAAAACAAAAAATAAGGTTGTCTTATTAACGGATGGATACATTGAAACAATAAACAAAACAGCGGGCTATCATCTTAATCAGGATCTAATTATAAAAGTGAGAACTGAATTTCTTAAAAGTAAATCAAATGACTTGCAAAAGTTCATCCTGTCCAATACTCAATTTTTAATTAAAAAAATAAACAATAATCTAAGAAACACAGATGTTTTGGTTTTAGAAGTTACAGACAGATCTTTAGACATCAATGGCGTAGCAAAATATCATCCTACCGACTTGGAAATTATCAAGATTATCTGGACAGATTGGTTGATCAAATCCGGAGCAGATCGTGTACAAATACATGCAGCTTTATCCAACAGGAAAGATGTTCATACTATCTTGAAAAACTTCATAGAAAATAAATAAAATTTTCAATAACTCAACAAAACATAGTAAAAACTATCATCATGGCTTGGTCATATAGAAAAAGAATCAAAATTGTACCTGGTGTACATCTAAATTTCAGCAAAAGAGGCATATCAACAAGCATTGGAATAAAAGGAGCTAGTTTAAATTTCAGTTCTTCAGGAACCAGATTAAACACGAGCGTTCTGGGCTTCTCGAATTCATATAAAATTTCAAACTCGTTATCACAAAGATCTCAACAACCACAATCTTACCCACTTCCTGTACCTAATACTAATCAAAATCTCTCTGATAATATTTTTAGTGCTGATGTACACGAAATCACATCGCAAGATATGTCAGGAATTAAAGAATCTATATTGGTAGCCCAAAGGCAAAAAACTGAATTAGAAACAGATTTAAAGAAAATAAAGAAAGCATTAATCTTTTCTAAAACAAAAAAGATTGTAAGCTATATTTTGATTTACGGTTTTATTGATAAAAAAGTGATTCAAACAATCAATCAAGATATTATTGCTCAAAAAGAGGCCATCATTGAAACACAAATTGTCATTGATAACTCTGCAATTAATATTGATGTTCAATTTGATGATCCAACAAAAAGAAAGTACGAGCGTTTTTATAATGCATTTAAAAACTTAAGTAAATCTCATCGTATTTGGGATATTACGGGTGCACATTTTCAAGATCGTGTTGCAGCAAGATCTAACGCTAGTACATTGGTAAACAGAAGAGAAATAAAAGTAGGCTTAAAATCACTTCCAATAATAAAATCTAATTACGAAGCTTTATATTTCCAAAATATAAATGGAGCAGATTTTTACTTCTATCCCACTTTTGTAATGATGTTTACCAATAATCAAAACTTTGCAATCATTGGAATCGATGAGCTAAATCTGATCAGTACATCCGTCAGCTTTACTGAAACATCCTCGGTTCCGAGAGACTCTAAAATTATCAGAAAAACATGGGCAAAGGTTAATAAAAATGGTACCCCTGATAAGAGGTTTAAAAATAATTATCAGATACCTGTTGTTCAATATGGCAGAATACATTTATCGACTTCAACTGGTGTGAATGAAGAATATCAAATGAGCAACTATGAGTTTACTCAAGAATTTGGAGATGCATTTAAGGAATATAAAATTTTATGTAAATCAATTGGTACTAGCAGCTATTGAAAACTAAATAAAATTTAAATAAGACAAAATGAAGACTTGCCTCAGATCCCTGACGATCATATGATTGCCAGCAAAATTTTTAGAGTAGAATTTAGTTTTAAAAGTATCTCTATAAAAAATTCTAACTCTTCGCAACCTTTTTTCAAAAACATAGAAAAGCCAAAGCCCGGCAATGTTTTAGAAATGGGGTTGCTCCAAACTTTGCAAAAATGCATTTCCGACCAAAGGGAGGAATTGCATTTTTGCCGCCCGATCTTCATCAGCCATCTATTTTTTTTACTCCAACAAAACAACCTGCAAAGTCAATCGACTTTGTAGGTTGCTAAAAATTGTCATTCAATGTAATTCTTTCTTTTCCTCTACACCTTCAAAAAGCTTTTAAATCTTCCCTATTTCTTCTTCGGATTCTTAAACGAAAACTCAATCTTCCTCGTTCTCCAATCAAAACTCATATAACCCTGATATGTCTTTCCATCCTTATTCACCAATCCACTAATATAAGCCATCTCCCCTATCTTCAACTTATCCATCTGCCATTTACGAAGATACTTCCCTCTGAAAACAGTAGGAACTTCCTTCCCATAATTAGCTTGAACAACTCCACCATCAAAGCCCTTCAAATTCTTCTCAAACAAAAATTCAATCCACTGCTTATCCGTATTAAACTGGACCGTGGCAGAAAAAAGCCTTCCCTTCTTCGACAACATATTTTCAATAAACAAAGGTTTCCCATCACGCAGAATCTTCACTTGATCCAAATTCAAGGTCACCCCGCAAATCACCGCAGGAATCCTGACAAACTCCATCCTCAAAGGAATCAATTCATTTGTCAGCCTGTCCATGCTAATCAGCGAAGGAACCACTTCCTCTGTCCACGGATCAACAAGACCCACTATCCTGCCCATATTCCCTGACTTCAACAAGTTCAACTCATCCTCCTTCGTAAACTTATGCCCCATAAACTTCTCTTTAAAATTTGGTTTCTCAAGAACCCTGTGAATGCGAACAACTACTTCCCCACGATCATCCAACCTTAACTGCAACCGTACATCGGCCATACTCACAGACTCTCCATCACTCAGCGGTATCGACATCAACATCGGAGTCTTATATCCTTTCAACAAAGATTCCAACGCACATATATTTTCCAACTTTTCCCGATCAAGACCTATCTCAGCCAACGAGTCCCACGGCACATCTTCAATTTGATAGCGATAATGAGAACTATGATTGCTTACAGATGACTCATTATTAAAACCACTGTTCACAACAGAAGACTCCCTGTGTATATACTTTTTATTTCTGATAGTATCAACCGCCTCAATAGAAACTTCAAACTCTCTTAAATCCTGTTTCTCTACATCCGAAGAGCCATCAATATACTCCTGCAAACCTCTCGCTGTTTCCTGCGCCTCATATTCCCTCACTTTAAAAAACGAATACTCCGCAGGATTCTTCAGCTGATGATAAAAATCTGCATAGAAGTCCATAAAAGAACCTGACGAAGAATCAATCCGCATGACCGTATCAACTAAGCTACTGTCTGGTCTAACATCTATTAAATTTCCATATTGATTGACAGCCTGTACAATTCCAACGGAATTACTACTATGACGAAGTACCAGTAAAGTGCTGACTTCTGAAATTGCTGTATGGTTTCCTATATTATTCATAATGATGATATTTTTATTTTTAATATTTTGATTGTATTTACTATTATAATTTTCATAAAGGATGATTAGTTCGCAGAGAGCCTGTCGCTCTGCTATTTGCTCTAAAGAAACCCTATTGAAATGCTTTAAAGCTATTTCAAAATCTTGCCGTAAGCCGACATTTAAAGCGGTAGACCGAGCCCTTTGCCAGTTTATTTGGGAGTATGTTTGTAGATCCTCTATTGATATTTCTTTCCTGTCAGGTCTTCATTTCTGGTATCAACTACATACAGTACTGCAAATTTTCCAGAAATTTCTTTCCTCTTTTCGACTCTACAAATGCATTGCGTATTTTTGCAGCTCGATCTTCTCGATTTGATCCCGACCAACTTTTCAGATAACGAACACTATTGAGAAATTCATCAGAAATCCCAAACTGAAGGCAAAGCAGCATTGAACCCATTTCGGCTGTTAATTCCTCAAAAGAATAACTTGCTTTATCATCATACCCGTGCAGATTTCTGTTAAGTCTGTTCTCGTGCCCGGTCCAATGTAAAATCTCATGAAACAGAGTGCTGTAATATTTTGAAGCCGAAATAAAATATTGCTTTTTCGGAAGCATTACAAAATCAGATTCCGGAGAATAAAAAGCAATTTCATGAATAGAATAACGCAAATTTAGATTTCCGTTTTTGATGATACGGTAAACGAACGTTTCGCAATTTTCCATTTCTAAAATTTCCGATTTTTCGTGATCTTCAACTTCAAAACTGTTTTTAATTTCTTCTAAATTTTCGATCTGTTCAGCATTAAAAACAGTATAATTTCTGGCACATGGAATTTTTAAAACATTCCTTTTTTCATCATCATTCATCTTTGCCACAACTTCTGCACTGATCAATTTTCCGCTTTCCTTATCTTTAAAAACATAGGTGAAAAATTCGATTAAGCATCCCTTTGAGCCCTTCTTTAATCGTCCTCCAGCTTTCGCAATACTGTTAAATGTTGCATATTTTGCCGATGAAAATTTCTTAACCATCGTATCCAAATAAAGCGCTAAAATATTGTAGCCCTGGTAAGGTGTCCCAGTAAATAAATTTGAGGGGTATACAGCGCTCAGGTCGCTGTACATTTCCCAGTCTTTTGCATTGACTTTATCAAGGTTCTCTAAAATTCTCTCAATGAATAAATCAGGTTTACCTTCCTTTTTGCCAGTTGAAACTTTTTTGTTTTCTGTAATATTTTGCATGATGTTACTTTTTAAATTAATATTAAATTGCTTTGAAACATTTCATTTTGATGAGTCTTTATCACAAATGACCCTCATCCAGAAAAGAGCAATAATGCTCAGAAGTCAGAATAATGTGATCGAGTAAAGAGAAGTCTAAGAACTTTGCAGCTTCTTTGATTTTCTCCGTTATTTTAATATCTTCTATTGAAGGCTTTAGATTTCCCGAAGGATGATTATGACAAACAATAATTGCGCTTGCATTGCATAACAAAGCGCCTTGCATCACAATTCTGACATCCACTAACGTGGAACTGATTCCGCATTCTGATATTTTTTTGATGCCTAACACTTTATTTTTCTGGTCTAGATACAATGCGTAAAAACTTTCTTTGTAGTCGATTTGTTCCGCATCAAAATGGGCTCTGAACACTTCCGAAACATCATAGGAACTCACAACTGTTTTATCTATGTTCCCTTTTCTTGAATAGCTCAATTTAATTTCGTTGATAATATTATAATTCATCGTATTTGCTCCGTGTGCGGCGGAGACCTGTTTTTCCCGCACCTGCTGTTAAAAACTCTGTTAATTCTGTAAATTGCAGATTGAAGGAAATTTTGATCTTTTCTATTCTTTTACTTCGGGTCATATCATTTTAAACTGATTTATGCCAAGAGAATAAGGATGATCTAAATTTCAATGAACTGCATTTGCATCTTGTGAGGTTTCTGACTTTTCTATGCAGATTACCATTCAGGCAGGCACAAGGAAAACTGCAATCAATTCCATGAAAACAATAAGAAAGCACATTGATAAAGCTTGAAATATTTTTGTGGAGGGTTTGGAAAGCTCTGCTTTACGGATACCCAAAAAGATTTTTTTCCGCAGAGACTACGGGATATATTTGCTATAGAAAATTAGATAGCCTCAAAGACAACTGTTTAATAAAAATTTTGATATTAGCTTATAAAGTAAAAATCTAACGGACTACAATTTGCTCAGTACATTATTTAAAATATTTAGCAGTGAATATAATTTCTTTTGAAAACGACATCCCTCAGGAAACATTCGATAAAAACGCAGAAAATTTAAAAATGGCTCAGCTCAATCTTTCAGATTTCAATAAAAGAATGGGTAAAGATTATGATCTTGTTTGTAAGTTTACAAACGGTCATCCTCGTTTTTTCTTAAAACAAGACTTGAGATATCCTGAAAATACAAACACCATAGCAAGTCAGATTAATTGGCTTCTAAACTGGAAAAGAGAAATTAATGACAGAATCTACTTTCAAATATTTTTCAACGATATCGAAAGAGAATTTGAAAAAATTGACCATTATCATTCCCCATATGTTGAAAAGGATAAAGTATATGATAAATTGGTCGAAAATTTCAAAAAGAAATATACGGAATATGCACCTTTAGGTTTTCTAAATCAAGAAGATGAAAATTATATAAAGGAAGAAATAAATAAAAAATTCTTGCAACGCATAGTTTAGCAATAAAACCATAATATATACCACCCCTTACAAATTGTGTGATTTTTTCGAATTAATTACAAAGTTGGATTGGCAACAACCTTGAGAGTGTAATCTTAAGAAAAATATTTGTGATGTACCAATTTAAAAAAATACCAAGCATTAAGCTACAGTTATCTAATTTGTAAAGATCAATATTCTGCATTTTAAAGAGTGTAACTTAACCCGAGGTATTAATCATTATACAAATTGTCAAAAAAACTGTACGATTTAAAACCCTTATCAAATCATTCATAAAAAATAAAGATTAAAATCTATGTGTAGACCAATTCTATATTATAAACTTGTTTAAACTTTTTATTTAACCACAAAAGAGGCAAAATATTTAGATACTTTTATCTAAAGTTGATGAGTACAAAGAAAAAAAACACACAAAAAATCTTTAAAAATCTTTGATTTTTTATTCTTTTGAGAACTTTGATAATCTAATAATAGCTTTATAATTATCTTTTGTTCCTTTTGTGGTTAAATTTTAAATTAGTTTAAACAGCTTTTATAATAAATTATATTTGGGAGAATCCGATAATGTATAAAATGAGTAACTGATCAAACCACTCAACTTATGACTGATAAAATCATTACAGCCTGGAATTTTTCCAATACAGATAAAAACCTTTTATCTCGAAACAAAGAATATAGAATTGAATATGAAATACTGAATGAAATTGCAATGGGCGCACCTCTTGGTGGAATTTCATACTTAACTTTCAAAGACAAAATAGTAACAATTAATGACTGGACATCGGGACCTGTGTTATGGAGTGATAATAGTCAAAAAATTGCTTTACCGATATGGACCGAAAACAGAAAACAGAAAATCTTGATTGTTGATGTCAATACACTAGTAGCGACGTTATATAAAAAAGAATTCAGGGTTTTACATTTTGAATCATTTAAAGGGAATCGACAGCCCTCTGTACAAGCCGGCCATTTTAAATTTCAACTTAAATTCCCAAGAAGTTGCTGAAATACAAAACTTAAATCCGAGATAAAGAACAGCTATCAGTAGAAACTGAAAAATCCTCAACGTAAAGCTGAGGATTTTCATTTTCAATTAATATAATGATGAATGTTGGTATTTCCTTATACACAAATTATATGCCAAAACGATAATAATTATAGATTCCTTCTATGTAAATTCAATTTATTGAGAACTTGTTTCAAAAATTCAAGTAAAGTATAGAATCAAAGTTTGTATTAAATTATTTACTTCATCTGAATTTTTAATGCAGAATAAAAACTAAATTTTCTTTAAAATTTCATATATATGCAATGCCGGACATTTTATCTCCCCACAACACAATTTAGAATTGAACAATACGACCAATCAGTATGCTATGGAAACGAAAATAGTGGTAGAAATAAGTAATAAATCCATTACTCCTGTGGAAATAAAGAATATTACCACTTTTTTGAGATTACGTCTTTCAGTTCTTCATGTTCCAAACTAAGGTTGGCAAACATCTTTTTCAAGAGATTATTCTCTGATTCCGGTTAATTAATTTTTGCCAGTTCTTTGGTAGAATTAATCCCGCTGAATTTCTTTTTCCAATCGTGCAAAATCTGATAATGAAATCCATATTTCCGACAATTCTTTTGCTGTTTGTCCCGACTCATATTTAAAATAGCCAAAATTTGGCTGTCTGTAAATATACTCGTTCTCATAACGCAAAATTAATCGTTTTTTGTTAATAATTTTAGGGTTATAAAATGTCCGGTTTTAAGACGATTTACAGTAGCTTACAAAAATAAAGCCTCGCAAATTGCGAGGCTTTTCATCTTCAAAGGAACGAGCATGACCCTCGCACCAGTGTGGGAGAGACTATACATATATTTCTTCGGGATTCTCCAGATACAAATCTATAAATTCACTAAAAATATTAGCAATAATTCTATATTCACTTCCGCAAAAGATAAAAATTCTATTTATAGAAGATAATGTATTGGATAATTCTATTCCAAAAGAGTAAAAATTAAATTCATAGTTTCCAAAAATAAAAACATTTTCAAATTGTTGAAACTCTAATTTGTTATAGTCTGATACTCCGTTCCAGTCTTTAAATTCATTAAATATTCTATTAATACTATAAAATTCATATAAATTATCTAATGGCATATCATTGCTCCCATTTATTAATAAAAAATATTGCTTAAGATCTGATGGAATTAATATTTTATTATTATTTTGAAATTCATTTATTTTTAAATCATTAGCGGTCATGAAGTTAATTTTTAATATGCAACTTCGGGAAGATTGTTGAAATATTTAAATATTTTCTGATAGTTAATAAGTCTTTGGTCATTTTGATTTTCAATATTTTCATTTAATTGATAAAAAAACAGATCATTATCTTTTTTGATTAGTCCAATATATCTATTGCAATCAAAACAATTATTGCAGATATTTAATACTCCTATTGGCTCAAAATCACTAAATAAATTAACTACATCCATTTCGTTTATTTCAACTTTTTTCACACTACTTATTTTACCATTGGTTACTTCTTTATATTCCCATAAATCTTCACTTTTTTTCCATCTTTTAAAACTATAATTTAAATCTCCGCTCTTATCCTTTATGACTATAATATCATACTTATTTTTTGATTTATAAAAATCTTGAACTTCGTTATTTAACTTTAAGTCCTGAAATGTAAAATCAATACTATTACCTCCGGTAATGATCAAACATTTATCAATCTGATCTTTGTACTGAGCCTGACAAGTGAAAAATGATAAGAAAATTGAAAATATTAAAATATGTCTACTTATATGTTTACTTCTTTTTATAATATTCATATCCTGGTTTAATTACATTAATGTTTTTTGAGCTAATTTCTATCTTTCCTGAAAATGGATTTTTATAATAAGTGGTAATGTTATCATACGACTCTCTTAAAGGAAGTTTTGTACCTGAGGGATCTACTTGAGCTCTGATAATATTTTCAATATGTGAAGCTTCTGATTCTTCTTTTTGACTTACAGTAGAAATATGCTGCATTGATTTTAGAAAATGGTCAGTATCAAATATATTACCTTGATATTTTTCCTCTACTAAGCCTTGGTCAAATCTGATAGCGTGCCCTTCCTCATGACCAATTCCAATTATATTTGTTCCTAAATCAACACCACTAATTGTTGTGTCATTCAAGTCAAGATAAATATCTGTTCCACCTCCTTTTTGTTTTTCGTAACCATCTTTAGGCTTAACTTGCATAGGAATCATCTTTCCTTCAGAATCTTTTTCGTTTAAGTGAATAGTATGAACTTTATCAGAACCTTTTAAAATATTCCAATTCTGGCGAGCTTCTTCTGATTTACTATTTAGTTCTCGTTGTGTTTTTTTGAATTCTCTTCTTAATTCTCTATTTTCTTTTTTTGTCTTGTTAGGATCATTTGCATATTCAATTCGCATTCCGTCAGGATCAATAAATCTAATAGGATTATTAATTGCATACCCATATGGATTATGACGTCTGTAAATTTCCGCCAGTGGATCAATTACTCCCCATCTTCCAATATCTGGCATATAGAAACGTGCGCCGTAATCATACATTCCTGTCTCCTGAAGCTCCTTACCGTTGTACTTGTAGTTGTAATAACCACCCAAGTTCCCTTTTAATCCTCCAATATGATTAAGACCGAATGGATAGTAGTCATTTTTATCAGTGATTTCCAATGATCCATCTACCTTTTTTGTATAGCTTAATCTGGTATTTCCTAAATGATCCTTATATTGGTAAATATAACGATTTTCTGCAAAGCTGTAAAACCCTTCTGCTGTAGGTACAAAATTTAATCTCCATATTGGTGTGAGAGGAGGCTTGATACCCCCTCCTGGATCAAGAATAATGTCTTTCTTCTGATAAGCCTGCTCCTCAAAAGCAAACTCAGTACGACACCACTCGCAAGGTCCTACGGTTTCCTCATAACTGTAATGGAAGCCATCCAAATAATCAGTCACACTTGTAGTTGTAGACTGTCCTCTTCCACCTCCATTAATATATGATTTACGAAGCTTTACTCCATCTGCTCTATATAAGTAATTAATAGTGGTAGGTACCAGGAGCCCCACCATATTAATTTGGGGAATGGATAAAGTATTAGGTAGATTGAGATAATTATAACCGATGCTTTGGATGCTTTTATCCTTCATATTGGTCATATTACCATTAAGGTCATAATCTATTATATTATTTCCTCCTTCATAACCCGTACTGTTCAGCTGGTTTTCAATTATCTGAGTCAGGCGGTTTCCTATGTATTGATAATCCAGATCATCCACCATTGTTGCCGTAGGAGAGAATACCTGTGGAGCATTTCTCTTCAAACTGAGGATATTGCCATTTAGATCATAGGTCAGATATTCATTAAAATTATCATTCTGAGGATTGACTGCATCAGGCTCGGCATATAATCCGTTTTTTAACCTATTTAACCCATCATAAGTATAGTCATACCTTTTCAATATACCATCATAAGAGTTTCTCCAGTCTACTTCAGCAATATTACCATTGAATTTCCCTGTTGTCAAACTGGTATAAATAGGATCGGTATATTTAATTTTATAACCAAACAAATCTCCACCACTTAAATCAGCAGGATTGTTAATCTGCGTCATCCATCCTCGGATATTATACAGATAATCTACCTGCTGCAAGCCGTTTCCAGAGATTGTTCCACCCACTTTTTTGCTTTCCAGCTGCGAAAGCTCATTGTATTTATTCTGGGCAAGATATTCTATAGGGTTAGAGTCAACCTGGTGGGTATGGGTCAATAATCTGTTTTGATGGTCATAGATAAAGTTTTCGGTAATTACTCTTTCGCTATCACTATCCAGCCTTTTATGTTTAGTAATTACCATCTTTGGCGTTCCCGAAAAATCAAGCTCAGATTCTGTTTTGGTATAACCTCCCAAGTGATTGACAGAATACGTTCCGATGGCTCTTCCTTTCTGGTCATACCAGGTATAATTTTTTGTCCAGTTATCATCTTCAATATTTTTAACATAAGAAGCTACGGGTAAACTTTTGGTATTGACATTTAAACTTGAATCATCTGTTAACAACGGTAGATTAGTTACTGTAGGATTAAATGATGGTGTATAGGGAGGATAATTATCATAATAATTTACCGAAAGTATGGTTTCTATCTGCTGATACAAACCGTTGGTGTAATAAATCTGCATTCCGCTCATTGTAAAACCCTGTGCATCCCGGTTCTCAGTAATAACATAATTATTAGTAATCGTCTGTAATCCTGCTCGCGTTTGACCAGGAAGAGGCATAATTCCTGTATAAGCAACTCTGCCAAATTTATCATATTTTGTAACGAGCCATTTAGAAGCTGGTCTTAAATTAGCATCCTGTGTTGCTATAAGACGATCTGCTTTATCATACACAAAGTATTCCCAATCTTTTCCTGGAATCTTCTTTTCTACCAGTCTATTTCTACCATCGTATTTATATTGATAACAAAGATTATCAAGAACTGTGGAGGTAATTGCTGTTCCGGCACTTAGATTTTTAATTTGATCCACAGCTTTGGGAGATAAAACAAAAGCTAATTGGTCATAATCATTATAAACATAATAAATATCCGCACTCTCAGTAGCAGTAAGCATTTTTCTCACCAATACCACTTGTCCTGCTCCGTTTTTAAACTCTATTGTTTTGTTGCCGTCCTCGTCTGTTACTGTATTTTTATATAGCTGACCTATTGCATACGCAGTTGGTGATAAAACAATATCTGACACGAATGTGGAATAATTAAATGTGGCAGTATATTTTTTTACATCGCCGTCCGCATTGACGTCATAATTAAACTTTACGGGTTTATTACTCCAGGCTTGCCCTACTTGTTTTTGTTCTAAAACTCTGTCTAGTGGTGAATTTTCAAACTCCTTTTTAGCAAAAATAATTTCGTTGCCCAAAGGTGTATTGGGAGCATTTGAAAGCGGATTAGGAACAATAGCCCCGTTCATTGTTCCACCCTGAGGGACGGGAAGGAAATCTTTACTCTGTCTCCCGAATGAATCATATTCGAAGTGTGTCACTACATCTCTTCCCAAAGGTGATGCTTTTACATTAACTACCTGTTTTGGCCTTCCCAAACCATCAAAATACTGAATGGTTTCTATTTGCTTGTGAGTGGAACTTGATATAGTAACAGGTTCCAGATAGTTTCTGGTCTGTATGTAGTTTTCGGTATTGGTTGCTTGTGCATGATAAAAGCTTGTTACAAACAATCCGCTTATTGGAATGATTATTTTTTTCATGATTCAATAATTTTATTATATGAACTTCAAATACCTCTCTTAAATGGAATTTGAATCATTTATGTTATACT
Organism: Chryseobacterium sp. CFS15; assembly: GCF_031118795.1. Lineage (NCBI taxonomy): Bacteria > Pseudomonadati > Bacteroidota > Flavobacteriia > Flavobacteriales > Weeksellaceae > Chryseobacterium > Chryseobacterium sp. CFS15. The sequence continues at coordinate 102,567 of NZ_JAVHYL010000001.1, read as the reverse complement.
CAAAATTTAAATTAATTGAACCAGCAGTAGTCGAGGAAGGGCTTATTGCTCCTTCGAATAACTTTATAAAAATTGATCCGTTTATACCCATTGTTACAATCCATTTCCTTCCATTTTCAATTGCCATTAATTGATTTGAGTTTGAAATTAATTGACATCCATCCGCTATTTCTCCGATGAAAAATCCCTGCAATGGAAGACTACTATTAAAGCTGTTAAGTCCATTTAGTGATATAGGAATATTTATTTGTACTTTAACTTTTATATCCGATAATCTTTCTATTGTTGATGTAACATCATTTATGTCATTCTCTGGATTAAATGAACAAAATGCTGGAGAATCACAGACTCCATACATATTAGCAGCATTTTGTCCATTTAGATTAATTTCATTTTGCGCCTGATAATCTGCGTCAGCTTGGCTATTAAGTGACATATACTTATTAGCAGGAACTATGTAATTATAAGTACTTCCATAAGCATCATATCCACAATTGTTTCTTACAAAACCCTCGCTTTTTGCAGTATTAAAATACTTGACTGGAGTATAGTGGTAGCTATAATCCTTTACGATCTTCCCATTAATGTCAACAATTTTTTCCAATTTATTGATAGGATTATATTTATAAGATTCTCTAATGCCTGACGGAGGGGTAACACTTGTCATCCCTATTAGTGGATCGTAAGTATAAGTTGTGACTTGATAATGTGAAAGATTTGAATCTTTTCTTAAAGAATCTAAACTTTTAATTAATTTTTGTTCTGTATCACTATCAACATCTGCATCCGAATTATTAATAATATTTGTAACCAAACTCTGAACCTGAGCATATGTTGCTCCCACAATTTTTGCAATGGGTTGAGTCTTTTTATATCCCCAAATAATGGAAGTTGAAATACCATCTTTTGTGGTATACTGCTGTAAATTCCCTTTTGAATCGTATTGATCGTACTTTATATCATCAATAACTTCAGCCTGAGTATAATTATTTGCACTAAAACTTGAAGTTAATAAAGAAATTCTTTTTTTGTCATTACGTAAAATATCACTTGACGAGCTATTCTTTATATATATATTTTCTGTCAACGACGATTTTCCCAAATCATTAGTATAGACAGATACAACGGGTAAATTAATATTGTTTAGAAACATTTCTTTGTAAATTGTAAATTTTTGTCCCACAAGTTCAGAATCGGAAGGACAGTTTCCTGTAATACACGAAGGATTACCCCGTAAAATGTCTCCTGGAAAATAAAATTTAGAGATATTAATTCTTCCAAATGCTTCTTCTTTTTCTTCTATGGGCATCGAATGCCAATATTGATATGCTGTGTTATATTTAAAATGTTTTACATTTTCAACTATACTACTTAGATTATCACCTCTTTTTTCCCATGTGCGTATCGATTGTGGCAAATAAGGAAGAACAGGTTGATATTGATAAGAGTTATTTTTAATTGGAACGTAAAATCGATCATCTGAAATTTTACATGATGTACAGTTGTTGTTTACTTGATTTATGGGCCAAACATTATTTAGGAAATTGGTAAACTTTGTTTCCTGCCAGTAAACCAGAGTATTGTCTTTATCATATTTTTCTAGCTTATATAACTTACCGCGTTCTTTGTTTTTAAGAATTCTAAATAATGTATTTGATGTACCAAGTGATGTATTAGAAGAAATAGACTTTGTAGCTATTGAATCTGGATTTGTGAGAAGATCAGTAAAATAGTATACTTCCTTTCCTTTACCTTCGACTTCTTCAGTTACTGTACTATATCTTATATTATCATTGTACCTTCCTAAAAAAGATATACTAGTATTAGAGTTTGATGAAAAGTTATAACTAGAACTTCCAGAAGGTTCAGGAATTGGGGCAATTCCTGAATTTGTTCCATCATTATTTTTGTAATAATAATTTTTTCGATAATTTTCACTACCATTACTTGCATTAATTGCCTTCACTCTAAATCCATCTCCATTAAGATTCACATTACTAACAAAATATTGTTCTTGGTTATTTGTTACAGAGTGTCCTACTATTTTTGAAATTCTATTTTGTTCATAAAAGAACTCTTTAGTACCTTTAGTTGGATATACCACAGACTTAAGAAGTCCACCAATACTTGTTTGAGGTTGAGGTCCAAAGTCAGTGTAATAGGTGAATGCAAATTGATCTTGATTATTTGAAAATGATTCTAAATATGTTGAATTATTAAGAGTCAAATAATTAAAATTAATTTGATTTATGTTTTTATTGAATGCTTTAAGTGTTATGTTAGTAAGAAATGGTTTAGTCAGTGAGTTGGTAGCATGAGTGTAAGTGTAATATGCACTTCCATAATCTGAGAACTGTATCGAGTCTAAAACAGCCATTTTTTGATAAATGGTGACATCAGTTATTTTTTCGATAAGAATACCATTAGCAAATCCTGTCTGACCGTGTGAATCAAACTCTTTAGCTTCGTCCACACCTAAAAAAATATTATTATTCATAAGATCAGTTTTGGATGGTATACCATTTGGGTAATCAGCATTATAATAGATTCCACCATTCATGAATGGATCCATAATTGTCCTATTAGACTGTTTGTAGAAAGCTTCAATAATTCTTCCATTAGACAGCACAACTTTCTTCAGAGAGAATGATGAAATATATGTAGTATGAGTGTTTGTGTAGAAATTTGTTGGGTTAATCGCACCATACATATTACTCGTAAATTTAGTTTTCCCATAGTACATATCAACACTATTGTAATCTCCTCCAAAATAGAATTTGTTACCTTTATCATCCTTTATGACAATTTGGGGTATATTTGTTATATTCCCGTATAAATTAAAACACTTTTCACCGTAATATTCGGCTTGAAGATTCCCATTTTCACAGTTAATTAAAAATTTTCCGGCATTATCAAATATCATGTAACCTGTATATCCAAAGAAATCAAAATAAAAAGTGTTGGGATTATAACCTTTAGTAAAACTTGTTGGATTATTCAATAAGTGATATTTGGAATAACTTGATATGTCAGTTGTTATACAGCTTTCTTTAGGCATACCTACACCTATACTTGCATGATGAGGATCGTTATAACCTTCATGTACACCATTTAGAGGTGAAAAAGGTGGTAAAAACTGATTTTGTTCTGAATAAGAAATTATAATCTTACCAAAAGTATTAATATCCCAATTTGTTCCAGTTAAAGATGGTTCACCCTTTATTATTTCTTGTTGATAACTAAGATTTGAATTAAATTGAGTTTCTCCTAGGTCAATAGAAAATAATGGAATAGCAATATCTACTTTACCAGTGTTATAATTATTTGAAACATTTATTTTTTTTGTAATGTTATAATCTTCATTTATTTTTCCTTGTGCCCTAATTAAAGTAGTGGCAATTACAAATGTTAATAGTATTAATTTACTCTTCATCATTTTTATTTCTTAATCAATTTAGCATTAGCAGTTTTCTCAGTATCCGTTTTCACAACAATCAAATACGCTCCCTGAATCAGGTTTTGTGTATTAATCTTTGTTATTTTATTTTTGGTTTTCAAACTTTGAAGTTGTCTTCCTCCCATGTCATACAATGTGATATCTGATTCTTTAAATTCAAATCCTATTTCTACATAACAATAATCTGAAACAGGATTAGGATAGATCTTTATATTTTGTTTTTCTATCAACTGGTCAATCTGGCTGTCACCAAGTTTTACGATCTTCCAGTTCTCTTTACCTAATTCTTCGGCGCTTGTTCCAGCCAGTACGATAGAACCATCCTTATTCATCTTAAGATCAGAAAGTCTTTCTTCTTTTTTTCTCGATTCACCTTTTACGTGTTTTCGCCATTGTTCGTTGCCTTCATTGTCGATATACAGCATCCAAAAGGTCTCATCATCTGCTTCAATTCTTCCTTCTGCCTGAATATAACCTCCCAATAAAACTCCTTTAGAATTTCTACCATCACCTGTGCTGACCACATTCATTCCCATTAAAATGTCGCGGTTCTTAAAGTTGTACGATCTCTGCCACTGCTCTTCTCCTTTTGTGTTTAAAGAAATCAGCCAGACATCAGTTCCTTCTTCAATTCCAACCGTTTTATTTCCTGACTTTTCAGATCTCGATTCTCCACCAATAATATATCCAGAAGAAGTAAAAGCCATGGTTCTCAAATGGTCATCACCTTTACCTCCAAAATTCTTTTCCCATTCTACTTTATTGTCTTTGCTGAGTTTGATTACCCAGTAATCGCCCTCACCGAAATTTCCCGTAGATTTATAATAAATTTGAGACTTAAGAGAATTGATATTGACATCTTTATTTTTTACCTGCGCACTCGATTGCACGTATGTAAAAGAGTTACTTCTCGAATAAATTCCTAATAAAGCTCCCCCGTCCGGGGTTGGTATCATCTTTTCTACTTCATCTAAACCTCTTCCGCCTAAAACTAATTCTGAAAGTACCTTCCCGTTCTTATCAAGTCTTGTTACGGTTACATCTTTCGAGCCGAATCCCTTGGCTTCATTCTGAACATTTCCGGCGACCATAAAACCAAGATCAGCGGTCTGAATCACAGACCTTGCTTCTTCATCCTGTGATGTTCCTAATGTTTTTTGCCACAATTCATCTCCGAATTCATTGATTCTGATCAGCCAGATGTCCGATCCTCCCTTCGAAGCGTCTTTTTTATCTAGACCCATTCCGGAATGCGACGTTCCTGCCAGAAGAAATCCTCCTTCCTGTGTCGCAACCGTTGCCGATAAAAAGTCGTGATTCTGCCCTGAAAAATACTTTTCCCAGACTTCTTCTCCCTGTTGATTGAGTTTAACCAAATGGAAATCGTAGCCGTTGTTTTGTTTTGAAGCTGCTGCTGTTTTACCTGCTGTCTGAATACTGCTACCTGTGATAAGATATTGTTGATCGACAGTTGTAGTAACTTGAGAAAGAAAATCCTGAGTAGAGGATTTAATATCTTTCTGCCATACCACATCCTGAGAATACAATACAGAGGTTGTGCATATCAAAAGTGCACTCATGTAGAGTTTTTTCATAATTTGGAGTTTTTGATTATTATTTTTTTTGCGAATTTAACTTTTTTTAACTTCATATATAATCTCTTTAATGAGAATTAATGTGATTGTTATCATATTAATGTGATAAAAGTAATTCATAAAAGCGACAAAACTTGACGTATTAAATTATTGTAATCTTATCAGAAGAATTTTAATGACATATTAGTTCAAGAAAATTAATAATTTAAAAACGGTGATAAAAAGAGAAATCATTTATACCAAAACAAAAAGCAAAGTAAACTGTGTCAATTATTCATTTGGTCTGCATATTCCGGATGAGAAAAACGGTTATGCTTTTGCTTTGAGTTTATTTGAAAATAATACTATAGAATTATATTTCTTTCATGGAAAAAATAATGGTGTTTTGTCAGACAAGTTTTACGCGGATATAAGCAAAAAACAGGATATACAATCTATTACGCTGTCAAAAATGTTCAGACTTGCTGTCAACACGATTGCATATATGAAATGTTTTCCTGAATGTGTAAAAGACGGTGTACCAAAAATTTCATTTCCAAGAGGTGAAGACAGATCAGATAATAATGTAAATTTTCAAAATTTCTGATACTGTTTGTGATGAAAGCAAAACTCAAATTTCAAAAATTCCACATTTCAGAAAGGGATATTTCAGATTATTGAAGTCTGATTATTTTACACATAAAAAGGACAGCTGATTTATATTACAGAAACCATGGTCAAAGGAAAAGCTAAAACTGTTTCAAAAGCAGATAACATCGAAAAATTCAAGTAGTAATTAATCTCAAAAAATGATCTTTACACAAAAGTAAAGAAAGAGGTTAAAAACTATAATGGAGAGAGATAATCGGTATTATAGTTAATCAACCAATTGACAAATTTAATCACTTAGAAGATGTTGCAAGATATGGCCATATGGCTTGGTACTTAAGAAGCGGAATGGAATTAATCATCGTTCATAACTCGGAAATCTTATGTTTTGTGGTAATGGCGATGATAGACTTTTATCAACTACTTTAGTTCTCATTAAAGCTTTTTTATTAAAGTGTCTTGAAATATTCTGTGTTAAATCTTTGAAATTATCGGTTCCATTTTCTTTTTCGTGATAAAAAACTTTAATTGATTTACAGTTATTATGCTCAAAAACTGTATTTAACATGGTTCTATCTGATAGCCCACAAGAATGACCCATGATAAATACCTGGAAATCTCCGCTCTCTACCCATTGAAGTAATTTCCGATAGTTTGAATTTGATAAATACATAAATGATTTTATATTTTCGAGATATTGATTATCATTTACTTTCTCTAAAACATTATAATTGTCATCCATTTCATCTCCAAAACCAAAGTTTATTTGATTTTTAATATCATGTAATCTGCCATGAATCTGGATATGGGATGATTTCCCCCAATATCTTTCATCCTTCTGATTTAAAATGTTGATGTAGTTTGATATTGTTGGAGTATAATTAAAATCTAAAAAAAGATTTTCAAATGAAGATGGGTCTTTCGATTGAAGCCTTAGACCTCGATCAAAATCAATTAAGTTTCTACGATAATCTGGAGGAAATTCTAAAAAATATTTATCATAATTGTTTCCACTAAGATTTCTATGAGTTTGTTCAAACAGATCGCAAATATCCATCATATTAGAGTATTCTAAATTGAATTGATAAGCGTTTTCTACATGTTCAGTAAGATAATATTCTAAAAGATTTTTTACTTCATTGAATTCTTCATTAAGGCGTTTTACATTCTCAATATATTTATATTTTGAATCACCATTCAGAAGAGAAACTAAAACATCGTAATAAGTATTTTCAATATCAACCCAATTTTCTGCATTCAAAACGGTTATTAGTTCAAAAAACCTATTATTATAATCAAAATAAGTTTGAGGATCAGCACCACCGTAGCGATGGTAAGCAATAATTTTGAAAGTTTTTGTATTGTGAAACGTATTTTCAATTACATAATCAAAATTTATATTATTACTTCTATCATTCAGAATTTGAGGAACTTTGTTGTAGAAGTCATTGTAGTTTTCAAATCGCATAGAAAAGCCTGTTCTAACAACGTTTATTGGATGTTTTAAAATAAAAAGATTTTTTATTAATGGTATCTTTTCCATGTTATGAAAATTCTTCCAAATAAAATCAACAAAAGATCTATAGGAAGTAGGTAGTTTATGAGCAAGGTCAAATCCATTTCCAATAATCACTAATCTGTTCATAAATTAAAAGTTTTCCAAATGTAATAAAAGTGAAAACAATAATCTACGATAATTAATGATTTAAGTTTGCTGAAACTTAAAACTAAAAAGGTAAATAATCTCAAAAAACGATTATATTACTATCTTGGATTTATTAAATTGCTGAATGTTTGGTGTGTTATATAAACTAATAAAATCTGAAAAATGTCTTTGATGTTAGCTAAACTACCCACAGTAAATTTTGTAATTTTGGAAAATGATAGAAAAAACGCAAGAATTCAATCAAGATCTTTACAGCTCCATTGCAAAAATTATTGTTGATGCAAAAGACCAGGTTTATAGAAACAGTAATACTATATTACTCAAGATGTATTGGGAAATTGGACAGCTTATTATTGAGGATGAACAAAATGGTGAATTGCTTGCAAAGTATGGTAAATCCGTTTTGAAAAATCTTGCGAATCATCTATCATTGGAATTTGGAAAAGGATTTAACGAGAGAAATCTTAATAATATGCGGGCTTTTTTCATCGCATTTCCAATTTGGAACGCAGTGCGTACCGAATTGAGCTGGACTCACTACAGAATTATAATGAAAAACTCAATTTTACCCCTTCTCCAATGAAAATTCAAATATCCCCGATATTTTTAGCATTCTTATTTACCGACCCATCATTATAAACCTTCTCCCCTGCCCTCAACTCATTCATCTGCCATTACAAAGATACTTCTGCTTTTTTAAGCAGGAAAATTAGTGTACATAGAAATCTATTCATTTACAGGCGTATTTAGGTATTTCAATGTCAAGTCTGCTGTTGAAAATATTAAGATTCCACTTATTTTACGCCTAACCCTCGACTATACTTCAATAATCAAAACTGCCGACAAAAATTGCCGATAGTTTTCTTGAAAGTATATAGTAAAAATTAGTAACCTTCGTTCTGTACCAAATATCCGGGTACACTAGACGCTCCGTCAATAGCAGATTGAGGGATTGGGAACAGTCTTTTTCTAGGATCTGTATTTGTTTTTGAAGTGTAGATGTCTTCATAATGACCAAATCTGATCATGTCTGTTCTTCCCGAATATTCCCAGTAAAATTCAAAACCTCTTTCGCGATAAAGTAAATCAAGATTGATTGAAGGTAAAGCTTTACTGAAGGTCTGGCTGTTCTTGAAGCTCTTACGAAATTTACATCTGCTAAAGCTGCTCCTGCATTTCCTCTGTTTCTTCCAGTATCGGAAGTTCTGCTGAATTGAAGTTGGAAAAAGATCATTCTCAGCTGATTTCCCGATTAAAACTTCATCAGATAGCCTCTTATCTGGCTGTTACTCCTACTCAGCTCAGCAGAATCAGAGCCGAACTTTAAAGTATAGCCTGTCTACAATATTGACGACTACACAAATACAATTTAATTGTGTCAAGGAAACTGAAAATTATTTCACCACTTCTGTGTGCTTGGAGCCCCAACTTTCCAGCTGACCACAAATAGGAATGAGTTCATTGGCTATTTCAGCCATTTCATAATCAACCCGTGGAGGTACTTCGCCATAAACGGAACGTCTGAATTTTAAGATAAACAATACGTATGAAAAAATAAAAAATAAGCTAATTAAAAAAAATAAGAATATCAAATTTCTTTTGTAAGAGTATTTTATTATATATTTATTTTAATAAAAAAGTTGAATAGTGGAAAGTACAGGTAATATTATTTATTTCTGTGAAACAAAGGATTATTTACAAAAGATTACTGATATATTAAATAAAAATGTAGATAGTGACTTTATCATTATATGCAGTACATCAAAAAAAAATAATGATATCTCACTGAATACATATATAAATAACTGTATCAGTAAGGCTCAAGAAAAAAGTGCAGATATACTTTTAGGAGGGGTACAAAATTTTCATAAGATATTGCAGATTGATGAAAATCTATTTTGTATTGAAAAGTTTCATGGATTCAATTTCATAATTTTATTTAACAAAATATTCTATAAAATCATTAAGAATAAACATCTCACAAACGTTAATCTTGAGGATTTTATATCTGAAATTGCAGAAAATATTTTTGTCATGCACCCTTTTATTAATTTAGAACAAAGCTCCTCTGATGTCGATCATTATGAGCGGTCTAATATTATTATTGAAGACCTTAAACAGATTCGTAAATTTTATCGATCATGAATGAACAGTTTGAAGATATTATTATTCCCACTTATATTATTAATCTTAAAAAAAGAGAAGATCGTTTGACAAGCGTTTTAAAAGAATTTGATGGGAAAGATGAATTTGATATTCATATCATTGAAGCTTGTGAGCATAAAAATGGAAATGTAGGACTATGGGAAAGTATTGTAAAGATTATCAAGCTAGCGCAAACTAATGAAGATGATGTTATCTTATTAATAGAAGATGATCATGTTTTTACCGAAACCTACTCTAAGGAATATTTCATTTCAAATATAATAGATGCCCATGCTAATGGAGCAGATCTTTTACTAGGTGGAATCGGAGGTGGTTTTAACTATGTGGTTCCAATTACCGAAAACAGATTCTGGATTAATCATTTTTGGTGTACCCAGTTTGTAATCATCTATCAAAAATTTTATAATGAAATATTAAATGTGAAATTTGGCGATGAAGATGGGGCAGATAATGTTTTGTCAGAACTTACATTAAATAAAATGGTGATGTATCCATTTATATCTGTTCAAAAAGGATTTGGATATTCTGACATCCAAAATCTGAATAATAATGAGGATGACATTGAAACATGTTTTAAAAATGCAGATAAAGAATTAGCATTTTACCATCGAAAATACCTTGAGTTCATTAAAAAACGTAGCATCTAAATATCTATACCTACAATTATAGCCTCATTTTGCAAGTTTAGAAAAGAGTAAACATTTTTCGACCGAGGTTTGCTTAAAATATGATATAATTTCCATACTGGGAGATTATCAATCAAACTATAAATCACTGAGTATCTTTGCAGAAATTGCTAATAGAGTAAATACGATTGTGTTTAGGGAATCGTTCGGATATTTTTAAACAGTTTTTTGCGTGACAAAGTTCATAATAAAGGTTAACAAATCATAAATAATAGTTAATCTATCTGAAAAATTTTAACTGCTTTTTATAATAGACAATTATGGTTACAGCATTAACTGTTGTAGCTCCAGCAAGAACATATAATATTGTATTTAATATTTTTAGGACAATCTAGAAAATTAGACTGTTAACAATCGTTAAAAGTCTTTTTTAATTCACTCATTATTGTCATATTTAAAAACCAATTATGGTATAACTAACAAACAAAATTTATTATGGAAAAAAAGCTAAAAAAAATGAGCTTTGCTGTAGCAAAAAACGAATTATCTAGAAAAGAATTGAAAGGTATTATGGCAGGTAGTGGAGGTACACTATGCATTCTTACAAATCCATCTTGCCCATCAGGAAAACACAGATTTGTAGGTGGTCCTGGTAACGGTTTTGCTTGTTGCTAATTTTAGTCTTTAAAAAATGACTTATAATGTTATTGGTCTATATATAATATAAATTCTATAGACTGATAACATTTATTTTTTTAATTCATAATGGAAAAATAATGACAATTCCTATCTTAAAACTTAAAGTTCTTTTACCAATACTTTTAACATTTTCGTTTGTTTTACTATCATCACAAAGTAAATTTTTAATTGAAGGAACATCAGAATTTTATAACAATAAAGAACTTTCCATTTATCCAATACAGTTAAATGCTAAGGATACCGCTTCAGCCAAACTTAAATTGGTTAATAATAAAGTAAAAGTTGTAGATAACAAGTTTTTGATTAACGGTATAATTGATGATTTCCCACACCCTCTTGAGATTAGCTACTATGACAAAGAAGAAAATAGAGTGTATTTCGCTACATTTTTTGTTGATAATAGTGCTAACAACTATAAAATATCTGTTAATGACTTGATCAAAGACAAGCGTATAGATCTTCATAGCAAGTCACAAGAAGAGTTTAATCTTATTGTTAGGCAACTGGATGACCAGGGTATAGAACTCCTCCCTTTTGACAGTGATAATTTGATGAAAAAAAATCATTTTTTAAGTAAATACATTAAACAAAATCCAAATTCATATGTAGCCTTATGGATGATTATTTCAGATTACCGATATATCGGATTTAATGAGGGGCTGTCTGAAAATTTGACATTTTTTGGGAATAAAATCAAAAAATCAAAGCTTTATGAAGATCTAATTCTTACTATCAAGAGAGATAAAAAATTTACAATGGGAAATGACTTTCCAGCGCTGACCATTGACAAAACACAACTTCAAAAAGGTTATGGAAAAAAATACACTCTGATAGATTTTTGGTTTTCTTATTGTGCCCCATGTCTGAAAGATTTACCCGCATACAAAAGCATTTACAATCAATATAATCAAAGCGGATTTGAATATATCGGTATATCAACAGACCGCAGTCAGGATATTCAAAACTGGAAAAAAGTAATTAAAAATTACGACTTAAAATGGCTAAATGTCTTGGATGAAAATGGTGTAGAAGCGCTAAGTCTTAACATAACCAGATTTCCTACCAACTTTTTACTTGATTCACAGGGCAAAATCATTGCAAAAGATATTTCACCTGATGAGCTAAAAAGCGTACTGGATCAAAAATAAAGGAAGGATTTAATTAATTTCCTGATAGATTTAATCAGATTTAGATTTTTTCTCAACATGTAACAGGATCAAGTTAAAGGTTTTTCATAGCTTAATCCAACACTTTCATATCGATCATCTTCGATATGACATAGCATAATGAATAGAATATGAAAGCATACGATAAAATTATACTCATAACATGCTGGTATGGCGAATATCCTTGGTATTTACCATACTATCTGCATTCTTGCAGTTATAATTCAAGCATAGACTTTGTAATAATTACGGACAATACTGATGAAGTTCCTAATCTTCCAGAAAATGTGAAGATTATTTTAAAAAGCCTGCCCGATATAATCTCTGCGACATCGGAAAAGCTGAACTTTAACATTAATATAGATTATCCGTATAAACTCTGCGACTTCAAGCCCGCTTATGGATTTATGTTTCCTGAATTAATAAAAGGCTATGATTTCTGGGGACATTGTGATTTAGATATTATCTATGGTGATATCAGATCTTTTTTCACCGGTGAAATACTTGAAAATTACGATTATTTAAGTGTACGACATGATTATACGACAGGATGTTTTGGGCTTTATAGGAATATAGACTTAATGAATAATTACTTTCAAAAGAGTAAAGATTATAAAAAAGTTTTTTCTGAATCAAAACACTATTGTTTCGATGAATGTAGCTTCGCTTGGGACTATTTAGTGGATGGCTCTTCTATTTTCGATGTAGAAACTGAGATAGAAAGTTTCACGCATCTAATGAAGCTGGCTGAATTAGAAAAAACAGTGAGAACTTATTTTGATTTTATTTTAATGGAAGGATTTGAAGGGCATCTTAAATTTGAGAAAGGAAAGATTATATATAGAAATAAGTATGAGGCAGTGATGTATCACCTTTTTTGGTTAAAAAAGAAATTTAATCCTCCAGCATGGCCAAAAAAAATTCCTAACACTTACTATATAAGTTCAACTAGAATATATTTTAAATAAAAGAGATTAATTATAATTGTTCTTTTTGTTAAAATTTCCAAAGTATTCATTTCGTAAAACAAATATAATAGATCCTAAAATTTCATGACCAATTGCGTCAAATTAATTGGTCGTAAAATACACTACATACTTTTCAACCAGTGTGCCAGCGTTTTATATTGCTGACAACAGATCGGCCTCACTGTACAATTTAGGTGGTTGTATTGCCTTTTCGTGTAGAGTTGTTTTTGATATTTTAAACTCATCACCGATCTTAAAATCAGGAAGTTCAATGAGCATTTCCTCGAAGTTATGGCTAGTGTAAGTGCTATTATTATTTTAATCTGAAAATGATGCTTTTGATACCCCGCCAGCCTTTAGTCACTATTTTTGATCCCATGATCCTCAATTCATAATGATGTACTTTGACCGTTACAAGTTTGACCTTTTAGAAAAGTGTTAATAGTTATTCCGGTATTGGATGACCACAAAAAACATCCAACTTCATCTTTCGAAATTTGAATAAATAGTGACCTTTTTGTTTGTATGACTAAAATATTCTTTTTTGAAATCAGTAAACTGCATATTTTTAATGGATTTGGTTAGAGGCAAAATATACCAAATACCGTACTAGTGACCATTACTCGTTTTATCTATTTCCATTAAAAGATCTTTGAGATTTATGGGTCGCTATAATTAAATTGTATCAAGATCAGTGTTTCTATTCTACAATTTTACTATAAGTCTCAATTTTTTAAAAAGTAATATCTAAGCTTAAATCAGATAGTTTCACATTTTTTGCCTTCCAACTAACTATTTAAAATCTGCTCAGCTAAAGAAAAGAATGTGATAATCGAGATTATCTAAATAAAAATTAATTAAGCGATATTTGTAAACAAAATTATTTATTTAAAAATATCGCTAATTTTCTAAAGAAATCAATATCTTTTTTTTAATTCTTTTGTTAATATTTGTTTTTTCAACAATATCTAAATCTTAACAAAATTTTCAACTTCATTAAATCTCACTTCAATTGCTTGATCTATAAATTTTTTACTTTTTTAAGTTAATTTTGCCATTGAAATTCTAAAAAAAGCAACTAAAGAAATACATCGTGATCATTTTGAAAGTTGTTAAAAAAATAAGAGCTATTGTAAATAGATCAATTACAAAAGCTAATAGAAATAATTATTAAAAAAAATGATAAAAATTTTAAAGATTAGTCAGATTGTAGAATTTAATAATTTCTTTTTTGGTTTCATCCTCTGTCCATGAATTTAAGTTACCTGTATAAGGATCATAACTACATTTAAGGGGTTTAGAAAAATCAAAATTATTTTCATCTATATTTGTTCTTTCGGTATAAACTCTACAATCTGTACAGATATACCTAAACTCACAATCTTTGCATACTTCAATAGAATCTTTAGTAATATTCCAATATTTTTTAAAGTCAGGAGCTTGAGTAATTTCGTGTAAGTTTTTGTCATTTATTTTACCAAATGATTTTGACATAGAGGGACAATTTTTAATATCTCCGTTAGAATCAATTGAAAGTTTACAATTTAAACATGAATTATAAGTCATTGATTCAAAAATTAAATTTCTTGTTACAAAACTTATATTATTATCTACTACTCCACAATCTTTTTCATTTAATACTTTTTTCTCATAAACATTAATTTTTTCACTATCAAATTTTTGAAATTTATTAAGAGTGTATATATTAATAGCACTTATAATAGAGCTTTTTGCTAAAGTATCTATTATTTTTTTGTGTAAGCTTAACAAAGATTGATTGTTTACCGAAATATTAATCTGCATACTTTTTAGTCGATTAACTCGATTCTCCTCACTTAATAAAGAAATAAATTCACCTGTATATTGTAGATATTTTAAATCAAAAACCCTGATTTCTAATGCCTGTACTCCAAGTATTCCTATTTCAAAAGAAAATTTATCCATTTGTATTTCATAGTTTCCAATATCTATAACCATATTGGTTATTTGAAAAGGAGTTTCCCAATTTGTGCTTAATTTCGGAAAAAGGGATTCTTCTTTTGAAGAAACCTCAAAAATTAATTCATTTTTAGTTAAAAACTCAATGTACTCATCTATGACCCTAATATCATCAGGATATTCATTGTAGAGTTTATTAACATCAATAAAATCTTCGGATATTATGTCATATAAATCATTAGGAATGAAATAGTAATTTACTCTACTTGGATCAAGTAGAAGTGATCTGCGATAACCTTTTACAGGAATCAGAGATGGAAACAACTGATAATATTTTTTCAAAATTTTGTAATATTTTTGTAAAAACCATAATTAATTGAAATTCCTGAATTATTAAACAAACTGCCTTTTACATGTCTATGTCCATCATTTGGACTTAATTCGGAGTTTTTCATAAATATTTTTTTAGGATCTTTTAGAATAAACGGTACTAAATTTTTCTTTGTTAACTTTTTGAATGAGTCCATTATATCATTTTTAGTTTTACTGTTTCATTTACGAGGAAAGAAGCTACCTTTTTTTCTAAATTATAATTGCAAGGGTATGATACCATTCCAAATTGACCAATAGGATTAACTTCTAAAAAATAATATTGATCATTTTGGTCTAAAATAAAATCTACTGATCCTGTCTTTAAAGATAAATCTTTCATTAATTTTTTTAGACTATTCTCAATAGTTGTTGGTAGCTGATATGGAATCCTTCTATTAGGCTTAAAAAAATCGTACTTTCTAAAATCAACAGCAGTCTTTTTATTATTGGATGAAAATATTGCCATAGAGTAAAAATCATCTCCTAAGACAAAAGTTCTTATCTCTATTTTCTTGTCTACCTTCAATTGAAAAAGGGAAGGGATAAATTGTCCATCAATGTTTTCAACTTCTTGTGTATGTGACATATATGTACCCTTATTTTTATCATCATCATAGTATGAAACTTCAGCTATAGGCTTTGTAATTAATGATTTTTGTTTTAATAGATTTTTGATAGGAGTACTCTCATTCGAAATATATGTTTCAGGTATTAAAAGACCATTTTTTTTAGCTTTTCTTAAAACATCAATTTTATCAATTGCTAAAATATTTTTATAGTAATCAAACCACTCTATATGAGGATAAAAATCAAATATAGATTTTAAAAAAATATTTATTTCTGAAGAAATGAATCTAGAAAGAGATTCTGCGTTCTTGCTTAAACTATCTTTTTTTAAATCAAAGAAAGATGATTTGAAAGTAAATCTTCTGCACCAACCAACCCTAATTTTTGACAGGTCGATTATTTCTTGTCTTCTTTTATCAAAAATATGTAAAGTGTTATTTTCTAGATTTGAAAAAACAGAATATAATTTAGGATTGTATAACTCTTCAATATTTAATCTAATAAAATTGGCTTTTAAATGATATAACCAATCGCAAATTTCGTCAGTTGTTTCTTCGAAATGGAACTGAGAAATTATCAATATTTCGTAACTCATCTGTACAAGGGATAATTAAAAAGAGGCTGTCCGATGGCAGCCTCTGAAATCTTCGTGAGGAATAATTATACGTCTTGAGTAACGCTATCTTCACTTACTACTCCACTTCTCCACGTCAAGTTCAATGTATCGACCCCAGAAATTGGATCAATCTTTTTACCTCCTTTAATGGTTAACAACGTGTTTTTTTGTAATGATCTCGCTTGTAGAGATGTTAATTTCTTTTTCATGTTGAATAGATTTAAAATTAAGTCACGAAAATATGAAAAATAATTTAATATACACCATTAAGTGAAAAAAAATTGTAATTTTCATCTATATTATCACTTACAGCTATTTTTAGCTTATTGTTATTTATGAAAGTATCCTTTAAATCTCCCCAAAAAAAAATGGACATTATATAACCTTAAGATTATAAACAAAAAACGATTGATTTAGGTTATGAGAACAAGCAAATTCATAGACAGCCAGATTTTAGCAATTTTAAAGGAGAGAAGAAGGTTTGCAACTCGACCTCTGTAAGAATAATTTAAATTTCAATGAACTGCAATTTCATCTTGTGAGGTTTCTGACTTTTTCTATGCAGATTACCATTCAGGCAGGCACGAGGAAAACTGTAATCAATTCCTTGAAAACAATAAGAAAGAACATTGATGTAAGCCTGAAATCTTTTTGCGGAGGCTCTGGGATCTCCGATCCCGGATACCCAAAAATATTTTTTTGCGCAGTGACCACGGAATATATTTGCTATAGAAAATCAGTCAGCCTCATATGGAGTCATAGCAGTTGAAATATGATCTGCTTATGATAGATCAATAAATAAGAAAGAATGTTTTTGAGAGATACAGTTAAAAAATGCACAATTTAGATGTCATAATTTTGGATCAAAAAAGAGAACTTCCGGATTGATGGTGGAAGCCCTCTTAAAATTTTGAATATATAAATTGGTTGGTTACAAAAAAACACCCAAAATTCATACCAAAAAATTTAGGCTCCCTATTAAAAATAGGAAGCCTAAAAAGAATTCTATCGGTTTGAAAATCGGCTATGTAGATCAGGAAATATTTTTAATTGCAAACATAACCCCAAGGTGTAATTGTGTAACCACTGGCTCCAAGACTACAACAGACGTTAGGGCTTTCTACTGGACCATAAGTCGCTCTTACATTGCAGGATCTATCATTGGTCCACTTCATACCTCCATCTATCTGTTTCATTTCTTCTCTTGATAGCTGATTTGCTTTACTTTTGAATTTTTCTAAATTTTTCATAACATTGATTTTTAATATTTTGTAATGATGAATTTACAAAAATTTTAAACCTTAAAATCCCGTATAAATACGGTTTTATTTGGAGAAATATTAATCAGCCTAAGTTTTTATACGTCTTATTAAACCATTCAAAACTTTACCTCCAGTAGTAATGTATCTCGAAGTAAACCAATCTTTAATGGTTTCTGATTTGCTTTTTTATTAATTAAAGATAGTAACTAACTATATATTGAATGTAGCACAAGCTAAGCTGAGTTTTATCTAAATGTTTTCATAACTTTGGAAGAACGCAAAGTATCGCAAATTTGCTTAATTTAAGATGTTTTATTTGCAATAGGGCAGCGTAGAATTAAAGTTAGCAGTAAACAGCATCTAATTGATAAATACCTAATAATAATAATAATAATAATAATAATAATAATAATAATAATAATAATAATAATAATAAGACAGTAAAAATGAAAGAATACACTTTACCACATTTCGGAAATTTAGCGGCAGAAAATTTGGAAGAATATTACACTGTTAACATTGAGTTCGACGGAGACGAAATTGAAATAGACCTAAACTTCGAAAACAAAACCATTGATACAATAACAATGGACAAAGTAAAAAATTTCATTGAAAATATTGAAAAGTATAACAAGCTAAACAAGACATATATTCTTAATGATTATAATGACGAAGTTGGTGACACAGTAAAATCGTATTTGGAACATCATCTTGAAGAAGTTGAAAAAGAAGAGCTTTCAAATCTTATCAACTTTGACGATAAGACTATTGAACCTGAACTGCAACTTTTAAAGAATTTAAAATTAGTTAGAGTTGGGCTTTATCCTGACTATGAAGACAATTTCGCAATTTTTGATTATTCAATTGGAGTAGAAATAACAAATTATTTAGTTGTAATTAATACTGACGAGCATGGACAATTAGATTATATGGCAATGGAAAGCTAAAAAACTTACTTCCAAGAGCGGTTCTTGTTTGCAATAATGTGTGAAACTGGAAAGTTCAATGGTATTTCTTATATTAGAGATTTGTGCTTTGATTGTCATAATATCGCAAATCCCGAAAGATTACGTCAGCAATTTCCCAGAAAAAGGATCTATTGCTTATTGATAAAAAGAAGCAATAGATTATCATGTTTATTAAGAAGGACAATATAACCGGAAATCCATCAACAGTTATAGTCTATCAAAACGAATATCATTTTTCCAACTGCAATCTGATTAAATTAATTTTCTGTTTCTCATCATTATCAATCAGTATATCTGGTTTGATTCCTATATTATCAATAGGATTTTGAGGAAGTCGCTTAGATCTTGATATAGATATGATAAGATTATATTCTGCACAAAAAATATCAAAATATTGATAATTGGCATAATCTAACATTCCATAAGAATTTTCGCCAAATACAGTTACCTTCTTACTCTGTTTAGCTGTTAATAATAAGGATTCTGCTGAACTTGCCGTATTGCGATCAATTAAATAAGCGACTTTTTTAGGATATTCATATATAGAGTCTAATTTAATATACATTATATCCTTACCTCCCGGGTTTATAAAACTACCTAGGTTCTTTTTCATTAGCGCGACAACATCTGTAATATATTTTTTAGCTTCTTCGTCCACACTTTCATCTTTAAGCTGTTGCTCATAGTTTTTAATATTGTCTTCGCTAGCCCAATATTCTGAAGGAAATATCGCTATTGAATTTGTATATAAATAAGGTATAAACGGACTGTATGTAAAATCAATTCCTCCCATATTCCCCCTCAAATCGATAATCCAATTTGGAGTCTTGTCAAGCAGTACCTGATTTTTTTTATGATACTATCTATTTTTTCTTCTCATCCCACTCAAATGAAGGTAATGTTATTAATAACGTGTTATCACTTAATTGTTTTAAACTCGCTTCTTTTGCTAAGCTATCTTTAGCCGGAGGAGGAATGTTTTTAAATTTAGGAATCTGTTTATTGAGCTGACGTGTTTTTCTCTGTATCGCTTGCTTTTTTTTCGGTTTGCTGGTTGCTCTTTCCATTGCAGGCACAAAGCGATAGAACTAAAAGCAAAACAAGCTGTTTTTTTATTTTTAATAATGGGCAACTTTTAAGCATATTGATCATCAATCATAATTTTTGGATTACCCGCCAATGCTTCATTTTTTAAATATATCCTTTGGGTTAGATTTCCATGTACATGATAATGATGTTTCGTACCATTGACCAATTGAATGGTTATCCTGCAATCTTGTCTGCTTCTCGTAAAATTGAATCTTTTAAAATGTATACTTTTTATATCAGTAAAAGTATATGCAGGCTGATTAAATATTTTAAAAAATTGCACTTTATCCTGGTAAATAATAAAAGAAGGTAACCATTGTTCGGCAAATGGGCGTAAGATTCCCTGCCCAACGAAAATGGATGATTCCTTTTCACTTAATTGATTAACTGTAGTTATATACGCATTAAAGAATTTAAACATATAAATTCCCAGCGTGCTAAATACTAAACAGATAAACAAAATAAGAAGAAAAGGGAAATTTAAATAGCTATTATCATCACTAAAAGCATAATATAATAAAATGAACAGTCCTGCCCACATCAATATAATACACGTGATGAATATGCTTAAACTCCACCGCTTACGCAAAGTGATTTTTTTCAAAATAAGTTCCTTCATTTTTTAATACAATTTAATTAAAAGATTCCCAAAATAACCGAGCACTTGAGTCAAAGGTTTAAAATAAGAGTTTTAAAAATACTTTTAATTTTAAATCTGATATTTTAAAATCAAAATATCCAAAGTTTGAGATGTTTCCTTAACAAAGTAGCTTGATAATGGTGCAAAACCTCTTTGTAAGCCACTCTTATATCTCCTCCAATCATTAAAATAATTTCTAAAGATGCCAACTAAATATTTGATACAGAAAATATAAAATGCAGTTTTGCGAGAATATAAAGATCTGGTTTTAGTGGTTTTTTCAAAAATTGTCTATCGTTTCCAAATTTCACTTGTTTCCCAATTTACAATATCAATTTTTGAGTCAGCTGTTAAATAATGATTTCCATCTTCCAGTGCGTCTTCATCTAATTGATAAAGATTGTTTTCTAAATCATTCTTAAAAATTTCAATCAACTCTTTTGTAGAATTTGCTACTAAAATCCCTGTTCCATATTCATCATCTATGAAGATGATTTGACCATAATGTCCTTGGCTGGTTGGGGCCAGATCAATAAACAAACCGGTATGAGATCCGTCAAAAGCGAATTTTACCCAATCATTATTATACATATTGGTCAGGTCAATTTCTTTATCTGCTATTTCAAGTGGAATATTTTCAGATGCGTAATGTTCTTTTTTGTACAAATACTCTTTAACAATCCGGTTGACAGGAAAGAAATCCATACCATAGAACAGGCTTCCGAAATTTTCCTGGTTATTTAATCCGTTGTGCCATAAATAAAGTTCTTTAAAATCAACGGGGAAACTTTTACCAATTGTTTTTTCCACTTCGTTAATTTCACTTTCTGTAGCAGGTTTTTGAAGCGAATGGTTAAGAATTTTCTGTGCATTTTCTTTTAACCAATTTACTATTTTTTCAAAATCTTGTTTCATCCTATTTTTTGTAAGTAATTTAAAGAATAGACTCTGTAAAATCTTAGTAGCTTATCTTATTTTTATAGATCCTCAATTGACAACTAACACGGAAGCCACCATTGCATAAAAAAGAGTTTTCCGTTTTTAAGAAAAATATTGATATGCCCGTCGTAAAGTTCATAATCACCTTCTCTTAATTGAATCATCTGCAGTTCGCCCTCACCGTAAACATTCATAGTACCTATATTTTCTACTGAATAGGGAAATATTTCTTTTAGCTGAGCAATTGTAGTGGAAGCATTAAATATCATTCCCTTGTATAAAATAAAATTTTTTTTTGTGAATTTAAACTCATCAACCGCTACCTTTTCGTCTGAATTTTCAAAACGCGAACCATTTTTGTACAAAAATTTGTACTGTAAATTTTTAGCTGGATCAAGATTTTGAAAGACATAGGCGCATGGTTCTTCCTGCTTCATTAGTTTAGTACTATCTGGCTCTCCGAAGTTGTTCTTAAAATCTTTTAAGGAGAAAAACCGTTTTACCTTACCATTAAAAAGCATCAGATCGGCATCAAGAGTTTCAATGCTGTTTGCTTGGTTTTGATCAGGTGGCGCAGTTTCTGTTACAGGGCTTTTTGAGGATATACTAAGCTGTTTCTTAAAGGGAACTGATTTCGTGTCATCCTTTTTTCTTTTATTATTCCGGTCTTTATTTCCTTCATTTTTGCAAGCTGTAAGGGCTGAAAATAAAAAATAGAGAAACAGTATTTTCTTCATTTTATGAATTTTAAAGTTGCTTCATGTGCTAAATAAATAATTCTGATACTCTAATTATACTTTATTTTACCAGCTAGAAAAGATTGTTTGATCTTTTCAATATCGTTTTGAACAACATCCAGATCTTTTTCTAATACGATATTATTTGTGCCGGTTTCTTTGATGACAAAATCAAAATAGTCTTTCTTGAAAATAGAAAAAAGAGGGATAACTGATGACTGTTTTTTAATTTTTCCTGTAAAACTTCATCACTATCCATTCTGCGTGTAGCAACAGTCTGAGATGAAGGGTCTTCACTTTCTGGATCAATTGGTGGTAGAGCTCCCTTCGGAGATGCCTAGATTATTTCAACTTCTTTATCAGACAGTGCATAATAAGGAGCTGCTAATTCTTCTGTCCAGAATCCTGTATTTAAACCTTCTGGGTTTCCATGGTGTTTTCTTTGATGTGAAACAACAATGTTCAAGGTTGCAAGAAAATGACAGAGAAAGATTTCAGGTACGATAATTTTAATCCGGCGTTGTCAGTTCGCTTTTTTACGTCATATATTTTCCAAAATATGTATTCAGAGCTTCTTCATTATATTTGTCTTCTCCACGCCAAGATTCAACAAATGTCCAATCGTGCTTTCCTCTACTTGGTCTGTCATAAGATGCCGGTTTAAGAATGTCAATGCAAGCTAAAATTTCAATTAATATCTTTCGCTCATCTTTGGTTGATTTCAAAGCAGTAGATAATTTTTTTTCTAATGCACTTGGATAATCGTTGGGTTGAGAATTTTTGATGATGGATAGGATATTTTTAAAAATCTCAATATCCTCCGTCGAAGGTTCCTGGATTTCTGCTGCCTGAAGTTGCTGAAGGTCAAACAAAGTGTAACTAAGTTTTCCGTGTCTAATTCCGCCCCATTTTATTCTTTCAAAATTCAAAACATTTAAGTCTTCATTGATATAATCCTTGTCGCCTATAATGCCATATTTTAAATCTCTGCAAATTCCACAAGTATAACTTTCGTATATAACTTCTTCATCTTCTCCAAAACTTTGTCCGCTTACTGCTTTTGTATATTGATGAGGAATCAATTGTTTCGCTATAAAATAGGAAGCCAAACTGGAACGCCAATCTAAACGTCTATTAGAAAGACTGCTTAAAAAGGCTGTTGCAACTTTGTCGATTGAAATTGTGGGAAGTATCTCAAAAATCTTGTCCAAACATTGGTCGTGAGAAATGGTCAAAGGTTCAAACATCAAACCTTTTGATTTTGCATATTCAAAGTCAGCAGCATCTATCTGTATTTCATTATTATCAATCCAACCGTTTTTCCAATACGTTTTGAACAATATGTTTTTGGCTTTTTTGTCCATAGACTTCTTAATTTTTGTTTGTTTGTTTGTTTGTTTGTAGCTAAAAAAACAAAAAAATCCTTTTGAGCAGAAGCACTATTTTCCAAAGTATTTTTTCATTCTTATTTTAATTTTATCACTATCTTCCGGAAATGATGCTTTTGGTCTCCTCTCCCAATAAGCTAGTCCCTGCTCCAGCGTCCACAGTGCTTGATCTCTATTACCAGCAATTAAAAAAAAATCACAAGCTTTATAGTGAGAACATTCATTTTCAACAAGTGCGTAGGCTGCATTTTCCCAATTAGAAAGTTTATTCAAATAAGGTATTCCAATATTTAAAAAGTTTTGTTTAAGCACTGTCAAAACTTTTTCTCTTTCATTTTCGTCTATAATTTGAAAATGCAGTTCTCTTTTTTTGTCAATGATCGGGAATTCCCAACCGTTGATATTCCAGTCCATTGCTCCACCTAAACTGTCATTTACCGGTTCTTCTCCAAATTCATCCTTATGCCATATTGAATATATTTTTGAAGACACGCCAAATGATGTCCAAAATTCTGCGCATACATCCGCTTCATTGTATCTGTTGAGCTGAAAATAAATCGTCTGAACGAAACCATTTATTTTTCTCTTAAATGTCAATAAGCTTTTTGAAAATGTAAAACCCATTTGTGCCAAAGGTTCCAGTAAGGTCATTTCAATATTAGTCGTTATTAATTCTCTTGGTTTCATATGGATCTATGGTATTAAGTATTTCTGCTAACGTTTGCTGCTTTGCTTAAAGTGCATCAAAATTTACATTTGTATATCTCTTTTGATACATCGAAGCGTCGAATGCTTGCTTTGATCCCAGCTGAATTAAAACTTCCTTTTGAAATCCCACTTCTTTCTCCAACAGATTGTTCCAAAACTCAGGTCTATCTGAAAAATTTTCATAATAGTCCAATGTGTCAATAATTCCAATAAAAAGTGCTACTATCTTAGTCGTAAATTTCAAATCAGAGGTTCCACTTGCAAATGCATCCAGCATAAATATTTCTATTGGTTCAGGCTCTTCATAGTTGTCAGCATAGACATCTATAGCAGCATTACTTTTTTCTATCGTTTCCAGGTAATTTTCAATATGACCGTTAATAATATCTAAGAACAATTGGTTTCGTTTTACTTTGATTCCAATATATTTGTGGATAGTCTCTTCAAACTTGGGCAACTGATAGTAAAATCCTAAGATGGAAATTGCTAAGCTTTTCCTCTGCTCCAAAGAACTATTTACTAGCCCATCAACTAAATTTTTGGTATGCTGGTCTATTTGTTTTACAATGTCCATTACTTACAGAATTCAAATTGTTGGATATATATCGAAAGGCGTTCCTGAAAATCGAAATGATTTATAAATCAATTTTCTATGCAAATATAGTAGTATTTCCAGATCCATTTTTCATATGTTAAACTCGAAAAGTACTTTGAAATAGTTTCACAATATCTACAAATATTTCAAAAAGTAACTTTTCAGACAGAACCCAAATACTGCTGAAAAGCTCCTTTTCAAAGCACATTCATTTCTTGTCTTGCATACTAGACTAAAGCCTAGTTGTCAGGCTGTATTGTTACGTGCTCTGCGTAAAAAAGTTGCCGATTTCAGTTGGTTTCGTATGGTTTTGTATGTATTGATACAGATATAGAGAAACTTCAAAATTCGGGAATAAGTATCTATCAGCTTTAAGGTAGATTCCATGTATTTGGGCATTGAATCTAATTAATTTCAGTTGAGCATATAAATCAATAAACTTTAGATTACCTTACTAACATTCATTAAAAACAAGTACAATGAATTTAAAAGAAATATTAAATAAAGCGAATGCTTGTATAGCTGCGGGTAATTACGATCAATTTATGGCATATTATACCACTGACACTCAATGGACATTCGTAGGTGAAACATCTCTAACGGGAATTGATGAAGTCATGGATTATATGAAAGAAGCCTACATCGAACCGCTCAGGTTCAAGGTTGATTCAATGATAGAGGAAGGAAATTATCTCACAGCAGTAGGTACAATAAGCATAGTGAATACTGACTCTCTATGGATAGCCTAGAAGTAATTGCGATGTATGGAGGTTTGAAAATGGTAAACTGGCAGGTCTAAAAGGCTTTATTGCTAACTGATAATCTTTTTATGATAAATTATAATCGTATAAAGACATCAATCTTTGTAAGTATTATCAAACAGCCAACCTCCGATAACTTTTACAATCTTCGGCAATCACAAGAATAATCAGGCAATCTCATTAACCTTACGAAATGTCATCAGACCACAAAATTTCTTTTGACACTACGATCCATCCTCTCATAAAATCGTAAAAAGCTGCGCTTGAAGAGGCTACGAGAGAAGCACATGACTACCAGATAAACTGATAAAACTCAATGTATCCCAAGTAACTTAATGTTAGAAACACGGTATCAATCAACCCATGAATAATGATATTTATCCAGATATTTTTAAATCTAATATATAAAAATCCAAAAGCTATCCCGAATATGAATGTCATGACCAACCCTACAGCACCTTGATACAAATGAGGCAAACAGAACATCAATGCAGAAAGAATGACTATAAGTACTTTTTTATAACCAAAGATATTTTTCAGTTGAGCAAAAGCAAATGCTCTGAATAGCAACTCCTCTCCTATCGCTGCACTGATCCACATGCTGTAAAGCCATTTGAGATACTTTCGCGTGTCACCTTTTATATACTCAAAGGCAGAGTAATCGGCCGGTTCGTTACAAAGCCAATTCACCAGCGGCTGGATAATAAAATCCACACTCAATTCTAAGATCAAATATGATACTAAAATGTTCTTAATGTCGCTTGCTCTGAGATTCTTGAAATTGAGTGATTTCAGATCTCCATTTTGCAAATAGGTACTTATCAGGATAAAAATAATGATGACACAGAAAGTATACGGAAATTTGGTCAGTGGATTATAGATCAGTAAAAAAGATATAGTAAGTAACGCTGGTGATATCCATTTAATTTGTAGCAGCCTTTTCATCTTCATCATTTTAAAAGTATATTTTACAAGACTTAAGATGCCGGCAGGATATTTTCAAAGAACTTAGCAATGTTCTTTTTCAATTTTTCAAAAATGTCCGATTCGCCAAACTCTTTATTGTCATAGCCTATTGGAAATCCTTTCTCCACATATTGATTATTTTTTAGAGTTGTAAGATTTTGAAAGTCCCCGTTCACAATTCCGGTCTCATCGGTATGGATATCCAAGTATTTTATAGCCGCATTTCTGGAGAAATCCAACTTTCTGATATCTATGGTCTTTACCTCTTTCTTCAGATCAGATCTGAAATACAGATTCATTTTCCTGGTGTCAATGACTGTCTGCCATTCACCGGGATGTATGGAGTTTAAAATATTCCACGCATAGTCGACAGGCTTTTCATCGTACGTATAATTTTTTAGCATATAGTATGCACGGTTGTAACGGTCTTCCCATTTTATGTTTTGTTCAAAATCAAATTTATCATTTCCGCCAAGAAAATCAAATTTTTTAGCAGCGGCCAGATCCTTATGGTACTGATTGTTGCATAGCAATGGCATTGGCATTTCCTTATTGGTAAGTACGGTGTATTTCCCGTTTAATAAGGCAATCGTTGCAGAATTTCCTTTGGCATCGGTCAGGAAAAAATGACTTCCGGCTGCATTGGGCCACCAGTTAATGTTGGGACCATCATTCAGATGGTCTACCACTTCTTTTACCGTTTTGTAGTTGTCCAACTGGTACTGTATCCATTGTGCCCAGAACATATCAGGCTGTTTTGGATTATATACTTTACTGGTCTCTTCGAGATATAATTCAACCAAAAAAAGACCTTTTTCATTGATGCCGTAGCAGGGAAGATCATATCCTAAAAGATTAAAGGTTACAGAACCGAATTTTGAAGTCCATTTTTTATTGGCTTGTGTTTGATCAGTTGTCAGATTTTGCCAGCTGATATTCCTTTTCAGGACATCTCGCTTATTAATGACGATCATTCCGGGCATTGTTTTCCAGTTTTCATTGAAGCCAACAACGTTATAATTGTTCCCTGTCAGCAAAAATGCCGAGCACGCTTTACTTTGGACTGAGTAGATAAGAGCGCATATCAAAAAATAGCGCAGAAAGAAAATTTTCATAAAATTGATATTATAATGCCTACGATGAAAAGATTGATTGGTGAGCCTACATTTTTACAGAATCCTGCTCTGCAATTTGAATCTTTAATCCTCAACAAATTTACAGTCAGTACAGAATTAAGTCAATGGTTATTTGTAACCAAAATAGGATTAGACCGTCAACAACTTTTACCAGAAATTACTAATCTTTCATCAGAAGATCCAATAAGTGATTGGATTTAAATTCCCTTTTTATGAAAGGCGCTCAAGCTTGCAATCTTTTTAGTGACAGTATGGTAAACAATCTCTACAGAAAATGACCGCATGTCATAAAGAACAATTTTAAGTTCATTTTTATCGGTTTCACATATGACCTTTCCTTTGGACAGAACTAATTCATGTTGGGAATGCTTCTGCATATTTTTGAAATCATAATAAGAGATAGACATGGTATTTTTATAAATTATTTTGATTGAAGAAACTTTTTGATCTAATTTCTCGATACTTGTTTTATATCTAACAAAGTATTATTTATTATGTAAAGGTAAGACTCTAGTTTTTAGTGTTAACGTTTTTTTATTGATTAGAATTATTTTAAAAGATATTTTTAAAATTTCCTTAGTCCTAATTAATTATTTTTTACGAATAACTTATAATTTTAATGGAATATATCTTTATACTTACAAAAGTTCAATATCTTTGTTCAATATCATTCAGCTAATTTCAATGAGAAAATATTTTGGATTTTTGTTTTTCCTATTACTTCCATTTCAGGCATACAGCCAGAATCTTTCAGCAGACGAATTATTCGTAAAAGCCAGAACAACAGCATTTGAAGAAAAAGATTATCCAAAATCTATTGAGATTACAAAACAGGCATTGCAAAAAGCGCCGAACTATACAGACATATCGGTTTTTTTAGGAAGATTGTACACATGGAGCAAAGATATAGCTGCGGCAAGAGCTGTTTTCGAAGAGCTTGAAAACAAAAATGTTCAGAATGAAGACTTTTTTATTGCATACGGATCATTGGAATACTGGAATGATGACCAAACCAAAGCGATAGAAATTATCGACAAAGGACTTACCTATCATCCACAATCTGAAGCACTTTGGCTTTTGAAGGCGAAAGCTTATTATGCCAATAAAGAATATACAGAATCTGAAAAAGCTATTAAAAATCTTTTGGTGATTAATCCAAAAAATACGGAAGCAAACAGTCTTGCAGTACGAATTAATGATTTGGTTTCTAAAAATGCAATCAACATTACCTACAATTACTCGCATTTTGATAAGCAATTTACTAATGATTGGCATATTGTGGGAGTAGGATATAAAAGAGTAACACCGATTGGATCTTTTATATTGAGAGGGAATTATGCCAATAAATTTGCTGAAAATGGCACACAGATAGAACTAGAAGCTTATCCGAGATTAACTAAAACTTTTTATCTTTATGTTGGTGGAGCTTACTCTAATGACGTAGGCATTTTCCCTAAATATCGTACAGGAGTTTCGTTGAATGCCAATCTTCCTCATAGCTTTGAAGCAGAGATCGGTTACAGACAGCTTTATTTCAGTAATAATATCTGGATGTACACGGCTTCTATTGGTAAATATTACAAAAATTTCTGGTTTAATATCCGTACTTACCTTACGCCGGACAACAAAAATATTTCACATTCTTATACCGGAACAGTACGTTATTACACAAAAAGCGCACAGGATTATTTTGCATTTCAGATCGGAACTGGAATCAGTCCGGAAGAATCCCGTAATAATCTTCTTGAGAACGAAACTTTTAAGCTAAAAACCTTTAAAATAGGCGGAGAATACAATTTTTCCGTTAAAAGAAATCTGTTTTCTGTAGGGACAATGTATTACAATCAGGAATATCGTCCTAACGAAAAAGGAAACCAGTTTGATGTCACATTAGGATATACAAGGAAATTTTAGCCTTAATTATTTAGCAGCTTTTTTCATAAAATTGACGAATACAGAATCCGGCATCAGCTTTTTACTCTGATAAAACTTAGCATTCATTTTTTTAAACTGATCAAAACGACCGTGGACTTTTTTGAAAATCTCAGGATTACTAAGCTCATTCTCTTCCGAATTGCTCAATATGAAAAGGTTGCCATCATGTAAATAATACTTTTCAGAAACAAAATCTGTTAAAAGACTCTTACTCTGCATGATCGGAATATCACTTTTGCTGATCTCAGAATCCGGTGAAAGACCTTTGCCAACCCATGTTACAGCAGATGGCGTAATCAGATTATAATTTTTTCTGTAATAGGCTAAAATGGATGGCGCTATATCGAAATGACTTACTGTTTTCTGGAATTTTTTCGATTCTTTCAATAAAGGTGAATACACCATCATCGGAACATGGAAACGGTCTATTTTAGACTGAAGAAGAATCTCCGGCATACTGTGATCTCCGGTGATGAAGAAAATAGTTTTGGCAAAATCAGGTCTTTTACTATAATTTTCAAAAAAATGTTTCAAAGCATCATCTGCATTTATGACAGCAGCCAACTGCTTTTTATATCCTGCAGCCCATTTTTTCTGTTCTGATGTCAATGCATTTGATTTTAGCCTTTCATTATACATCTTTTCATAATATTCTTTATTGTTAATTAAAAAAGGATGATGTGTAGAAAGTGTAAGAACCATATTAAAATAAGGTTGAGTTTGAACTTTTTGTTTTTCAAGGACTTTTTTGAAGACTGCCTGATCTTCATAACCCCAGCTTTCGTTATCGCTGTTGGCTGGAAGTTTTTGATAAGAAGTGCCATAAGAGCCTATATCGACAATATTATTAACTTTATTGTATTCCAGATATTCTCTGTAGCCGTCGAAAATAAGATTTCCCCCATAATAAAATCCCGTTTCGAAACCGTTTGATTTCAATATATTGAACAGATTAAAATGATCAGGAGTTTCTTTAATTTCTAAGAAACCATTCTTCCCAAATGGCAGAGATCCCGTGAGTGAAGGTAATGCAGCAAAAGTTCTACCCGCAGAACTCAACCCGTTTTCCCAAAAAAGACTTTTCTGCGAAAGAGAATCAAGGAAGGGTGTAAAATTCCCAATATAACCTTTGGGAGATGTATAAGCGTGGCCAAAACCTTC
This sequence comes from Chryseobacterium sp. CFS15, assembly GCF_031118795.1. Classification (NCBI taxonomy): domain Bacteria; kingdom Pseudomonadati; phylum Bacteroidota; class Flavobacteriia; order Flavobacteriales; family Weeksellaceae; genus Chryseobacterium; species Chryseobacterium sp. CFS15. Next base: position 71,858 of record NZ_JAVHYL010000001.1, on the reverse strand, counting down.
CAAAACAACGAATACCAAATTCGGAACTTCTTCCGATTTGTTGAGATACTGACCTAAGAAATCCGGGGTATCTTCTTTTCTCCAGAAAGGATAATTTTCATTCAGCATATTTGTATTTGATGCTAAATCTTCTTCATCGCTCATTAATTCCGTAATTTCAGGGTGATCGCTGATAAAATTCTCTTCATTGGCTTTGAAAAAATATGCCCACTTACTTTTCGCAGCAGTTTGATTAAACTCGTTTAAATTATTTAACCCTAAAATATTTACCGGAACAAAAAAAGCAATCAATCCTAATGATAAAAAGCCAATTCCGGGATAAATAGATTTGAAACCCGAACGACCGGACATGAATAAGGGAGTAAACGATGCCGCCAATAAAATTGCCAGTAAAGCATAGTTTTTAAAATTAAGCATGCCGCCTGCCTCTAAAATCTGCATCATTTCTTGCTTGCTGTAATAGATAAGGTCTGCACCGAGTAGATTTCCTGTTTCCGAAAAATAAATAAACAAAATATATTGTAAAGAGACCACGAATCCGCAGGTAATAATGGCCAGAGTTCTTGCCCAACCTTCTTTCATAAAGTTCAACACAATATATATGAGCCCAAAGCCAAACATGAGCTGGAATACAAATAGAATATTACCCAGAAAAAGTGCCCCGACAATAGCTACTGAATCTACTTTTGTAAAGACAAAACGATACCAAAGCCATTCTGCAGCCACTCCAACGAGGAAAAGAACACTGAATGTTGTCGCAAAAGCCCCCCATTTTCTAAGACCATTTTTGAGGATTGTTAAAATTCTTTCTTTTAAAGGTAAGTTTTTTGTATTCTGGCCGAAGCCTTGTCTAGTCATTTCGCCCCAACCATGCGATTTTTTAAAATAGTCTATAAAACCATTTACTCCAGCTTTCACTGTAATCAAATGGAAATAAAACGGCTCCGAAAAGGCAGTTATAATAAGCGAGAGAAAATCTTTTCTCTTACTGTACACCTGATGACTCACCATATCGACCAATATTCCGTAAACAGAATAAAGGAATCCCATTGAAAGAACGAGTGCGAATAAAATGAAGAAGAATGACCAATTGATAATGCCGAGAATAAGAAAAGTAATAAACACGATATACCCGGAAAACTCTACCAAAGGTCCTAAAAATTCAAAAAAGAACCAATACGGAATGCTTACCATCCCCAGTTTCTTGTATTTAGGATTAAACATCAGCTTGCGATGTTTCCAAAGTGTTTCTATCGTACCGCGCATCCAGCGGTTTCTTTGTTTTTTCAGAATGTCTTTTGTTTCCGGAACTTCGGTCCAGCAAAGCGGATCAGGGATGGTTGTTACTTCATAAGGTTCTTTACGCTCCTCCATGTACCTCCTCATTCGCACAACTAGTTCCATGTCTTCACCTACCGTATTTCTGTCATATCCACCACATTCCAGAACGATTTTCCGGTCGAAAACCCCGAAAGCTCCTGAGATAAGAATCAAACCTGAAGCACGTGACCAAGCCATTCTTCCCAGCACGAAAGCTCTTATATATTCCAACGCCTGTGTTCTGCCTAACAAAGTTTTAGGCATATTTACGCTTACCACTTTTCCGTCTTCGATCACACAATTGTTGGCAAGACGAATTACCCCGCCACAAGCAATGATTTTCTTTTCGGTTTGTTCTAAAAATGGTTTTGCCAACTTTAAAATAGCATCCTGCTCCAGAATACAGTCTACATCAATACACACCAGATAATCTCCGGAAGAAACATTGATTCCGACATTTAAGGCATCAGCTTTTCCACCGTTTTCTTTATCTACACAAATAAGTTTTTTGAATGCAGGATTCTTGCTTTTATAAATTCCTCTGATATTGTTGGTTTCAATTTTACCCTGTACAAAATAAGATACACATTCCAGATCGTAAGCTTCGATCATTTTCTGCATCGAATCATCCTTACTTCCATCATTGATGATGATGATTTCAAGATTGTGATAATAAAGAGACAGCAGGGATCGTACGTTTTCCACAATTGTCATTCCTTCATTATAGGCCGGGGCAAGGAGACTGAAAACCGGTGCATTGGCATTGGCAGCAATCATACTGTAATCCGTAAAAACATTTTCTTTTTTGTATCGTAGAACCGCTCCGAATGCGTAAATTCCTATCCAACCATAAATAATTGCAACTGCAGCACCATACAATAAATACAGCCATATAACGATTTCGTAGACAATGTGTGAAAATTCTAACATACTTTTTCCTGCAATGCGTATTTTATAATTTGAACTGATTCTTCAGACATATCTTCCTTATTGGCAAGGTCTGATAAGTATTCGTTATAGCCTAATGAATAAAGTGCCTGTGCAGCATTAACCTTAATGCCTGATGTATTACCTTCAAAAAGTTCTCGCTTAAGCAGATATGTACAGCAATGATCTTTTGAAAATTTTATGACCCGCAGAATCTCCAACCGTACATCATCCGGCTGATCATTATATATTGCAGAAAGATAGGCTACTGTTTCAGGATTCTCCAGCGACATTAAGGTCTGGATAGATTTTATTTTCACCTCTACAGCAGATGTACTGAGTAATTCTTTAATTTTAGAATAAAAGGAAAGGAGCTGAAACTTTTTTATTAGTTTAAGCGTAAAAACTACCGCAGAATCATTGCTGCTTTTTAACCATTTTTCAATTGCAAAATCTGCATCTTCAGGCAAAGACGAAATTGAAAGAAGTAATCTCAACTGCTGCCATTCTGAAATCTTAGACGAAAAAGTGTCTAAAAAATTTAAACCTTCAAAGCCTTTTAGTCTTACCATAGCATACTGAGCTTCAAGATAAACCTGTTGTGATGGATGAGATAAAAATAAGGAAATCTTTGATGTTGCCTCTTTATGATCCATCACTGTAAGTTCAAGGATTCCCTGGGCAATAAGGTAATGTTTCTTCTGATCAAGTTTATTCATTGCTACCTCCCTGAGATTATACTCCTTGAATAAATCTTTGATTTTATTTTTTGCAGCTCCCGAAAATTTTTTCTCAGATTCTACCAATCTTTGAAGGAAAATAATCTTGAAAGATTTTCTTAAAGCAAGAATATTAAATTGAGGATTGACGGGAATTTCATCATTACCATAAACAATAACCTCAGATATTTTTTTATCGATAATAACGGACCACGCTGTTGTTCTCGCAGATTCTTTATACTCAATAAAATTGTAGATGAGCACGATGATGACCAATATCACCACCAGTGATAACATCACAATAAAAATGACAAAAAGAAAATGTACCGATGCGATTAGCATATTTTATTTTGGGATATATCTTTTAATTCTCAACATCAATTCACTGGGACTGAACGGCTTTACGATGAAATCCGAAGCTCCGAGATCAAAAGCATTCAGCACCACTTCTTCCTGTCCCATACTGGAAAGCATGATTACCGGAATTTGTTTTCCCATCGATTGTATTGCCGAAAGTATTTCTATTCCTGAAGCAAATGGCATCATAATATCGGTGATAGCAAGATCTACATTATTTTTTTGTAAGGTTTCGATAGCTTCTTTACCGTTGCGGGTTAAAATAACTTCGTGTCCTTCTTTTAATAACTTATGCTCAATTGTTTTGAGAATCAGTTCGTCGTCTTCGGCGATCAAAATTAACATAGCTTTTGATTGTATTTTATTAAACTTTTTATGATATTTAATCCTATTGTTATCTCTTCAATGATCTCTTTTTTCATGGCAGAAAAATCCATGTTGTCGTCTGCTTTCTTCTCCCATTTCAAAGCACATTCTGAAAGACTGAAAAGACCTGCAGTTCCCGCAGTTTCTTTAAGTTTATGAAGAATCATTTTAGCATCGCCCGTATTTTTTATCGCTGCAGCAGTATCAATATCATTCTTTGTCTGGTTAAGCTCGTTGATCAAAAGATTTAAAAATATTTCTTTAAAATAACCATCGCCACCGATCTGCTCATTCAGCATATCCATATTGATGTATTTCTCAGTCAATATTTCGAATTTTTTAAGAGTAGTAATCTGACTTTCTATAATCGCTCGGGGTTTGTAATCGTTCAAACAGACCGTTCCCAATTCGAAACTTTCATCATCTACGAAGGGTATCCTAGCATAAAAACGAATACCTGCTGCCAGAATTAAGGGGTCGGGACGAGATCTGTTATCTAAAAGCGTTTCAATAATAATAACAACCTCACCATTCGCAATTGAATATTGGCAAACCATATTTTCCCGGTCCATAGAATCAATCTCAAGTCCGATACAGCTTTGGATGGTCTGTGTTTCGCTCTCCATAATTGCTATTAAAGAGGAAGGGCAATTTGCAATTAAGCAAGCTGTTTCTGCAAAAACATCAAACTGAGGATCTTTCCCTCTATTTAAAAGATCAAAAAATTCAAATTTGTTTAATCTTCCGATTTTATTATCAGGGACGCTATACTTTAACATAATAGCGACTAAGTTATTTAAAAATAAACAAATATTATAATAATATTTACAATAACATTTTATAAAAGTTTAATTTATAAATACCCTAAGCTTGCAATAACGATATTGGATATGCAAATTAAAGGTCCAGTACAAGTTAAGCTGCATTTTTATAGATTCTATTTGCTTGTTAAATTCTTCTATTGTCTTGTAGTTTAGTAAGCTGTGATGATGTTTGAATAGATGCCTAGGTTAAAATTTGCCTTCCGCTACAGTGAGTCCAGCTATGGCAGATGGCTTCCGCTTGTACAGGCTCAGTTGAAGAATTATTGACGACTTAAAAATGGTACGTGCAATATCTTTGCACAGCGCAGTTGGGGAGCCGAATGGAAATATAATAAAAAGGATTTCTGCTAAAAGTGGCCATAGTAGCGAATTTCCAATTATTAATATATTTTTAAATTAGAGGTCATGTATTCTTTATTCATATTATATGAAATTTAAATGTGGTAACCACTCTTATTGATTAGATCTCGGCCAAACCAGCCCAAGCTGCCCCTAATGATTGAGTGACAACTAATTCATAATTGTTGGTGAAAGTTTTTATTGCATTCTCTACAGAACGGCGAATGACTTCTATATTACTAATATCGCCGATATATTGATAACAAGCTCTTGGTAATACGTAGAATTTTCCTGTTTCAATGTTTTTTATAACTCTATAAATATTAATATCAGCCAAGGCGCTGTGCAATTTTTTGTAATTTTCAGTACTCGCATTATGTAGCTCTACCGTTAGCATTTAATTAGCCATAGTTAATGTTTAGTTTTCCACTAATATAAAAATATTTCACGTATTGCAATTTGGGTTAACTGTGAAAGATCTTAATAAAATAAAAATTATAGTTTTTATCTAAATATTCTTCCTATTTATATATTGCTCAATTTATTAAAAACTTCATCTTTTACAATGATATTGTGCCTAATCTGTTCAAAAATCATTTTATTATTTGTAAATATTTTTCATAAGTCAAAAATTCATCATTTGAGCTATAAGTCGACAGAATAAAGAACCAAGAATTATAAGGGTCTGTATTAATATGAGAAGGCTTTATTGCTACATTTTTATTTACCTCTACAATTTGAAAGTCACAGGGAGCGATAAGCGAAAAAGTTTTATTGATTCCATATATAGCTCCAAACTGTGTTTTTTTACCTATGATAGATTCTTGCCTCATAAATTCAACAAGATAAATTTCTCCTATCTCCTTTTGAGCAAAGTCGGTAATTCCTACACAGAAATCGTATAATCCTATTTTTCTTAGCTACAGATGATGTTCTGTATAATAATGGTTTTTGGGAACAAGCATACAGTTATTTATTTAATCTTTAATGAATGGAGTTTTCACAATAACACCTTTGACCGGTTTATTTCGTATATTAATAAAAATTTCACTTCCGTATTTAGCACTTTCAGAACAGACGTATCCCATTCCTATTCCTTTTTTGAGTGTCGGAGAAAGAGTTCCCGAGGTAACCGATCCGATAATTTGATGATGATGATCCCAAATTTCATAACCATGGCGGGGGATGCCTTTGCCATCAATTTCAAAAGCAACCAGCTTTTTAACAACACCTCTTTCCTTTTGAATTTTTAAGAATACACTATAAATAAAATTCTTAGTAAATTTTGTTATCCAGCCAAGACCTGCTTCCAGCGGCGAAGTGTAATCATTAATATCATTTCCATATTCAGCTATATTAAGTAATGACACATATGGAGATACAACTCTAGCGATGGAAAACTCTGTTATAGCTTTATTTCAAAAGAAAATTTCCTGAAAATTCTTGATCAATCAGACTTTTTCTCAAAATTACTCCTCAAGAGTCTTAGCCATGAATTCAGTGTGATGGCTAATCTAATGAAAGTTTTGTCACAAAGAACGGTTAGGGAACGTGTAGCACTGAGTTTATTAATTCTGCATAGAAAATATAAATCTAATGTAGCAGAGGATAAAACTTACATAACATTATCCAGAACAGATCTTGCCAATATGGTGGGAACTGCCAATGAGACATTAGCCCGTATCCTCCATGATTTCAAGGTGGATCATCTTATCGTTATGGAAGCTAGAAAAATTCTATTAATAGATTTGGAACGACTTACTCGTATTGCCACTATGTAAAGTCCAAAAAAATTGCCCATGTAGACACAATGGGAAAGGAAGAACATACTTCTATAATTTTGAAACTGGCTTCTATTCTATCTGCTGTTGCAGGATTAATAAATATTACAGGAGTTCTCTGTCGATAACCTTACCACAAATATATCGAGACGCTTGCTTTCTTTTCTGAACAACTATTTTTGAGAAATTATAAAATGGCATTTATTTACTATACATTCTATTTTTTTATTAGGTGTATTTATTTCAGGGTTGATAATCGACTGGACTGCAAAATACAAATTACAAAGCTCATACACCATTCCTTTATCTATTGAAATTGTTCTTATGCTTCTCATAGGTTTCCCTCATGAATTATTTCCGGCTTTTCCTTCCGCTCCATTGGTAATTCTTTCACACTACTTTTTGCCATGGGATTACAAAATGCTCTCGTTATCCGTGTTTCGCAATCTGTGGTAAGAACAACTCATCTAACAGGACTTTTTACTGATCTGGTAATTGAACTATCACTATTTTTTTTCAAAAACAAAAAGAAAAGAAAATACAATAAATAAAGCCTATTTCTAAAAATAATGACCCTCATTTATTTATTTTCAGGAGAAATTGGGGCATTCACATATGAGCATTTTCAATTAAAAACACTGATATAACTTTAAAAAGCCTTCAAACATGGGCTAACTTGTTGCAAAAGAAGATCAGGTAATTCCTAAACCTAAAATTTGTATGATATTGCCATTATTTAAAATTGTACTGACGGCAATGAAATAAATATCCTTAAAAGACACCTTATTGCATTTGGAAATTTAGAGTTATTACACATGAAAGATTTTATCACATGGTTCGTAGAGCTTATTCTAATCAACAGTAATAATTCATGTTGTAGAGATCTCATTATACATTTTCTGAAAGTAGTTGCTTAGCTTAACTGTTCTTTCTTTGTCAAAAGAGTTTATATATTTTAAGAACATTAGTTCGGTACTGTGTCCCGTGGCTTCCATCAACAAAGGAGTAGGTATTTTTCCATAAAAATTAGAAGCAAAACTTCGCCTGCCGATATGACTTGATATTACCTCCCATTTCTCAATTCTTATTAGTTTAGTCCTATGTCCTAAACGCTTACGCGCATTTATAGTTTCATCGATCCCGGATAATCTTGCTATTTCTTTTATGTCTTCATTATATTTTTGTACAGCTAGAGCATCAGGAAATTTACAGTTGTTGCGATTAATTATATTCTGAACAATTGGATGCAAGGGTAACAAAATTTCTTTGTGTGTTTTTTGCTGAATAAAATTAAGACATTTTTTCTTATCTACTTCTATGAGCTGCGTACTAGAAAACTTCATAAAGTCGGAGATTCTTTGACCGGTATAACAACTAATCAATAACCAGTCCTTAGCATTTTGTAGATAGGATGGAACATTGGTATACTTTATTTTAAGTATTTCGGGTTCAGTTAGCGTCACAATTTCTTTGTTCTGTCGCTCTCTTCGTACTTCGAGCTCACGAACACGTGTCTGGATTCCTTTACGTTCAGCAAAGTTTAGAATAGTCTTAACAAAGTGTATTGTTCTATACAGTGTATTCTCACTATAATCTTCTTCTTTTCCAAATACCAAAAAATTCTGAATAAATTCTGAATTAACCTGATCAATATATAACCTTTCAGCCAGATGACCCTCAAATTTTTGCATTAAATTAAAAAATACTTTGTATCGTTTGTAAGTGGAATGCGAAATAAGCTCCTCCTTTGTACGTATATATTGCTCCATAAAAAACAATAGAGTCATCTCAGGCAAACTGTTCTTTTTTTGAAGGCAGATATTTTTTACAATTTTCGAAAAATGCCTTTGGTTAATCTGTTTCTTTTTAAGGATGAGCTCACTGTAATATTCCTTAAGCTCTACTTTTAATGTATTTATCTTATTATTAAGATCTTTATATTTTTTGAGGTAAATATTTTTGGGACGCTGTCTTTCCGTATCCCATTCTGTATCTAAAATTCTAAACGGCATATGAACAATAAAACTATTGTTATTTAAAAGATCTGTAAACTTTAAATTAATATTTTTTAGAGTCCCATTACTTGAAAGAAAAAACTGGAATGTCATTTTTTTTTTGAATACTTGAAGTGTTAATGAACTGCGAATCTAGGGAAAAATATGTAGTCCTATCTAGACTACTACATACCACAAATATATGAAAATATACGTACAAACAATATTTTTAATTGACTGATAATTAAAAGATTGTGAAATTTATTTTTTTTCAACCAATTAAATTCAATATATTAGATTTTCAACCATACAACTATTTTATTAAAAAAAATAAAACATATACTGTTTATCAGTGAATTATACTTAATTGTAGTCTAGATAGGACTACAAATGTGTATTAACAAGATTTTTAACTACAAAAAATAGATTTATGTGTATCATTGAGCGGGATATTTATTTCGGGCAAAAGCAAAAATCAAGGTTAAAACATTATTACCTATAATTTTTAGCCCATAGATTATGACATCACTATACATATTAAACTTTAGCATCCTTTTTTAAATTTAAAACCAATTAGTAAAGCTAAATACTAATCTATAAATCAACACTTTTCGAAATGGATTAAACGTATTCTACATTACCATTTCTAAAAACTAAAAAACTAATATTTTCATGCTTGTCACTAATAAAAAGAGTATAGTTCGAAAAATGAACTTTCTGTTAGTTATGCTTGCTTTCAATTTTTGCGCAACAGTTGTAGGCATTGTTCTTAAATCTTTAATAAAATACAATTTAAGAGTTCCATTCATAATAGTGATAGTAATATTAACTATTATCATTTTTAATTCCCTTAGAAATTTAAGAATATTTCAATTTGAAAATATAGGATCTACGTTTAGTATTAAATACTGTCACCCATTTAAAAGAGGCATTATATCTCCTTACGTCGAATTTCCGATTACTAACATTACAAGATTAAAAATAGAAGAAAATTTCTTAAAATCTGACCTTCTTAAAATTGATATTATTGTTAAAGAGAAAAGCAGAATTATAAAAATCAAGCTAAAAATTACAAACCTCAAAAGTAGTGACTATCGCAAAATAGAAAATTCTTTAAAACCAAACTGTTAAATAAAAAAGTCCAGCAATAACATACCAGTAGAGTCACAGATAATTTTTTTTCTAATAACTCTTTCTATGATTCTATAATAAATCTAAAAAAATTAAAAACTAATAATATGATCTACTTAAAACATCAATTTTCGCTGTTTGTAAAATTTCTTCGGAAAAAACTTTTTGTAAGCAAAGAAGTTTGAGTATTGTACTAGCATTTGCAAGCAGCCTAAAATGAAAATACCTTTTCACCGTAAATAAAGTTGAAAATATGATCGAATTATCAAGTCGAATCTTTAATGATGGATTTAGCTTCAATTGTTTCTCACAAATAATTCAGAGAAACAATTACACATCTACTTTTACAACGTTACAATTTAATTCTATTTTACTGACAATAGACGATTTACAGATTAAAGTTAACAATAAGCTCTATCACGTTGATGGAGGAAATACAGTATTGCTAGGACCTCAGAAAACAATTGAGTTAGTAAATAATGATACAAAAAACTTATATATTATTGCTTTTTCACCAACATTTTATAAAAATTCTACGAAAAACAACATGTTATTAAATTTAGAAATTTTCTCAAATGATCGTTGTCATATCGTTGTTGCTTCCCATTTCTGTAATGACAAACATAGCACGTTGCTTGCAATCGAGCGACTTTTAAAATTTTCAATAAAAGATACATCATTATTTAGATCGGTAGTGCACAATACTATAGAATCACTTTTACTAAATGCATATTATTATACCATTTATCACAAAAAATATTAAACCATGCACCAGTGAACACTTTTTAGAACATTTATAAATAAAAGCATTTTCAAATGAATGTTGGTTCGAAAGTAATAAGAATATACAGGAACGCCTTCCCTATTTTTAAAATTTGTATAATGCATTTATCAGCAATGCAAAAAAAGGCAATTGCAAAAGCAGAATGAAAGTTCTTTTTTTTGGTATATTCTATTGAAGGCACCTCCTAAACTTAGTGGTGAGAGTTTAATATATCTGATTACTAATACAAACTTAAAAATATAAACAAATTTGACTCGAAACATGTTATATTGTCGAAACTTTTCCATTTTTTGAAGAAGAGAAATATAAGATTGATGAACAACTATTGAGGAGAAATAATTACATATTACAATTTTAATGAAAACGGATTTAAAAGATATTCATATAGGTGAAATTATATACAAACGTGTTAATGAAATAGGTATTGATTTAGACAGAATTTGTAGTAACATGAATTTGCAGAAAGCTGAAATTGAAAATATCTACAAACAGGAAACTTTGGAGACAAAAGCATTACTGAAGTGGTGTAAGCTTTTAGAATACGATTTTTTTCGTCTTTTTTCGCAACACCTAATACTATATACCTCTCCAAAGGGATTTGACACTCAACAGAAGGTGAATACTGAATTACCACTGTTTAGAAAGAACCTTTATACGAAGGATGTTATATTTTATATTCTTGATGTGATAGAGAATAAAGAAAAAACAAGGATTCAAGTAATTGAAGATTACAAAATTCCAAAATCAACACTAAATAGGTGGATCAATAAGTATAAAAACAGAATATAATAAAAATTAATGTTAAACGACAGATGCCTGATTATAAAAGAATTTATGGTGATATACTGAACAGCAGATATCCAGATAAAAAAAAATATTGTGAAAATATATTACATAATGATATATTAACACATTTAGATGTGATCAAGCTCAACACGATCATATTTGGTGAAGCCACAGCAGAAAGTTGGAACTTTGATAAAAGACACCGCTCTTATAATAAGGAAACCATATTAAAAATACTGCAGTATCAGAAGAAAAATAAATTAAGTAATACGCAACTTGCAATGCATTACAGTTTAAGTAGAAATACTGTTGCCCGCTGGAGAAAATTATTTGTCATATAGTTTAAAAAAAATAATAAATTGAGCGTATTAGCTCTAGTATAATTGGACTCGACAGAACATAATTATTTTTAAATTTGCTGAATGGAAAAATTAGATCTTCTTATACTAACATACTTATCACAAGGTTTAAAAATCGGTGAAATCCCTAAGCAACTTTCAGACAACGAATCAATCGTTGCCAGTAAAAGTAACATAGAAAAAAGACTTACAAAACTGAGAAAAATATGCGGTGCTAAAACTCTTTTCCACCTCGCTGTGATAGCAAAAGAGAGAAGAATAATTTAGTAAACCAAGATTGACTTTTAGTGACTCTTGTGTCATCATAATCTATTTGCACATTGTATAAAATGGCCGATATTTTTTTTAGTGTAAGTATTTGAAACGGTATTAGTTTTAATAAGCTATCTAGGATATATCCTCTAGTAATTTTTCAAAAATCTCAGTTGAGGCTTCCTTCATATCTTTTGAAGTATTGTCACCACTTTGGTTAGTGACAAAAATATGCACAAATGACATTTTGGAATGATATATATATCACTTTGCACAAAGATGCCACCACGGTGTCTGTAAAAAGCCCCAGTTTTGGCCTGCATAATGCCACAAACATACCCTAACCTAAATGTATCATCCATTTTGACCAATGCGCGATCCATGTAATTAGAATGTTAGACCAGCAGTCATATATCTAATGTCCATATTGAGTCATATTCTTTGGCAGCTTCCACATTTGGTTTGAGTCTGCACAAAAAAACAGTATTCGTTTTATTTAAAAGTACACCTTCCGATCTTCTATTTTTACAAATCCCTCTTTTTCAAGTTTTTTCAAAGTTCTGATAACGGTTTCTGTACGTAATCCGGTAATTGACGCAAACTGTTGTCTTGTCAGCTTGACTTCATATGAAAATGGAGTTTTATCCGGAAAAAAACTTTTAAAATATTTTAAGGTACCTCTAATACGTTGTTCTGCGGAAGTAGATGCAATATTCTGCATCATAATAAATTTGTTATATAGCGTTTTCGATATATATTTCCGGACATCGACTGCTGCATGAGGATGTTCATCTAACATCTGTATAAACTCTGCCTTCGGTACTTTCATAATGGTGCAATCAGAAATTGTAACAGCATTTACAGGGTATTTTTCGTCAACGAACAGAAGCAATTCACAGACGCTTTCTCCTTTAGTCAGAAAGCTTTGAATCAGTTCCTTACCCTCCTCATTGGTGTAATTTAATTTTACATCTCCTGAAACTATTTGATAATAACACCTAGGTGTTTCTTCTATTTGAAATATATAATCATGAGAGTCATAGGTATGAATAGTACCTCCGTGGGCACTGAGTAAATCGAGATCAATGAGCATATTAGTTGTATCGGTTAAATTCCAGCAAATTTACTGCAGGACCTCTCTTCAATTTTATGATCCGAATTTGCAATAGGCTTTTTCTGGGATTAATTTTCGTAAATGAAATTTATATCGCCACCAATTATATGCTTTTGTTCTAATAAACGATTTTTCTCAGTTAGCTGGTTCGCTTTATTTGAAAATAATTTATTTTTTACAGGTGTAAGAACAAATAGGATGATTTTCAGAATAATCCGATGGCCATCGTAATATTTAATAAGCTTATGTTATTATAACAGAACGAACTGATTTATCAAGAGCATTAATAAGGATTAAAATTTCAATGACCTACAGTTGCTTCCTGTGAGGTTGACCTTTCTATACAGATTACAATTCAGGCAGGCACAGGGAAAACTGCAATCAATTCGTTGAATACAATAAGAAAGAACATTGATGAAAGCTTAAAATGTTTTGGAGGGATTGAAATCTCTGATTCCGGATACCCAAAAACATTTTTTTTCGAAGGGACAACGGATATATTTGCCATAGAAAATCAGGTAGCTTAGGATATAATACACAACTTTGAAATTTGCTTATATGGTCAAAAAGCAGACGGATATTCTGTTTATAGTTAAATAATAAAATACATTTACTATTTTGTATTACATAGTATTAAATTATTAACATATCTTTGCATTAAATACATCTCACAATGCAAAAGTTATTCGTACTCTGTTCTATTTTCATGCTGGCATTCTCACTGAATGCCCAAAAATTAGATCAAAAAATTGACAGTCTTATCCTGTCGAAATTTAAAGAAGCTGATGGACCTGGAGGCATTTTCATGGTAGCTCAGAAAGGTAAACCTGTTTACCAAAAAGCATTCGGAATGGCTAATCTCGAACTGGATGCAAAACTGAACACCAATAGTGTTTTCCAGATCGGATCTATGACAAAGCAGTTCACCGCTATTGCAGTCCTGATGCTCGAAGAGCAGGGAAAACTAAAAGTCAGTGATCCCATTTCGAAATACATTCCGAGCTATCCGAATGGGAACAATATCACTATTCATAACCTTTTGACCCATACTTCCGGAATTAGGGATTTCACAAAAATGAAAACCTTGCAAGACATTGCGCAAAAGGAAATGACGCCCGAACAAATGGTCAACTTTTTCAAAAACGAGCCAGTTGATTTAGCTCCCGGTGAAAAGTTTGAATATAATAATTCGGGTTATGTGATTTTAGGCTACATTATCGAAATTGTTTCAGGAGAAACTTATGAAGATTTTATTAAAAAAAATATATTTGATAAAGTTGAAATGATCAATTCTTATTACGCAACCGATCGAAAAATTATTAAAAACAGAGCTTACGGCTATCATAAAAAAGACTACGGCTATGTTAATAAAACGGTAATTAACTTTAGTGTTCCGTTTGCTTCAGGATCGTTAATGTCGACTTTGGATGATATGCTAAAATGGCAGAATGCCTTAAATCAAAATCTATTATTAACTTCAAAGGAAGAGACAAAAGCTTTTAGTAAATACACGCTGAATGACGGGAAAGAAATTGAATACGGCTACGGATGGCATCTGAAAAACATCAATGGAATTGCTACAAGAGAGCACGGTGGAAGCATCTTTGGGTTCAAATCGATGGCGGTGTATATTCCAAGTGAAGACATTTATGTTTTAGGATTCAGCAACTGCGACTGCAATTCTCCTACCCAATTGGTAAAGGACATTGCGAAACTTAGTCTGGAAAATATGACAGTAAAATAATAAATATCCAATTGCCCAGAATTTTTAGGAATTGAAATTTTCAAACTAATAAACATCAACACTCATGAAAGAATAAAATATATCACTATAAAAGGAATAAAACTTTCGTCATCCAAACAAAACTTAACATGAAAAACATTTGTAATTAGCTAATAGCTATCCCATCAAAAAAATCTTACCATAACGGCGGTAATAGCTTATTAAATTTATGTAAATTGAGATGATGAAATGTATCAATTTGAAAATTAGCTGTATTTTAAATGGCGATGTAACATCATGTAGTTCATAGCTGTCATACTAATAAATAAAAATGAAATGAAATGAAAAAAATATCAAAAGCTATTAACACCATATTTTTACTTGTTGTAACATTGTTTTCATATCAATTAATAGCTCAAAATACTTCTGACAGCATTGATACTTTTATCAACGCAAAGATGACACAGCTACAAATACCTGGAATTCAATTAGCTATAATCAAAAATGGCAAATTAGATAAGTTAACGAATTATGGTTTCGCAAGTATAGAGCATAAAGTACCAACAAATTCTAAAACAACTTTTTCTATTAATTCTATGACTAAAGCTTTTGTGGGGGTTGCCGTTATGCAATTGCAAGAGCAGGGAAAGCTAAATGTTAATAATCCCATTTCTTCTTATATTTCTGATATTCCTGAAAATTGGAAATCAATAACAATCAAACAATTATTAAGCAATGTTTCCGGACTTCCAAACAATATAGATGAAAGGGAACAAGTATTGGGAGGCGGTTTGGAAAGTAAAAACTGGGAAACGGTTAAGAAATTGCCAATGGAATTTAAGTCTGGTGAAAAATTCAGTTACAATCAAACCGGTTATTATATTTTAGGAAGAATTATTAATTCGTTAAGCGGTAAAGATTTTACACAATTCATAGAAGAAAATCAATTTAAGCCTTCTAACATGGTTTCTACCCGATTTGGTGATTCTAGTGATATTATTCCTAATAACTCCAACTCTTATTCAACAATTTTTAATGATGGTGGGAAATGGATCAACGATGGAAAATTGCACAATTCATATACTTCATTTCCTTTATTTTTCAGAACTGCAACCGGGATTATTTCCACTTCCGAAGACTTAAGCAAATGGCTTATCTCTTTACAAGAAGGAAAGCTATTAAAAAATAAAGAAAGCATCAATCAAATGTTTACTACAACAAAATTAAACAACGGGGAAATTGGAGGATTCAATAAACTGACAAATGGCTATGCTTTAGGGTGGCCAACTGTTGAACGAGAGGAACATCCTGCCGTAGCACCAGTTGGAGGAATGCGTTCTACTTTATTTGTGTATCCAAAAGATAGTTTATCTATTGTCGTATTAAAGAATCTACAAGGTTCAAATCCAGAATGGTTTGTAGATGAAATTGCAGGATACTATTTCCCTGATATGAAAGTGAAAAATGGTTTTGGGCTCAGTAAAAATTTGAAATTATTACGCCAAAATCTTATAAAAAATAAATATCAAAACCCTTATAATGTTTATAGGAAATTATATCAGGCAAATCAAAATTATTCCTTAAAGGAGGACGAGGTGAACACTTGGGGTTATCAGTTATTGGAACAGAATAAAAAAAATGAAGCATTGCAGGTCTTTAAGCTTAACACACTTCTATTCCCTAAAAGTTGGAATGTATATGATAGTTATGGTGAAATTCTAGAAACTTTAGGAAACCGAAAAGAAGCGATTATTAATTATAGAAAATCTTTGGAATTAAATCCGGACAACACCAATGCACGCAAATATCTAGACGATAAAAAATAAAGCCCGCAGCAAATACGTGTTTATGTAAAGCAGCCTGAAACAAAAAATCTGCCTTGACTCATTATTTCGCAAAGCTTACATCTTTTATCCTATTGTTTGCTGAGATTAAGTCTTATTCTCTAACTTTTTGCAGATTGCAGAAGTGGCGAAGAAATTCTAACATTCGATTAACACAAAACCAAATTAATTAAACCTAACACCCCATTTTTTACAAACTGCTGCTAACAGGCGTTTTTTCTATTTATTTAATTTTTCTAATTCGGATAATTCACTTTTATATTTTTCAACATCCCAAATTAAATCCCAATTTTTAACATAATCAGAGATTAAATCCAGACCAACTTCGGTTCTTCTCTTATCTACATTGTCAGGATCAATTAAAGGTAAAACATATGGAGTTTTAGTATTTGGATTTGTTCCTATTTGACTTCCGTATATTTGTTTTCTTCCTTCTCTGATTTCTATTCTGTCAATTAATAAAGCCAAAGAACTTGGATTTGCATTTCCTTTTTTTACAGCTTCTTTCATCATTGGTAAATATTTTTTTTGAGTTTCCAAATCTGAATGTTGAATGACAAGAAATAATGCACTATTGGCTTGCGCACCCACTTTGTCTTTGCCAACCCAGCCTTTTTCATCTAATATTTTTTTTACTTTTAATAAGTTAATTGAGTCTTTCTGATTTGTTATTTTCCACAGGTTATTCATTTCTTTAGAATCCTGACCGAATTTTTTTTGAGTTTCATCCATTTGGATTCTATATTTTTGGTCTTCTTCAAGAATTGTCAATAATTCAGCCTTTAATGGTTTGTCGTAATTTGCTTCTATTAACTCTAATTTTTTTTCTAACTTTTCAATTGTTTCTCCCCATTCTTTTTTTGAATGTAAATTTTCTAAATCAGTATCGGAATTTAAGTGCTTTAGATTTGTCCAACCTTTTTCTATTGATAAGTTCAACCATTTAAATGCCTTTTTTGTATTTCCTGCTAAAGAGGATGCACATGCACCATTATATAAGTGATTTGGATTGCTGCTTTCGATTTTAAAAGCTTTATCATATAAATCAGTAGACATGTTGTAATCTTTTGTTTCATATAATTTATCAGCTTCACTTATTAATTTTAAATATTCCTGAGCGTCAACGCTTGTAAATAAAAATAATAATAACAAAGTATAGATACTGTTTCTCATTTTTCTGTATTTAATTTAAAAATTTTAGATCTTTAGATTCTGTTTCAAAATGGCTGCTAACTTTCAAATTTGCAAATTGCGTCAATCTGATTTATATAACTTCATAACGCCATTTATGATACTACTAATATAAAATTTATTTTGATGAGTTGATTGTTAAATTCTTACAAAAAATTTGCATCCTAACTTTTCGATGAATTGGCGAATATTTTGTTTTTTTAATGGAAATCTTAAAATGACACCTGAGCAGGCAAGATCCACGAATTGTCGAAAACTAAAGATACAAAGGTGGAGCGCAATATAATAAAAAAGCAACGGTCTTTTCTGCAGTAACGGTCGATGATATGTTTTCGTTAAAATCAATCAATCATAAATATCAACCGTATAGCAGCAAATAAGGTTTTGCCTTGAATTTTCACCAAAAATACAACTTATGAACTTTCAGATTAGGTTTCGATTTTACCGTAGAAAAAACCAAGACATATGAAAGCTGCTTTTACTTTTTGCTTCAGCATAATTTATATAATAATGCAGTACCATTGCCAAAACCCACTTCAAAAAAAACCAGAATTTGCTGCGGAAACAAGACCGATAGTCAAAGTCATCCATTTACCTCTATTTAGTATTTGCGAATCAACTACCCTTAGTATCAAGCTTACCAATCCAAATAGAGCCTACTGATCATTCGAAGGATTAATGATAATTCACAGTCATAAAAGTGAATTATTAAAAAAGAAAATTTTTCTTTATGGTATGAATTATTTTGTTAGTTTTATTGCTGAAAAACAAGTAGCTTAATAACACTCAAAACCTAATTCTGAACTGTTTGTAGTTCACTTTTAATTAAAAAAAAAATCTATGAAAATTAAATTACTCTCTCTAATCGTGACTTTCACGTTAAGCATTTCTGTATTTAGCCAAGACATTTCTTTCGAATCTTCCGAAGGCTTTGTATTGGGAGATATCAATAATCAACAAGGCTGGACTTCTTATGGAAGTGCTACTCCCAATAATGCAGCAATTATCAATACCACATCAACTTTGGGAACCAATTCTGCGAACGTATTAGCTACCAACACCATAAATGATGGTGGAATAAAAAAGAATGTTAACGGCTTTGCAAAGACCGAATTTTCGTTTGACTTCAAAATATCCGCTATTGATGAATCTGACTACTTTATGTCTGTTAGGGATAACTCAAATACGATACTTGGCGCTTTTGTCATCGATTATGAGCAGGGAAATGTTGCCATTTATGACGGTATTATGGATGATGTAACAGAAACTTCCATTGATGTTTCACCAAATGTATGGTATAATTTTAAAATGATTGTTAATATGGGCACTCACACCGTGCAATATTTCGTGAATAATATATCCGTGGGAAGCAAAAACTTTCTGACCAGTGCAAGCGGTTTTCAAGTCATCGATTTCGCTTTTGATGATTACGATTCTGGATTTAGTGTAGATAACATCAAAATCTCAAATGCTGATAATCTGTCGACATCCGAAATATCTCAGGATAAAAAAGTACATATTTATCCTAACCCTACGTCAGATTTCCTTCATGTTTCTACAACAGAAAATATTAAATCATTGGAGGTTTATGATCTCTTGGGAAAATTAGTTTTAAAAGATACTTCAGGAAAAAACCAGATCTCGGTATCATTTTTAAACACAGGAACGTACATCATAAAAGTCAACACCAACCATTCCGCTTTTACAACAAAATTCACCAAGAAATAAAAACTCATTTAAACATAGAATCACTCCAATCCAGGAGTGATTTTTTGATTCAGTTCAGCAATCTAAAACTATTTTTTTGACGATATGTGCGTAATGTGAAGCTTCCTACAAAACAGTAATCCCAGTCTATGAAAAAGCTAATTATATTTTTTGCATTCGCATCTTTTATATCAAATGCTCAAAGCCGATTTATCAAATTAGATTCAGCTAAATTGATCAAACATGTGGAAAGCCTTATCTGGTTAACCGAAGTTAACTATATGGCAGATAAAAATAGTTTTGACTGGGGTTACAACAATTACCAATTTGTTAATCCTAAAAATGAAAAAGATCTGTTTACAATCAGATTTGAACGAAGAGCTGATGGGTTTGATATAGTCAGAGTCAGTGGAACTTTTGATAGTCTTTTTAAAATCTGGAAAAGTGATTTCGATAGAAAAGCTGATGCTGACACAGTTAAAAAAACAGGTTTTGCAATAAATGGCCGAACAAGATTTAACAAAAATAAAGATAGTAATTACTGGAGCATCAGCAGTTTATCGGTCATTGCCTTTACATACTTTATTTTTTTATGTTTTTAAAATCTTTAATTTCATCTTACTACTCCTATACTAAACTTAATAAACTAATTGTTTCACATTCAAAGTGTATAATGCTATCAAAAATTTCAAACTTATTCATTCATGATGATTAATAAATTACCGGAGATTTTAACAAAAGAAAAATATAATGAGAAGGACATCGAATTTCGAAATGCGTTATTCAATTTGGACAAGAACATAATCACCGATAACAATGCAGAATTCCTTACAACCATTTACCAGTCCACAAAACATCTCGACATCCGAAATAAAATATTAAAATTGTTGTATGATTTTAACTTTTCTGCCTTAAAGGAATTCTTTCTCAGCTCCTACAAAAAAGAGCGCTATCTGGATATGAAAATTTACGCTTTGCGGGGACTTTCACAATTTATTGAAGAAAAAGAAATTATTTTACTGCTAAAAAAATTCAACCAATCACTAGCAAAAAGACAGCAAACAACACCGTACAATTATCAGGAATATGAACTTTTACGAGGAAAAAATGCTTTACCCTTCTTGGTTCACAAATACAATTACAAATGTTTTAAAGAAACTTTGGAGCAGGTAAACATTCAATACGATGCAATGCCTGATGCGTTTAAAGACCATTATACCGTTGATGAAACTGGTGAGATCGTAATGCTGAAAAGTCATTCAGAGACAAAAAGAATTATGGATAAATTTTGGGAAAACGAAAAGAAAAATCTAGGGTAAATTTTAAAATCTAAGTTCATTTAAAGAGATTAGAATAATAATCAGCTCTCTTGATCCTTTTGCGGGAAGTCGATGATGAAGTAATTATTTTAGTATGTCTTTTGATATATCTAAACCATATTAAGAAAATACAGCAATTATGTTAAAAAAAGGAGACCATGTAAAGTGGAGGTTTCAGAATGGTGAAACACACGGTATTATAACTACAGTTCATACCAAAGATTTTGTTTTTATGAATAGACAAAGACGGGCATCTGAGGCTGAGCCACAGTATGAAGTCATCAGCGAAAAAACGGGAAAGAAAGCAGCCCATAAAGCTTCCGCACTAAAAAAGATTTAAATTACCAGAAGCTAAAAGTTAAGGACTTAAGCTCTATTTGCAATTTTCTGCGTAAGATAGATATAATTAAACATACAAAATGTCGCTATTACCCCGAAAGTATGCCATAAAAAATGTGTTCCGATATTGAGCCACTCCCACTTATCAGCGATACGAAAAGTAAGTGCAAAAGCAAATGACAGTAATGCAAATCCCACCCATTTCCCGGCTTTACATTGCGTATAAATTAAATATCGTAAAACCGAGAAGAGAACAAATGATGCCATCATTCCATAATTTAAATTGATAAAAAGAGATGTATTATCAAGCAAAATCCAGTTTCTTAAAGCAAACATGAGAATTATATATACAAGAACTACAAAGACAGCATAAAACAATTTGGTGCTCTTCGCTATAAAGTAAAATCCTGCAGACAAGCATAGCAACATAATAGGTAGCCAATCCATCACAATAAATACCGACCATTGTCGGAATGAGTGATAAAACGTTCCACCAATAGCACCAATGTATAATAATATCAAGCAATAAACTAAAAATGGATACTCTTTAAAATTATCTTTGATTCTAATAGTCCAAAAAATAGCTGTGATGAGAAAAAAAATCGCAGTAACTGCATTTAAAGGCTCAGGAAAAAGCTGACTCATATCTGTTTCCTTATAGAACATCCCTCCGTCCGGCGGAGATTGATTTATTGACATTCTTTTTATTTTTATTCGTGGTGCAATATACGAAGAGAACTCTTTCAATTAAATATGATTAAGATTAATGACAAGTTCTGCCATTTAAATTATTATAATGTTTACAAGCAATAAAAGTAAGCTGTCATTTTTGACAGCTTACTTTTATTGCTAAATAAATTTTAATTATTTCAGAGCAGACTTCACTTTATCAGACTCCTTCAAATGGTTTTCCAAAGTCGGAAGTGTTTTAGTTGCAAATGCTTTTACGTTAGCATCTGTACCATCTGTTGACTCCTTTTTAAATGCTGCAATATCTTTTTTATGATCGTTAACCATCATGTCGACATAAGCCTTGTCAAAATCGGCTCCTTTCTTTACTTTTAGATCATCATGCATCTTTTGTTGTGAAGCGTCTAAGGATGCGGGTAAGGAATAATTTACACTTCCCGCCCATTTTTTTAGTTCTTCGTTGGCAGCTTTATGATCTTTTGCAATCATTTGCCCTAAAGATTTCACAGAAGCATTGGTAGCATTTGCAGCAGCAAGTTCTCCCATCATAACTTCCATCATTCCCCCTTTAGCAGCAGCATCAACAAAAGTTTTGTCTTGAGTACTTAATGCTTTTGCATCAGGAACTGTACTTGAAACTGTAGCAGAATCATTAAGAGTCTGTGGGGAATCCATTGGAGCTGTTGAAGACATATCCGTTGAATCTACGGAACTGTTTGTAGAAACAGAATCCTTTTTGTTGCAAGATACCATGGCAGCAACTGCTAACAATGTAAGAATTGAATTTTTCATAATAATTATTTGGTGGGTTAAAATTAAAAGCATTTTTATTATCTGCTTTGTGCTACAACTAACAATTTGTCTGCCAAAGATTTTGAGGTAATAAATAGACAATCTACATCAGGTAAGTCTCAAAGTTTTAATTGCCTTAACCCACTCTTTTCTCTCACAACGTTCACAAACCTTTACAGATCTTTCCAAGTATGCGGAATAACCGCAGTAAGTACAGGCGTAAATGTCTTCCTTCTCAATGGTCGTTACTTTTTTGTTATAAATTTTTGGAAGTACAGGCAGTCCGAAATGAACTTCTTCATCCCTGTAGAAATAAAAACTGATATTGCCTGTGGTTTCCAGAATTGCAGAAAGAAAGGTGTTCTTATGTAAATTCAATAAATGAACTGTATTTGCATCTTGTGAGGTTTCTGACTTTTCTATGCAGATTACCATTCAGGCAGGCACAAGGAAAACTGCAATCAATTCCTTGAAAACAATAAGAAAGCACATTGATAAAGCTTGAAATATTTTTGTGGAGGGTTTGTAATCTCCAATTACGGATACCCAAAAAGATTTCTTTCCGCAGGGGCAACGGAATATATTTGCTATAGAAAATCGGGTAACCTCAAAGGCAACTGTTTTATGAAAATTTTGTTATTAGTTTATAAAGTAAAAAGCTAACGGACTACAATTTGCTCAGTACATTATTTAAAAATATTTAGCGGTGAATATAATTTCTTTTGAAAACGACATCCCTCAGGAAACAATCGATAAAAACGCAGAAAATCTAAAAATGGCTCAGCTCAATCTTTCAGATTTTAATAAAAGAATGGGTAAAGATTATGATCTTGTTTGTAAGTTTACAAACGGTCATCCTCGTTTTTTCTTAAAACAAGACTTGAGATATCCTGAAAATACAAACACCATAGCAAGTCAGATTAATTGGCTTCTAAACTGGAAAAGAGAAATTAATGACAGAATCTACTTTCAAATATTTTTCAACGATATCGAAAGAGAATTTGAAAAAATTGACCATTATCATTCCCCATATGTTGAAAAGGATAAAGTATATAATAAATTGGTCGAAAATTTCAAAAAGAAATATACGGAATATGCGCCTTTAGGTTTTCTAAATCAAGAAGATGAAAATTATATAAAGGAAGAAATAAATAAAAAATTCTTGCAACGCATAGTTTAGCAATAAAACCATAATATGTACCACCGTTACAAATTATGTAATTTTTTCGAATTAATTACAAAATTGGATTGGCAACAACCTTGAGAGTGTAATCTTAAGAAAAAAACATTTGTGATGTACCAATTTAAAAAAATACCAAGTATTAAGCTACGGTTATCTAATTTGTAAAGATCAATATTCTGTATTTTAAAGAGTGTAACTTAACCCGAGCTATTAATCGTTATACAAATTGTCAAAAAAACTGTACGATTTAAAACCCTTATCAAATCATTCATAAAAAATAAAGGTTAAAATCTATGTGTAGACCACTTCTATATTATAATAAATTATAATTGAGAGCATCCGATAATGTATAAAATGAGTAACTGATCAAA
This sequence comes from Chryseobacterium sp. CFS15, assembly GCF_031118795.1. Lineage (NCBI taxonomy): Bacteria > Pseudomonadati > Bacteroidota > Flavobacteriia > Flavobacteriales > Weeksellaceae > Chryseobacterium > Chryseobacterium sp. CFS15. The sequence goes on along the minus strand of NZ_JAVHYL010000001.1, from coordinate 47,646 downwards.
CCACTCAACTTATGACTGACAAAATCATTACAGCCTGGAATTTTTCCAATACAGATAAAAACCTTTTATCTCCAAACAAAGAATATAGAATTGAATATGGAATACTGAATGAAATTGCAATGGGCGCACCTCTTGGTGGAATTTCATACTTAACTTTCAAAGACAAAATAGTAACAATTAATGACTGGACAGCAGGACCTGTGTTATGGAGTGATAATAGTCAAAAAGTTGCTTTACCGATATGGAGCGAAAACAGAAAACAGAAAATCTTGATTGTTGATGTCAACACCTTATTAGCGACGTTATATAAAAAAGAATTCAGGGTTTTACATTTTGAATCATTTATCGATGATCATTTAAAGGGAATCGACAGCCCCCTGTACAACCCGGAGATTTTAGATTTCAACTTGAATTCCCAAGAAGTGGCAGAGATACAAAATTTATATCCCATACAAAGAAAAGCCATCAGTAGAAATTAAAAAATCCTCAACGTAAAGCTGAGGATTTCATTTTCAATTAACATAGTGGTGAATTCTTTTTCCAATCGTGCAAAGACTGATAATGAAATCCATATTTCCGAGACAATTCTTTTGCTGTTTGTCCCGACTCATATTTAAAATGAGGCTGTCTCAAAAGTGAGACAGCCTCTTATACAAAGTGGATTGTTTATTTAATTTGAGTTACAAAGCTGCATTTAAAACTTTGTCCTCGGAATAAACAAGACCTTCATAACAAGCGTTGTAAATATTCTTTAACTCTTCAACGGTTGGTTTTCTAGGGTTGAATCCTGTACAAGGGTCTAAAAATGCATTGTTTGCCATAAAGTCCAGATTTTTATCCCAGTCTTCACGAGAGATCCCGAATTCTTTGATCGCAGATTGATTATTAACTTCAGATCTCAAAGTTTCAATCGCCTGTGCTAACTCTTCAGTGGTTTCTTTACCGATCACTTTTGCCAGATCCGGAAAACGACTGCTTTCTTTTTCATTAAATCGAATTACATTAGGTAAGAAAATCGCATTACAAGCACCGTGAGGAACGCCAAACAAAGCACCAACCTGATGAGATAATGAGTGTACAATTCCCAACCACGCATTATTGAAAGCCAATCCTCCCATAAATGAAGCATCGTGCATATTCTGACGGGCTGTGATATTATTTGGATTTTTAACCGCTTCTTTCAGATTATCAAAAACGATTTTTAAACCACCTTTGGAAAGTGCATCTGCAAAATTACTGTCGATGTTTGAAACATAAGCTTCGACGCAATGTGTCAAAGCATCCAATCCAGTGTTTGAGGTAACGTGAGCCGGCATCGATGCACAGATCTCGCCGTCGATAATTGCCACATCAGGAGTCAATTCATAAGAAACGATTGGATATTTTACTCCTTTTTCACGGTCTGTGATCACTGCAAGACCTGTAGTTTCAGTTCCTGTTCCGCTGGTTGATGGAATGGCAATGAATTTCGCTTTTTGTCTTAAAGTCGGAACACTGAAAGGTTTGATCATCGCTTCGAAATCAGCATCCGGATATTCGTAGAAAACCCACATCATTTTAGCCGCATCGATTGCTGAGCAGCCACCGATCCCTACAATCCAGTCAGGCTGAAATTCCTTCATCAATTCTGCACCTTTGAAACAAGTTTCTGATGACGGATCTTCTTCTACTCCTTCATAGATCTTGGTTTCTATTCCCGCTTCATTCAGATAAGCGACTGCTTTATCCAAAGTCCCGCTTTTTTTCATCGAGCTTCCTCCAGTCACCAAAACTGCTTTTTTACCTTTGATATTTTTTAATTCTTCAAGACTTCCCGCTCCGTGGAATACTTCTCCTGCAATAAATAACTTGCTCATTCTGTATTATATTTTACGTTAAAATTATAGTACAAAGGTAGATCAGTCAGAAAGGTATGTGTTATATAATTGAGTCTATCTGTTATAAATTTGAGCCAGTTCTTCCTGAAGCTCGGTTGGTGTTTCTTTTAATTTGGTTTTTACAAATTTGTTGAGTGCTGAAGGCGAACTGAATCCCAGTTCCAATGAAATCTGCTTGTGGGAAAGGTCAGAAAACAATAATAATCTTTTGATTTCCTGAAGAATACGGTTATGTATTGCATTGATTGCTGTTTCATCACAATGCTTTTTTGTGATATTGTTCAGCTTCTTGGTAGTGATTGCCAGTTTTGATGCGTAATACTGCACTGTTCGCTCATTTTTGTAGCGTTCATTCAGCATTTTTTTAAATCGAATATATAAAGTTTTATCCGTTTCATGCTGTAAAACGGGATGCTGACCGTGAACCAACTCAATTAATCCAAGAAGGAAAATTTTGATATAAAAACGAGCCTGCTCTTTTCGGACAAGACTTGGGTCAAGATAAACGTTCTCAATATCAACGACGAGTTTCTTTGACTTTTCAAATTCTAACGGTGATAGAAAGACACAATTGAGATGAGTCGCCAAATCTACATTATAAGAAAGCAATTCATTTTTAAGAATATCAGAACAAAAAAGAATTTCCTCAAACAAAATAATTTTACCTGAAATATCAGAAGAAACTTTGGTGATGAAAGAAATCTGTTCAGGAAAAACAATTGATATTTTACCGCAACCAAGATTAAATATCTGATTTTCTATCTGAATTCCTATCTCACCTGTTTGTACCATCAGAATACAAAAGTGATCTTTCTTATGAGGTTCAAAATAATTTTCAAGATTCGATTGTGTCAGATCAAATGCTCTGAAAGACAGATTCTGGTCTTCCGGTTTTTGTATATTTTTTTTAATTTCTAAACGTTCCAAATTCTAAATTTAATCATTAAATCGTTATCATTTTTTCTTAACAATATTTTTTCTCACTTTGCTCAAGATTTCTGAGGTAATTCCCAGATAGGAAGCAATTTTTGTATTTGTGCTCTTTGATTCTTATAGTCGATCACGAAATCTTTATGAGTTTCACTTAAGGAATACCAAGCTGGATTATCTAATTTATTTCCATTTTTAATATAATACTTTCTGTTAAAAATAATTTACATCACTTTATTCTTCAATTTGATAAATTCTCGATTCTTCTTCCCACGCATGATAACCTTGGCCTATATATTCAAATCCGTATTTCTCATAATAATTTGTATAATCGGTACATAAATTCAAATATGTAAATCCGTGTAATCTTGTATCTTCTTTGGCTTTGTCAATCAATAAGGAACCGTAGCCATTTCCTCTCCGCTCTTCATCTATAAAAATTGCACAGATCCAGGGATAGAGGTGCATTCTACTTATAAATCATTGGTTATCAGTCCGGCACACCCGATTATATTTTCATTCTTTTCAAATAGATACCACTGAGGTAAGGACTGTGCTGCGTCTATACTTTTAGAAATACAATCTTTATAAATAACTGGCGAAATCTCCGACCAACTTCCTGAAACTACTTTATTGCTCTATCTTTATATTCTGGATTCTGTCTTACTGATATGATTTTCATTGATATTTAATTTTTAATTTAATTGTCTTAAAAAGTATTTTCCATAAGAGTCTATTGCAAATTTAAGATATTACTATCAAAGAAGATGAAAGTTGATAATACATAATGAACATCAGACTTCTGGTAAATTTGAGACTCGGTCATTTTTGGTTAAAACTAACCATTGACTATATCTGGTCCGTTATGGTAAATTCGCTAATAAATATAAAGCAATCGTGCAAATCACAAAATATAGGACGGCTTACAGAGAAAACTGTATCCAAATCTTCAAAACAAATCTCCCTAAGTTTTTTGCAAATGAGGAATTACAACAATTTGAACAGTTTTTGGATCAAATTGACGATCACTATTACGTAGTTGAAATTAGCGGTTGTCCTGTGGGCTGTGGCGGAATTTTTTTCGACGAAATGAGTAATCAGGCAGGGTTATCTTGGGGTATGGTAGATTCCAATTACCACGGACAAGGCATCGGTAAGTTACTCACAAGTTTTCGTCTAGATCTTTTAAAAAAATTGTATCCCGATAAAATTATCAAAATAGAAACCTCACAACATACAGTAGCATTTTATGAAAAGAACGGTTTTAAGATTGTGGATGTTTTAGCAGATGGTTTTAGTGAAGGACTAGATAGATACACTATGAAGATATAACCAAGAACTAAGAATGCGTCTAATGTCTAAACTATTCAACCACTATTCTTCAATCTATGTTTTATAAAGTTCAACAATCTAAATTGATTCAGTGGATCATTATCCACATCAGATATCTTATAGCATTGGCATTTGTACCTTCTGGATTTACAAAATTAATTGGTGAAAGATTCACTCAGCTGCCAAAATCTGAAGCGGTAGGTCAGTTTTTTGAAGTCATTTATCAATCAGGTATGTATTATAATTTTTTGGGGTTGGCCCAGATCATTACAGCAATACTTCTGATCACACAGCGATTTGCATTAATAGGTACATTATTATTTTTAGCGATCACAAGTAATATCTGGATGATCACCATTTCTCTGCCTTTCAAAGGAACATGGATCATCACGAGCTTAATGATGCTCGCCGGTTTTATTTTACTTTATTGGGATAAAAACAGAATCGCAGAATTATATTCTGATAACCATTTACAAAAAAAGAAATATGCACCTGCAGTATCAAAACTCTGGATCAATGCCGGTATCATTTATATCATAAGTCTTCTTACCCTATGTTGTACAAGTCCAAAAACAGACTTGATATCAGAAACCATTGCTATATTGGTATACTTCATTTTAGGAGCTACACTACTCTACACCAATTTTTCTTTCTGGAAAAATTCAAGCAAGGTAAGTTCATCACACAAGCTACAGTAGAAGAATCTCTCTACATCTGCTGATAATAAATCTATAAATTATTCTCTATGAAATTTTTGTTTTTGCGTCTTATCGTAATTTTTTCGATCGTCTATCCCGTCCAAAGTAGAGCCTGCTCCGCATTTTTACTCGCAGGTAAAAATCATAATGTTGTCGGCTTCAACGAAAACTGGAAAACAATGCCGGGGATGATCGTGATCAACAAACGTGATGTTCTTAAAAGGAACATTAGCTGGCAGAACTTGACAACTGATCAACTTCAGCCTCATAAACAATGGATATCAAAATTCGGATCTGTCACCTTCAATCTTTTGGGATATGATTTTCCTTGCTACGGGGTTAATGAAAAAGGTCTTTTTTTGGTCGAATTATATCTGGAAGAAACAACCAAAGTTTACAATCCAAAGCAGCCCAATATGTTCTGGGCACAATGGATCCAGTATCAACTGGACAATTACAAATCGGTCAATGAAGTTGTGGCCCATCTGAATGATGGACCAAACATCGACTGGTGGCCTAATGCAGCCGGAAGTCATTTTTTTCTGACCGATGCCAAAGGAAACTCTGCCACGATTGCTCTATTGAATGGTAAGTATACAGTCCTTACCAACAAGGAAATGCCGATGCCCTTACTTTGCAACAATCAATATCATAAGGATCTGGCTGCTGCTAAAAAGTTTGATTTTCTGGGTGGAAATGAAAAGTTTGATTTTGATCAAAATAAGAACTGGGAAGACCGGTATAACCGTGCATATTATATGCTGAAGAATTATAAGTACGATGTTAGACCTATAGACTATGCCTGGAGTATCTTGAACGCCATACATCCAGGTGAATGGCAGACGGTCATTGACACGAAAAAGATGAATCTTTATTTTAGGTCTGACTTGAAGAAAGAGGTGAAGACAATTTACATCGGCAAGTTGGATTTTTCTAAAAACGCATCAATAAAATATTTAGATATCCACACTGATGAAACGGGAACCGTTAACGACAAATTCCAAATTCTTACAGCAGCAAAAAACAATACTTATGTTGAAAAAGGATTTCCAATTGGCTACGACAATAAAGAATTCGGAAATTCCGCTAGTTTCGAAAAACTCAAAAAAAACATTGTATCGTTTTTTGAAAACATTTTGCCATGATTTAGATGTTTTTAGAAAAAACAGCCAATTAATATTTGACTAAATTATTTTTACGATGAAATCAGTACTTCAGAATAAGTGGATGTCCCTCGTTTTGCTTGCAGTAGTTTGTCTGGTGATCTACAATCCACTGACTAGATTTCCGTACACGTTCTGTGTTATCATTATATTTGTTTTGATTATCATATATCTTCAGAATGGAAATCTAAAAATGCTAAATTTTAAGAATCTCAATTTTCATGATCTAAAAGTAATTATAGCCTCCTATGTGATTTTAGAACTGGGTTTGGATTTTATTGTACAGCCATTGGTCACTTGGCTATGTAATGAACCGGCTGATTATTCTGCCTTTAAGCACATTGAAGGCGATGCGTCCCAGTATTTTAAATGGTTGTACAGAATGTGGATCAGTGCCGCAATAGGAGAGGAATTGTTGTTCAGGGCATTTGCTTTTGCTCAGCTGAGAAATGTTTTCGGAGATAAAAAGGTCATCGTATTCGTTCTCTCAACATTACTCTTTTGTTTACCACACATGTATCAAGGAATAGCTGGATTAATAATGACCTTTGTATTTGGGATTGCATTTGCACTGTTGTATATTAAGTATCAAAATATTTGGATCAATATAATCGTCCATGGATTGATCGATACAGTCTTTCTAAGTTTGAGTTATTTCGGATATATTGAATTTTATGAATTTATTTGGTAAATCATCTGGTAACCTTATAGCTAATTTTAACTCTCATATTTCTATCTGAAAGTTAAATATAGTAGAAATGATCAATATATTTGGCTTCTATTTTTATAAGAAGTAAGAAAACCCTTATGAAAATGAAGCCATTATGTACTGCAAATATTCATTTGTAAGATTGCAATTTAAAAAAAAGCCAGTGAGATCATTTTTCTACGGGCTCCTATAACAATAAATTTATTAGAAAAAATGATAAAAATTAATCCTTTAATATCAGGCGAAATTATTATAGCATTTTGATAATTTTTCAATACTTTTGCTTCACGCTTTAGGGGTATTCTAAATAGAATTGAGACAGTCCCTTTGAACCTGATACGGCTTACACCGACGTAGGGAAAAGCAATAAGTCATTATTCTGATAATGACTGTTGTTCCGGATTTTATCCTAAAGCTTCTATTTACAAACAAATATTAGAATGGAAAATAATCTCTGGCAACACATCCTTCACGTAAGAAATACTTCTCCCCTAGTTCATAATATCACCAATTATGTTGTGATGAACAATATGGCCAACGCTCTTTTGGCCGTTGGCGCATCGCCCATAATGGCTCATGCCAAACCAGAGGTGCTATACATGGTCAAGATCTCAAATGCTATGGTAATCAACATAGGTACACTGGATGAGTACTGGGAAGAAGCAATGCTTCTTGCCGCTAAAAATGCTACCCTATTGCAAAAGCCCTGGATATTAGATCCTGTAGGAGCTGGCGCTACTGCTTATCGTGATACAGTTCTGAGTACGCTTTTAAAATACCATCCAACAGCAATTCGTGGAAATGCTTCGGAGATCATCGCCCTTGCAGATGCAAATGCCAGTATTACAAAAGGAGTAGACAGTACAGCTCAAAGCACAGAAGCTTTGGAAGCAGCAAAGACCATGGTTCAAAATTGTAATTCAGTGGTCTGTATCTCCGGTGAGACCGACATTATCGTCAGTCAAACATTAAAATATCTTAAATATGCAGAAACTGCCATCGTAGTAGAAAATATACTGCACGAATCTTATTTTAAAGACTTCGGCTTAAATGAAAAAGGGGAAATACAGCCTGCGTGTCATTATATTCACTTTCGTAAGAGCACAGCTGCTATGGATTCTGTAGAGATTGCAATGGCATCAGTGCTGCCCTGCTTTTGGATCTACAAAAAAGTGGGAGATCATATTTACAATCATCTTCAATCTGAAAACAATCCCTACCAAAGGTGGATTGACACTTACGGTGGTGAAGAATTTGCAGATGCCGTAGAACAGGCGATCAATCTCTGTGATGAGGTTGCATCAGAAGCTACTGCCGCTGTTAGAGAAAAAATGACAGAAGCATTTATCACCTCCTCAAGAATGGAATATCATTTTCTGGGAAGCTGCATATGATCTTAAAAAATGGGCTTAATGGATCAGGTAAAAGCGGTTATATTTGATATGGACGGTGTACTGATCGATTCTGAAAAATTCTGGAAACAGGCAGAATCAGAAGTTTTCACGTCTTTAGACGAATTTACAGCATTGACTCAATCAATGACAACTAAAGAAGTAACCCGGTTTTGGTATGAAAGATTTCCTTGGTCAGGTCTCACTCTTCAGGCTGTAGAGGAACAAGTTGTACAAAGGGTCATGGAACTGATCAAAACTGAAAATTGTGAGATGAAAGGTATTAAAGCATTCATAGAATCCTTGCATAAATCAGGATTGAAGATAGGTTTGGCGACAAATTCTCCGGCCATCATCATTCCGGTGGTTCTAAATAAGTTAGGGCTCGACCACTACTTTGATGCTGTGACATCTGCAGATGATGTTCCGAAAGGAAAACCTGATCCGGAAATTTATCTTCTGACAGCAAATAAACTTCGGATAAATCCATCTGAATGTATTGTCATTGAGGATTCTTGTTTTAAAACCATGTTCAATATTCTTGATTTTTTCTAATAATTCATTCATAAATTCTTTATCACTGCGGTCTATGGAAATAAACTCAATATAAGTTTTCCAAAATCCGCAAAATTATTATTCTCATTTTTAAAACTTCCGTGACCGATCATCCTGACCGCTACAACCTTGTGCTTGCCATATTCATCGCCAAATAAGTAATATTACCACTGTACTACCCTTTGCACAGACATACATAAGCCGTATGCAAGATATTGATTAATATATTTATAGAATCTGCTGCCAAAAACGGACATGGTTCGATAGCAATAGCGATATACTCTTCTGCATAACAGTCACTTTGTTTTAGCTATGATAAACAGATACCACATCATCTTATTTTAGTTAATATATCAAAAATTTAATGTTCAATGGTTTATTATTTGATTCTTTATCAACTTTTTTAATTGTTAAATCATAAAAAACGTAAGATTATGCTGATAAGAAAAGGACTTTTACTTAGTCGTCGTTGTTCATTCCTAAATATCATGACGCATGACTAAAAAGCAATTAAAAATCCGACAGCAGGCATTTGCATTAACACTCTGCACTATTGTATTCATGGCAGTTTACAATCTTTGCACGTGGTATTCCTCGTCGCTAGGTCAGGTTCCCTAATTCACTTTTGACTTTGAAAGATCAATTCCATTCATCCCCCTGTCGATCATCCCTTACATGGCGAGTGGTGTTTTTTTCTGCGTTGTATTTTTTTCGTGTAAAAATAAACAACAATTAAAAATATTAACCTGGAGAATGCTTTTTGTAATTATTACAGCGGGTATATTTTTTATTACTTTTCCTTTAAGATTCTCATTTCCAAAACCTGAAGTCTCCAATATTATTTTGAAACTACCTTTTTCGTTTTTAAAGAAATTTGACTCCCCTTTCAATCAATCTCCATCATTGCATATTACTTTTGCCTTTATATTCTGGTCTGTGTTCAGATCTCTCTCAAAGTGGCGGATTTTCTTAATGATCTGGCTGATTTTTTTAGGAATTTCTACATTGACGACTTACCAGCATCATTTAATTGATATTTTAACTGGAGCCATTCTCGCGCATGTTAGCTTTATAATCATTCCTTATCGCAACGATAATATTAAATACCAAAATTTCCGATCTGCAAATTATTATTTTCTGTCGGGATGGATCCTGATTTTAGCTACTTTATTGCTATATCACTACATTGGTAATGAGGGATTATTACTTCTATTACCTGCATTTGTAACGATTATTGCGGGTTATAATTACCGAAAAACTAAAATTCTTCTTCAACAAGACTAGAAACAGGTGAATAGTTGCACATTTTCATTAAAAAATATAAGCTTAAAATTTTACTGCAGCAATGAGAAAATTATAACTTTTCCAGAAGATGTCCGAAATAATCTTTTTTTTTCGTCAGATAACTTTCGTTGATCTCATTTGATGCAATTTCAAGCGGAATTCTGCTGCCTAGCTTTATTCCACTATTTTCGAGAGATTTAAGCTTATCCGGATTATTGGTTAAAAGATTAACTTCTTTAATATTCAGAATTTTCAGCATTTCAATCGCTACGTCAAAATTTCTTCCGTCTGCAGGCAATCCCAATTTCAAATTGGCTTCCACTGTATCAAATCCTTTTTCCTGAAGCGCGTAGGCTCTCAGTTTGTTGATGATTCCTATATTACGACCTTCCTGACGAAGGTAAATAATTATTCCTCCGTTTTCGGACATATATTTCATTGCAGCATCAAGTTGTTGCCCACATTCACATTTTTTAGAATGAAAGACTTCGCCAGTAATGCATTCCGAATGAAAACGGACATTTACAGTTTTGCTGAAATCTGTATTTTCTGCCACCCAAACCAAATGCGGGCTCCAGTCGTCTTCGTGTTCGGAGAATGCATAGACAGTAAAAATTCCAAAATCAGTAGGTATAATCGATTGCGCTTGTATTGTCAACATAATTAAAAAATTGAATGATTTATATAGTACAAATGTATACTTTATTTAAATTAAAGATAAAATAAATTACTAAATTTGTTGATAAATTAATTCTATTATGCAAGAACAAACCAATATAACACAGGAAAAACTATTTGAAGTATATGGTGATTATCTTTTGAATCATGGAGAAAAACCTAAAAATGTCTATCTCTTCGCTAAGCAAAATGGTTTTGAGGAAAAAGAATTTTATCATTACTTCTCAGGTTTTGATCAGATCGAAAAAGAAATGCTAAATCATCTTTTCACGAAATCCCTTGAACTTGCTTCGGAAGTAAATTCCTCTGAAGAAACATCTACAAAAGAAAAATTATTGAATGTTTATTTCATTTTTTTTGAGAATCTTGCCATGAACCGTTCTTTGGTATTGTCAATTTTGGGAAATAGTAAATTCCAGAACATTAAAACCTTTCAGAAACTTCGGGAAACGCATAAACAATACGTCAATACTTTAGATTTTAACGATTGGGAAATGATTGAAAAAGCAAAAGAAGATATCCGAAAGTTTAATGAAAAATCAAGGCAGGAAGTACTTTGGTTTCATTTGGTTTCATCGATTGAATTCTGGAAAAAAGATACTTCTCCCGATTTTGAAAAGACAGATATTTTCATTGAGAAAACTATTGACACAGGTTTTGAGCTGATGGATAATGAACCATTGAGAAAAGTATTTGATCTTGGGAAATTTCTTTGGAAAGAAAAATTTAAGATGAGTTGATTTTACAAATAAGATTTCAACAAACTCGATCTGATAGCTGTTTTTTCTCATTTAGTAGTAATGATATCACATTATATTGGATTCGTAAAGCGTGTAAATGAGAAAGAAAAACATATCAAAAATCTAACAAAATTTAAGATGAAAACATTAAATAAAATTCCTACAGGAAAAATTGAACGTACAAGCAGCCTTCTGAAAGCTGGTGCAAAAGTCGGTGTCAATTACCTGAAATATTACGGAAATAAAATCACAAAAGATGAAGACGAAGCCCGGAAAATTCTAAATGAAGACAATGCAACAGATATCTATGATTCCTTGAAAGAATTGAAAGGTTCTGCCTTGAAAGTAGCACAAATGCTAAGCATGGAAAAAAACATCCTTCCGGTGGAATATGTAGAAAAATTCTCGCTTTCTCAGTTTTCTGTTCCTCCTTTATCGGGCGCTTTGGTTAAGAAAACATTCCGAAAATATTTCGGTAAAAATCCTGAAGATCTGTTTGATGAGTTTTCTGCCGAATCGGTAAATGCAGCGAGTATCGGGCAGGTTCACACAGCAAAAAAAGAAGATAAAAGATTAGCGGTAAAAATACAGTATCCAGGTGTGAGAGAAAGCATTTCCAGCGATCTTAAAATGGTAAAACCGATTGCTATGAAAATGTTTAATATTAAAAAAGAAGGTTCGGAATCATACTTTCAGGAAGTGGAAGACAAATTGTTTGAAGAAACAGACTATAATCTGGAACTGAAACGCAGCCAGCATTTTTCGGAAGAATGCCGGCATCTTCCGAATGTGAAATTTCCTCGTTATTATCCTGAATATTCGTGCGAAAAAATCATAACGATGGATTGGATGTACGGAATTCATTTCTCAGAATTTACAAAAAAACAAAATTCTCAGGAAGATTCAAACAAAATCGGGCAGACACTTTGGGATTTTTATATGTATCAGATGCACATTCTGAAAAAAGTTCATGCAGATCCGCATCCGGGAAATTTCCTGATTTCTGAGAATAAAGAGCTTTTGGTAATTGATTTTGGCTGTATCAAAGAGATTCCGGAAGATTTTTATATTCCGTATTTTGAACTTGCCAAAGAAGAAAATTTAAAAAATCCTGAAATCTTCTTTGAGAAATTATTCACTCTGGAGATTCTTCGGGAAGAAGATTCGCCAAAAGAAAAAGAATTTTTTTCCAAATTGTTCTACGAATTATTAGAGCTGTTCACCAGACCGTTTAATCAGGAAAGATTTGATTTTTCTGACGAAAAATTCTTTCAGGAAATTGCTGATCTCGGACAGCGATACGCCAAAGTGAGTGATATGAAAGGAATGAATACGAATCGTGGTTCAAGACATTTTATTTATCTCAACCGTACGTTTTTCGGTCTTTATAATATGATGCACGACCTGAAGTCTAAAGATTTGGTTATTAACAATTTTAGAAATTACATAAAACCCTGAATTATGCCTTCGGGATTACTATCAAAAACCTGTGAAGTCTGCGGATTGCCTTTCAACTGGCGGAAAAAGTTGAAGAGAAATTGGAATGAAGTAAAATATTGCAGTGAAAAATGCCGGAGAAACAAGAAAACAAAATCTCATGACTAAGGAATTTAACATTCATCAAACCGACCGAATCATCGAAATGGCTTGGGAAGACCGAACACCTTTTGAAGCCATTCTTTTCCAGTTTGGTGTAAGCGAATCGGAAGTGATTGAAATAATGCGTTCTGAGCTTAAGGAATCCAGCTTTAAACTTTGGAGAAAAAGGGTAAATTCAGGAGTCAGCCAGAAGCATTTGAAAAAGCGAAGCGAGGAAATTGAAAGATTTAAATGCAGCAGACAAAGGATAATCAGCAATAACAAAATTTCTAAGCGGTAGTTTTAAGCCAAGATCTGCATATTTTGGTTGCAATAATTAAAAGTAAAAAAAATGAAAAATATAGTCATTATCGGTTGTGGAAAAGGAATTGGGTTGGCAACGGCAAAAATCCTTTCAGAGCAACATAAAATCATCGGAATTTCTAAAACAGAAAACCCGGAATTGAATCATCCGAATATTGAATTTCATCAAATGGATATACTCTCGGCAAATCTCGACGATATAACTTTTCCTGAAGTTTTGGACGGCGTGGTTTATGCACCCGGAAGTATTAATCTGAAACCTTTTAATAGACTTTCTATAGACGATTTTAAAAATGATTTTGAAATTAATGTAATAGGCGCAGTAAAAGTGATTCAGAAACTTCTTCCGAATTTAAAGAAATCTGAAAGCGCATCGATTGTATTATTCAGTTCTGTTGCCGCAAAACTGGGAATGCCGTTTCACGCTTCGGTTGCTGCAAGTAAAAATGCGGTGGAAGGTCTTACAAAAAGTCTGGCTGCAGAATTTTCGGCACAGAAAATCAGAGTAAATGCAATTGCACCGTCATTAACAGACACACATCTTGCTGCAAATCTTCTTTCAACGCCTGAGAAACGTGAAGCTTCAGCAAAAAGACATCCGCTCCAGCGAATCGGCAATGCTGAAGAAATTGCTGAAATGACCGCATTTTTGATCTCAGATAAATCATCCTGGATTACAGGACAGATTTTTGGCATTGATGGCGGAATGGGAAGTGTGAAACTTTAGATTGAACAAAACTTATATTTTTAGATTAAATTTGTGTAATGAATACTGATTTTTTCATCGATCTCCTTCATCAGGTAAAAGAATTTGAAAATTCTGAAGCGTACAAACCTCATTCTACGATTGAGGATTTTCGTCTTTGGATGAATGATAAAAAGTACAGAAAGGAAAGCCCTACCAAACTTTTAAAAAATGAGCAGCATCAGGTTTCTTTTACAGAAAATGAAATCTGCAAACAGGTTTTGCTTTTGGGCAGATATTCTAAACAGCTAATCAGAAAAGGACTGTCTGATTTTCCTGAACTGGCAAACGAAGAATTCACGTATCTCTATCGATTGAAAGATGAACCGAATCTTACTAAAATTCAGCTGATTGAAAGAAACGGTCATGAGAAACAAACCGGAACGCAAATCATCAAGCGTCTTTTGGAATATGGCTTGATCGAAGAAAAAAACGACAATGAAGATAAGAGAAGCAAACGACTGAATATAACTGAAAAAGGTGAAGATTACTTTCACCGTTCGGTAGAAAAGGTAAATATGACCTCAAGAATTCTTGCCGGAAAACTTGAAAATATAGAAAAAGACGAACTTTTGGAAATGCTCAGAAAACTGAATGATTTTCACTCGCATCTTTACTTCCAGTATAAAAATTTTAATATTGAAGAAATCAGTGAGACGTTCAATTAAATTTTGCGATGAGTTTTAGTAATCCTGTTTTGTAGTTTTTAAATCATTAAACGCAGAGATTTTATAAGTAAACTTTCTATTTTAGAAAGCAAAGGCAAATAAATTTGCTTCGCAAAGCTTGAACAAAAGCTTTATAAATCAACTTGTTGATTCTTCTTTGCTTACTTTATTATAAAAGAATAAAATTCGCCTTTGCATTAAGTGTATAATAGTCTGAAAGTTAATGTTTTACGATTATTACTTAACTCGAACTCAGGTTAATTATTTAGAATCTAGTGAATTTTCTGTATTATCATCTTCCAATGGAGCACGTACTTCTTCTTTTTTATACTTTTTTGTAAATATATAAATTACGAAAGCCAGAAGGATCAACATAACGGCGATTAAAGACAGTACTTCATATAACTGGTGATTGCTTTTTTCTAAAGCCAAATATGTAAGAATATTTAATTTCATTGGATTGGATTTAATTGTTTGATGCTGTTTTTATTTCATTCGTTCTAATGTCTATTCCAAGTCTCTGCAGATAAGATATCAAAGCAATAATTTCTTTTTTCTCAAGTTCGCCAGACGGGCGAGATGCATAGGCCGTTTTCAGATCTGGTGCTTCAATGAATATATCATTTACTATCCCTGCTGCCTGATTATCTGCCCATTGATCAGCTGAGTCAATCTGAGCTTTTGTATAAGGAACATCGTAGATCTTCTTTAGCAACTTTATTTTATCAATCATCTCAGATCGATCCAAATTATTAGAAATTAACCACGGATATCTGGGCATAATAGAACCTGCTGAGGTTGATCTTGGATTGTACATGTGCTTATAGTGCCATGAACTGGGATTTTTACCACCTTCACGGTGCAAGTCTGGTCCTGTTCTTTTAGACCCCCATAAGAAAGGACGATCATAGACAAATTCACCTGCTTTAGAGTACTGTCCGTTTTTCCCGTTGAATCTGATGACTTCATCTCGAAAAGGTCTTATCATCTGAGTATGACATGCATTGCATCCCTCCCTTATATAGAGATCTCTCCCTTCCAGTTCGAGAGGTGAGTAAGGTTTCACCGCTGAAATGGTGGGCACTGTTTTGTTCATAGATAGTGTTGGGATAATTTCAATAACACTACCGACAGACAGTGCAAAAAATGATAGAAATCCTAACAATACAGGCATTCTCTCCAGCCAGAGGTGAGCCCCCTCTCCTTCTTTACGTCTATTGCTGATATCTGATAAAGGAAAAGCTTCTGCAGGCACATCTTTCTGAAAAGATCCTTTTCTTATTGTTGCAATTAAATTTATTGCCATTAGCACGCCACCTGAGAAATAAAACAGGCCGCCAACAAACCTCATTTTAAAATACGGTACAATCGCTGTTACGGTATCTAGCCAGTTCTTCCAAAGTAAAGTACCATCGGGATTAAACTGTTTCCACATTAATCCCTGTGTAAAACCAGAAATATACATCGGGACAACGTAGAATATAATCCCCAATGTGCCAAGCCAAAAATGCCAGTTTGCAAGCTTAACAGACCAAAGCTTTGTACGCCATAAAATAGGAATAAGATAATAAATTACTCCGAAAGCCATAAATCCGTTCCATCCCAAAGCACCAACATGCACATGACCGATCACCCAATCTGTAAAATGACCGACTTTGTTAATATTCTTTGTAGCGAGAAGAGGGCCTTCAAAAGTTGCCATTCCGTAACAGGTAACTGCAACCACAAAGAATTTTAAAATTGGGTTTACTCTTACTTTATCCCATGCGCCTCTCAAGGTTAAAAGTCCGTTCAGCATTCCACCCCATGACGGTGCAATCAGCATAATTGAAAATCCTGTACCCACAGCCTGTGCCCAAGCAGGAATAGATGTATATTGTAAATGATGCGGGCCGGCCCAGATGTAGACAAAAATCAAAGACCAAAAATGGATGATGGAGAGTTTATATGAAAATACCGGCCGATCTGCTGCTTTCGGTAAGAAGTAATACATTAATCCGAGTACAGGTGTTGTCAAAATAAAAGCAACGGCATTGTGACCATACCACCATTGTACCACTGCATCCTTAACTCCCGCATAAGCGGAATATGATTTCCACGCAGTGAAGCTGAGCGGAACTTCAAGATTATTGAAAATATGAAGCATCAGCACTGCGATCCAGGTACCAATATAAAACCAGATTGCAACGTACAAGTGTCTTACTCTCCGTATTGCTATTGTAAGAAACATATTCAGACCGAAAACAATCCAGGAAAATGCGATTAAAATATCAATAGGCCACTCATGTTCTGCATACTCTTTTGAAGTGTTGATACCCATGAAAAAAGTGATATATGCTGCCACGATCATAATTTGCCACGACCAGAAATGTACCCATGAAAGAAGATCACTGTACATTCTGGTTTTTAGTAATCTCTGCAGAGAATAATAGACGCCAACGTATACGACATTGCAGACAAACGCAAAAATGACACTTGTCGTATGAAGCATCCGAATACGCCCAAATCCGAATGCTCCCTGCGTGTTGATTAAATTTTGGATATTCCCTGAAGAAATGGATCTGATTGTGGCATCATCGGTTCCGAATAAAAATTCTGGAAGCTCAGGATAAAAAAGCAGTAAAGCAGCCGTTAATCCAAAGATAAAACCAAACAGTGAAAATATAACCGTAGCGTATAAAAATGCTTTAACAATAGTGTTGTCGTAACTAAACTTTTGAGGCTCCATAAGAATCATTTAATTTTGAAGATTTACAATTACTATAAAGAGACGATGAGATATTATTACAATTTTAAGAAATGAATATGATCAAAAATCTGCTGTATATTTTCAAGCATATGTATTGAGAGCATCCAGTTGTTTTTTAAATTGAGAAATGGCATGTAAACTTTCTACATCAGCTTTTCTGGTGACAGAAACAGGATCAAAAACATCCCAAATACCGCTATGGTGCCAGATGTCTAAATGATCCCAATCGGGACGGTCAACAATTGGGTAATAGCAACATCCTAAAAGAGGAATCCCGGTTTGCAGTACAGAAAGACATTCATCAGCAATCATAGAAATCCATTTTGCACGATCTTCTCCCGGATGACTGGTTTCGGCAATAACAACGGGCCTTCCATACCTTCTAAAAACAGCTTCTATCAAAGATTGAAGAGATCTGAATAAAGGATGCGTGGGTTTTTCTGCCCATGGCAAACATTCATAAGTTTCATTTACCCATTGATTATTATAATAGTAATTAACACCGATAATATCCAGGTATTCAGGTTTTCCCCTCAACTCGGGACAGATAGCTCCCGACAGAATATCGTGAACCTGAAATTGCTCAAAATGCTTATTTTCTGCGTTGAGTACTGATAAAGAGCTCAGTGGATCATTAGGAACAATATTGATGAGAGGCTCTGTCACCATAATTCTTATCCCCGCATCTACTTCTTTCATCTTCTCTATTCCTTCAATATAAGCTTTCATTAAAGCATATTTCACTTCCCAGCCTTGCCCGGTACAATAAGGTGACGTTCCTCGTACATCGCCACCAAGCCACGAAATAAAACTGACTTCATTGATTGGGGTAACAATAAGTGAGTCTTCAGGAACAAGACTTCTGTATTTAATGACAAATTCTCGACACAGATTGCCGAATCTTCTTGCAAACATCGGATGAAGCGGAGTAAGATCATCAGGAAATCCGAAATGACATATATCCCAAATAACCTGAATATTCTTAGACTCAGAAACTTTAATAATGCGCTCAACCTCAGACCAGTTATATTGATAAGGCTCTGTTTCAACTGCACTCCAGCGTATACCTTCCCGGATTGTTTTAATTCCGAGTTCATGTAATCTGTCATAATCTTCTTCCAAATACCGCTCATGACCAGATACTTTATACAGATCTACCCTGTTGCCAAATGCATTCTGATGATCTGCACACTCGAAACCACCCATCAAAAAGCTTTTGAAAGGGTTGGTATTAATGTCTAAGAAATCATCACTGAACATATTCTCCTCTACTTTTTATCTTTTTGAAAAGCGCAAGTGATTGTGCTACCACCTGATCCATATTGTAATATTTGTAAGTTCCTAAACGACCTGTAAAAAAAACATCCTGATGCTCTTCTGCAAGCTTCTTATATTGATTGTAAATATCCTGATTCTGTTTTCTCGGAATTGGATAATAGGGATCACCTTCGGCGGTAGGATATTCATAAACAATCGTTGTCTTGTCATTTCGCTGTCCGGTTAAAAACTTAAATTCGGTAATTCTTGTATATAAATTTGAAGTTGGATAATTGACCGTTCCCGTTGGCTGATAATTTTCCTGATGTAATGTTTCAAATGTAAAATCAATAGAACGATACGGTAATTTTCCGAAGCAATAATCAAAATAAGAGTCGATAGGCCCTGTATAAATCATTTTTTGAAATGGAATTACATCAATAATATCTCTGTAATCGGTCTGAAGCATAATGTTGATATTTCTATGCGAAAGCATTCTTTTGAACATCTCAGTATATCCTTTTTTGGGCATTGCCTGAAAAGTATCTGTAAAATATCTGTCATCTTTATTGGTTCTTGTAGGCACACGAGCGGTAACAGAGGCATCCAGCTCAGAAGGATCCAGATCCCATTGTTTTTTGGTATAACCCTTAAAAAATTTCTCGTACAATTCTTTTCCAACTGCATTAATTACAACATCTTCCGAAGTGAGAATGGGGATTCTTTTTTCGGCTTTTGAAGCAAGAAAATCTGTGACTTCATCAGAGTTAAGGTTTTTACCGTATAAAGTATTTATCGTTGTAAGATTAATCGGAATAGGAACTAGCAAGCCATCGACACTTCCTAAAACACGGTGCTCATAAGGCCGCCACTCGGTAAATTTTCCTAAATATCTAAATACTTCTTCGGAATTGGTATGGAAAATGTGCGGACCGTATTTGTGTATCAAAATACCATCTTCATTATAATAATCAAATGCATTTCCTGCAATATGATCGCGCTTATCAACAATTAAAATTTTCTTCCCTTCACCGGCAAGACGTTCTGCCAAAACTGCGCCCGCAAAACCACAGCCTACTATTAAAAAATCATACATGATTGATGTGCTTTTTTAAGTTTTTATTTTGCTAATTCACCCATTCTACTTCATTGATGAGGGTATTCATCCGATTGAAGGTATGATCCCATGAATCATCTTCAAGAAAACGATCAACATTGTGCAGCCAACACTCTTTTTCCTTTACAGCGAAGATCTTTTCAGCAGCAGAAATAAATGATTCTGCATCATCCACAATTTCTACCAAACCAGCAACACCATAAGGCTGCACAACATCTTTGATTGCGGTAGATATTACAGGTTTTCCTGCGGCAAGATATTCCGGAGTTTTGGTGGGGCTAATGAATTTCGTAGATTCATTTAAAGCAAATAAAATTAATGCAATATCCCAATGGGCAATATACAATGGTAGTTCTTCATAATCTTTTGAGCCGAGATAATGAATATTGGATGCTTTGGGCAAATCGTCGGGATCTATTTTTACAACAGGGCCAATGATTACAAATTGCCATCCGGGACGTTTGGATGAAACCTCCCGAAGAAGCTCAATATCAAATCTTTCATCAATAACGCCAAAAAAGCCAAGTTTAGGACCATCGATGTCAGACTGGTCTTCGGGCTCGTGCAGAATATTTCTTGCCCTTCCGAAATGTTTTTTGTCTATACTGCTCGGCATTGCATGAATATTGTGATGCCTGCCTTTCTTGGCATGATAGAGAGAGTGTCCTCCGGTAAAAACAACATCAGCTTTTTTGAATAATTCTTCTTCTAACTGTACAAGCTGAGGTGGAGCAAACCTAAAGGCAGACAACTCATCCATAGAGTCATAAACTATGATCTCGGGATTGAGATGATTTGTAAACTGTAATGCCATAGGGGTATAATACCAACACGTATAATTTTCGATATTATATTCTTGCAAAAGCTTTTTTATAAGATTTTGTATTCGTGAATGGGTAGTATCATCATATCCCGTGATTATGAGTTCAACAATATAAACTCCTCCTTGCACATTGACAATGTATCTGTCAGAATCTCCAAGTTTAGGTTCTTCAAAATAAAACACCTGGTATTCGTTTGAGAATCTTGTCATAAGATGCTGAGGTCGTTGATACACAAAATTCCATGATAGATGGCTGAAGCATAATAAGTATTTCATATGTTAAAGTGATTTGGTGTGAACAATATAGTGAGGCTAAAGCATGACATCCTATGACCATAGTCATAGCTGTTTGCTTAATAAGTCAGGCATTAGATCAACAAATTCTGATTCTTGATCCCCTACTCTGTGGTATTTTTTGAAAGATCTGGCTCGTCGGCCGTCATTATACCGCTATTGAAGTCTATCGAACAGCCGTCAGTAAGAATATGTACCTGGAGATTTTCAGCATATACAGGCTCGCCCTTTTCTGCTGTAGAAACATTAGTCTGCTTAATGTTTTTACCAGATATCACCAATACCATCCCAGATCCTTTACATTTTGCACGATGTCCGTTTTCGATCATAAGTGCTGTATCTTCTCCCAAGCCAATTCCCCAATGATCAGGATGCAGAATTGAAGCATGAGCTAATCTGCTGAATCTCCCTCTGTGTACAAAGTGGGTATCTACGATACAGTGATCAATGAGCCCCAGACCCGGCAATATTTTAATATCCTCATCAAGAATAGCTTCTCCATTTACAGCATCACTGATAATGATGTCGGGCATGCACATAGCTCCGGCGCTGGTTCCTGCAACAAGAAAATCTTCTTCATTTCTATATTTATCAAGTATTAGCTCGTTAATTGATGAATTTTTTAGTTCTTCACAAATTTTGTTTTGGTCTCCTCCTGTAAAAAATATAGTTTTAGCTGCTTCTACACGTTTAAAATAATGATCAGAATGTAATTGCTGATCGCACAAATGGAGGAAATCATAATTGGTAAAACCAAGATCATCGAACGTCTCGGTGTATGTCTTTCGCATACTTTCCGGCTCTGAACTTGCCGTTGTCACGACTTCAATGCGATCATTTTTGTCTTGTATAAGTAATTTTAAAATTTCATGAGGTATAAAATCGCGATTCTTCTTTTCCATCTCATTATCTGTATCACTTCTGTCTTCACTGCCACCGATTAGTAATAATTTTCCTTTTGAAATCATAATTATATTTGCTTTATGGGTTAGTATATTTTTTTTAAATTAAATAGAGTAAAAGATTTATTTATTATTGTTTTGATTTGCTTATCTCTGTTTTTAAGCGTTTTCGTATAGACTCGCAGTAGAAAAATTGTGCATTTAACAGTTCTGTTTCAGAATCCATGAATTTTTTTCGTGTAAATTATTAACCAATTAAAAAAGACCTTAATTTTCCGTGGATTTCTTACAAGGATCATCAGCAAAATAATAGTTGCAGCTCCTACATTAAACACGAGTCTGGAAATTTCGGAAAAGTAGATTGTCGGCATTGAAATAATGCTATTAGTAAGAATTATAACGAGAAAAGCAAAAACAGAATGTTTGCCTTTTTCACACAAGGCAGAGCCCGAAAACCTTTCAAAAAAGCTTTTTTTCATATAAATTGTAATTTGTTGGTGATAATAAATAGCTGACAGCTAATGCTGAACTAAATATTAATATGAAATAACAAATTTTTGTTATAAACTTTTTATGATTTAAATCAATCAAGGGCGTCAACTATATCTTTTTATTCCTCATGCAGGTCTATTAAAGAATTGGTAAAGCTTTTCCATTGTATTTTCGACATCCCTGCTATTGAAAGTAAAGCAGTAACAATATTCTTGATTTTATTTAAAAAATTCGTCCGAAGATTTGGCGTTTCGTTTCTTCCGTACACAGCAACTATTATTTTTCTGTTTTGTCTGCAGACTGTAAATGTTGATCTAGAATGTCTGCTGTAAAAATGCTCGATACGGTTTTTATCTCCACCAGGTGCGTATGAAGGTGCAAAAACAATACAAATCTTTTGCTTATCACCGATGTTATCAGTAAAAACATTTTGTATCTGCACCCAAAAATATGGAGTATCCAGATCGGGGCATGCTGTAATTTTTATTCTTACGTAATCTCCCTTTTGGGGTTTGCCAAAGGTCTCATCTCCTTTTTCATCAAAAAGTTTAAAATCAGCAAATGAATAATTGCAGTAAGACGCCCAAGAATTGATCCTGAAAAATTTATCTTTAATAAGATGATACGCCTGAATAGCCATATCTTTTGTCTCAAAGTATTTTATACTTTCAGTATCATGGAAGGCTCCTTTTTTCTGTGCTGGAACCCCCGGAATTTCTTTAGCTTTTGAAAATAGTAACAGTGACATTTAAAATAAAATCGCCAAATTAAATTGAATTATCAAGACTATTTATGATGTAAATTAGAATCTCAATTTATGAGTAAAAATTATTTTCTAAAAATCAGTAATCTTCCTCACATACGATTTCGGCATTATCCGCCAGATTTACTGTACAACCGTTAATTAAGACCCGACCTTTCGGATTCTTAAGATAAAATTCATAATTTGAGTTCACTTTATCAGACCTATATAAAACATCAGATGTTCTCACCACGATAATAGTTCCGTCGCCTTTGCAGATTCCTTGTCCATTCTCAACAATAAATGCGGTGTCGTTTCCGAGGCCAATTGCCATTAAGTTTTGATGCTTTACCACCGTTTCAGCAAGCTGATCGTATTCAGTTTCTTGTATATATTTTGCATCTATAATGCAATTATGTAAAAACCCCAGACCAGAGCAAAGTTTTATTTCTTTGTTGCTATTTAAGTAATTATAATCATTCTTGATGATCATTGATTGCGAAATGCAAGAGGCTCCATCAGACATTCCTCCGATAGTAAAACCGTTTTCAGTCATATATCTTCTTTGCCATATTTTCAGAATTGGTGAGTTTTTTAAGATTTCATACGATTGTGTATGGTCGCCAACAAAAAATATCACTTTTGCATCAGAAAGTTCTGTATTGGTTTTTTTCTGTATAATATTTTCTTTACTGAGAAGAATAAATTTGAAATTACTATATCCGGCTGCAGAGAGTGCTCTACTGTAAAATCTCTTTTGATTTTTGGAAAAATGTTGTCTTCCTATCAAAACTTTTACAGGATCTTGTTTGAAATCGTTTAAAAAACTCAGAAGTTTTGTACATTTTATTTCCGGTGATGCTTCTACATTCTTATCAAGAAGCTGGTCTTCAGAATTTATGAAAACCAATCGTCCTTTTGGTATCATTATTATGGTTAAATTTAATAAACTCGGATATTTTTGAAACTTTTATATCATTCTTAATGCGAACTGTTGCTCCAAACCTACAACAACTCAACTTCCTGTATTATGATGTAACTCATAATCAATATCTGTGTCTGCTTAATAATACCATTTCTTTTGTTATAATCTTCTTGTTTATCTCCTGAGAAATCTATAAAATATTAAAATAAAAAAATTACATCTATGATTTGAGCCATAACCCGTTATTATTGTTATATCTATTTTTGTAAATATTGAGACGTAGAAATACGCAACAATTTTTTTCATCATTTGTGTTTTTACCCTTCTCTTCGGAGAAGGGTTTCTTTTTGGTACATTGAGAACACACGAACGAAAGAATTACGCAATTTATCATATAAAATTACATTTTATCATTTCTGTGATTAACATCATAAAACTTTTAATAATTTCCTGCTTATGTTTGATTTACCAAATCAAAATTTATGAAAAACATAGCGCTTTTACTTACGGCACTGTCTATTGCAGTTGCCTGTACCAAATCTGAAACTCAATATTACAATCAGGAAAATAAACGACAGACTGTAAATGACAGAAAGTCTGATACCGTTAAAACCTTAACGGAAACCTCAGATACTATGCAAATGGGAGCCGAAAAAGTTGATCGTAAAACAGATAACGAGTAACCTAATTTCAGAAACTATGTATCCAAAAGGTAAACTTATTTTATTAGGGCAGCTTATTGACAGTCAGTATAACGACAACGGCGAATTGGTTGTAAAACAAAATCATGGGCGCAGCTTATTTTCATGCATATCACTTAAAAAAGAAGCGCATATCGAAATCATTACCTCTTTACCGTCATCTGATGAATCGCTTACAATGTGTTGTGATGCCATTAGCGAAAAAGGGCATACTAATTATGGCATTATCAGTATTCATAAAGAATGCAATGATAACAACGGCTATTACTCACGCATTGCTGAAGCAGATATCATTATTCTTCTGGGGAATCAATCTGAAATACACACTTTCCTGAGTAAAAACTCAATCGGTGAGCTTTTGCATAATAAATATATGACAGACGAAAAATTTACACTGATAGGAATTCATACCGCAGCTATGGCATTATCCGATGAGATGATCAGTAAAAAATGCACAGAAAAAGGATTAGGTTTTGTTAAAGAATGTGTTATTTATACTCCAACAGAAGAGCAACCTGATTATAAGAAACTGATAAAATCTATACTAACTCAAAGGAATTATCTGGGGCTATCAATTCGTGGGGGAATGTCGGTAATTATTGAAAAAGGTTACAAAGCTGTGTGCAAAGGCAAAGGATCTGCAATGATTATTAATGCAAGAGCAGTGACGGCAAAAAGCATGAAGCCTTTCATCCGTGGGGCATCAATCTATGTTAAAAACCTTAAAGGCCAGATTCTTGTCGACGGATCGGCAGTAGATCTTCGTACAGGTACGCTGATAAAGCCCCATGCTTTTAGCTACGATTTAAATTTTACAAAAAGAAATAATCCGGTTTGAAAAAAACGGGGTTTATTAGTTTACCATTTTGACAATAATTAAAATTCATAAACGGACAATTTTTACTCACTGAGAATATTTAAAATTTGGCTGTAATAATGATTAACATTTGCGATTGTTTGATCTAATTTAATAGTTTATTAAAAATTTAATATTTAATTAGAATAATTCTTCTTTTTATACGTTGTACTATTATTCAATTGTAGTCAATCAATAAATCTTATTATTCTTAGCTCCGTTCGTCGTACTTTTGCACAAGCGCCCAACTGAGGAACGTATCCAAATAATCCTTTATGAAATTATATTCAGTATTAGAAATTAATGCCTTGTTACAGGGATGTATCATAGGCGATACTTCATATTCTGTATCCTCTCCTGAGCAAATAGAAAATGCCGATAATAGCCAGATTACCTTTATAGGAAGTAAAAAATACGAAAAACTTTGGGCTGGCAGTAAGGCATCAATAGCTATTGTGAACAATGATATTTCTATTAGTCCCGGTGAGAATAGGGCATTTATAAAAGTTGCTAATGCAGATCTTGCGATGTGTCAGATTCTAGAATTATTTGCGCCTGTTTATGAACAAAGTGATATTGATATCCACCCTTCTGCATCGGTCCATCCTACTGCTATTATTGGTCAAGGTACACGTATTGGCGCCGGAGCATACATTGGGCCTAAAGTACAATTAGGCGATCATGTGATTATTTATCCTAATGCTACCATTTTAGATCATAGCACTGTCGGTACAAACAGTACGGTATGGAGTGGTGTTGTGATCAGGGAAAATTGTCATATTGGTGCAAACACTATACTACATCCCAATGCTACGATCGGCGCCGACGGATTTGGTTTTAGGCCGTGCCCCGAAAGAGGACTTGCAAAAATTCCGCAAATTGGTAATGTTATCATTGGCGACTGGGTAGAAATTGGTGCTGGTGCATGTGTTGACCGGGGTAAATTCAGTTCGACCATTGTTGGTGATGGCTGTAAGATTGATAATCTTGTTCAAATTGGTCACAACAGTATTCTGGGTAAGTTTTGTATAATTGCAGGTAACAGTGGCCTTGCGGGTAGCGTTACGTTAGGTAATGGTGTTGTTATTGGCGGCGGTGCTTCTATTAAAGATCATACCACAATTGGTGATGGCGCAACTATAGGCGCTGGATCTGGTGTTGCGGGTGATGTACCTGCCGGTAAAACCTATCTTGGCTATCCTGCCGCTGAAGCAAGGACTACCCTAAAACAATGGGCTTCTCTTAAAAAACTCGCTGTAAACAGTTAAGATCAAAAGATCTACAATCGATTCTTATTGCATTGATTTAATATTGATGATTTACAATTAATAATCTATTCATATTCAATATTTAAGATAGAATATATCGCAATCTTGTATTATGTGGTATTTGTTTAAATGTTACAATTTTTGAAATATAAAAGATTAGCCTACCTTCGCATATAGAAGGATTCCGATGAAATTTACAGATACACCGCTACTTAAGAATATAATAAATCATACTCCTCTGCCAGTCTGCATTATAAATGCTGATCTGTGTAAAATTGAGCTTTATAACGATAAGTTTCTTCAGCTTTATAGCCAAGAATCTAAAGACTATTCAGAAAAACAACTTCTAGATTTTCTGAATAGTAAATTTATTGCAGACAATGCTCTTGTTTCGAAAGTGATAGCAGAAAATAATTCTTTTTATGGAGATAAATTTTACTTAGATGTTAATCATGACAATAAGCCTGCTACAGTAATAACCCCACTCTATGCGCCCATAGCCGATGATCAGAATAAAGTGGTAAAACTTGCGATCTGGATGACTCAGGATTCAACAAAAAAAGAAACAGATAATAAAAAACATATTATATCTGAGCGAAATCATCTCAGCAAACTTTTAGAAGAAATCCCTGCCAGCATCGCTTTATTATCAGGAAAAGATTTTGTCTTTGAATTAGTCAATACATCGTATCAGAATTTAGTACCTGGTAGAACGCTTATCGGTAAGCCATTTTTAGAAGCATTACCCGAATTAACGGGTTCGGAATTAGAAAAATCATTGAAAAAAGTATTTCTTGAAGGAGTATCATTAAGTTTTAGCGATGATCTTGTTCCGCTTTCAAACACTAAAATTAATCAGCAGAAGCAACGGTACTTCACTTACAGGCTGATTCCCAGAATAAATGATGATGGATTAACTGATGGAATTTTCATTTTCACCTCCGAAGTTACACATGCAGTAGACAACAAGGTTAATCTGGAAAGAACAAGCAATAATCTGAATCAGATTATCAATATGCTCCCCGCTTCTGTTGTCATTATAAGATATGACAATCTTATCGTAGAAATGATCAATGATGCCAATCTCAGCTACTGGAAAAAAACAAGAGATGAAGTTGTTGGCAAACCGTTTTTAGAAATATTACCCGATCTTGCTGATCAGCCATTTGCCGGACAGCTCAGAAGAGTGATGGAAACAGGAGAAATCATCGACGTTAAAGAAAGTCCTGTTCTTTTTACAGAGCCCGACGGAACCATCCGGGAGACTTTTGTAGATTACACGTATCAGCCCCTTACCGGATTAGACGGGAAACGAGACGGTGTCTTGGTGATGTCTTTCGAAATTACCGACAGAGTGCTTGCGCAGAGGCAGTTGAAGGAATATGCAGATCAGCTCTCAAAAGCCAATGACCAGCTTTCAATTTTAATTAATCAACTCTCAAAAAGCGAATCAAGGTTCAAATATGTTTTTCAAAAAGCTCCCGTTGCGATTGGTTTGCTTCGAGGAAAAGATCTTATTATTGAATCTGCCAACAGCAAAATATTAGAAGTATGGGGAAAAACAGACCAGGTAATTGGGCTTACGCTGGCAGAAGCACTTCCTGAGATCAAAGATCAACCTTTTTTGGGCTTTTTAGATAATGTATACAAGACGGGCACTCCATTTTATGCAAACGAAATTAAAGCTGAACTTCTGCATGATGGTGAGCTTAAAGAAATTTTCTTTAATGTAGTTTATCAGCCAATTGCAGATGCCGATGGAAATATTGCAGACATATTGGTTGTTGCTGCCGATATTACAGAACAGGTAAATGCCCGCAAACTGATAGAAAAAAGTGAAGCGTACTTTAAAATGCTTGCCGATCTTGTACCTTCAAAAATATCTAATGCACTACCAACCGGTGAAGTCACCTTTTTTAATAAGCGTTGGCTTGAATTTGCGGGAATGAATTTTGAAGATTTAAGAGATTTTGGCTACCATGAAATGATGCATCCCGACGAAATTGAAAAGTTTCAAACTGGCCTGGCAGAGGCCGCTGCTAACCGTAAACCACATATTTCTGAGATGCGTTTTAAAAATACCGAAGGAAAATACATCTGGCATCTCAATATTGCATCACCCATTCTAGACGAAGATGGTAATATAACGATGTGGGTGGGCTCTACTACAGATATACAAGGGCTAAAAGAAGAAGAGCAGCGAAAAAACGACTTTATAAGCATGGTATCGCATGAGCTTAAAACACCACTTACCTCGATCAACGCTTACTTACAGCTTCTTTTACGAAAAGCAGAAAAGACCGATAATCAATTTCTGAAGCAAGCCTATGCACAAAGTTTGAAACAGGTAAGAAATATGACCGAAATGATTAACGGTTTTCTCAATGTCTCAAGGCTCGAATCGGGAAAATTACATATAGATAAAACTGAATTTAATATCTGTGATCTGTTGGAAGAAATTAAGGCAGATTATAAAATTCAGTACTCATCTCACGAACTTATTTTTACATCACCACAATCTGTTATCGTGTGTGCAGATCGATTAAAGCTGGCGCAGGTTCTTAATAACCTAGTCGGTAATGCTGTAAAATATTCCGGAAATGGAACAAAGATTTATGTCTCACTCAAAAAATCAGAAAACAGGATCAGAATAACAGTTAAAGATGAAGGAATGGGAATTAAATCTGAAAATCTTACTAAGCTGTTTGACAAGTATTACAGAGTACAACAGGAAAGTACGATTGGCGGATTTGGAATCGGGCTTTATCTAAGTGCAGAAATTATACAAGCACACGGCGGTAAAATATGGGCAGAAAGTGAATTCGGAAAGGGCTCAACTTTCTATTTCGAATTACCTCTAAAATAATTTAAGCAATTTTTGACGTAAAATTATATTGACTGTATCGACAAATTGATAACAAATTTTTATGTTTATTTTTCTGAATTAATTTAAGATCAAACGAATAATTTGTAGAATGCAGACAAAAGAAATGCTTCAAACAGGCTGCCAAAAAATTGCTGAACAATTACAGCCTTTTGGTTTTAAATCGACTCAGAAAGGGCAATTGTTAAAAAAAATATCACGTAACAAGAAATTAAAATTTGAAATATACTTTCAGTCGAGTACAAAAAACTGGAGCGGTAGTGTTTCTATTTTACCACAAATTCTAGTGAGTTCAGACTCATTAAAAAAATGGCAAAAAGAAAAATATAATTCCGACAACGAAAACGGAGTGATATTTTCTACAAAACTAGAAAACCTCACACCATTAAAAAACAAAAATCACGACTGGAATATTACCTTAACCAATCAGGAAAATGTAATCTCAAAGTTAATTGACCTGATTAAGACTTACGTTCTACCTGTTTTTGAGAAGTTCGAAGATATAGAAAAAGTAATCACTGAGATTTCTGAGGACGGACTAAAACTAAATGAACATTTTGACACAAAAAATCAAAATATTCCAATAGATTTCTTATGTTTCTTCGGAACTCAGGATCTTGCGCAGCATGCTTTCGACAATTATTTGAAGGAACAAAAATTATTCGGAAATGCAAAGCGTGTTTTTGACGAATTAAAAAAATCAGAACATTATTCAAATAAATTCGTAACAGATATTACGATGAAAAGCGCTTATTTTAACGGATTGAAAATAAACGAATAATACCTGAGCACTCATAATAAGCAAAATACATTAATAACCTAATCTTAAAAAAAACTAGCCATGAAAAAATCAATATGTGCAACAATTCTTTTTTTACTTTTATTTTATTCTTTAAAAACAAACGCACAAATTCCTTTTGAAACAACAAGCAGCGGTCATATCATTATCAAAGCAAAAATAAATAATGTAGAAGGAAAATTCATTCTTGATACCGGGGCGGGGCTTAATGCTATTTTCACCAAATTTTCTAAAAAGATAGAAAATGAAAAGACTCATAATTTTTTTGTAGGACATAGAGCAACCGGCGAAGAGTTGAATGTGGATCTTTACAATGCTAAAAGTATTGAGATCAACAATAAACAATTTAGCGATCAACAATATACGATCATTGATCTGGAATTTGGTGATATTGATGGATTGATATCACTGCAGCCATTTAGAAATACACCAATTACAATCGATTATATCAACAAAAAGATCTTTTTTGACAAGTCTACAAAAACTAAAAAGAGTATTGATATTCAGATTGCGGATTATGCAGGAAAAGCCATTGATATCTTTACGTACGTCGAACTGAATAATTCTCTTAAAATTCAAACTTTATTGGATAGCGGTGCCGGAAAAAACTCATTTTGGCTTAGCTCAAAATTTTTGACACCTCTATCACTCGACAAAAAAGATTTTAAATCAGTTCCCATAAAAAGTGACTTTAATAAGGAAAATAACTACTATATCGGTAAACTATCAAAATTGAGTACAGTAAATAAATTATCTCAGCTGGAAGGCTTAGACATTGCATTTGTTGATGGTTTAATATATGAAGGAAAAACCAGTATAGAGTGGCTGGGTAAGATTTTAACGATTGATATTGCTAAAAAGAAAATATTTATTGAAGAGTAAAACTGGTATCAAATTATATAAATTATCCACAAAGACTTCTCATTCAAAAAGATTTTTTAATAATAATTTTGGCTAATAAGGATTAATTGATGTGAACGTATTCATTAATTAATCCTTTATTTATTCTGGCTGAATAATTACAAACCGTACGAGCGGAAACTCTTTTTTAATACTTTCGCGGATACGATGTATGGCCACAGTGATCTCTTCTGTGTCGAGATGATCTTCAAAATCTAAGATCAGCATCAATATCACTTCTTCAGGTGATTGATAAGTAGATAATATGTTTTTCGTTTTGAGTACAGCAACATCTTTCTCAGCGAGTTGCGCTATTTTGTCTCTCGTTTCCGGGGCTATGCCTTCTCCCATCAATAAGCTCCTGCTTTCTCTTGCCAAAATAAAAGAAACAAAAACCAATAATAATCCTACAATTACCGATGCCAACCCATCAAGCTCCGGAATTTGCAGCCAGTGACTCATCCCCATCAATATCATTACCACGATAAGCCCCGCTACTGCTGCTCCATCTTCAAATACCACGAGGAAGCTAGAGGGATCTTTGCTTTTTATAATTGCGTCCCACCACCCCATTCCGTTGCGGGTTTTATTAAATTCTTTTACGGCAATAAATAAAGAAGCTCCCTCGAAAATAAGCGAAAGGAATAATACAATATAGTTCCAGAAAGGGTCTTTCATTACTTCTGGTTCTTTAATGTGTGCAATGCCCTGGTAGACTGATAGAGCACCACCTAAGCCAAATATCAGAATAGAAACTACAAAAGACCAAAAATAAAGTTCTTTACCATACCCGAACGGATGAGATTGGTCCGCTGCTTTTTTACTTCTTTTCAGTCCATATAAGAGCAATAACTGATTTGTGGTATCAACTGTTGAATGAATTCCTTCCGAAATCATAGACGAACTATTGGTATATGCCCCTGCAATAAACTTGGTTAATGCGATTAAAAGATTAGCGGCAAGTGCACTATAAATCGATTTATTATTATTGGCCATTAGTTATAGATGTAAACATGACTGGATAAGTTTATTATCAAATATGATTGTATATAATCTAATCCGTAATTAAATTTTCTACTAAAATATTGGTTTTAATCAACAAAAATATGTTCGAAAAAAATCTATTTAAATAACTACTAAAAAATATACCACAATATTTTTTTTCTGTGATATTGGTCTTATTCTTGGATTAGCCTGGCTGCACCAATAAAAATATCCTGATATGAAGCAATATCAATTTTTCGTAAAATTAGTCCTGGGTTCTATATTCATTCCTGCTTTTTGTGTTGCACAGCAAGAAAAACCGCAGCAAAACTATTCACTTTTCAATCCTGTTCCGAGAGCTCAGATGAG
This sequence comes from Chryseobacterium sp. CFS15, assembly GCF_031118795.1. Taxonomy (NCBI): domain Bacteria; kingdom Pseudomonadati; phylum Bacteroidota; class Flavobacteriia; order Flavobacteriales; family Weeksellaceae; genus Chryseobacterium; species Chryseobacterium sp. CFS15. Next base: position 14,912 of record NZ_JAVHYL010000001.1, on the reverse strand, counting down.
AGAGATGGAAACCGACCGTCCTGATGTTACAGAATCTCCTTATACCGTTGATGCAGGTCATTTTCAATATGAAACAGACTTAGTAAGGCTGATAAAAGAAAAATCTGATCTCCATAATACGAGTACAGTTTTAATCAATCAGGCTAACATAAAATTGGGGATTACGGGCAGTACAGCAATACAAGTTGGCTTCCAGACTTATGGTTGGCAAAATGAAAGAGAAATTGCAAAGGGATCTTCTTTAAAAAGTAATGGCATTGGTGATGTCACGCTTAGAGTAAAACAGAATATTATAGGAAATAATAACGGTAATTTTGCTTTGGCTCTATTGCCTTATATAAAACTGCCGACATCTAAATATGATGACGAAAGTCGTTTTGAAGGTGGTTTGATTGTACCAATGTCATATAAATTACCCGGTGAATGGAAACTCGGCTGGCAGGTAGAAGTTGATCGCCTGAAAGATCTTGATCAGCAGGCAATGCATACCGAGCTTTTACAGACATTAACGATCAGTCATCCTTTATCTAAAGGAATAGACGGAATAGCAGAAACCTATTACACATACGATTTTAAGGCGCATCAATTATCTAATTATGTAAATGCAGCGATTCAGATAGAAGTCGCAAAAGATTTTAAATTGGATGCCGGAGTTAATTATGGTATACAGGACACCGCAGCAAAGCATTATTTTGTGGGTGCTTCTTATCGTCATTAATTAAATATATATAACCCATAACATAGGAGAAATTTATATCTTGCATTCCAATATCATTAAAATGGATATCGAACAAATACTTGATAAAATATATCCTTTGTCAGAATCTTCTAAACTGATACTCAAAAATCATATTGTTGAACTTAGCTTTCCTAAAAATAAGATTCTTATTTCAGCAGATAAAATAGAAAAAGACTTTTACTTTATCAAAAAAGGAATTGCACGAACATTTGTTTATACCGATGGCGACGAAACTACATTTTCTTTTGGAAAAGAAGGTGATACCATCATCTCTATGAAGAGTTATATTGCCAATCAGAAAGGCTATGAAAATGTTGAACTTCTGGAAGATTGTTTAGTGTATAAACTCAATACGCAAGATATAAGAAAACTGTATACTGAAAATATTGAAATTGCAAATTGGGGTATCAAGTTTGCAGAAAATGAGCTCCTGAAGGCAGAAGACCGATTGCTGACCAGGCAATTCGGAACTGCTACCAACCGATATCAAATACTGTTGAAAAACTACCCCAACTTATTACAGAGAGTTCAGTTAGGCTATATTGCCTCTTATCTGGGCATCACACAAGTGAGTTTGAGCCGAATAAGAGCAAATATAAAATAGCGTCGTTTTTTATCATTTGTAAAATTCTTTTTTATATGAAATGCAGAGCTTTGTAAAAAATTCGAACAAATGAATATTACTATCAGGAAAGCGCAGGCTAAAGATGTGATTGACTTACAAAATATTGGAAAAATCACCTTTTCAGAAACATTTTCCAAAGACAACAGCGCACAGAATATAAACGAATATCTGGAAACTGCATTTTCAACCGACAAAATTACATCCGAATTAGCAGATAAAAATGCAGAATTTTATTTTGCTGAATTTGATAATGAAATTATTGGCTACTTAAAAGTAAACCACGGAGAATCACAAACGGAAATAAAAAATGAAAATGCATTAGAAATTGAACGAATTTATGTTTTGAAAGACTTTCACGGAAAAAAAGTCGGACAGTTACTGTACGAAAAAGCAATCGAACTGGCTAATGAAAAAAACGTAGATTTCGTCTGGTTGGGAGTTTGGGAACAAAATTTAAGAGCAATACGCTTTTACGAAAAAAACGGATTTACAGCGTTTGATAAACATTTTTTCAAATTGGGGGACGAAGAGCAAATTGACATTATGATGAAACTTTCATTGCATTGAGAATATTTTCTTAGTTTTTTAAGCCAAAACTACCGGAATATTTTCTGTGCAAATTCATAAAGACAACGTCTCCAGGTAAGCCATTCGTGATAGGTTCCTGCTGATTTATACTGAACGTATGGATATTTGTTTTGATCAAAATAACTGGTCAGAATATTGTTATAATCCAGGAACCGCTTATCCTCTTTTGTACCAATTCCTAGAAATAAAAATGGTTTTTTCTTTGATTTCAACAAATTACCAATCGGAAGATGCTTGAAAGGCTGAAGCTCTGTTCCTTCATAGATTACAGGACTGAAAGATCCAATTGCTGAAAATAATTCGGGATGATTCGCACCGATAAGCATTGCCTGGTAACTTCCTCTCGATAGCCCTGCAACAGCTTTATCGTCATTGGTTTTATATTTTTTTTGAATGTAAGGAATCAGCTCGTTAACGATTATTTTGTCTATATTTTGTGAAGAAAGTACCGTTCTTGGGTAATCGTCAGGCATTTTTTCTTCTTCAGGATTCAGGGCTACACCATAATCCATCACTACAATCATTTCTTCGGCTTTTTTCTCTGCAAAAAGATTGTCGAGAATATTAGCTAAATATCCTTGCTTTTCCCAGCCTGTAATATCTTCGCCAGTGCCGTGATAGAGATATAAAACAGGGAATTTTTTGGTTCCATAGCTTGGCGGAAGATATACTTTGATGTTTCGTTTTCCTTCGGTAATTTCAGAATATAGGCTGTCATTAATGATTTTCCCGTGTTTTACATCCTTTTTAAAGAAGAAATCTTCTCCGGAATAGATCTCAATTCCACTTGTGGGCTGGCCGTAGCCAAAGTAAAGTTCAGTATTCGGGTCATTAGTGCGTTTACCATCCACATTCAACCAATAATAATGAAAACCAATCTCTAATGGTGAAGTTGAAATATTCCAAAAGCCATTCTGATCTTTCGTTGCCGTAGATTTTACATTTTGCATTCCATCTCCCCCTTCCAGAACTACAGACTTGGCCTTGGGAAAATAAACTTTAAATTCTGCTTTTCCTTTAGCATCTATTTTTGGGAATTCTCTCCCATTTTTTGCTGCCATAGATGTTTTAAAGTTTTGTGAAAATACCAAAGAAGAGCATAGAACAAAAACGGTTGATATTATTTTAAAGTTTTGCATTAATTTTAATTTAAAAAGCTGAGATAATTGTACATTTTAGGAGTTCTTTCATCATTATTTAAATAAAAAATGTCTGTTTAAATTAGAGGTTAAAAATTATTTAAAATAAAGTTTTCAAGGTTTTTTTCCCAAACCCTTAAGTGCGGAAAAAACAGCTTGAAAATTACAAAAATATTACTCCCTTTAGGGTCGGGGGAAATAATTCGATGTAATTTAAACAGGCGCTTAATATATCTTAAATATTAGTTTTTCTACTCTATTAAACAATTACCTTTTAAGAATATAAAAAGACGATAAGAACTTTTACCATCAATCTTTCCAGCAAATATATCAAATTTGTATAAATAGGATGAATAACAGAATTATGATAATCATTTTTATATGCGTTATTTTAAGCTAAAAATTCAAGAGTAAAAAGCTGTTTCTACCATAAATTTTGTTCCAATGTTTAACAAAGGAAAATTTCTTTTTAGACATTTGTCCTGTGAGCAGAAAGTGCGTTCCTGTAATTTTGCGAAAAATAAAACATAATGCGTACAAATATCTTAATTGTCGGCGGAAAAGGAATGGTTGGAAAAACTATTCATCGTATTCTTCAAACCAGAAATCCGGATTTTAAAATTTTTATAGGAAGCAGAAAAAAAGAAATATCAGAATATGACTTAATGATTGATGTCGATAAACCTGAAACTTTTAACCCTGTTTTGAACAGAAATATCAATCTTATAATCCTTGCCGTTAACGATAAACAAGATCACATTCTAAAATTTGCCATTGATAACGGTATCGATTATATTGACATTACAAAACCCACTCCTGATCTTGTAAAAGCACTAGCCAAAGCAGAAAATAATAAAATAACCAGCAGGATTGTCTTCGGTTCCGGATGGATGGGCGGTCTTGTGGGCGGTCTTCTTAAAGTTCTTTATCCTGAGACAGAAAATATTCAGGAGGTAAAAGTGTATGTTTACTATTCTACACAAGATCTGGCCGGTGAAAGTTCAGCATATTTTATGGCTGAAAATGTTGCTAAACCATTTATTAATTATCAAAATAATCGACAAATTTCTGTAAAGCATTTTTTGAATTCCGAAGATTTCAGATATTCCTTTGGTATTGGAAAAAGACAGGCTTATAATTTTGATGTTCCCGATCTTTATATTTTAAATCAGGTTGAAAAAATACCGACAGTTAATGTAAAAATGACCTATGATTCAAAATTAATAACATGGCTTTTGGGCGCTTTTCAAAAAATGAGAATTTTCGATATTTTATCATTAAAGCAGCGTCGATCTGTTTTCGGGTCTAGTGGAAATGGTGATCAGTCTGTGTTTGAAATTGTAATTAAGAATCATCTTGGAGAGAAAAAACTGAGCCTTCAAAGTGAAAAAGGCCAGGCTGAACTTACCGCGCTCGCTGCCAGTCTGCATGCTGAAATCTTAGTGAAAAATGAGCTGGAAAACAAAATTTATTTTGCCCATCAAATCCACAATCCCGAACATCTTTTTCAATCATTATCAGAATATGAAGGCATCACTATCGAAACAACAATTATTTAAAAATAACTATTAATTCATTTTTCTTTCGACAATAAGTGAAACGACTTATTTAGCTTAATATGAGTATTTTACTTAAAATTCTTTGTCTTTCCTTGCCTTTTTATCGCCAGAAAAGACAAAGTTTTGAATAGTTAGCTTCAGCAAAATCGTTATCATGTGATGCCTCGTCGTCATCTTCTGAATTAGGATTGCCACACTTTTATTTATTTTATTAAATCTTTAATTAATTTTAATCCTATTGCTATTTCAGGAATAATTTCATCTTCCATAGACGTGTAATCCATGCTGATATCAATACGTTTTTCCCAGTTCGAAGTTTGTTCTGCAAGTTGTACTAAACCGGCAGTTCCGGCAGTTCCTCTGAGCTTATGAAGAATCTGTTTCAGATAGTCTAAGTTTCTTTCTTTTACTCCTGATTTTATATTCTCTTCTGCTTCAGAAAGTTGCTGTACCACTAATTCCAAAAATATTTTTCTGAAATCTTCATCATCACCCATCTGCTCATTGAGAAGATTCATATCTAAATATTTTTCTGGCTGTAAATGATCTTCAGGCAGTTGCTGGGTACCAATCCCTACATGCTTCTTCAGCATTTCTAAAAGATCAGCTTGTCTTAGTGGCTTAGGAAGGAAGTCATTCATCCCCGAATCCAGACATTTTTCTTTTTCGCCAACTACGTTTCCTGCTGTTACTCCAATAATTGGCACATTGGAGTATTCTGGTAACAGTCGGATCTGTTTCGTAGCCTCTATACCATCCATTATTGGCATCTGAACATCCATTAACACAAGGTCAAAATGCTGGTCTCTGCATTTTTCCAAAGCTTGCATACCGTCAGTTGCTTCTGCTAAACGTGAATCAGGAATTAATGATTTCATCATTTTGTGATTAAGAACCATATTCACAGGATTATCATCAACCAGCAAAACGAATGGCGAATTAATGAAATTAAAAGATTCTTCCTTCTGCATCGCAATCTGAGCACTTGTTTCTTTTTCTGAACTTTTTATAGCTCGTCGTAATGTTTTATATAATTCCTCAGACTTAATAGGTTTAAGCAGGAAATACGAATTCTCTTCTTTCTTTATTGTATTGATAACATTATGCTCTTCAGAAGAAGTATGAAGTATGACAAGAGGTGATACTTTATTTTGCTCATTAAATAACTGCTTTATTTTTTCAATTGTTTCCAATCCAGAGATAATCGGCATATGATAATCTACGAGAATGACATCAAACTGCTCGCCTGCTAATAACAATTGCAGCGCTTCCATTCCGTTAGCGGCCAATACAGAATCTATGTTTTTGTATGCAAGCATGTGCTGAAGAATAATTCTGTTTGCTTCGTTATCGTCTACAATAAGAACTCTGCCGATATTAAATGTCTCATCTTCACTGTGATCAGAAAGATCATAAGGAATCTCAATATCAAAATAAAAAACAGACCCTTTATCAATTTCGCTCTTAAGGGTAAGTTGACTGCCCATATATCTCAAAATATTATTTGAAATGGTCAGCCCAAGACCCGTTCCTCCGTATTGTTTACTGATAGAACTATTTTCCTGAGTGAAAGCATTAAAGATATGCTGCTGTTTTTCTACCGGAATACCAATTCCTGTATCTCTTACTGAAAATCTTAAGGTAATATTTTCATTGTCGCTACTCAGCTTTTCTACTTTTAATTCTATTTCGCCTTCTGCTGTGAATTTTACTGCATTCCCAAGCAGGTTGATGAGAATCTGTTTCAGGCGTGTTTCATCGAGCCATATTGTTTTGGGCAATCCCGGTTCGATATTTAAAAGAAGTTCGATATCTTTTTTCTGAGACTGATAAAGAATCACATTGATTACCTGACTCACCATATCATAAACATTAGCTTTTTCGATCAAAAGCTCCATTTTTCCTGATTCAATTTTAGAAAAATCAAGAATATCATTGATAATATTGAGCAAGTTTTCACCCGACTCGTTGATATAATTAAGGTATTGCGTCTGAATCTCGTTTAACGGCGTTTGAAGCAAAAGATCGGAAAACCCGATTACTCCATTAAGCGGAGTCCTGATTTCGTGGCTCATATTAGCTAAAAATTCAGATTTGGTTTTATTGGCAATATCTGCCATCTCCTTTGCATTTTTAAGCTCTTCATTGGTTGTTACAGATTCTGTAATATTTTGTGCTGAAACAATAACTCCACCCATCACGTTAGCTGATAAATACCATGGGTTTACGACAATATTGTAATGCTGAATCTCTTCTTTATAAGGAACTTGTAAAGCCATATCTTTATTGATGTAGGTCTTACCGGCAAGCGCATCTCTATATATCCTTTTCCTGTCTTCCGGTACATCGGGCGAAATTGTAAACATATTTTGTCCGATAAGATCTATATCCTGCATCTGAAACTCATTTTTCCAGCTGCTGCTTACCGAGAGATAATTGAGATCTTTATCAAACATCGCGACCGCAGTCGGAACATAGGTAACAAACGACTGCATCATTGCTTCTTTTGTAGCCAGCTCGATATATATTTTTTTGAAGACATCAACATCCTGAATAATCCCAAATACTTTTGTACATACACCATCCTCAAATTCTGGTATGCCTTTCACCCTTACCCAGATCATTACTCCATCATTACGGATAAGCTGTAATTCTTCATCATAAGGTAACCCTTCTTTTACAGCTCGCTCAAATAAGAATTGTACTTTTTCTCTGCTTTTTTCGCTATAAAAGCCCAATGCATTTTCAAAATTAGGCTCAAATGACTTGTCTATTTTATGTATATCTCTGGTAGACTGCGACCAAAAGACAGTATTGTTTTTAAGATTGACTTCCCAGCCACCAACCTGAGCAACAGAACTTGTTTGTTCCAGCATTTTTTTGGTATACAGCAAATCTTTTTCAAGAGACATTCTTTCTGTAACATTCAAAGCTGTACTTACCACATACGGCATTCCTTCTGTATCTGTTTCTACAAGATTATGATACATCCAGACCATTTCCTCTCCTTCCTTCGATTTAAGGATCATAGTGCCGAGATCTTCCTGATTGTTATTGATTCTTTCAAGATATTGGGCAAGTAAAGGCCAGTTTTTTTCAGGAACAAGATCTTTTAAATTCAATTTTTTAACCTCTTCTGGCGAATATTGAAGTATTTTTCTGCCTTTTTCATTAACAGAAAGTATATTTCCCTGCATGTCATGCATACTCATTAGTCCGATTGCGTTTTCAAAAAAACTTCTGAAGCGGCGTTCTGAACTTTCAAGTTTTTGCTTTTCTTCGATCTGTTGGGTAGTGTTTATTCCGAAGCAGAAAATTTCAGAGTTATTTTGATTCTGTTTTAGAGACCATTCTACGATAACCACCGTATCATCGCTTATTTTTGTGGAAGTAGAAAATGTAACTTCTTCCTGGATATCCGTGAGTTTTTTGATGAGGTGCTGCAATTCACTATTATCTTTGCCCAGGATCTCAAAAAAATTCTGACCAGTAGCATTTACTTTACTGAACTTAAAAATTTCCTCAAAAGCAGGATTAGCATCCTTCAGCATAAAGTTACTATCCAAAACACAGATCAAGTTATTGGATATATTGAAAGTCTGATGAAAATATTCAGCCTGAATATTATTCCTTTTTCCTATTAACAGAGTGGTAACAGCACTTCCTATTTTTTTCAAAGCAGTGATCTGCTTTTCTGTAATGGTTTTCGGTTTATAATCAATTACGCATAAAGTTCCTAATGCAAATCCTTCATCATCTAAAAGTGGAATTCCCGCATAAAAACGAATTCCTCCTGCTAATATCAAAGGATTTTCTCGAGACCTTTCGTCTAATAATGTATCATTGATTATTACAACATCGCCACTAGCAATGGTGTATTGGCATAAAGTACTTTTCCTGTCTACAGAATCAAGGTCGAGTCCTATACAACTTTGGATGACCTGCGCATCACTTTCCATCATTGCGATAAGGGCAGCCGGACAGTCTGTAATGAGAGATGCCGTTTCTGCAAAAATATCTAGCTTCGGATCTTTCTCTAGCTGCAAAAGATCAAAAAATTTGAGCTTATTAATTCTTTCGTATTCGTTATCAGGGACAGGGTATTTATCCATATGGTAGCGTCTTCTTTTAGAAATGATATTAGTTTTATTAAAGCTTAAAAATCAATTATTTTTACTAATAATTAATTATGTAAACAAAATTCCAAATTCCAATTTTTTTTTACACTCAACCGTTATAATCAGTACTCACCAATAAATAGTCTTTAGATTACGACTGTGATTCCACTCTCTGTTGGAAGCGATTGACACTCTTTATCTTTACTGTTATTAGGGGAAAAAATATCATTTAGAGTTTAAAAAATTTGATCAATTGAAAGTTTTTTTTCTTGTTATTAATCTTTCAGTTGAATATTCTAACTGATTGATTTGCAAAAATAAATAAATTATGTTCGGTAAACAATAAAAGTAATTTAAAAGATAGTATTACTTTGGGAGTTAGCCATTCTGATAGCTGTTTAGACCAATCATTTTTCTGAAAAAATTATCCACCAAATAATTAATATTTTGGATTGTCAATATTAATATGTTAAATTTACCAAAGTTACTTTATTGAATGAGCGCTATCAAAAGGAATAATGTCGTTATAAACGGAAACGGCGAAAATGTAATCATGTTTGCACACGGATTTGGATGCGATCAGAACATGTGGAGGTATGTTTATCCTGCTTTTCAGAATAATTATACAACTGTTCTTTTTGATCATGTAGGTGCAGGCAACTCTGACCTTTCTGCGTACTCATTCCAAAAGTATGATGAGCTAGAAGGATATGCTGAAGATATTATAGAAATTGCCAAAGAGCTTAATATTAAAGATGCCGTATTTGTAGGGCATTCTGTAAGTGCTATTATGGGACTTATTGCAGCAAATAAGGCTCCTGATATTTTCAAAAGTCTTATTCTCATCGGCCCCTCTCCTTCTTACATCAATCAGGGAGATTATATTGGCGGGTTTAGCAGTTCAGAAATAGATGAATTGCTGGAGTCGATGAATAATAATCACCTCGGATGGTCAATGGCGATGGCACCTGTAATAATGGGAAACCCCGAAAGAGAAGAGCTTGGAAAAGAACTCGCAAACAGTTTTTGTAAAACAGACCCGGAGATAGCCAAACATTTCGCAAAAACAACTTTTTTGACCGATAAACGTGATATACTGCAACATACAAAAGTTCCTGTATTAATCCTTCAATGCAGCAATGATATCATTGCTCCACTAGAAGTGGGGCACTATATGCACAAGCAGATCGAGAACAGCAAACTTGTTGTGATGAAAGCCACCGGACATTGTCCTAACCTAAGCGCACCGGAAGAAACCATTGCAGCAATAAGAAGTTTTTTAAATGATTAAAAACTCACTTTCATCTTCTGAAGATTTTGACGATTTTTTTGAGTCATCATTATCTGGTTTCATCATTACCGATGGTGAAGGAAACATTACCAAGATTAATAAGCGCACAGCAGATTGGCTGAATACTTCATGTGATCATTTCATAGGTAAACGATTTTCTGACATTCTTTCAATTGGTGGGAAGATTTATTTCGAAACCCATCTTTGGCCTCTGTTGAGAATGCAGGGTCACTTCGATGAAGTTGCTGTAGAACTGGCAGACACGGGCAAAGGAAAAATTCCTGTGTATATTAATGGCTATGAAAGAAAAGATGAAAACAATACGCCTATCTTTATGCGTTTTACGATTTTCAGAGCTTCAGACAGACGGCTTTATGAAGAAAACCTTCAAATTGCAAAAAAAAATGCTGAGAAAAATTTGAATATCGAGCAGGAAAACGCAGTAATCAGGGAACAATTCATCGCAGTGCTTGGCCACGATTTGCGGAATCCGCTCAGCGGAATAATGGGCGCCACACAAGTACTTCTGAGATCAAAACTTAGTGACCGTGATCTAAAAATGGTTAACATATTGGAGAATAGTTCAAAAAGAATGCATGAGATGATCGATAATATTATGGATCTTGCACGAGGTCGTCTTGGCGGTGGCATTTCTATCAATACAAGTTCAGTAGATCTGGAAGAACTTCTGAATCAGGTAAGTGGCGAATTAAAAGTGACCTGGCCAGATAGAATTATCAAGTCAGAATTCAATATTAGTAATCTTGTAGAATGCGATCCGGGAAGAATCTCACAAATGGTTTCAAACCTTTTGGCCAATGCAATTACTCATGGTTCCCGTGAAACACCCATAATTTTAAAAGCTGATGTGAATGGAAATTCCTGGAAAATAGATGTGATTAACCAAGGCACGGCCATTCCGGAAAAAGCATTAGAAAATCTCTTTAATCCTTTTCAAAGAGCCGAATCACACTCCAACCACAATGGTTTAGGTCTTGGGTTATATATTGCCTCCGAAATTGCAAAAGCACATCATGGCACATTAACGGTACAATCTGACGACGAACAAACCTGTTTTACTTTTAAGAACATCAATTAAAGCTTTAGTATCATATTTAGTATTCCAATTTTGCCTCAAAAAGCAACAATATAAAATAAAGCATCTACAAATTTTGTAAATGCGTTTTAATAATTCTGAAAAGATTTAAGCTAATTAAAAGAAACTACTTTTTGTAGATAAAAACCTCGATTCTACTTCATAAGAAATCTGAATCGATCTATATTTTTAAGAGCAATTCCGGTTCCGCGAACTACAGCTCTTAATGGATCTTCTGCCACAAAAACCGGCAATCCTGTTTTTCTGTGAATTCTGTCTGATAATCCGTTTAGCAATGCGCCGCCGCCTGCAAGAAAAATCCCTGTCTTATAGATATCTGTTGCCAATTCCGGTGGTGTGATAGAAAGTGTTTCCAAAATAGCATCTTCAATTCTCATAATAGATTTGTCTAAGGCTTTAAATATTTCCTTATAATTTACCATGATTTCCTTAGGCTTACCGGTGAGAAGATCTTTACCCTGTACCGAAATATCGTCTAAAGGAAATTCTAGTTCCTCCAATGCAGAACCGATTTCAATTTTTATTTTCTCAGCTGTTCTCTCGCCAATATCCAGGTTGTGCTGTGATCTGATAAAATAAGCAATATCATTCGTAAAAACATCCCCCGCTAACTTTAATGATCTGTCGCAAACAATTCCGCCTAGTGCTATAACGGCTATTTCTGTAGTTCCGCCACCAATATCAACGATCATATTTCCTTCCGGACTTTCAACATCAATACCCGCTCCAATAGCTGCAGCCATTGGTTCATAGATCATAATAACTTCCTTGGCATTTACCTTTTGAGCAGAATCCCTAACGGCTCTTTTTTCAACTTCCGTAATCCCTGAAGGGATGCATATTACGATTCTAAGTGCCGGTTGTATAAATTTACCTTTGATTTGAGAAATCTGTTTGATAAATTCTTTAATCATATGTTCGGAAGCATGAAAATCTGCAATCACACCATCTTTCAGTGGTCGTATAACTCTGATATCTTCGTGCGTTTTACCCTGCATCAGCTTTGCTTCTTCCCCTACAGCGATTGCTTTTCCTGTTAATCGGTCAATAGCTACAATAGAAGGCTGATCGATTACAATCTTATTATTAAATATAATTAGGGTATTAGCCGTTCCAAGATCCATTGCAATTTCCACCGTAAACATATCAAATAACCCCATCTTACATTAATTTATTAGACGATAAATGTACGCTTATTCCTGAGATATCCTGCCAAAATAAACCCTTCTAAGAAGTTAAACATACGTTAAAATATAGACATAAAATGAATAAAACTGTTTTATAGAAAAAGCGGTGAAATACACCGCTTTTTTAGTTTTTTCTAAGATTCTGCTAAAAAATAACTTTTGCTAACCTTTTTAAATAGAGTTTATTTAAAAATTTACTGCTTTAAATATGCCTCTATTTTATCTCTTGGAATAAGGTGTAAAAGTTTGTTGACATCGATTATTTTGTGTTCGTTAATCACTGCATCCAATGATTTTGAAGCATCAGGATAATTGATAAGCTGCTCCAAAAGCCCGTAAACATTAACCATTTTTTTATGCGTATTCTCTTCGTCACCACCAAACCACGAACCATTAAAATGATGGCTTACGTAATTCCTTGGTAAGTCTTGAGAAAAATAAACAGACGGGTAAAGGGTTACATCATGTTTCAGCTTTTGAATGGTATCGCTGTAACGGTCTGCACCATATTCTTTCTCAAGCATTTCAGAAAATATATCTGTATTAATGCGTTCTACGAAATGTTCCTGATTATTATAATATGCGACAAAATCCTTAGAAAGCTGATGTTTTGGCTCTGCCATCCAGAATGCTGAATAAGGAACACCTTTTACTTCAAAACCACAAACAGCTTTTTCATTAAGAAATTCATCCAAAGGTAATTTCAGCTCCATATCGGTATCCATATAAATCCCTCCGTACTCGTACATTACTTTAGAACGTACATAATCTGAAACAAAAGCCCATTTCTTTTGAGCAAATGCCTCCTTCACATATTCATTATCCTCAAGAGGTGCATTACTTTCATTCCATTCAACAATTTCAAAATCGGGATGAATTTTTCTCCAGGAAGCAATACAATGTTCAGCCAATTCATGTTTTGCATGGCCTCCAAACCAGCAATAATGTATTTTTTTCGGTATCATTAATTTTTTATTTTTGATTAATAAAGTTGCTATATCAGTTTTCTACATCTTGCAAAAATTAAACCTTAACATCATGTTGCCGCAATTATTTGTCTAAAAAATTACCCTGACTGATTAATTTTTATATAAAGACCAAAATATTGATATTGTAATGTAAACATCTGTATAATGGCACATTTCTTACTTATACAAATATTGACTAATATCTTTCAATCTTTCCAATCTGAATATTTATGATACAAGAAAATGAAAATCGGTACCAACCCAAAAAATATGTACAGCTCACTACTCCGGATTGGGTAAAAAATGCCACGCTTTATGAATTGAATATCCGGCAGTTTTCAGATGAAGGTTCATTCAGAGAAGTTGAAAAACAGCTTCCACGTTTAAAAAAAATGGGTATTGATATTATCTGGCTGATGCCGATACATCCTATTGGAGAATTGCATCGTAAAGGAAATCTGGGAAGTTATTATTCAGTAAAAGATTATTTTGCGATTAATGCTGAGTTTGGTACAGAAGAAGATTTCAGAAGCCTGATCAATGCCATTCATCAACAAGGAATGTATGTAATTATTGACTGGGTTGCCAACCACACCAGTTGGGATAATCAAATGGTAGCAGAGCATCCCGAATGGTACATGAAATCAAGAAAAGGAACTTTTCAGTCGACACGATGGAGAGATTATGATGACATTATAGAATTGGATTATATAAGTTCTGAATTGCGGAAGTATATGACAGATGCTCTTAAATTTTGGGTAAGAGAATATAATATTGATGGGTATCGTTGTGATATTGCAAGCTTTGTACCCATTGATTTTTGGGAAAATGCAAGAGCCGAACTTGAAAACATAAAACCAGTTTTTATGCTTGCCGAAGCTGAAGACAAAGACTTGCATCGTAAAGCATTTGATGCCACTTATAATTGGAATTTGTGGAATATTTTGCACCAAATTGCCACGCATGGAACCAGTATAAAAACACTGACGGAAGGATATCTGGCAGAGCATGTTTCTTTTTTTCCTAAAGAAGCGATCCGTATGAATTTTGTCGACAATCATGACAAAAATTCCTGGGAAGGAAACCAATACAGTAATTTTGGGGAAACCCTTAAAGCGGTAATCGTTTTTACGGTAATGATGGATGGGATTCCGTTGGTTTACAGCGGACAGGAAGCAGGACTTGACCGATCTTTGGAATTTTTTGAAAAAGACCCGATTGACTGGAAAACTCATGAAATTGAAACTTTGTATACTGTACTTTTTGAACTGAAACACAAAAATAAAGCACTCTGGAACGGTCGTCATGGAGGGGAAATGGTAAGAATTATGAATGACCGTCTGGATCAAGTAATATCTTTTGTAAGAGAAAAGGATGGCGACAGAGTTTTAACGATTATTAATCTAAGTAATAACCCGATAATTGTGCAATGCGACACATCGTTTGATCAGGGAATTTATACCAACTTATTTACCGGAAAAGAGCAGAAAGTTTTAGATAATATGATACTGAATATGAATGCTTGGGAATATATTGTTTTACATCAATTAAACTAGGTAAGTATCTAATTTAAAAGCTTAT